>NZ_CAKLBV010000023.1 GCF_920984675.1 Methylobacterium sp. Leaf118
AGGTGAGGCGGTGCGTGCCGTGGACGAGGGCGATGCGGTCGCCGTCCGCCGCGGCCTGGGCCGAGACCAGGGCCGAGGCCGGCACGAACGGGCGTGCCGGCGCGGCGGCCGCCGTGCTGATCGTCCTGACTGCCCTGTTCATCCGCTCAGACCGCTCCCGGGAACGGCCGGTGGCCCGGCCCCTCGACGGCAGGACGGACGGGCCTCGGCGAAATTTAGAGGCCCCGCCCGAATCGGAGCGGCGTTCGGATAACGAGCTCCCGGCGAGCGGGAGTTTTGCGAGGACCTCTAAATCTCGTCCCGCCCCCCGCGTCCTCGAAGGCGAGACCGGCGCGGTCCGACGAGGCGGAAGGCCGCTTCGTCGAGAGACGGCGCGACGATCGAGATCTGGACTCGGAGCGGCGCATGGATCCCGACCCCCCGGACGCCGACCCGCGCGGGAGCGTGCTCCTTCGCATCCTGGCGCAATGCCCGCGTCGGCGCCTCGCTTGGGCGCTCGGCGCGAGCCTCGTGGCGGCGGCGGCCGGCATCGGCATGGTGGCCGCGGTCAACGAGGGGCTGTCCGGGCGCCACGATCCCCGCTGGCTCACCCTGGGCTTCGCCGCCGCGGCGCTCGCCGGGCTCGGCGGCCGGATCGCCGGCGGGCTCCTCTTCGCGCGGCTCGGCGAGGGCGTCCTCCTCGACATGCGCCGCTCCCTGGCGGCGCGGGTGGCCGCGGCGGAGTTCGCCCGGGTCGAGCGGCTCGGCGCCGCGCGGGTGCAGTCGGTGATGACCGACGACGCCGCCCGCGTCGCCGATTTCCTCGTCGCCGTCCCGAACCTCGTCATGAACGCCACGATCGTGTCGGGATGCCTCGCCTATCTCGCCTGGACCTCGCTCGCCGCCTTCGCCCTCGCGCTGGCGACGATCCTCGGCGGCTCGCTGATCTTCGCCCTGGGCCATGCCCGCGCCCTGAAGGAACTCGACCGGGCCGGCACGGCGCAGGATGCGCTGTTCGGGCATTTCGACGGGCTGTTCTCGGGCGCCAAGGAGCTGAAGCTCAACCGCGACCGGGCCGATTCCTTCCTGCGCCACTCCCTGGACGACAGCATCGCCTCGGTGCGGGAACACCGCCTGCGGGGCTTGCGCATCTACGTCGTCGCGGCGGGCGCCGCCCTGTTCATGGTCCACGCCCTGATCGGGGCCCTGGCCTTCGGGGGCCTCTCCGGGGCCGGATCGATCGTGGTGTTCCTCTACCTGATGATGCCCCTCGACGCGCTCCTCAACACCCTGCCCAACGCCCAGCAGGCGCGGGTCTCGATGATGCGGATCGACCGGCTGATGGCGGCGGTCGCGGCGCCGGAGCCCGTCGTCGCCCGGGGCCCCGCTTCGGGGTTCCGCGAGCTGCGCCTCGCCGGCGTGCGCCACCGCTATTACCGGGAGGCCGAGGATGGGATGTTCGAACTCGGGCCGATCGACCTTGCCCTCCGCCCCGGCGAGATCGTCATCCTGATCGGCGGGAACGGCAGCGGCAAGACCACGCTCGCCAAGGTGCTGACGGGGCTCTACCGGCCGGAATCCGGCACGATCACCCTCGACGGCACGCCGGTGACCGATGCCGACCGCGACCGGCAGCGCCGGCTGTTCGCGGCCGTCTTCTCCGACTTCCACCTGTTCCCGACGCTGCACGGCCTCGGCGGGTCGGAGGCGGCGGCGGGCGCCCTCGACGGAGCCGCCAACGCGCTGATCGCCAAGCTCGAACTCGCCCACAAGGTGTCGGTCACGGGCGGCCGGCTCTCGACGCGGGCGCTCTCCCAGGGGCAGCGCAAGCGTCTCGCCCTCGTGGTCGCCTTTTTGGAAGACCGGCCGTTCTACCTGTTCGACGAATGGGCCGCCGACCAAGACCCGCTCTTCCGCGAGGTGTTCTACCGGAGGCTGCTGCCGGAGCTGCGGGCCCGCGGCAAGGCCGTGCTCGCGATCTCCCACGACGACCGCTACTTCGACGTGGCCGACCGCCTGCTGAAGCTGGAGAGCGGCGCCCTCGTCGAGGTTGGCGCCGCGCCCGCCGCCGCGCCCGCCGCCCAGGCGCACGCGTGATCTCGAGCGCGGGATCCCTTTCAACCCGGGCTCATACGAAATCCGGTTGATCCCTTCGGGATGGCAGATTTGGGCTTCGCTCAAACGCCGCGCGGGCTTGCCTGATCCGGGCTCCGCTTTGATCAAGTGGAGCCCGTATCAGGAGGCGGCGGCGCGGCAGAGGGCGGTGGCGTCGCGGATCATGAAGTTGACGAGCGTCGGCGACACGCCGGCCCGCGCCGCGATGTCCTTCTGCGGCACGCCGTCGATGCGGTGGGACAGGAAGGCCTCGCGGGTGCGGGCCGGCGCCTCGTCCAGCGCCGCGATCGCCCGGTGCAGGGTCTGGCGGGCCTCCAGCCGGCGCAAGGGGCAGTCGCAGGGCGCGGGCACCGCGTCGCCGGCTTCCTCCGGGGCGCTGCGACGGCACTCGCGGCCCGTCTGGCGCACCGCGTCGATGGCGGCGTTGTGGACCATGCGGCGCAGGAAGCCCGCCGCGTCGGCGACCTCGGCGGCGACGCCGTTCTGGCAGACCTTCAGGCAGACATCCTGCACCACGTCCTCGGCCCGCGCGCCGCAGCGCACGACCCGCCGCGCCGTCTCGACCAGCTGGGGGCGATGGCGCAGCAACTCCACCAGGAGCGGATCCGCTCCCCGGTCGTTCTCTCTCCTCGGCATGGCGTTCCTGTCCTTGGGGCGAACCGGCCGCGCGAGGATCGGCACCGGACAGGACGGCACGGGGGCTTCGCGGGCATCGCAGGGAAGCATCGGCCGCGCTGTCGCATCGGCACCGAACATCGGGAGTTTTCGGAAAAACTCTAAATCTTCGGCCGGACGCAGCGTCTTGGCTGTAAGTCGAGACATAGCGCCGGGGCTGGTGTTGATCAATGATAGCTCGCAGATGTGAATGTAGCCTGGAATTATAATAAACTCATCTTTGATTGGAATAAGCATAAACTGTCTGAGTTCGCCGTGCCGGACAACGCCTTAGCCTCCCCTGCGCCCGTGCCGTCGGCGGAGAGCGCAGACCGCCTCCTGCCGTCGCTGCTCGCGGCCCATGCCCGGGTGCAGGCCGGCTGCTACGTGTCGGGGGTCGAGGCCGGGCCTGGGGGCGGGCAATGGCTGTGGTCGCGCCACCTCGCCGAATTCGGCCTCAACATGAGCGTCGGCGTGCGCGACGGCGCCTGGATCCGGGCGGAGGCGGCGCGGCGGGGCCGGGCTCCGGTGGCGCTCGCCGCCGATATGGGGGAGGCCCGTGACCTCTGCCTCGCCCTCGGGGCGGCCCCGGTCGCGGCGGTGGCCTGGATGGTCCGCGACCTCGCCCCGGCGGAGGCGCGGACGGCGACGGAGGGGGGGCTCACGGTCTCGGAGCGGCCCGCTCCGGATGCGGCCTTTCTCGGGGTGATGGCGCGGCAATCCGACAATCCGGCGGTCAACGCGGCGACGATGGAGGGCTACGGCCCGGCCCTGCGCGCGGCCACGGCCGGTCCCGGCATCCGGGTGCGCCACCTGACGCTGTGGGAGGGGAACGCGCCCGTCGCCTGCGCCTCCCTCCATGCGGAGGCGGCCTGGGCCGGCCTCTACAACGTCGCGGTCGCGGCCCCGCATCAGCGCCGGGGCCTCGGCCGCCGCATCACGGCCCAGGCGATCGCAGCGGCGGCGGCGCTCGGCTGCGCCGGCCTGTTCCTGCAATGCGTCCCCAGCGGGCCGGTCGAGCGCCTCTATGCCGGCCTCGGCTTTCGCCGGGTGGCGCGCCCGCTCCTGCTCGCCCTGCGGTAGGGCACGAGCGCTCGCCGCCGACGGGAAAGCCGGTCAGGCTCGAGAGCGCGACACAACGGAGACGGAGAGCCGTGCCACGTTTCAACGTGATGGGGCACGGCTCTCAGCCGCGAGGGGCGGTGGCCTCACCGCGAGGTGCGGAACACCTGGAGGTCGAGGTCGCGCACCTTCTTGCGCAGGGTGTTGCGGTTCACCCCCAGCAGCTCCGCGGCGCGGATCTGGTTGCCGCGGGTGGCGGCCAGGGCTGCGCCGATCAGCGGGCCTTCGATCTCGCGCAGGATGCGGTGGTAGAGGCCGGGCGGGGGCAGGGTGTCGCGATACCCCGAGAAATAATCGGCGAGGTGCCGCTCGACGGCGCCGGAGAGGGTCTCGTTCTCCGCCGCGCCGTTCTTCTGCGCGGACTTGCCCGCCGCCATGGGCTGGGCGAGCGGCAGGGTGTCGAGCTCGGCCTCGATCACCGGGCCGGTGATGGTCTCCTGCGGATAGAGCGCCGCGAGCCGCCGCACGAGGTTTTCCAGTTCGCGCACGTTGCCGGGCCAGCGGTAGCGCTTCAATCGCTCCATGGCGTCGGCGTCGAGGGTCTTGCGGGTCAGGCCCTCGCGCTCGACCAGCACGAAGAAGTGGCGGATCAGGTCCGGCACGTCCTCGGCCCGCTCGCGCAGCGCCGGCAGGCGCAGGGGCACGACGTTCAGGCGGAAGAACAGGTCCTCGCGAAAGATCCCCTGCTGGATCGAGACGCGCAGATCCTTGTTGGTCGCCGCGATGATGCGGACATTGGTCTTGATCGGCACCCGCCCGCCGACGGTGGTGTACTCGCCCTGCTGGAGCACCCGCAGCAGGCGGGTCTGCGCCTCCATCGGCATGTCGCCGATCTCGTCGAGGAAGAGCGTGCCGCCCTCCGCCTGCTCGAACCGGCCGGCCGAGCGCGACAGCGCCCCCGTGAAGGCGCCCTTCTCGTGGCCGAACAGTTCGGATTCGATGAGGTCGCGGGGGATCGCCGCCATGTTGACGGGCACGAACGGCCCGGTGCGGCGGCGCCCGTAATCGTGCAAGGCCCGGGCGACCAGCTCCTTGCCGGTGCCGGACTCGCCCGTGATCATCACGGTGAGGTCGGTGGGCATCAGCCGGGCGAGCGCCCGGTAGATCTCCTGCATGGCCGGCGAGCGCCCGACCAGCGGGATGTCCTCGTTCTCCGGTCCCGCCCCCGGCGCCGGCGTCCCGCGGGGCCGTGACAGGGCCCGGCCGACGATGGCGGTGAGCTCCTTCAGGTCGAAGGGCTTCGGGAGATACTCGTAGGCGCCGCGCTCGGAGGCGCGGATCGCCGTCATGAAGGTGTTCTGCGCACTCATCACGATGATCGGCAGTTCGGGCCGGACCCGCTTGATGCGGGGCAGGAGGTCGAACACGTTCTCGTCGGGCATCACCACGTCGGTGATGACGAGGTCCCCCTCCCCCTGCGCCACCCAGCGCCAGAGCGTGGCGCAGTTCGAGGTGGTGCGGACCTCGTAGCCGGCCCGCGACAGGGCCTGGTTCAGGACGGTGCGGATCGCGGCGTCGTCGTCCGCGACGATGATGTGGCCGTTGGGCATGGCTCTCGACTCAACGCTCCGCGGCCGATTCGCGCCCGTCGCGGGCGCTCGACATGGGAAGCAGGATCCGGAAGGCGGTGCGGCGGGGAACGGGATCGCACTCGACGATACCCCCGTGGTCGCCGACGATCTTGGCCACCAATGCAAGACCAAGGCCGGAGCCCTGCGCCTTGGTGGTCACGAAGGGGTCGAACAGGTCGGAGAGGAGGTCGGGCGGGATGCCCGGCCCGTTGTCGCGCACCGCCACCTCGATCGGCAGGCTGACCCGCTCGCGCGAGCCCTGCACCTGCAGGCGCAGGCCGGTGCGGAAGGCGGTGGACAGGGTGATCTCGCCCTCGACCGTGTCGGTGCCGATGGCCTCCGCCGCGTTCTTCACGAGGTTGAGGATCACCTGGATCAGCTGGTCGCGGTTGCCGAGGACCGGCGGGAGCGAGGGATCGTAATTCTCGATGAAGCGGATGTGGCGGGCAAAGCCCGACTGCGCCGAGCGCTTCACCTGATCGAGCACGCCGTGGACGTTGACCGGGCCGCGCTCCACCGGCCGCTCCTCGCCGAACAGCTCCATGCGCTCGACGATGCGCACGATCCGGTCCGATTCGTCGCAGATGAGCCGGGTGAGCACCCGGTCCTCGTCCTCGCTGTCCTGCTCCAGCAGCTGCGCCGCGCCGCGGATGCCGGCGAGCGGGTTCTTGATCTCGTGGGCCAGCATGGCGCCGAGCGCCACCATGGAGCGGGCGGCCCCCCGGTGGGTGAGCTGCCGGTTCATCTTGTCGGCGATGGTCCGCTCCTGGAACATCAGCACCACGGAATCGTCCTCGTCGCGCAGCGGCGTGGCGAAGACGTCGACGCTGCGCTCCTGGCTCGAGCGGGGCTGGACCAGCTCGACCCGGTATTCCGAGACGGAGGAGCGGCGGCGGCGCACCTCGGCGACGAGGGCGATGATCGGCGAGGAGAACGGGATGATGTCGCGCAGCCGGCCCCGGCGCATCACCTTGGCGGAGGCATCGAAGAACAGCTCGGCCGCGTGGTTGACCCGCAGGATGCGCTCGTCCGGCCCGATGGTGAGGACCGGCAGCGGCAGGGCGTTCAGCACCGCCTCCGCCGCCGGCTGGGCGCCGGGGGCGGGATCGTCGCCGGAGAAGCTCATCGTATGGCTCATGCGGCCTCGCCGATCGTCGTGCCGGAGGCCGCCGCGGCGGCCGGGTCCAGGAAGGCGCGGCGCAGCAGGCGCAGCGCCTCGGTGGGGTCGCTCGTCGTGACGAGGCGGCGCCGGTCGTCGGGGCGAAGGGCGCCGGGTCCAAGGGCGCCGGGTCCAAGGGCGCCGGGTCCAAGGGCGCCGGGTCCATGGGCGCCGGGTCCAAGGGCGCCCGCGCCGGCGGCGTCGGCATAGGCCGCCAGATGCTTGCGGGCGTGGCGCACGCCCATGGCCGGCCCGTAGAGGGCGATCAGCCCCTGGTAATGCTCGGCCGCCAGCGCCGCCCGCGCCTCCGCCGACAGCGGGGCGACGTCTTGTCCGGCCAGCCCGGCGGCGATCTCGCCGACGAGCCAGGGCCGGCCGACGGCCGCGCGGCCGATCATGATCCCGGCCGCCCCCGAGGCGGCGAGGCAGGAACGGGCCTCGTCGAGGCTCGTCACGTCGCCGTTGGCGATCACCGGGAGCCGCACCGCCGCGACCACGGCGCGGATGGCCGACCAATCGGCCCGCCCCTTGTAGAATTGCTGCCGGGTGCGGCCGTGGACCGTGACGGCGTTGAGCCCCAGCCCCTCGGCGCGCCGGGCGAGTTCGGCCGCGTTGAGGCTCGCATGGTCCCATCCGAGGCGCATCTTCACGGTGACCGGCACCGTGACCGCCTCCCGCACGGCGGCGAGCAGGCGGGTCGCGTGGTCGAGGTCGCGCATCAGGGCCGAGCCCGCCTCGCCCCCGGTCACGGTCTTGGCCGGGCAGCCCATGTTGACGTCGATGGCGTCGGCGCCGTTCGCCACGGCGATGCGGGCGGCCTCGGCCATCGGTTCTTCCGCACAGCCGGCAAGCTGGACGATATGGGGGCTCACCCCCTCCCCCTCGGCCCGGACCCGCGATTCGGCGTCGCCCCGGGCGAGTTCGGCGGCCGCCACCATCTCGGAGACGACGGCGCTCGCCCCGCATCCTTGCGCGAGGCGCCGCATATGCAGGTCGGTGACGCCGGACAGGGGCGCCAGCAGCACCGGCGGCGTCCCGGCCTCCAGGCTGCCACCGGCACGCAGGACGCTTAAATAATGGTCAGGGCTCATTCTGCACAATAAGTAGCCAAATGTGAGCCGGACGCAAGCGCCGACCGCGTTTGCCTTCGGGCAATCCGCCGCATATGAGCGCGAGCGTTCCCGCTATCCCCAGCGGAGTGACTCTCACGAGACGCCCGCGGCGCCGTCGCCGGTCCGGCGGGGCCCGTCCGAATCCGGGTGGTGCGTGCGACGCTCCGCGTGACCTTCGAGGCCCGACCATGTCCGACAATGCCGCGCGGCCGGAAGTGGCCGCCGTCGTGGTGGCGGCCGGCAAGGGCCTGCGGGTCGGCGGCGACCTGCCCAAGCAATACCGCCGGGTCGGCGGCCGGGCGGTCCTGACCCGCACCCTCGCCGCGCTCGCCGCCTCGCCCCGGATCGCCCGCATCCAGCCGGTGATCGCCCCCGACGCCGCCGCGTTCTTTCGGGATTGCGTCGCCGAGCTGGAGCCGGCGCTGCGCCAGAAGCTGGCCGAGCCGGTTCCCGGCGGAGCGACCCGCCAGCAATCGGTGGCCGCCGGGCTCGAAGGCCTGGCGCGATCGGGCGCGCCGGACCTCGTGCTGGTGCACGACGCCGCCCGTCCCTTCGTCGATGAGGGGTTGATCGGCCGTGCGGTCGCCGCCGGGGCCGAGCACGGTGCGGCGGTGCCGGGCACGCCCGTCACCGACACGATCAAGCGCGTCGAGGCGATCGCCCCGGGCATCGGTCGCGTCCGCGAGACGCCGGACCGCGAGAATTTGCGCGCGGTGCAGACCCCTCAGAGCTTCCGCTTCGGCCCCCTCCTCGCGGCCCATCGCCGGGCCGCGGCCGAGGGCCGCGACGGCTTCACCGACGACGGGGCGCTCGCCGAATGGGCCGGGCTCGCCGTGGTGGTGTTCGAGGGCGACCTGAGAAACCGCAAGATCACCCAGGCCTCCGACCTGATGGAGGCCGACCGGGCTTTCTCAGGAGAGGCGGTCGCGGTATCTGATGCTCCCATGACGACTTACGTGACCCGCCTCGGCACCGGCTTCGACGTGCATGCCTTCACGGAAGGCGACCATGTCTGGCTCGGCGGCGTGAAGATCCCCGCCGATCGCGGCGTGCTCGCCCATTCCGACGGCGACGTGGCCCTGCACGCCCTCACCGACGCGCTGCTCGGCGCCATCGCCGACGGCGATATCGGCACCCATTTCCCGCCCTCCGACGAGCGCTGGCGCGGCGCCGCCTCCGACCAGTTCCTGGCCCATGCCTGCGCCCTGGTGCGGGCGCGCGGCGGTCGGATCGACCATCTCGACATCACCGTGCTGGCCGAGGCTCCGCGCATCGGCGCGCATCGCGAGGCGATCCGGGCGCGCATCGCGGAGATCACGGGCGTGCCGCTCTCCGCCGTCTCGATCAAGGCGACGACGACCGAGAAGCTCGGCTTCGTCGGCCGCGCCGAGGGTCTCGCCGCCCAGGCCGCCGCGACGGTGCGTCTGCCCGAGGTCGAGGTGGACACCGGCAGCGAGACGGCCGAGCGCCGCTCGTGATCGACGACGCGACCCTGCTCGCCCGCGCCGAGGCGCTGGTGAAGGGATACGCGGCGTCGAACAAAACAATCGCCACGGCCGAATCCTGCACCGGCGGCCTCGTGGCCGGGCTCCTCACCGCCGTGCCCGGCTCCTCGGCGGTGTTGGAGCGGGGCTTCGTCACCTATTCCAACGCGGCCAAGACCGACCTCGTCGGCGTGCCGGCGGACCTCATCGCCGCTCACGGCGCGGTGAGCGCGCCGGTGGCCCGCGCCATGGCCGAGGGCGCGCTCGCCGCCTCCCGGGCGACGGTGGCGGTCTCGGTCACCGGCATCGCCGGGCCGGGCGGAGGCAGCGCGGAGAAACCCGTCGGCCTCGTGCATTTCGCGCTCGCCGCGAAAGACGCCCCCACCCGCCATGTCGAGCGCCGCTTCGGCGATCCCGGCCGGGCGGAGATCCGGCGCCTGTCGGTCGAGCAGGCGCTGGCCTTGTTGGAGGCGTCGAGGGCCGGCTGACCGCGACGGTGCCGGGCGCCTCCCCTCTCCCACGAGGGGGCCCAGGACAACCCGATCGGAGCGACGCGACACCGGATAGGATGACGTTGGAGTGCCCTGCGCGCGAAGGCTGCGAGCCGCGCCGGGTGCCCTCAAACCCCCAAAAACCGCGCCAACTCCCTCCGAAACACCTCCGGCGCCTCCTCGGCGACGAAATGGCCGCACTCGTCCACGACGACGCGGCTCAGCCGCTCGGTGCGTCCCGCCAGCCCCTCCGCGAGGCGTTCGCCGACACCGTGGCGGCCGGCGATGGCCAGCACCGGCATGGCGAGTGTTCGCGGGAAGGACGCGACCAGGGCGGCGTCCTCGCGCAGCGCCCGGTAAGTGGCGACGCCCGCCGCCATGCCGCCGGGCGTTGCATAGTGCCGGGCGTATTCGGTGTTTGCGTCCTCGCTCACCGCCTCCCTGCCGAACGACCACGCCCGGATCTGCGCCCGCAGGAAGTCCCGCTCACGGCCCGCGGTCGGCATCTCGGGGATGTCGGGAGCCCGAGGGAATCCGTAATGCCACGCGCCACCGTTGAGGGCATCGCCGTTCTCGGTGCCGGGCACGAGGCAATCGACCAGCACCAACCGCTCGAACGTGTCCGGATGGAGATGGGCGAGGACGAGGGCCGCCTTGCCGCCCGTGTCGTGGCCGACGATCGTCGCGCGGCCCCCCGCTGCGTGGGCGATCAGGGCCTGGATGTCGGCCGCGATCGTGCGCTTGTCGGAGCCGCCCGCCGGGCGCTCGGTGAGGTCGAGACCGCGCAGGTCCGGGGCGATCACCCGGAAGCGGTCACTGAGCGCCGCCATCGTGTCGCGCCACGCGAACCACGTCTGCGGCCAGCCATGCAGCAGCACGAGGGGCGGCGCGTGCGCGTCCTGCCCGACCACGAGATGCAGAGGGGCGTACGGCCGGGCCTTCGTCCAATCGCGCCGCTCGTCGGCGAGAGGCCGGCGCCGAAGGCTTAGAGAGCGATCAGGGTGACGACGCTGAGCAGGGCCGCGCAGGCGCCGATCTGCCAGGCGCGGAAGGCGGGGGCCATCGGCCGACGGTTGTCGTTGGCAGCCGGGCGCCGCGTGCGCAGCAGATACCGGTCGAGCGCAGGCTCCGGCGGCTCGATCCACTGTTCGTCAGCCGGGCGAACCTTCGCGTACCGCATGCCATTGTTCCTCGGCGTCGTTCGCAGGAGCCGCCGAACCTTGCGATACCCCGCGAAGCCTCGCTGTCATGAGGCCGTGCCGTCGAGAGGCATTAATCAGATCCGCCTTCGGCTGTCCATGCAAGATACCGCACGAACGACAGGCGAAGAGCACCATATTGCAAAATTGTAGACCCTCAGCCGATTGAGGGGGCGATGCATGCGTTCAGCGAATGCCTGGCATTTGGCGTTTGGTATGCCAGGCCCTGGCGAACGGTGGCATACACGCTGCAACGCAACATCAACACGGGGCACCGCAATGATCTCCCTGCTCTTCGTCATCGCCGCCATCGGAACTGCCAACGTCGCTCTGGTCGCCTTCCTGGCCGACCGCTTCGGCCCGCAGGCCGGCACCCTTTCCGCCGGCGAGTTCGCCGCGACCGCGTCGACCCCTGTCTCCGCCCAGTCCGGCGCCGTTCGGGTCGGCAACGAGAACGTCTCCCGCACGGGCGCCAAGATCGCCGCCTGAGCGAGCGCTCCGCCCTCCGGCGGTCTCACGAACGGTTCGGCCCCGCCAGGGATCCTCCAGGGATCCTGGCGGGGCCTTTTTTTGCGGTGCAGACGGGTCGGACCCCGGTTTCATGCTGCGGTGCACGCGTCGCGCCGTTCACGGCCAGACCGCACCGCCGGGCATCGCCGGTTGCGAATCACGGCAGCCTCCCCTACCCCTCAGCTCGTGGTGCTTGAACAGGGAGGGGACCGTATGAGCGTCATGTTCGTCGTCTCTCCCTCGGGAATCGCCGCGACCTGGAGCGGGATCGCCTAGGCGCGTTCTCCCCCGCCGCCTGCGCCGACCCGCCGCCTGCGCCCAAGGGCCGAGGTGGCCTCCCCACCCTTCCCGATCTGATCGCGTCAGGCCGCGCCCATGCGCGCCTGCGCCCTTCGGAGCCGGCGCGTGCGCCGGACGCCTCCATGTCCCTGTCTTCTCCCCGGCGTACGGACGCGGTCCGTCGCGTCCTCGCCTTCGTCATCCGCGGCTGGCGCCGACGGCTGTCCCTCGTGTCCGGCCTCGCCGCCGCCATCACCTTCGCCACCCTGGCGGACGTGATGCTGCCGCTCTATGCCGGCCGCCTCGTCGATGCCCTGTCCGGGGCCGACCGCGACGCGGCCTTTGCCGCGGCGCTGCCGGCCTTCGCGTCCATGACCGGCCTGAGCCTCGTCGCGGTCGCCCTGCGCCATGTCTCCTGGAGCCTCGTGGTGCCGCTGACGCTGGGCACCATGTCGGATGTCGCGCAGGGCAGCTTCGCGCGGGTCCAGCGCTTCTCGACGGAGTGGCACGCCAACACCTTCTCGGGCTCGACCGTCCGGAAGATCTCCCGCGGGATGTGGGCGCTCGACAGCCTCAACGACGTGCTGCTGCTCTCGCTCTTCCCCTCGCTCGTCGTTCTCGCCGGCACCACGGTGGTGCTCGGCCTGCACTGGCCGGCGATGGGCGCGGTGGTCGGCCTTGGCACGCTGATCTACGCCGCCACGGCGGTGTTCCTGGCCACCCGGGTGATCGCTCCGGCGGCCACGCTCTCGAACGCCGTCGACACGCGGCTCGGCGGGGCATTGTCGGACGCCATCGGCAACAACGCGGTGGTCAAGGCCTTCGGGGCGGAAGCCCGCGAGGAGGCGCGGCTCGCCCGCGTCCTGGCCAAGTGGCAGCGGCGCACGCACCGCACCTGGATGATCGTGACGTGGAGCGGCACCGTCCAGATCGGGCTGCTGCTCGCCTTCCGCACGGCGATCGTGGCTACGGCCCTGTGGCTGTGGTGGCGCGGCGAGGCGAGCCCGGGCGACGTCGCCTACGTGCTCACCACCTACTTCGTGGTGCACGGCTATCTCCGCGACATCGGCGGACACATCAACGATCTCCAGCGCGCGGTCAACGAGATGGAGGAGCTGGTCGCTCTCGAAGCCGAGCCCGTGGGGGTCGCGGACCGGCCGGGGGCGGTGCCGCTCGCGGTGTCGGGCGGGGCGATCCGCTTCGAGCGGGTGCGCTTCCATTACGGCGCGCACGGCACGCCGCTCTACGACGACCTGTCGGTGGCGATCCCACCGGGCCAACGGGTCGGCCTCGTCGGGCGCTCGGGCTCGGGCAAGACCACCTTCGTGCGGCTGATCCAGCGGCTCTACGACGTCAGCGAGGGCCGCGTGACCCTCGACGGGCAGGACGTCGCCGGGGCGACGCAGGCGAGCCTGCGGGCGCAGGTCGCGATCGTGCCGCAGGAGCCGGTGCTGTTCCACCGGAGCCTCGCCGAGAACATCGCCTATGGCCGGTCCGGCGCCTCCCTCGACGCGATCGAGCGGGCCGCCCGCCTCGCCAACGCCCACGACTTCATCGCGCGTCTGCCCCAGGGCTATGCCACACCGGTGGGGGAGCGGGGCGTGAAGCTCTCCGGCGGCGAGCGGCAGCGGGTGGCCCTTGCCCGCGCCTTCCTGGCCGACGCCCCGATCCTGATCCTCGACGAGGCGACGTCGAGCCTCGACTCGGAATCGGAGGCCCTGGTGCAGGAGGCGATGGAGCGGTTGATGCGGGGGCGCACGGCCCTCGTGATCGCCCACCGCCTCTCGACGGTCCGCGCCCTCGACCGCATCCTCGTGTTCGAGCGTGGCCGCATCGTCGAGGACGGCCCCCACGCCGCCCTGATGCGGCGCCCGAACGGCGCCTACCGGTCGCTGTTCGAGCGGCAGGCGGTGCTGGCCGAGACGGCGTGAGGGGGGGGGCTGCTCGTCTACGGTCGCGCCGCGGGGCCGGGCCCCGGCACGGACCAGTAGCAGATCCCGCGCCCGCCGCCCGGTGCGAGGCAGACGAGGCGGTCGCTCTCGTCCTCGACGATCACCGGGTCGGTGGCGGTCCACTGGCGGCATTCGCCGGCCCGCACCAGTCTCTGCAGGCGCTCGTCATACGGGGTCGGATCGCTGGCCCGCCGCAGGGCGAGCAACTGGGTGGTGTTCGCCATCGACTTGCAGCCGAAATCCGGCGGCTCGCCCGGGACGGCCGCGGCCGGATGGGGCATCGCCAGATGGAGCATCGCCAGGAGGAGGCCGACGCGGCGGAGAGACGCTCGGATCATCCGATGCACCTGCTGGCCCGGAGAGGGGACAGGCCGGCGCGGGAACCGCGCCAGCCTCCTCTCGCTCGGCGTTTCCTGTGTGACGGATCTCAAGAAGCGGGGAGGCCGACCAGGGCCGGCCTCCCCGCGTCCGGCGGATCACCGCCGCCCCGCCGTCGCGGGGGCATCGGCGACGAGGACGCCTCATCGCCGATGGGGTTTAGTTGTTCGGCAGGGCGAACACGGTCAGCTGGCCACCGAGATTGGTGTAGCTCGACAGGGCCGCATAGCCGCCCACCGCGCCGAGGCCGGCATTCGGGTCGGTCAGGCCGGCCGCGAGGCCGATGCCGGCCCAGCCGCCGACGCCCGACAGGATGCCGACATACTGCTTGCCCTTGTGCTCGTAGGTCATCACGTTGCCGATGATGCCCGACGGGGTCTTGAACTTGTAGAGTTCCTTACCCGTCTTCGAGTCGACCGCCTTCAGGTAACCCTCGAGCGTGCCGTAGAACACCACGTCGCCCGCGGTCGCCAGGGCGCCGCCCCAGGCCGAGAACTGCTCGGGATTCGACCACTTGATCTTACCCTGCACGCCGTCCCAAGCGATGAAGTTGCCCATGCCGCCGTGTGAGTTCGGGGCCGGGTACATCGACAGGGTCGCACCGACATAGGGCTGGCCCGGGGTGTAGGTCACCCGGAACGGCTCGTAATCCATGCAGACGTGGTTGGTGGGCACGTAGAACAGCTGGGTCTTGGGCGAATAGGCCGCCGGCTGCTGGTCCTTGGTGCCGAGAGCGGCCGGGCAGATGCCCTTCGAGTTCACGTCCTCGCCGTTCTGCTCGGTCGAGTACTTCGACACGACCAGCGGACGGCCATAGGTCTTCGAGTCCTTGTCCATGTCGACCTTGGTGGCCCAGTTCACCACCGGATCGAACTTTTCCGCCACCAGGAGTTCGCCGGTGGCGCGATCGAGGGTGTAGCCGAAGCCGTTCCGGTCGAAGTGGGTCAGCAGCGGGCGCTCCTTGCCGCCGACCTTCTGGTCGGTCAGCAGCATCTCGTTGACGCCGTCGAAGTCCCACTCGTCATGGGGGGTCATCTGATAGACCCACTTGGTCATGCCGGTATCGGGGTTCCGCGCCCAGATCGTCATCGACCACCTGTTGTCGCCCGGACGCTGCTTGGGGTTCCAGGTCGAGGGGTTGCCCGAGCCGTAGTAGAACAGGTCGAGCTTGGGATCGTAGGAGAACCAGCCCCAGGTGCAGCCGCCGCCGGTCTTCCACTGATCGCCTTCCCAGGTCTTCAGCGACGAATCCTTGCCGATCGGCTTGCCGAGATGGGTGGTCTTCTCGGGATCGACGAGCAGCTGATCGTCCGGACCGACCGAGTAGCCGCGCCACGCCTTCTTGCCGTCCTTGAGATTGTAGGCGGTGACGTGGCACTGGACGCCGAACTCGCCGCCGGAGATGCCGACGATGACCTTGTCCTTCACCGGGAGCACGGTGGCGGTGTTGGTCTCGCCCTTCGACGGGTCGCCGTTCTTGACCGACCAGTTGACCTTGCCGGACTTGGCGTCGAGCGACACGAGGGTGGTGTCGGCCTGGTGCAGCAGGATGGTGCCGTCGGCATAGGCGAGACCGCGGTTGACGGTATCGCAGCACATCACCGGGATGACGGACGGGTCCTGCTTGGGCTCGTACTTCCAGACGATCTTGGCGCCGTCATCGAGATTGAGCGCGTAGACGATGTTCGGGAAGGGCGTGTGCACGTACATCATGTTGCCGACGACGAGCGGGGAGCCCTCGTGGCCGCGCAGCACGCCGGTCGAGAACGTCCAGGCGACCTGGAGATTCTTGACGTTGCTGGCGTTGATCTGGTCGAGCTTGGAATAGCGGGTGTTGGCGTAGTCGACCGTCTGAAGCACCTGCTCCGCCGGATTGGCGATGCCCTTCATGACGCTTTCGTTGGCCGAAGCCGAACCCGCCACCGCGATACCTGCGCCGAGTGCGAGAAGGTGTGCCGCTCTCATGGAGTCCTCCGGGTCGAGACATCGGCCCTCCGGCGCGACAACGCCGGCCGGGGCCCGTCTCCTGTTCCACGTCGACCGTTATGACCGGTCCTTGGGACGGCGCTGCCGCCGTCAGCCGCCCTGCGGACCCCCTCCCGCGAGGGGAGAGGCGAACCAGAACGACCCGTCTCAGGAAGTAAGGGATTCTAAGGCGAAGGCAATAAGGAAAATGTAAGTGCGACAGTATTGTCCGCTGTTTTGCAATTCTCATGCTCATGGCATGACTAAACGAACGCGAGAGCGCTGGAATATCCCAAGCATATCTGCGCAAAGTCCATAAGACGATTATATGATCTCGGATCGTTCCGATCTGTCTTTCCTCGTTGACAGTGCAATGCTTCCCTCAATAAGTTTGGACCTGCGACTGAAATGGGACATTCTTCTGGAAGTACCGCTCTCGGAGAAGCCCACACTGTCACGGCGGGGTCTCATGACCTCGCCGTTCTTTTTTCCGCTGACCGATAGCCTTGAAGACTTGGGCGCTTGAACTAGGTAAAAATACCTTTTCTTGGGGTGAGATAAGACCGGACAGGACGGTGAGGCAACGAGGTTGCAAACCACATCTCGCCCGTCAAGCGATATCCATTTTTGTGGAAAAAACGCTCCATATGAGCGGTTTGATTGCGACAATGTCTCTGAGCGTCCCGGATAGAATGGAAGATTGACCCGGGATGAAACGGCAAACTTGTTAGTAAGAATATAAACTTATTCGGTCGCGGCGCCGTCACTTCGGTCCGCCGGGTCGGCGGTTCGGCCCGCGACAGATCCTTGCAGGCAGGCGCCGGCCGAACGGCGTCCGGGGCGACGCGGCCGGTCTGTCCCGGCCATTGCGGCGTGTCCCTCGGCCGACGATCGACCCGAACGTCCGCGCTGGCGGCCGAAGGGGCGGGATCACCCGCCGCCGGTCACGGGGTCAGGGCCGCGACCCGGGGGGCGTGATGTCCAGCGGCGCCGGGGCGCTCTCGGCGGGCGCGGCGGATTCGGTGTCCGGACGGGTGCGGCGGGCCGCCTCCTCCGCCTCGCGCTGGCGCCGGCTGGCCTCCTCGGCGGCCTGCTGCGCCGCCTTGATCCGGGCCTGCCGGGCGGCCTCGCGCGCGGCCTCCTCCGCGGCGGCGCGGGCGCGGTCCATCTCGATGCGTGCCCGGCGGCGCTGGCGCTCGGCCTGATCGGCGTCGAACAGCTCGATCTTCTCCAATTCCCGCTGGAGCACGAGGGCGGCGAGGCCCGTGGTCAGCGGCGCCACGTCGAGGCGGCGCTCGGGCGCCGCGAGCGGTCCGGCGAAGCCGAGCTGGACGGCGGGCGCCGCGCCGGACCAGCCCTTGGGCGCGTCGCCGTTGGCGAGGGTGCCCCGGGCGTCGACGGTCTTGGTCCGGAGATCGACCGCGAAGGTGCCGCTCCAGCGGGCCGGACCGAGATCGAGGCTCAGCGGCGCCGAGCGAAGGGTGCCGCCGACCAATGTCACCGGCACGGCGACCGGCCCCGGCACCGTGAGCGGGGCGGCGCCCAACGCCTCCGCGACCAGCGCCTGGAGGCGCCCGTCCCGCAGGGGATCGTCCTCGGCGAGCGCCTGGGCGAGGGCCCGGTTCAGGGCCTTCGGATCGACCCCGGGAAGGCGGAGGTCGGCGAGGCGGAGGTCGCCGTTGCCCGAGAGATCGTCGGCGAGCGCCGCCGGCGTCGGCCCGGTGGCGCTGAAGCGCAGGGTCGCCGAGATCCGCGCGCCGAGCGCGCCGCCGCCGAGAAGGCGGGACAGATCCAGCTCGGTGAGGCTGCCCTCCCCCGATACCGTGGCACCGCCGGGCGCCCGCGTGAGCGTCACGCCGGCGCCGATCCGCCCGCCCGCGAGGCCGCCGGTCAGGTCCGCGATCGCCAGGGCGTCGCCCTCGCGGGTGAGCCGGAAGGCCGTGGCCTCGGCGGTGAGGCCGCGGCCGAGGCCGAGCCGGCCGACCTTGAGGTCGAGGCGCGCCCGCGGCCCCCCCGGCAGCGCCCCGAAGCGCCCGCTGCGGGGATCGACCGGCAGGATCAGGGCATCCGCGACGGCGGGCAGCGAGAGTTGGCCGAGGGTGGCGGTGCCCGCCAGCGCCCCGTCGGCGGCCCGGTCCAGGGCGGCGGTCACGTCGGTGCCGCCCGCCTGCCCGGTCACGTCGGCATGAAGAGCCTCGCCCCGACGCGACAGGGCGAGCGTCAGCGCGGCGGGCAGCGGACCGGGGACCGACAGGTCGGCGAGGGCGAGGAAGGGCGCGAGGTCGGCCCCCTCGATCCGGATGTCGCCTCCCCGCGGTGCCCGGTCGGGCGCGTCCAGCAGGAGCGGCCGGGGCGTCGCGAGCGTCAGTCCGGCCAGCACCCCCTCGGCACTGACGGCAAGCGGCGCCGTCCCCTGCCCGGCCTCCGCCGCGGGCCGCGCGGCGGTGAGGTGCAGGCGGCCCGGCTGACGCAGGGCGGCGATGTCGTCGCGGGCGAACCAGAGCCCGGCGCGGGGAGTCGCGAGGCGCGCGTCGAGATTGTCGATGCGGCCCGCCCGGGTCAGCATCGACAGGTCGAGATCGCCCTCCCCGGCCCGTCCCTTGGCATGCGCCCGGAGCGAATCCGCCTCGCCGGATTCCCGCTCCAGCGTCACCGCGAGATCGAGCCCGGCCTCGCGGAAGGCGCGGGGCACGAGCCGCGTCTCGGCGAGCACCCCGCGCTCCAGGAGGGCCAGCAAGGGCGCGGCCCGCGGGGCGGAGACCCGGCCCTCGATCCGGCCCGAACCGTCCGGCGCGATCCGCCCGGCCAGTCGGGCGCTGGCGCCCGCGAGATCGGCGATGTCGAGGCTGTCGACGACGAGGCTCGCCCCGTCCGATTGCAGGCTGACGCTGATCGTGCCGGTGCCCGACGTCGCCCCCGAGGCGCCGTAGCGCACGTCGCGGGCGCTGAGCGTCAGGCCGAGATCGTGCCGGTCGAGCCCCGCCATCAAGCGGTTCATGGCGGGCAGTTCGGCGATGTCGATGAAGCGGGCGGCGATCTGCGCGTCGAGGCGTCCGCGTCGGTCCGCCTCGGCCCGGGCGTAGCGGGCGTTGCCGGTGATCCGTGCCTGCCCGAGGGTCAGGCGCAGATTGTGCAGCGACAGGTCCGAGGCGGCCGAGGACAGGTCGGCGGCGAGCTCGAAGGCGCGCCCGTCGAGCACGGCGGCGACGCTCTCCTCGGCGCCGAGCCGGCCGAGATAGCGCCCGAACCCCTCGGAGTTGCGCGCCGCGACCGAAAGATGCCCGGTGAAGCGGGCGGAGGCCGACAGGTCGATCTCGCCCGTGGCGGAGACCGCAGCCGCCCCCGGGGCGGTGCCGGAGAAGCGGCGCAGGACCAGCCCGCCGGAGCGGTCGAAGGTGCCGCGAAACGACATCTCGGCCCAGTCGTCGAGCCCGAGGGCCACGCTCTCGGCGGCGAGGTCGAGGTCGAGCATCACCGGCAGCCGCGGCGCGAGGCCGGCGAGCCCCCGCGTCAGCAGCGCCCGCCCGCCCGCGGTGACGAGGAGCCCGTCGAGGTCGAGCCGGCGGGTGCGCAGCGCGAGTCCGGCGCGGCCCTCGCGCAGGTCGAGCCGGCCGGAGCCCGACAGCCGCGCCGCCCGGCCGCCGGGATCGAGTTCGAGCTCGACGCTTTTCGCGCTGATCTGGGCCCCCTGCGCCTCGAACTTCGTGGCGAGCGTCAGCGGCAGCGATTCGCCCGCGGGCTGGACCGGCGGGCCGACGGTGAGCCGAGCCGAGCCCTCCGCCTCCGGCACGAGGCCGCGGCGGACCTGCGGACCGGCCGCGTCCGCGATCGTCTCGGGCTTGAAGGAGAGGCGGGCATCGGCCTCCAGCTTCGGCACCGTGTCGCCGCCGGCCGTCAGCTTGAGGGCGAGCACCCCGTCGGCGCCGACCGCTCCGGTAGCGATGTGGAAGGGGGCGCCCCCCGCCAGGCCCTCCGCTAGCCAGGGCCCGGCCAGGGAGGGCGCGCGGAGGCGAACCTCGTCCGCGTGGACCGCCTCCTCCAGGCTTCCGCCCTCCTGCTTCGTGGTGACCGAGAGGCGGCGGACCCGCAGGTCCTCGATGGCGATGTCCCGGCGCGGTCCCTCGCCCTCGGCGGGCAGCAGGATCGCGTCCCGGGCGAGGGGCAGGGTGAGCCGGGCCCGCTCGATCTGGGTGTGGGTGAAGCGGACCTCGCCCTTCAGCAGCGGCGCGAGGGCGATTTCGGTGTCGACGCCCTCCGCCTCGAGGGCGGGACCGTCCGCGGCGCCGAGCCGCAGCCGGGCGAGGCGCAGATGCGGCGAGGGCAGCAGGCGGACATCGACGGCGCCCTCGCTCTGCACGGCGACGCCGAGGGAGCCCGCGAGCATGCGCTCGATCAGCGCGCGCTGGCCCGTCCAGTCGATGAAGGGCGGCACGGCGAGCGCCGCTGCGAGGAGCAGCACGACGGCGCCCGCGAGCGCGGTCAGGAGGTCACGCACCGGGTTCGTTTCGCCTCGCCTGCCGGGAGCGGCGCCCCCTCCCGGGGGCCATAGCACAGGCGGCCGGCGCCTCGCATCCCGACCGTGACGGCGGGCGTCGCCTCAGCGGCGCGGGAGATAGCCTGGGCCGGCCGGGAGCGGCTGGTTCAGGGGCGCCCGCTGGATCTGGTTGCGCACGGCGCTGTTCTCCAGCGATTGCCGCTGCTGCTGGGAGCGGATCTGGTTCTGGGTCTCGAATTGCTGGTTCATGCGGCTCGTGCCGCTGTTGCGGCCCTGCCCGAGGACCTGAGCCTCCGCGGCCGGGACGGCGACCATCAGGAGGGCGAGGGCGAGAAGCGGGGCGCGCATGGCCTCGGGGGTCCTTCACGAGGAGGAGAGCGGATCTCCCACCGGTGACGCGCGAGGGCGCGAGCGGGTTCCTCTCTCCAGGTCCCGTCTCCTCCCCTGGTCTCGACGCCGGGTCTCGACGGCGTTCGCCTTTTGGTCCAGGGATGCGCCCATGATGCAAGAGCCAGACGCGTCCCGGCCGCGCCCGTCCGACGAGGCGGCCCCGGCTTCCAGCTCCATCGCCGCCCGCGCCATGGCGGCCCTGCGACCGGAGGCGGCGGCCTACCTGTCCGGCCTCAACCCGGAGCAGCGGCGCGCCGTCGAGGTCACGGAGGGCCCCGTGCTCGTGCTGGCGGGCGCGGGCACCGGCAAGACCCGCGTGCTGACCACCCGCATCGCTCACCTGATCGCCACCGGGCGGGCGCGGCCCTACGACATCCTGTCGGTGACCTTCACCAACAAGGCGGCGCGGGAGATGAAGCACCGCATCGGCGCCCTGATCGGGCCGGCGGGCGAGGGCATGCCCTGGCTCGGCACCTTCCACGCCATCGGCACCAAGATCCTGCGCCGCCACGCCGAGCTGGTGGGGCTGAAATCCGACTTCACGATCCTCGGCACCGACGACCAGATCCGGCTGATGAAGCAGGTCATCGCCGATCAGAACATCGACGAGAAGCGCTGGCCCGCCCGCTCCCTCGCCCACACCATCGACGGCTGGAAGAACCGCGGCCTCTCCCCGGAACAGGTGCCCGCGGGCGAGGGACAGGCCTTCGCCTTCGGCAAGGGCGGACAGCTCTATACCGCCTATCAGGCCCGCCTCGCCACGCTGAACGCGGTCGATTTCGGCGATCTATTGCTCCTTTGCCTGAAGCTCTGGCGCGAAAATCCCGACATTCTTCGCAATTATCAGGATCGCTTCAAATATATTCTGGTCGATGAGTACCAAGACACCAACGTCGCGCAATATCTCTGGCTGCGGCTGCTCGCGCAACTGAGAAAAAACGTGGCTTGCGTCGGCGACGACGATCAGTCGATCTATGGCTGGCGCGGGGCCGAGGTCGACAACATCCTGCGCTTCGAGCACGACTTCCCCGGTGCCACCGTGGTGCGGCTCGAACGCAACTACCGCTCGACCGGCCACATCCTGGCCGCCGCTTCGGGGCTGATCGCGAAGAACGAGGGCCGGCTCGGCAAGACGCTCCGGACGGAGGACGAGGCCGGCGAGCCCGTCACCGTCACCGGCGCCTGGGATTCGGAGGAGGAGGCGCGCCAGGTCGCCGAGGCGATCGAGTCGCTGCAGCGCCGGCAGCATCCCCTCTCCGAGATCGCCGTGCTGGTGCGCATCTCGGCGCAGATGCGCGAGATCGAGGACCGCTTCGTGCAGGTGGGCCTGCCCTACCGGGTCATCGGCGGCCCGCGCTTCTACGAGCGGGCCGAGATCCGCGACGCGCTGGCCTATCTGCGCGTCACCATGAACGGGGCCGACGACCTCGCCTTCGAGCGCATCTTCAACACCCCGAAGCGCGGATTGGGCGACGCCACCCTCCAGACGCTCCACGCCTTCGCCCGCGCCGACCGGGTTCCGCTGCTTGCCGCGGCGCGAAAGCTGATCGAGACCGACGAGCTGAAGCCCCGCGCCCGCTCGATGCTGCGCGGCCTCGTCGAGAGCTTCTCACGCTGGACCCGGCTGGTGGAGGCGAAGCCCCATCCGGAGGTCGCGCAGACCATCCTGGAGGAATCCGGCTACACCGAGATGTGGCAGAAGGACCGCTCGGCCGACGCCGCCGGGCGGCTCGAGAACCTCAAGGAATTCGTCCGCTCCATGGAGGAGTTCCCGGATATGGCGGGCTTCCTCGAACACGTCTCGCTGGTGATGGAAGCCAGCGAGGCGGAGGGCGCCGACCGGGTCTCGCTGATGACCCTGCATGCCGCCAAGGGGCTCGAATTCGACACCGTGTTCCTGCCCGGCTGGGAGGACGGCCTGTTCCCGAACCAGCGCGCCATCGACGAGAGCGGACGCGCCGGCCTCGAAGAGGAGCGCCGCCTCGCCCATGTCGGGCTGACCCGCGCCCGCAAGCGCGCCAAGCTGTCGTTTGCGGTCAACCGGCGCATCCACGGGCTGTGGTCCTCGACCATCCCGTCCCGCTTCATCGACGAGCTGCCGCCGGACGCCGTCGACGTGGTCGACGCACCCGCCCATTTCTCCGCCGGCGCCTCGCGCTTCGACCGCAACCCGGCCCCGTTCGGCTCGTCCTACGGCACGCCGGGCTGGCAGCGGGCGCAGGTCCATACCGCGGGCAACGGTCTGGGAAGCCCCGGGAGCGGGAATCGCGGCGGGCGTTCCGCCGGGCCGCGGGAGATCGAGGGCGAACTGGTGGCCCGATCCACCGCCGCGGCGTCGGCCTTCGAGGCCGGCGCCCGCGTCTTCCACACCAAGTTCGGCCCCGGCACGGTGGCGGGCATCGACGGCAACAAGCTCACCGTTGACTTCGACAAGGCCGGCCGGAAGATGGTTCTCGACAGCTTCCTCCAGCCCGGCTGAAGCGTCCTCGTCGGCGAGACCCGCCGGCGGCCGATCGCCCGAGGAGGGCGATGCCCGCGATGCGCCAGTGCAGGATCGTCCCGATCCGCCGGAGCCGCCCCGTCCCGGGGCCCGTCATCGCTTCTTCGCCCGCCCGTCACGCCGCCGTCGCCCGAGAGCGGCAAGTCTCCTCGCGCCGACGCGGCCCGGCCGATGCACGCCTGCCGCATCCACAGGGATTGCGCCGGCCCAGGGAACCGACTCGGGGAGATTGGCTTTGCTCTTGCGTACGGTGAAAACCCGTTGGTGCAATGTTCGCCGAGGCGAAGGAGGGTTCGAGAAGTAGAGGTTGGTTGAGACGTCGAGTTCGCACGAGTCAAGGTGGAGTATTGATCCATGAAACGACGACGCGCACGGCTTGAACTGGTTGAGGACCGCCCGATCCGGATGCATCGGACCCGGTTCGACGAAGAACGCAACCCCTCCCCGATCCTGCCTCTCACCGAACGACAAGGACAATATCTCGACGCTCTCGCGACCTCGTCGCAAGTGATCGTTCTCGGCCCCGCCGGCACCGGCAAGACCTTCATCGCCGGAACCCGCGCCGCGGATCTTCTCCGCCAGCGCCGCATCGGCAAGGTGGTCATCACCCGCCCCAACGTCCCCTCCGGCCGCTCGCTGGGCTACTTCCCCGGCACCCTCGAAGAGAAGATCGCGCCCTGGGTCGCGCCCCTGACCGAGACCATGAAGGAGCGGATGGGCGCGGGCGCCTTCGACATCGCGGTCAAGACCGGGGACATCGAGGTGGTGCCCTTCGAGGTGATGCGCGGGCGCACCTTCAAGAACTGCCTCGTGATCCTCGACGAGGCGCAGAACACCACCACCGCCGAGATCAAGATGTTCCTGACCCGCATCGGCGACGATTGCCAGGTCATCATCAACGGCGACGTCTCGCAGACGGATCTGCGCGAGACCTCCGGCCTGCGCACGGTCATCCACCTCGTGAAGAGCCGGATGATGAACGTCCCGATCGTCGAATTCACCCTCGACGACATCGTCCGCTCCGGCATCTGCGCCGAGTGGGTCCGGGCGTTCGAGGAAGCGAGCCTCTGATCCCAGGGCCCGGGCGGCCGCGAGGGCGTCCGGGCGGGATCATCCGAGCCCTGCAGGCCGATGCGGAGACGACCGCCGGAGCGCCGCTTCGATGGCCGGAGCCCTGCCGTCAGGCCACGCCGGTGCGCAGCAGGTCGTGGTAATGGACGAGGCCGACCGGGCGACCGTTCTCGACCACGACGAGGGCGGTGATCTTCATCGCCTCCTGGATCTGGAGGGCCTTGGCCAGCAGGGTCTCGGGGGTGATGGTGCGCGGATTGCGCGTCATCACCGTATCGACCGCCAGCGCCTCCAGGCTCTCCCGTGAGAAGATCGCGCGGCGCACGTCGCCGTCGGTGACGATGCCGGCGAGGCGGCCCGTCTCGTCGGTCACCAGCACCGAGCCGAAGCCCTTGGCATCGATCTCGGCCACCGCCGCCCGCATGGAGCTGCCGAGGGCCACCATGGGGAGCCGATCGCCCCCATGCATGACCTCGCGCACCTGGCGCAGGGACGCGCCGAGGCGGCCGCCGGGATGGAAGACGGAGAAGTCGCGGGCCGAGAAGCCCCGGGCCTCCAGGAGCGCCACGGCCAGGGCGTCGCCGAGGGCGAGCTGCATCGCCGTCGAGGTGGTCGGGGCGAGACCGTTCGGGCAGGCTTCCTTCGCCTTCGGCAAGGTGAGGCAGATATCGGCCTCGTGGCCGAGGGTCGAGGCGGCGTTGGCGGTGACCGCGACCAGCGCGACCCGGTAGCGCCGAGTATAGCCGATGATGTCGGCGAGCTCCGTGGTCTCGCCGGACCACGACAGCGCCACCACCACGTCCTCGGGCTGGATCATGCCGAGATCGCCGTGGCTCGCCTCGGCCGGGTGGACGTAGAGCGCGGGGGTGCCGGTCGAGGCCATGGTCGCCGCGATCTTACGGGCGACGTGGCCGGACTTGCCCATGCCGGTGCAGATCACCCGGCCGCGGGCCGCGCCGATGCAGGCGACCGCCTCGGCGAAGGCCGCGCCCATGCCGTTGCCGATCGCCGCCATCAGGCAGGCGAGGCCTTCCCGCTCCGTCTCGATGGTGCGCAGGGCCGAGGCGATGGCGGGCGGGCGGGCCGCCTCGGCTTCGTCGGTGTCCTCGATCCGCTGCGGCAGGGCCATGGGGCGCGCGTTCCGTCCTCGTCGTCCGTCGTTCCCTGCCTTCTTAGCCGCGAATGTGGTCGCAAGGGGGCCTGAGCCGCGGGGCCGGATCGCGAGCCCGGATCTCTCGCCTGCGCCCTCGTCTGTCCCGATCGGGGGACGGGGCGGGTCGGCGCCCCGCAACCGGGTGTTAACCACGTCCGGTGTAGCTCCGTTAACCACGGTGGCGCCTCCGGTGGCCGCCCGTCCGACGGGGCCGCTGGCCGCATCGAGGGAAAGTACGCTGCCGGTGACACGCGAACGGCCGACCACGAAGACCCCCAGGACGTGCGGCGCGCCCCTCCGCGCGCTCGTGCTCGCCTCGGTCGCCGTCTCGGCCCTGATCGCCCTTCCCGGCGCAACCCGGGCTCAGGAGCCGCCCGCCGAGGCGGCCGCGTCCGGGGACGCCGCCTCGACCGGCCGCCCTCGCCGCCCCGCCGCCTTCGAGACCTCGCCGAGCCAGCGGGGCACGAGCCTGACGAGCCCCGCGACGCCGTCGCGTTCGGGCACGTTCGGCACCGCCAGCGGCAGCGCGTTCGGTTCGGAGGGCAATGCCGCAGGATCCGACGCCTCCGTCTCCGAGGAGGGCGTGTCGCGCCTGCCCCGCTTCCGCACCGGGGCGCCCGGACTGACCGACGGCAGCGCCGCCGGGCTCGGGCCCGGGGGGCGGCCCTCGCTCCTGCGCCAGCGCGCCATTCCTCCGCGCCGGCTCGGCTCGGCGACGCGGGTGATCACGCAGACCCGCACGCAGCAATCGGTGACCGACCTGCGCCTCACCCCGGTGATCCGGAGCCCGGTCTCCGGCCTGCCGCTGCCGACCGCGATCGCGCCGCTCGGCCTCGTGAATCCCGCCAACCTTCTCGGGTTCGGCCTGGGGATCGGGGCGCCGGGGCCGCTCACGGTCGATCCCGCCTACGCGCCGCTCGGCCTGCGGTTCGGCGCCTTCACGGTGCTGCCCGCCTTCACCCAGAGCATCGGCTACGACACGAACCCGAACCAGACGCTCGCGGCCCGTGCCCGCCCCTCGCTCGCCCTGCGCAGCGAGGGCGAGGTCGCGATCCGCAGCGACTGGTCCCAGGCCGAGTTCACGAGCGAGATGCGCGGCAGCTATCTCGATTATCCGGACAACCCGGAAGCCAGCCGCCCCAACGCCGTCGGCGTGTCGCGTCTGCGGCTCGATGCGAATCGCGACACCCGCATCGACGTGGAGACGCGCTTCCTGCTCGACAGCCAGCGCGCCGGAAGTCCCGACCTGAACGCCGCGGCGGCCGTCCGGCCCCTGTTCGCGAGCTACGGCGCGACGGTCGGGGTGCAGGAGACCTTCAACCGGCTCCAGCTGAGCCTGCGCGGCTCGATCGACCGTCAGGTCTTCGAGGATGCCCGCCTGTCCGACGGCACGGTGATCCGCCAGAGCGACCGCGACGCCAACCAATACGGGGTGCGGCTGCGCGCCGGCTACGAGATCTCGCCCGCGATCACGCCCTTCGTCGAGACGCTCATCGACACCCGCGTCTACGACACGCCGATCGACCAGTTCGGGCTCCGGCGCGATTCCGACGGCATCGCCTTCACTGCCGGTGCCCGGGTCGAGCTGAGCCGCGTGCTCAGCGCCGAGGTCTCCGCCGGCCTGCAGCACCGCTCCTACGTCGATCGGTCGCTCCGGCCCATCCAGGCGCCGCTCGTCAGCGCCGCCCTGATCTGGTCGGTCTCACCCCTCACCACCGTGCGCTTCAACCAGCAGACCGGGGTGATCGAGACGTCGGTGCCGGGTTCGAGCGGCGCCTTCACCGACGTCGCGTCGGTGGAGGTCCAGCACGACCTGCTGCGCAACCTCACGATCACCCTCGGCGGCACCTATCTGGCCAACACCTACGACGGCGTGCCGATCCGCGAGCGCGGCTTCTCCACGATCGCCCGGCTCGATTACCGCTTCAACCGCTGGCTCACCTTCCGCGGCAGCTATCTCTACTCGACGCTCACGAGCACCAGCGCCAATTCCAGCTATGACGGGCACGCCGTGTTGCTCGGCGTGCGCGTCAATCCGTGAGGCGGTTCGGGGCGGTGCCCGCGCGGCGCGCGAGCGCCCGCTCGGACGGTCAGCGGGCGAGGGCCAGCGACGCGCCGGATTTCGAGAGGGCGCCGTCGAGGCTGCCGCCGGCCTGCCGCAGGCGCGCCGTGACGGTGCCGCCGGGCTGGTAGAGATAGACCTCGCCGTCCCGGAAATCCCAGGCCGAGACCTTGGCGAGATCCTTGTTGGCGCAGCCCGAGGTCGAGGCCTTGTACAGGTCGAGCGCCGGGGCGCTCGAGAGCGAGACGCGGCAGCTGCCGGTCGCGTCGGTGGCGTTCCACGACCCCACCACGGAGGAGCGGCCGGTCGCCACCACGGGAGCGGGCGCCGGCGGGAGCGGCTCGGGGGCGATCGCCGGGGACGGCGCGGCGGCGACGCTGGGCGGCGGCGGCTCGGCGGGGGCCGCGCTCGCGCCCGGCGGCGGCGCCAGCGGCTGGCTCGTCACGGTGCCGGCGGGCAGAGCGGGCGTGGCCGGCTCGAGGGCGGCCTGCGGCCGCAGTCGCTCGCGCGGCGCTTCGAAGCGCTGCGACGAGGCGCAGGCCCCAAGGCCCGCGCAGAGCGCGAGACAGGCGGCGGTCGACAGGTACCCACGCGGCATCGATAACACTTCCCCGGCGGCGACGTCCGCCCCTGCCCTCGCCGCCAAATGCGCTGGCCGCAAGGCGTCCCGCCGCGCCGTCCCGGGAAAAGCCTGGCCGTGACGGGTTTTCAGGGCAGTGTGGCGGGCCGGCCTCACCCGGGGCGGCCGATCCGAGGCCTCCCCCGACGGCCCCGCGCCGAACCGTGCGCCGGGATCAGACCACGCGCTCGACCATCATCTTCTTGATCTCGGCGATGGCTTTGGCCGGGTTCAGGTTCTTCGGGCAGGTGTTGGCGCAGTTCATGATCGTGTGGCAGCGATAGAGCCGGAACGGGTCGTGCAGCGCGTCGAGCCGCTCGCCGGTGTTCTCGTCGCGGGAGTCGATCAGCCAGCGATAGGCCTGGAGCAGGGCGGCCGGCCCGAGGAACTTGTCGCCGTTCCACCAGTAGCTCGGGCAGGACGTGGTGCAGCAGGCGCAGAGGATGCACTCGTAGAGCCCGTCGAGGCGGGCGCGGTCCTCCGGGGTCTGCTTCCACTCCTTTTCGGGGGCGGGCGTCTCAGTCTGGAGCCAGGGCTCGATCGCCGCGTGCTGGGCGTAGAAGTTGGTCAGGTCCGGCACGAGGTCCTTGAGCACCGGCATGTGCGGCAGCGGGTAGATCCGCACCGCCCCGTCCTTGTCCTTGCGGGACAGGAACGGCAGGGCGTTGTCGGGGCTCTTGCACTCGTCGATGCCCATGGTGCAGGCGAGCGCGTTCTGGCCCTCGATGTTCATGGCGCAGGAGCCGCAGATGCCCTCGCGGCAGGAGCGGCGGAAGACCAGCGTCGGATCGACCGTGTTCTTGATCCACAGGAGCGCGTCGAGCACCATCGGCCCGCAATCGTCGCGATCGACCCGGTAGGTGTCGATGCGCGGATTCTTCCCGTCATCCGGGTTCCAGCGATAGACCCGGAACGTCTGGAGGTTCTTGGCGCCGTCCGGGGCCGGCCAGGTCTTGCCCTCGGTGAGCTGGGAGTTTTTGGGTAGGTTGAACTGGGCCATGTCTCGTGCCTTCTGGGGTGCGGCGGCCTGCGGCGCGCTCCGATAGGGGCGAAAGGGTCTATTGCTGGCCGAGCCAGCCGGTCATGAAGCGTTCGGCCTCGGCCCGGGGGGGTGTCCTTTCCGCTGGGCTCGACAGGCGGAACTTGACGAACTTGCCGCGCAGGCCCGTCACGCAGAGCAGGCTCTCGGTCGGCCCCAATGCGGGATGGTCGATCCCGAAGGCGTGGCAGGCGAGCGCCGCGCCGGCCGCCCCGTCCAGGCGCACCGCGCCGCGATCCTGGCTGGCGCGGTAGACCCCGCGCTCCACCATCGTCCCGATCTCGCGGCCCGCCTGCTCGACCTGCCCCCCGACGGCCGGAGAGGCCGGCCCGTCGGGGATCGCGGCGACGCCGAGATCGTAGACGAAGATGTCCGCCTTCCAGCGGCCGTGGGTGTAGACCACCCCGTAGCCCAGTCCCGGCGCCCGGGCCTCGAACTCCGTCCGGGGGCCCCGGGCGAAGCCCGCGATCTCGGTCGGGAAGGCGAAATCCGGCCCGCGCGCCGCCGCCGGCAGGACCAGCAGCAGCCCCGCGACGGCGAGGGCGATGCGGGCGCGCAGGCGGGAGCGCGGGCGTGTCGAGGTGATCCCGCTATCCGCGATCGCGGCGGAGCAAGATCGGCGCGGCATCAATACACCCGCGCCTTCGGCTCGATATACTGGATCTCGTTCGACATCGTGTAGGTGTGGACCGGCCGGTAATCGATGTTGACCGCGTGCGCGCCGGCATCGAGCCACGACAGGGTGTGCTTCATCCACTCCTTGTCGTCGCGCTCGGCGTAGTCCTCGCGGGCATGGGCCCCGCGGCTCTCCTTGCGGTTGGCCGCGGATTCCATCGTGACGACCGCCTGGCCGATCAGGTTGTCGAATTCCAGCGTCTCGAGGAGGTCCGTGTTCCAGACGAGGGAGCGGTCGCTGATCTTGATGTCGGCCACACCGCGCCAGACTTCGTGGATCAGGCCCTTGCCCTCCTCCAGCACCTCGCCGGTGCGGAACACCGCGCAGTTGTTCTGCATCGTGCGCTGCATCCGGTCGCGTAGCGCCGAGGTCGGCGTGCCGCCATTGGCGTAGCGGAAGCGGTCGAGGCGGGTGAGCGCCTTGTCTCCCGAATCCTTGGGCAGTTCCGGCTGGCGGGCGTCCGGCTCGACGATGTCGGCGCAGCGCAGGCCGGCGGCGCGGCCGAACACCACGAGGTCGATCAGCGAGTTCGAGCCGAGGCGGTTGGCGCCGTGCACCGAGACGCAAGCCGCCTCGCCGAGCGCCATCAGACCCGGCACCACCGTGTCGGGGTTGCCGTTCTTCAGGGTCAGAACCTCGCCGTGATAGTTCGTCGGGATGCCGCCCATGTTGTAGTGGACCGTCGGCAGAACCGGGATCGGCTCCTTGGTCACGTCGACGCCCGCGAAGATCTTGGCGGATTCCGAGATGCCCGGCAGGCGCTCGTGCAGGATCTTCGGGTCGAGATGGTCGAGGTGCAGGAAGATGTGGTCGCCGTTCTTGCCGACGCCGCGCCCATCGCGGATCTCCATGGTCATGGAGCGCGAGACCACGTCGCGGGAGGCGAGGTCCTTGGCCGAGGGGGCGTAGCGCTCCATGAAGCGCTCGCCCTCGGAATTGGTGAGGTAGCCGCCCTCGCCCCGCGCCCCTTCCGTGATGAGGCAGCCGGCGCCGTAGATGCCGGTCGGGTGGAACTGCACGAACTCCATGTCCTGCAGCGGCAATCCGGCGCGCAGCACCATGGCGTTGCCGTCGCCGGTGCAGGTATGGGCCGAGGTCGCCGAGAAATAGGCGCGGCCATAGCCGCCGGTGGCCAGGATCGTCTGCTGGGCGCGGAAGCGGTGAATCTCGCCCGTGGCCTGATCGATGGCGATGACGCCGCGGCAGCGCCCGTCCTCGTCCATGATCAGGTCGAGGGCGAAATACTCGATGAAGAACTGGGTCTTGTTCTTCACCGCCTGCCCGTAGAGCGTGTGCAGCATGGCGTGGCCGGTGCGGTCGGCCGCCGCACAGGTGCGCTGGGCGGTGCCCTTGCCGTAATCGGTGGTCATGCCGCCGAAGGGCCGCTGGTAGATCTTGCCTTCCTCCGTGCGGGAGAAGGGCACGCCCCAATGCTCCAGCTCGTAGACCGCGGCCGGCGCGTTGCGGACGAGATACTCGATGGCGTCCTGGTCGCCGAGCCAGTCCGAGCCCTTGACGGTGTCGTACATGTGCCAGCGCCAGTCGTCCGGCCCCATATTGCCGAGCGAGGCCGAGATGCCGCCCTGCGCCGCCACCGTGTGCGAGCGGGTCGGGAAGACCTTGGTGATGCAGGCGGTGCGCAGGCCGGCTTGGCTGCAGCCGACCGTGGCGCGCAGGCCCGCGCCGCCGGCGCCGACGATCACCACGTCGAAGGTATGGTCGGTGATGGCGTAGGCGGGGGTGCCGCTGCCGTTCGATCCGTTGGAGGCCATGGACGAAATCCTCGGTTCTCTTCGATCTGCGGTCAGGCGAGGCCGCCCAGGCTCACGCGGAGAATCGCGTAGAGGCAGGCGGCGGCGACCGCGACGGCGTAGAAGGTGTTGGCGACGAGCGCCGCGAGCTTGAGGCCGTGGCTGTGCACGTAGTCCTCGATCACCGTCTGCATGCCGAGACGCATGTGGATCGTCACCGAGATCACGGCGAGGATCAGGATGACCGCAACGAGCGGGTGCGACACCAGCGCCACCGCCTCCGGATAGGGGCGGCCCGCCATCTTGGCGATGATGACCACGAAGGCGAGCATCAGCAGGGCGTTGGCGGCGCCCGTCAGGCGCTGGAGCCAGAAATGCTCCGCCCCGTGGCCCGAGGCGCCGAGACCCTTCACCCGGGCCCGCGGGGTGCGCATCGAGAGCGCGGTGTTCTGGCGGTTGTCGACCTGGGACATGGTGGCGGCTCTCAGCGCAGGACGAGGGCGGCGGCCCAGATGACGACGGTGAGGACGACCGAGCCGATCAGCGTCGCCCGGGCGAGGCCCAGCCGCCGGTCGCGGTCGAAGCCGTAGCCGGCATCCCAGACGAAGTGGCGCAGGCCGCCCAGCATGTGGTGCATCAGCACCCAGGTGTAGCCGAACAGGATCAGCCGCCCGATCCACGAGCCGAAGAACCACGCCACCCCGTCATAGGCGCGTGGGCCGGAGGCCAGCGCCACCAGCCAGATGGCGACGAGGAAGGTGCCGCCGTAGAGCGCCGTGCCGGTGATGCGGTGGAACACCGACATCGCCATGGTCCAGGTCCAGCGGTAGATCTGGAGATGGGGCGAGAGCGGCTGGGCGACCGTCGGTCTCACGGTAGGGGCCATCGCGATCAGTTTCCTCGCGTCCGGAGCGGGTTCGAAGGTTGGATTTTTTCCAAGGAAGGGTTAGGGCGCCCGGCCTCGGCGAGCAATGCCCCATGCTGCGCCGCAGCAAGAGCGGAATTGACGAACGCGCCGATCTGTCTCACGCTCATGCCAGCCTCCCGACGAGGCGAAACCAGAGATAGGCCAGCGGTGCCGCGACCAGCAGGGACGCGAGGCCCGTGGCCAGGGTCAGCCGGGTCGCGTCCTTGAGCGACAGGCCGGCCAGATCCATCGCCATGATGATCGGCGGGGCCTGGTAGGGCAGGAACAGGGTCGAGTAGCCCACCACCTGCACCATCAGCACGCTCATCAGGTCGAGGCCGCTCGCGGCCGAGAACTCGCCGGCGAGCGCCGTGTAGAGGGCCGGCGCGCCGTTGGCGGTGCCGGCGAACAGGAAGCCGATCGACAGGCCGACGAGGGTCGCGAAGTTCCGGGCCGGGGCTCCCGGCTCCAGCGGCGCGACCGCGAGCAGCGCGTGGCCGATCCGGGCGCCGAGTCCGGTCTCGTTGACGATCGCCGTCAGCCCGAACAGGGCGGCGATGTAGAAGCAGGTCCGCAGCGGGATCTCGGAGAAGCTCGCGCCCGGCAGGACGCCGATGCGCGGCAGGAGGCAGATCACGGCGGCGGCGAGGCCGATCCAGGCCGGCGCGATGCCGTGCCAGCCGTCGGTGAGCCACAGGCCGAGCATCACCACGAGGATCACCGAAAGGCGCCGCTCGGCGCCCGAGAGCGGCGGCAGCGGCGGAAGCTCGGGGCGCGCGCCGTCGAGCCGGTCGGGGAAGAGCAGGACGGTGCAGGCGACGAGGATCGCCCCCTTGACGAGGCCGAGCACCGGCGCGTGCAGGAACAGGTAGGGCAGATAGGCGAGATGCACCCCGAACAGCGTCTCGGCGGTGCCGGCCATGACGAGGTTCGGCACGTTGGCCGGCAGGATCGCCGCCGACAGCATCGGCGTGGCGATGCCGAAGGCGAGGAGCGCGCCCGTGCGGCCGGGGCGCCCGGCGCCGAGGCCGAAGGCGTCGCAGAGCGCGATCAGCACCGGCACCATCACGGCGATGCGCCCGAGATTGGACGGCATCACGAAGGCGAGCGCGAAGGAGAAGGCGACGAGGCCGGCGACGAAGCCCGGATAGGAGGCCGGCAGCCGCGCCGCCAGCATCCGGGCGAGCCGGTCGCCGAGCCCGGTGCGGTTCATGGCGAGACCGACCACCATGCCGCCGGTCACCAGCCAGAAGGCGGAGGAGCCGAACCCGGAGAAGACCGTCTGGGCCGGGGCGAGCTTGAGCAGCATCGCCAGGGCGAAGAACAGCAGCGCCGTGACGACCTCGGCGACGAGCCCGGTCGCCCACAATCCCATGCACAGCACCAGCAGGGCCCCGGCCGCGACGACCGGTCCCTGCCCGCCCAGGATCTCTGCTGCCATGGCGCTCATGGGCCGCTTTCAAACGCGGATGGGAAGGGTTCGCAATACGGCTTTCGTGGTGGATGCCTTCGCCGGCGGCGAAGGCCACGGGGCCGGCGCGCCCTGTCGTGCTAGGAGATGGACGGGCCAGGGCGGTGTCGGCGGCGAAGCGAGAGGGTTCAACCGCGATGATGCGCGTCGATCTCGTCGATCTGAGCCTGTTCCGCCACGTCGTCGAGGCGGGCTCGATCACCCACGGGGCCGAGCGGGCCAACCTCGCGCTCGCCGCCGCCTCCACCCGCATCCGGGCGATGGAGGTCTCCCTCGGGGCGGCCCTGCTGGTGCGCGGGCGCCAAGGCGTGAGCCCGACGCCGGCCGGCCGGACCCTGCTCGCTCATGCCCGCGAGATCCTCGGGCAGATCGAGCGGATGCAGGGCGACCTGTCCGTCTTCGCGGGCGGCGCGGTCGGCCAGATCCGGGTGCTCTCGAACACCAACGCGCTGACCGAGTTCCTGCCGGAGGCCCTGTCGGCCTATCTCGCGCTCCATACCGGCGTCAGCGTCGAGATCGAGGAGCGCACCTCCGACGAGATCGTCGAGCGGGTCGCCGACGGCACGGCCGATCTCGGCATCGTGGCCGGCACCGTCGATACCGGCACGCTCCAGACCTTCCCGTTCCGCCACGACCGCTTCGTGGTCGTGGTCGCCCCGGGCCATCCGCTCGCGAACCGGGCGGAGATCGGCTTCGCCGAGGTGCTGGAGCACGACCTCGTCGGGCTCGACCGGCCGAGCGCGCTGACCCGCTTCCTCGCCGCCAAGGCCGCGCGCATCGGGCGGCCGATGCGCCTGCGGGTGCAGCTTCGGAGCTTCGATGCGGTTTGCCGCCTCGTCGAATGCGGGGTCGGCCTCGGGATCGTGCCGGAGACCACCGCCCACCGGGCCCGGCGCGGCATGGCGATCGGCCTCGTGCCGCTCCAGGACGCCTGGGCGGCCCGCGACCTGATGCTGTGCCTGCGCGACCTCGACGCGCTGCCGCCGTTCGCGCAGGAGTTCGTGGCGCATCTGCGCGCGGTCGGGACCTGAGGCGCCCGCCCCGCCACTGCGCTTCCGTGCTCCGGCGGCCTGTGCCACGCTCGCGCCGATTCGAGCCGGCCGCATGCCCCGGGGCGCAGGTCCCGGGGCCTTTGGCTCGACCCATTCGGGAGGAGCGCATGTTCAAACGGATCGCCGCCGAAGCCATGGGCCTGAGCGACATCGGCGTGATCGTGCCGCCGTCCGAATACGGCAAGGTCGATGCCGACGACTACCTGTTCCACGAGGACGGCGAAAAAATCTATTTCCTGATCAAATCCAAGAAGGACGAGTACTGCTTCACCAACCTGGCGCTGATCCATGTCGACGGCGATTCCGCGGTTTCGTCCAAGCGGTCGATCCGGCGCTACGAATACGCGCATTACGGCGTGGGCGCCGTCGCGATCGAGACGGCCGGCACCGTCGACCGGGACGTCGAGCTCAAGTTCCAGATCGGCTCGGTCTTCTTCAGCATCGACGTGCGCAAGGATTTCATCGAGGCGCTGAAGGACGTCTACAAGGCGCTGATCGCGATCGGCCATCAGCAGATGCGGGATCAGGTCGCCCGCGACAACGTCCAGCCCTGCCTGTCGGCGGTGGCCTCGGCCTTCAAGATCGGCAGCGCCGCGGACGAGGACGCCCTCGCCCGCCAGTTCCGGGCGTTGCTGGCCGCCACCAACGCGGCTTCGGCCCCCACCCAGGATTTCGGCCGCTTCTTCGAGCGCTACATCCACGCCTGACGCCGGCGACGCCGATCCCGGCGAGAGAGGCCGCGCCGGCGCGGCCGGGCGACGGCCCCGCGCGTCCCCCTCGCCGCCCGGCCGCAGGGCTCACCCGCCCAGGACCGTGTCGACCAAGAGCTTCACGTTCAGCGCCACGATCAGCCCGGCGATGGTCCAGGACAGGACCGAGAGCCAGCGCGGGATCGTGAAGCTCCCCATCAGGCCCCGGTCGGAGACGAAGCGCACCAGCGGGATGACCGCGAAGGGCAACTGCATCGACAGCACGACCTGACTCAGCACGAGGAGTTTGGCGGTCCCCTGGTCGCCGTAGAGGGCGGTCACGGCGACGACTGGGACGATGGCGATGCCGCGCGTCACGAGCCGGCGCGCCCAGTCGGGCAGGCGCAGCCGCAGAAAGCCCTCCATGACGATCTGGCCGGCGAGCGTGGCGGTGACCGTCGAGTTGAGGCCGGAGGCCAGCAGCGCCACGGCGAACAGCGTCGAGGCGAGGCCGACGCCGAGCAGGGGCGAGAGCAGTTCGTGAGCCTGCTCGATCTCCTCCACGTCGGTCCGGCCGCTGGCGTGGAACACGGACGCGGCCAGGATCAGGATCGCGGCGTTGACGAACAACGCCAGCATCAGGGCGATGGTGGAATCGGCGACGGCGAAGCGCAGGGCCTCGCGCCGGCCGCTCTCGGTGCGGGGATAGGCCCGGGTCTGCACGATCGAGGAGTGGAGGTAGAGGTTGTGGGGCATCACGGTGGCGCCGATGATGCCGATGGCGATGTAGAGCGCGGCCGGATTGGTCACGATCTCCCGGGACGGGATGAAGCCGCCGAGCACCGCCTGGACCGGCGGCGCGGCGAGCACGATCTGGATCGCGAAGCAGACGAAGATGATGGCGAGAAGCCCGATCACGAAGGCTTCCAGCGCGCGGAAGCCCCGGCGCAGCAGCAGCAGCACCACGAACACGTCGAGCGCGGTGATGATGGCGCCGAGCGTCAGTGGGATGCCGAACAGAAGCTTGAGGGCGATGGCCGTGCCGATCACCTCGGCGAGGTCGCAGGCGATGATCGCCGCCTCGCAGATCAGCCAGAGGGCGAAGCCGACGGGGCGCGGGTAGCGGGCGCGGCAGGCCTGGGCGAGGTCGAGGCCGGTGGCGATGCCGAGCCGCGCGGCCAGCGCCTGCAGGACGATCGCCATCAGGTTCGAGAGCAGGATGACGGCGAGCAGGGTGTAGCCGAACTGGGCGCCGCCGGCGATGTCGGTCGCCCAGTTGCCCGGGTCCATGTAGCCGACCGAGACCATGTAGCCCGGTCCGAGGAAGGCCAGCAGCCGTCGAGGCCAGGAGCCCCCGAGGGCGACGGGCACGCTGGCGTTGAGCGCGCCGAGGCTCAACCCGGCGGGCGCCTCGCCGGCCCCGGCCGGATCCGGTTTGGCCGATGTCTCGCCCGATGGCGGCCGGGTTCGATCGATCGCCGCGTCCATCCGTTCCAGCGTCCTTAGCCCGCGTCCTCGAGCCGGCCGGCTCCGGCCGCGCTCGGTTATAGCCGGAGCTATAAAGGTGCGCCGATGCTTTGATCAAGGGTGCGCGATGGCCGCGTCGTGGGATTCCCGTTCGCGGGCGGCATGAGGTAGAGAATGACGGGCGGGTGCAGCCTCCCTGCCACCCCTCGACCCCGCCCACGAGGAGAGCGCCGTCCATCATGCAGGAATCGCCGCGCGAGACCGCCGAGCCCGACGACGGGGTGCCGCTCGTCGATCCGGAGGTCCATGTCGAGAGCTTTCGACAGGCGCGGGAAGCGCGACGCCTGGAACTTGTGGAGGATTACGTCGAACTCATCGCCGACCTGATCGGCGACGGCGGCGAGGCGCGGCAGGTCGATATCGCCGCGCGCCTCGGCGTCGCCCAGCCGACGGTGGCCAAGATGCTCAAGCGGCTGGCGGAAGACGGCCTCGTGCAGCAGCGGCCCTATCGCGGGGTGTTCCTCACCGCCGCGGGACAGGCGCTGGCCGCGCAGTCGCGGGAGCGCCACCGCCTCGTCGAGCGCTTCCTGTGCGCGCTCGGTGTCAGCGCGGAGACGGCGCGGCGGGACGCCGAGGGGATCGAGCACCATGTGAGCGCCGAGACCCTGGAGGCGTTCCGCCGCTTCGCCGACGCGCGCCTCGAATCGTGACGGAGCCGCCCGGATGGACCTGAACCCCCAACTCGCGGCGCTTGCCGCCGTCAGCGCCCGGCACGACGTGGCGGTGACCAACCTCGCCGAGAGCGTGGCCGAACTCGGCGCCAAGCAGGTCGCCCATCAGATGGCGGTGGGCTTCCTGGCGAGCGTGCTCCGGTCGATCGATTCCGACCATTACGACGAGCGCCTGGAAGGCTACCTCGCCATGCTGCGCGACGCCCTGTTCCGCGACGATCCCGACGCGGCCCTCGCCAACACCGTGCTGGACACCCTGGAGCGGTCCCTGCGCCCGGCGCAGGAAGAGGACGACCGCTGACGGCCAAGCCCGCGCGTCACCCGTCCGAACCGCCATCGGAGTCCGGAGGGCCATCCCCGAATGCCGCGGGGCCGGTTCAGGGTCGGTTCGGGTCCGTGGATTGCGCGTGCTGGACGAGCGCCGCCATTTGGGCCGGTGCGCGGAACACCCGGCCGTCCTCGGTCTGAACGTAGACGTTCGCGGCGCCCATGCTGGCAAAGGTCATGGCACGCTCCGCGGCCCTCAGGCCCAGCGCGTGGGGTTCGGCGGACGGCCCCGAGGGCGCGGTCCAGTGAACGGTATAGGGCATGGTTCGAGCCTCCTCGCGGCAAGATGATACGCCAAGGGGCGTTCAGGCGCGAGGGTGGGGGGCCGCGACGGTGCTTGTTCGGCACGATCGCCGAGATGTGGCTGTCACCGCCCGCTGCCGTCACAATCCCCAATGAACCGGGCCGATCCGCCGTCTGGCGGGTCGCCGCGCGACACCCGCGCCTGCGGAGCCCCGGTCGGGGCCCCGCGGGGCGCGGTCAGTACACGTCCGCCTGATAGCGCCCGGCCTTCTTGAGCGCGGCGAGATAGGCCACCGCCTCGTCCGGGTTCTTGCCGCCGTGCTGGGCGGCGACGTCGATGATCGCCCGCTCCACGTCCTTGGCCATGCGCTTGGCGTCGCCGCAGACATAGAAATGGGCGCCGCCTTCCAGCCACTTCCACAGCTCGACGCCGTTCTCACGCATCCGGTCCTGCACGTAGGTCTTCTCGGTGCCGTCCCGTGACCAGGCCAGCGAGAGGCGGGTCAGCACCTTGTCCTCCTTCAGGCCGTTCAGCTCGTCCTTGTAGAAGAAATCCGAAGCCTGCCGCTGGTGGCCGTAGAACAGCCAGTTGCGGCCCGGCGCCTGCGTGGCCGCACGCTCGCGCAGGAAGGAGCGGAACGGGGCCACCCCGGTGCCGGGGCCGCACATGATCACGTCCTTGGACGGGTCCGCCGGCAGGCCGAAGCCGTGCGCCTTCTGCAGATAGATCCGGACCTTGGTCTGCTCGGACAGGCGCTCGCCGAGATGGGTCGAGGCGACCCCCAGGCGCAGGCGCGACCGGTGATTGTAGCGCACGGCATCGACGGTGAGCGAGACGCGGCCGACATCCATCCTGGGCGAGGACGAGATCGAGTAGAGCCGCGGCTGCAACTCGTCGAGCGCCTCGAGGAACACCTCGGCGTCGGGGCGCGCGCCGGGGAACTTGTGGAGCGCGCCGAGCACGTCGAGAAAAGCGGCGTCACCGTCCGGGTCCTCGCCGGCGGCGAGGGCCTGCGCCTTCTTGCGGGCCGCGCCCGAGGTCAGCAGCGAGAGCAGCTGGTAGAGATTGTCCGGCGCCGCGCCGAGGGAATAGTCGGTCAGCAGCCGGTTGCGCAGGGTCTTGCCGCCGATCATCCGCTCGGGCCGGGTGCCGAGTTCGGCGATGACCGCGTCGACCAGGGCCGGGGCGTTGGCCGGGAACAGGCCGAGGGAATCGCCGGCCTCGTAGGTGATCGGCGTGTCCCTCAGATCGATCTCGATATGCCACGTCTCCTTCTCGCCGCCCGGCGCGTTGAGGCGCGTGCGCGACAGGAAGGTCGCCTCGACCGGGTTCTCGCGGCAGAAGCCGAGCGGCCCGAGCTCCGGCTCCTTCTTGGGGGCGTCGCCCGCCTCCGCCTTCGGCGCCGTCGTCCCCCCCGTGGCGCCGAACTCCTCGTCGAGCTTCTTGAGCATGCGAAGCGTTTCCTTGCCGCCGGGCTGGCAAAGGTTCAGCCGCTCTTCGCTCTTGAGGAAGATCGCGTTGGCGTAGTCGGCGCAGTTGTAGCCGCACTGCCCGCAATCCTGCTGGGCCATGGCGGCCATCAGCTTCTGCGGCTCGGAACGGTCCTTGGCGATCGCCATCCGGTCGTTGATCGGCATCGACGGGTCGTGCCAGGGCGCGTCGTCGTTGTCGGCCAGCTTCGGACCGGTCGAGGGCGCCGCGCCGGGCGCGAGGGCGGTGGCGCCCTCGACGGCCGGGCCGAGGAGGGCGGCGAAGTACCCCGACAGCCAGGAGCGCTGGTCGGCGTTGAAGGGGGCGCTCTCGGGAATGAGAACGAGCGGGGGCGCGACGTGCTGGGTCATGCGGCGGCCTCGAGGGCAGGGTGTTCTTCGGCGGCGTCGCGCAAGGCGTCGGGGCCGGTGCGCGCGGTGAAGGCCTGGAAGCTCTCGTCCGGGCCCTGGCGGCGGGCGAGATAGGCGTTGAGCAGGGCCTCGACCCGAGAGGGCGCGTCCTCGGCCTTGATCGCCTTCCAGATCTCGGTGCCGATCTTCGGGTTCTCGGCAAAGCCCCCGCCGACCACGATGTCGTAGCCCTCGACGGTGTCGCCCTCCTCCGAGACGACGACCTTCGCGCCGATGAGGCCGATATCGCCGATGTAATGCTGGGCGCAGGAATGGTGGCAGCCGGTGAGATGCACGTTCACCGGCACGTCCAGCGCCGGCACGGTCCGCTCGACGTGGTCGGCGATGATCATCGCGTGACCCTTGGTGTCGGAGGCCGCGAACTTGCAGCCGCGGGCGCCGGTGCAGGCCACGAGGCCCGAGCGGATGCCCGCGGCCTTGGTGGTGAGCCCGAGGGCGAGCACCCGGGCCTCGACCTCGGCCACCTTCGCGTCCGGCACGCCGGAATAGATGAAGTTCTGCCAGACCGTCATGCGGATCTGGCCGTCGCCGCATTCCGCGGCGATCGTCGCCAGCCCGCGCATCTGGTCGGTGGTCATCTTGCCGACAGGGAGCACCACGCCGACCCAGTTCAGGCCGGGCTGCACCTGGGCATGCACACCCACATGGCTGAAGCGGTCGGTCGGCCGGCGCGGCGCGACATGGGCGGCGTCGACCCGGTCGAGCTTGCGCCCGAGCTTTTCCTCGACGGCGGCGATGTACTTGTCGAAGCCCCAGGCATCGAGGACGTACTTCATCCGGGCCTTGTTGCGGTTGGTCCGGTCGCCGTTCTCGATGAAGACCCGGATGATCGCGTCGGCCACGAGGTTGCAGTCCTCGGGCTTGAGGATGATTCCGGTGTCGCGGGCCAGATCCTTGTGGCCCGAGATGCCGCCGAGCACGAGGCGCATCCAGACGCCCGGCGCGACGGCGGCGCCCTCCAGCACCGCGATCGCCTGGAAGCCGATGTCGTTGGTCTCCTCGAGCGCTGGCGTCACGCCGCCGCCGTCGAAGGAGACGTTGAACTTGCGCGGCAGCCCGTAGAGCGAGCGATCGTTCAGGATCCAGTTGTGCCAGGACTTGGTGAGCGGGCGGGTGTCCAGCAGTTCCTGCGCGTCGATGCCGGCGGCGGGCGAGCCGGTGACGTTGCGGATGTTGTCGGCGCCCGCGCCCTGCGCGGTCAGGCCGAGATCGATCAGCCCGTCGAGGAAGGGCTGGGCGTGCTCGGGCGCGATCTCGCGCACCTGCAGGCCGGCGCGGGTGGTGACGTGGCTGTAGGGGCCGCCATGGGCGTCGGCGAGGTCGGCGAGGCCGGCGAACTGCCAGTGCTGCAGGATGCCGTTCGGAACCCGGATCCGGCACATGAAGGAGGTCTGGGTCGGCGCGACCCAGAACATGCCGTGGTAGCGCCAGCGGAAATTGTCCTCGGGCTTCGGGGCCTTGCCGGTCGCGGCCTCGGCCTTCAGCCGGTTATGGCCGTCGAAGGGGTTCTCGGCGCGCTTCCACTTCTCCTGGTCGCAGAGCTTGCCGCCGTCCTTGACGGTCCGGTTCTGCGCCGTGATGTGGATCGCGTCCGGGCCGATCGGCTCCGCGGCGGCGGCCGGGGCCTGCCCGATCGCGAGGCCGCCGGTCATCCGGGCGGCGGCGATGCCGGAGGCGAACCCCTCCAGGTAGCGCTTCTGCTCGGTGTTGAAATCGTCTGCCATCGCTGCCTCACTCACGCTGCGAGGGTTTTCGGGGCCGGGCCGAACATCAGGTCGTCCCGGTCGTCAGGGGAGAGCGGCGCACCGGAGCGGATCAGCTCCTTGCAGCGCGCCTGCTCGGCGATGTCGCCGACGAAGACCGCCCCCGCGAGTCGGCCGTCGGCGATGATCAGCTTGCGGTAGAGGCCGGCGGCGGCGTCGTGCATCACGACCGCCTCGGCGCCCTCGGGCGTGTCGACCACGCCGGCGGAGAAGACCGGCAGCCCCGACACCTTGAGGCTGGTGGCCAGCGCGGTGCCGGGATAGGCGGCCGCCTCCCCGGTGAGGTGGCGCGCCAGCACCTCGGCCTGCTCGTAGGCGGGCTCGACGAGGCCATAGACCAGCCCGCGATGCTCGGCGCATTCGCCGAGGGCGAAAATCGACGGGTCGGAGGTGGTCATCCGGTCGTCCACCGTGATGCCGCGCCCGCAGGCGAGCCCGCAGCCCTGCGCCAGGGCCGTCGAGGCGCGGATGCCGACCGACATCACCACGAGGTCGGCGGGGATCACCGTGCCGTCCTTCATCCGCAGTCGCTCGACCCGACCCTCGCCCTCGATCGCGGCGGTGTCGGCCGACAGGATCATCCGGACGCCGCGGGCCTCCATCGCAGTGCGCACGAGGCGGGCGGCGGTGTGATCGAGCTGGCGCTCCATCACCCGGTCCATGACGTGGACGAGGGTGGTGTCGACGCCGAGTCGGGCGAGCCCGACCGCGGCCTCCAGCCCGAGCAGGCCGCCGCCGATCACCACGGCCTTGGCATGCGCCACCGCGGCGGTCCGGATCGCCGCCACGTCGGCGAAGTCGCGGAAGGTCAGGACGCCGGGCAGGTCGATCCCCGGCAGCGGCAGGCGGATCGGCAGGGAGCCGACCGCCAGCACCAGCCGGTCGTAGGGCAGGACATGCGTCTCCCCGGCGCGGGCGAGCCGGTTGCCCCGGTCGATCGCCGTCACCGGCGCGCCGGTGACGAGGCGAAGCCCGTGCTCCGCGTACCAGGCGAGCGGGCGGAAGCCGCAGGCGGCCTCGTCCACCTCCCCGCCGAGGAGCGAGGAGAGCAGCACCCGGTTGTAGGCCGCGACCGGCTCGGCGCCGACGACCGTGACGTCGAACCGCCCCGGCGCCCGCTCGGTCAGCCGCTCGAGGAAGCGGAGCGAGGCCATGCCGTTGCCGACGACGACGATGCGTTCCCTGTCGTCCATGGGTCGATGATCCCCCATCACGACGTCAGGCGGCGAGCGCCGGCCTGGCGTGGCGGGCGTAGAGGAACTCCAGCACCGCGGCGCGGGCGTGGACGTAGGTGGCGTCCTCCACGAGGTCGAGCCGGCGGCGCGGGCGCGCCAGCGGCACGGGCAGGATCTCGCCGATGGTGGCGGAGGGCCCGTTCGTCATCATCACGATGCGGTCGGAGAGCAGCACCGCCTCGTCCACGTCGTGGGTGATCATGATGACGGTGTTTCGCAGCCGCGTCTGGATCTCCATGAGCTGGTCCTGGAGATGGGCGCGGGTCAGCGCGTCCAGCGCGCCGAAGGGCTCGTCCATGAGGAGCACGGTCGGCTCCATGGCGAGGGCCCGGGCGATGCCGACGCGCTGCTTCATGCCGCCGGAGATCTCCGCCGGGCGCTTGTCGGCGGCGTGCATCATGTTCACGAGGGCGAGGTTGTGCGCGATCCACTCGGCGCGCTCGGTCCGGGTCTTCTTGCCCCGCACCACCTTGTCGACGGCGAGCGCCACATTCTCGCGCACGGTCAGCCAGGGCAGCAGGGAATGGTTCTGGAACACCACGGCGCGGTCGGGGCCGGGGGCGTTCACCTCGCGCCCGTCGAGCAGCACGCCGCCGGTCGAGGCCTTGAGCAGGCCGGCGACGATGTTGAGCACCGTCGACTTGCCGCAGCCCGAATGCCCGATGATCGAGACGAACTCGCCCTTGGCGATGTCGAGATTCACGTCGCGCAGGACCTCCGACGTCGTGCCGCCGCGGCGGAAGGAGATGCCGACCTGGGAGAGGGAAAGATGGGCCATGGACGGGAATCCCTCAGCTTGCGGAGGTGCCGCGGGTCACGAGCACGCCGACGCCGGCGACCAGCCGGTCGAGGACGAAGCCGATGAGCCCGACATAAACGAGGGCGACGATGATCTCTGAGATGTGGGAAGAGTTCCAAGCATCCCAGATGAAGAAGCCGATCCCGACGCCGCCGATCAGCATCTCGGCCGCGACGATGGCGAGCCAGGACAGTCCGACACCGATGCGAAGACCGGTAAAGATATACGGCGCCGCCGATGGAAGCATGATCTTGTAGAAAAATTCGATCGGGTTCAGCCGGATGACCGCGGCGACGTTGCGGTAATCCTGCGGAATGTTGCGGATGCCGACCGCGGTGTTGATGATGATCGGCCAGATCGACGTGATGAAGATCACGAAGATCGCCGAGGGCTGGCCGTCCCGGAAGGCGGCGAGCGAGAGCGGCAGCCACGCCAGCGGCGGGATGGTGCGCAGCACCTGGAAGATCGGGTCGAGGCCCCGCATCGCCCATTCGGACTGGCCGACCAGGGTGCCGAGCATCACCCCGGCGACAACGGCGAGCGAGAAGCCGAGCGCGACGCGCTTCAGGCTCGCCGAGATATGCCAGAACAGGCCCTTATCGGTGCCGCCGTTGTCGTAGAACGGGTCGATGATGATGTCCCAGGCCTCCGTCACGACCCGCGAGGGCGGCGGCAGTCCGGCGGTGGGGGAGGAGCACAGCACCTCCCACAGGAGCAGGAAGCCCGCCAGCACGACGAGCGGCGGCAGGATGCGGGCGGCGACGCCGCGCAGGCCGGCCAGGGTGACCAGGGGCGCGCGGGCCTTGGTGGCGCGGGCGCGGGCGGCGGTGGCGAGGGTTGCTCCGGTGGCCATCACGCGACCTTCTTGATGCCGAGGCTGGCGAGGTAGGCGGCGGGGTTTTCCGGATCGAACACCTTGCCGTCGAACATCGTCTCGACGCCGCGGGAGGTGGCGGTCGGGATCGCGGCGACGCCGAGGGCCTTGGCGGCCTCGCGCCAGAGATCCTCACGGTTGACCTTGGCGATCAGCGCCTTGGTGTCGGTCTGGGGGTCGAACTTGCCCCAGCGGATGTCCTCGGTGAGGAACCAGAGGTCGTGTGACTGGTAGGGATAGGAGGCGTTGTCGGCCCAGAACTTCATGATGTGGGGGCTGTTCTCGACGATCCGGCCGGTGCCGTAGTCGAACTTGCCCTTCATCCGGTCGACGACGTCGGCCACCGGCACGTTGATCCACTGGCGCTTGGCCACGATCGCCGCCATCTCGTCGCGGTTCTCAGGCTTGTCGCACCAAGCTTGCGCCTCCATCACCGCCATCAGCAGGGCCTTGGCGGCGTTGGGATACTTGTCGACCCAGGCCGCGCGCATGGCGAAGGCCTTTTCCGGATGGTCCTTCCACAGCTCGCCCGTGGTGATCGCGGTGTAGCCGACGTTCTGGTGGATGAGCTGCTCGTTCCACGGCTCGCAGACGCAGAAGCAGTCCATCGTCCCGACCTTCATGTTCGCCACCATCTGGGGCGGCGGCACGACGATGGTCTCGATGTCCTTGTCCGGGTCGATCCCGCCGGCGGCGAGCCAGTAGCGGATCCAGAGGTCGTGGGTGCCGCCGGGGAAGGTCATGGCGGCCTTGACCGCCTTGCCGGACGCCTTCTTGGCCTCCAGCGCGGCTTTGAACGGCTTGGTGTCGAGGCCGATCTTGTGGTCGATGTGCTCCTTGGCGATCGAGATGCACTGACCATTCAGGTTCAGCCGGGCCATGATGTACATCGGCACAGGCACGTTGTTCTGCGTCACCCGGCCGGCGGAGATCAGGTAGGGCATCGGGCTGAGGATGTGGGCGCCGTCGATGCCGTTGCCCTCGGAGCCGAGCACGAGGTTGTCGCGGGTGGTGCCCCAGCTCGCCTGCTTCAGCACGTCCGTTTCCGGCATGCCGTACTTGGCGAAGAGGCCCTTCTCCTTGGCGACGAAGAGCGGCGCGGCGTCGGTCAGCGCGATGAAGCCGAGCTTGGCCCCCTTCACCTCCGGCCCCGCGCCCTGCGCGAAGGCGCCCCCCGGTAGCGCGGCGCGGGCCGCGCCTGCGAGGGCGAGCGCTGCGGCGGCGCCCTTGATGACAGAGCGGCGGGTCGTGTGGCCGTGATCCATGCTCATCCGCTTCTTTGTCCCCAGCGCGCCCTTGAGCGCATGAAAAAAGCCGCCGTCCGGGGGATCGCCAGCGCGATCGAGAATCGCCGCGTGCGAACAGTCCGGATCAGCGGCCTTGCTGACGGTCGGGTCCATCGCCGTTGACGGGCCCGTGACGAGGGCTCGCAGGAAGCGTGCCAAGCCCGCCAAGAGACTGCCTGTGCGATCGGGTCGGCCGGTCGCGCCCCAGGGCATGCGGTCGGGGGCGGCGGCGGCATCCGGCCCGCCCGCCGCGGATGCGGCGGCCTGGCTGCCTTCTCGTGAGGCAGTCGGCGCAGACTGCCTAAATTCTCGGCGAATGGTCACGCTTTGGAGGAGCTGCCCCCCTCGGGGCGGCCTCGCGGACGCGCAGGCACGCCCACCGGGGCGCGCTGCACGCAAGCCGGACTCAAGGGGCCGTCGCCGCCTCGAACAAATCCGGCCGGTAGAGCGCCGCCGCCCGGTCCGCGAGCCCCGCCGCGTCCGCCTGCCCGCAGGCGATCATCTGCGCCGCGAACCAGCGGGCATGGTCCGGGTCGGGCCGGTAGACCGCCGGGTCGAGGCGCAGATAGGCCGGGTTCGTCCGTGGCCGGCCGGCCGCGTCGACGATCAGGTCGCCGCCGAGGGTGCGGGCGATCAGGGAGGCGTCCGACCCGAGCCCGGCCCGCTCCGTCAGGAGCGCGGCGAGCGCCGGGCGGTTCTCCGGCGCCGCGCACCACAATCCGGCCCGATGGACGGCGCGGATCAGGGCCGGCGCGTCATCGGCCCCGCGGGCCTGCAGGGCCAGCACCTTTTCCGGGCAATCGGGCGCGATCTCGCAGCCGAGCGCCGCGATGCGACCGAGGCCCGCGGCTACGGCGATGCTGTTCCAGGGGGCACCGACGCAGACGCCGTCGATGAGGCCGCGCGCGAGCGCGTCCACGGTCTCGGGCGGTGGCACCACCACGAGGCGCACCGCCGCGTCGAGGTCGAGCCCGCCGAGGCGCGCGAACCGCCGGAGCTGGTAGGAATGAGAGGAGAAGGGATGGACGGTGCCGAGGGTGAGCCCCCGTCCGGCCCCGGCCCGCTCCCGGGCGACCCGGGCGAAGGCGGCGGCGACCGCGGCGAGCCCGTCATCCTCCGGCGCCATCGCGGCCCAGAGCCCGTTCGAGACGGTGAGCGCGTTGCCGTTGAGGTTCAAGGCCATCGGCACGCAGAGGTCGGCCTGCGGCCCCGACAAGCCGAGCGCACTGGCCAGCGCGAGCGGCCCGAGCATGTGGGCGGCGTCGAGATGGCCGAGCGCCAGGCGGTCGCGCAGGGTCGCCCAGGAGGGCTCGCGGGAGAGGACGAGGTCGAGCCCCTCCTGGCGGGCGAAGCCGAGATCGGCCGCCGCGATCACCGCGGCGGCATCGACGAGCGGGACGTATCCGAGGGTGAGGGTCATCCGAGCAGGTCCGCCGCGGTGACGATCGCGCGGGCGATGTCGGCGATCTTGCGCTTCTCGTTCATCGCCTGGCGCCGCAGGAGGCGGTAGGCTTCGTCCTCGCTCAGGCCCTTGCGCGCCATCAGGATGCCCTTGGCCCGCTCGATCAGCTTGCGGTCGGCGAGCTCCGAGCGCGCCTCCTCGAGTTCGCGCTGGAGCCGGGCGAAGGCGTTGAACCGCAGGATCGCGATGTCGAGGATCGACCGGATGCGGTCGTTGCGCAGGCCGTCGACCACGTAGGCCGAGATGCCGGCATCCACCGCCGCCTGCATCATGGTCTGGTCCGAGCGGTCCACGAACATCGCCACGGGCCGCTCGGCTTGGCGCGAGAGGCCCGACATCTGCTCCAGCACGTCCCGGCTCGGGCTCTCCAGATGGACCACGATCACGTCGGGCTGGAGGCTCGCCACCCGGGCCTGGAGGCCGGGCCCGTCGGGGATGACGGCGACCGTGCCCACGCCCGCGGCGCGCAGACCCTCCTCCAAGATCGCCGCGCGGGCGGGACTCGGGTCGATCACGGCGACGGTGAGGCTGGGCTCGGTCATCGAGGGCCGGGAAGCGTTGAGGGCGCGGACGGGGATTCGCGCGGTGATGGCACCGGAGGCAAGAGGCCCGCAGCCGCGATCATCGCCCGAATCTGTAACAGATCGGCAAGGCGGCGGCCCCGCTTCTGCCGCAAACCGAGCCGTAATCTCAAGCCACGGGCGAAACCATCAGGAGGATTCGGTCCATGCGCATCGTCGATCCGCTCCGTCAGCCGGAGTTGGCCGCGACGCATCGCGGGGTCGTTCCACCGCTCCTGCCGACGCTCGCCCTCGCCCTCGTCGCCGGCCTGCTCTCGCTGGCCTGCCACGAACCCACCCCGACGCCCGCCAAGGCGGCCTTCGTCCGCCCGCCCGCCATGGCCTCGGCGCCGGGCCTCTCCGCCTTCGACCCGGGCCGCGCGCTGGTGGGTGCCGACCTCGCCCCGGTTCCGGCGAGCGAGGCCTTCGCCCGCTTGGTTCCCCTCGTGGCGATGGTCGAGCCGCAGGCCCGCGCCGCCCAGATCGGATCGCAAGTCGGATCCCAGGTGGCCGCTCAGGTCACCGTTCAGGTCACCGGCCCCGCCCGCTCCGAGCGCCGCCGACCGGCCCCGAACCGCCTCGCCGCGACGCCCCCCGCGGCGACGCAGGCGAGCGCCGCCAAGGCGCCGGCCGACGCCGTCGTCCCGACCGCGGTCGCCACCGAGCCCGCGGGCGGCCGCCTCCTGCCCGACGGCGCCCTCCCCTTCGTCGACACCGCCGACGCGGTGTGGGACGCCGCCCGCACCCTCGGCACGGGTGTGACGAGCGTCGGCAGCTCGGTGATCACCCTCGTCTCCGACCTGCGCTGAAGACCGTCCCCGACCCACCGTCTCGCATTCGTTCCGAACGACGCCTTGCGAAGCGCGGCCGCCGCGCCACTTCGCGGGGAGACGCTCGAAGCGAGACGGCAGGCCCCGTGCGCCTCCCGCCGTTCGGCTCGGGAGGACCGGACGGAGACCGGAATGGCGGGACGGATCGAGGATTACGCCCTCATCGGGGACGGGCGCACCGCGGCGCTCGTCGGGCGCGACGGCAGCATCGACTGGCTGTGCATGCCCCGCTTCGACGCCTCGGCCCTGTTCGCGGGCCTCCTCGGCACGGATGAGCACGGCTTCTGGAAGCTCGCCCCCGCGGCGGAGGGCGCGCGCCATTCCTGGCGCTACCGCGCCGGCTCCCTCGTCCTCGAAACGGTCCACGCGACCCGCGAGGGCGAGGTGCGGGTCACCGATTTCATGCCCGTCGGCGACGGCAGCCACGTGATCCGCCTCGTCGAGGGTCTGCGCGGCCGGCTCGCCATGCGGATGGATCTGGCCGTGCGCTTCGATTACGGCTCGGCGGTGCCCTGGGTGTCGCGCAGCGAACTCGGGGATCTTCGCGCCATCTCCGGCCCCCACAAGGTCGTCCTGCGCACCAACGCCCCCCTGCGGGGCTCCTCGCACCAGACGACGATCTCCGAATTCACGGTCTACAAGGGCGATGCGATCCGCTTCGTCCTGAGCTACGGCGCCTCGCACGAGGACGACCCGCCGCCGATCCAGCCCCGGCGGGCGCTCGACGAGACCGACCGGTTCTGGCGCGACTGGTCGGACCGCTGCGTCCTGGAGACGCCCTGGGACGACATCCTGCGCCGCTCGCTCCTGACCCTGAAGGCGCTGATCTACCGGCCGACCGGGGGCATCGTGGCCGCGCCCACCACCTCCCTGCCGGAGGATCTCGGCGGCGTGCGCAACTGGGACTACCGCTTCTGCTGGCTGCGGGACTCGACCTTCACGCTCCTGGCCCTGATGGATTCGGGCTATATCGAGGAAGCCCGCGCCTGGCGCGACTGGCTGACCCGGGCGGTGGCGGGCAATCCGGAGCAGGCGCACATCCTCTACGGCATCGCGGGCGAGCGCCTGCTGCCCGAGATCGAGCTCGACTGGCTGCCCGGCTACGAGAATTCCCGGCCGGTGCGGGTCGGCAATGCGGCGATCGCGCAGTTCCAGCTCGACGTCTATGGCGAGCTGTTCGACGCCCTGTTCCAGGCCCGGATCCGCGGCATGCCCGATGACGAGGAGGGACGGCGGGTCGGCCGGGCCCTCATCGAGCATCTGGAAGAGGCCTGGCGCCAGCCCGACGAGGGCATCTGGGAGGTGCGCGGCGGGCGGCGTCACTTCGTCCATTCCAAGGTGATGGCCTGGGTCGCCTTCGACCGGGCGATTCGCACCGTCGAGGGGGCGGGCGACGACGGCGGCCGTCCCGCCGAGGCGCTGCTCGCCCACTGGCGCGCCCTGCGCGACGAGATCCACGCCGAGGTCTGCGAGCGCGGTTTCGATCCGGAGCTGAACAGCTTCGTGCAGAGCTACGGCAGCAAGGCGCTCGACGCGAGCCTGCTGCTCATCGCCCATATGGGCTTCCTGCCCCAGGACGATCCGCGGGTGGTCGGCACCGTCGCCGCCGTCGAGCGCCACCTGATGCGCGACGGCTTCGTGCTGCGCTACGAGACGGAAGGACGGGACGCCGACGGCCTGCCGGGCAACGAGGGGGCCTTCCTGCCCTGCAGCTTCTGGTACGCCGACAACCTGATCGGCCTCGGCCGCCGCGACGAGGCCCGCGCCCTGATCGAGCGGCTGATCGGCGTCTGCAACGACCTCGGGCTGGTCTCGGAGGAGTACGACGTGCGCGCCAAACGGCAGGTGGGCAACTACCCGCAGGCGTTCACGCATGTTGCGCTCGTCAACACGATCCTCAATTACAGCCGCGCGATCGGTCCTGCAAAGGAACGGGGCGGCGGCGCGGACCATTCCGAGTCGAGGGCAAGCGACACCATCGCGGCGCAATAAGTGCGTTCCGCCTTGCGGCGGACGGTGGGAGCGAGAGAGACGGGTAGACCCATGAGCGGTGCAGATACGAGCCCGAAGGCGGCCCTGAGCGAGGGCGACAAGCTCGCGATCGACACGATCCGGACGCTCGCGATCGACGCGGTGCAGAAGGCCAATTCGGGGCATGCCGGCGCGCCGATGGCGCTCGCCCCCGTCGGCTACACCCTGTGGAACCGGTATCTGCGCTACGATCCGGCCCATCCGCACTGGCCGAACCGCGACCGCTTCGTGCTCTCGGCCGGGCATGCCTCGATGCTGCTCTACGCTCTGCTGCACCTGGCGCGCGTCGCCGAGACGGATGGCGGGAATGCCCCTGCGGTCGCCCTCGACGACATCAAGGCCTTCCGGCAGCTCGACAGCCGCACCCCGGGCCACCCGGAATACCACTTCACCACCGGCGTCGAGACCACCACCGGCCCCCTCGGCCAGGGGGTCGCGAACTCCGTCGGCATGGCGATCGGCGGGCGCTTCAAGGGCGAGCGCCTGAACCGGCCCGGCCTGCCGCTGTTCGACTACAACGTCTACGTCATCTGCTCCGACGGCGACCTGATGGAGGGCGTCTCCCAGGAGGCCGCCTCCATCGCCGGGCATCTGCGCCTGTCGAATCTCTGCTGGATCTACGACAACAACACCATCACCATCGAAGGCCACACGGAACTCGCCTTCTCGGAGGAGGTCGCGACCCGCTTCCTCGCCTATGGCTGGCAGGTGCTGCGGGTCGCCGACGCCAACGACACCCACGCGATCGCCGCCGCGCTGGAGACCTTCCTGCAGTCGAGCGACCGGCCGACGCTCATCGTCGTCAACTCGATCATCGGCTACGGCGCGCCGAACAAGCAGAACACGTCCAAGGCCCATTCGGACGCCCTGGGCGAGGACGAGGTCAAGGGCGCCAAGCGCGCCTATGGCTGGCCGGAGGACGCGCAGTTCCTCGTGCCGGACGGTGTTTACGACACGTTCCATGAGGGCATCGGCCAGCGCGGCGCGGCGCTCTACGCGCAGTGGCAGGGCTTCTTCGACGCCGCCAAGGCGGCGGATGCGGAGCATGCCGAGGCCCTCTCGGCCTTCCTCGAAGGGCGCCTGCCCGAGGGCTGGGACCGGGACATCCCGGTGTTCGCGGCCGACGCCAAGGGGCTCGCGACCCGCGAATCCTCCGGCAAGGTGCTCAACGCCATCGCCCAGCACGTCCCGTTCCTGCTCGGCGGCTCGGCCGATCTCGCGCCGTCGAACAAGTCGAACCTCACCTTCGAGGGGGCGGGCTCGCTCACCCCGTTCGAGCCGGGCGGGCGCAACATCCATTTCGGCGTGCGCGAGCATGCCATGGGCTCGATCGTGAACGGGCTCGGCCTCGTGGGTCTTCGCGCCTACGGGGCGACCTTCCTGGTCTTCGCCGATTACATGCGCCCGCCGATCCGGCTCGCCGCGCTGATGGAACTGCCGGTCTTCCACATCTTCACCCACGACTCGATCGGCGTCGGCGAGGACGGGCCGACCCACCAGCCGGTGGAGCAACTGCTCAGCCTGCGCTGCATCCCCGGCCTCGTGACCCTGCGCCCGGCCGATGCCAACGAGGTGGCCGAGGCCTATCGTGTGATCTTCTCGCTGAAGGACCAGCCGGCGGTGCTGGCCCTGTCGCGCCAGCCGCTGCCGACCTTCGACCGCTCGAAGTTCGGCGCCGCTTCCGGCACGGCCAAGGGCGGCTATGTCCTCGCCGACTGCGACGGCACGCCCGACCTGATCCTGATCGGCACGGGTTCCGAGGTGCAGCTCTGCGTCTCGGCCTACGAGACGCTGACCGGCGAGGGCGTGAAGGCGCGGGTCGTCTCGATGCCGTCCTGGGACCTGTTCGAGCGCCAGGACGAGGCCTACCGCAACAGCGTCCTGCCGCCCGAGGTGCTGGCCCGCGTGGCGGTGGAGCAGGGCAGCGTGATCGGCTGGGATCGCTACGCCGGCTCCTCGGGCGCGATCGTCGGCATGCACACCTTCGGGGCGTCGGCGCCGATCAAGGATCTCCTCGGCAAGTTCGGCTTCACCGCCGAGAAGGTGATCGAGGCGGCCCGCCAGCAGGTGGCCAAGCACAAGGCCAAGCACGAGGCCAACCACGAGGCCGACAAGGCCTAGGGCACAGCCCTTGACCCCTCTCCCCGCCGCGGGAGAGGGCGGCCCCCGGAAAAGGGGTCGGGTGAGGGGCGCGCCGCATCCGGGAAGACCCGAGCCGGCCCCTCCCCCGCCCTGCATCCACGGGGCCCCCTCCCTTGCACGGGAGGGAGGGTTGCGGCGCGGGCCATGCCCTATCTAACGGGCAAGGGACGCACGAAGAATCCACGCGAGGACGACCGAGATGAACGCGCTGAACGCCCTCTTCGCCGAGCACGAGCAGGCGGTCTGGCTCGATTTCGTGGCCCGCGGCTTCGTCGCCAAGGGCGAGCTCAAGGCGCTGGTCGAGCGGGACGACCTGCGCGGCGTCACCTCCAACCCGGCGATCTTCGAGAAGGCGATCGGCCATTCGGCCGAGTACGACGACGGCCTCAAGGCGGCCCTCGGCGGCGGCGACGCCCGGGTCATCGACCTCTACGAGGGCCTCGCCATCGCCGACATCCAGGCGGCGGCCGACGTGCTCCGGCCCGTCTACGAGGCGAGCGAGGGCGCCGACGGCTATGTCAGCCTCGAGGTCTCGCCCTACCTCGCGCTGGATACCGCGGAGACCCTGACCGAGGCCCGCCGCCTCCACGCCGCGGTCGGCCGCGACAACCTGATGGTGAAGGTGCCGGCCACCCCCGCCGGCTTGCCGGCGATCCGGCAGCTCACGGCCGAGGGCATCTCGGTCAACGTCACCCTGCTGTTCTCCCAGGAGGTCTACGAGGCAGTGGCCCACGCCTTCATCGACGGGCTCACCGAGTTCGCCGCGAAGGGGGGCGACGTCTCCAGGGTCGCCAGCGTGGCGAGCTTCTTCATCAGCCGCATCGACAGCCTCGTGGACAAGCGGCTCGACGAGGTCGGCGGCTACGAGGATCTGAAGGGCAAGGTGGCGATCGCCAACGCCAAGCTCGCCTATCAGCGCTACAAGCGCGTCTTTTCCGGTCCGGCCTGGGAGGCCCTGGAGGCCAAGGGCGCGAAGGCGCAGCGCCTGCTCTGGGCCTCCACGGGGACCAAGAACAAGGCCTATTCCGACGTGCTCTACGTCGAGGAGCTGATCGGCAGGAACACCGTCAACACCATGCCGCCGGCCACCATGGACGCGTTCCGCGACCACGGCCGGGTGCGGGCGAGCCTGGAGGACAACGTCGCCGAGGCCGAGGCCGTGATGGCGCGGCTCGCCCAGGCCGGCATCGACATCGAGGCGGTGGCGCGCCAGCTCGTGGACGAGGGCGTGGGTCTGTTCGTCGATGCCGCCGACGCCCTGCTCGGCGCCGTCGCGGGCAAGCGCGCGGCCTTCCTCGGCACCCGCCTCAACGCCCAGACCTGCAAGCTCGGCGAGCCGCTGCAGGCCGCCACCGACCGGGCGCTCGAATCCTGGCGCGCGAGCGGCGCGATCCGCCGCCTCTGGGCGCACGACAGCACCGTCTGGACCGGGCGTGACGAGGACAAGTGGCTCGGCTGGCTGCGCATCGTCGAGGACGGGCTGGAGAAGGTGGAGCAGTACGAGGCCTTCGCCGAGGAGGTCCGCGCGGAGGGCTTCACCGACGTGGTGGTGCTCGGCATGGGCGGCTCCAGCCTCGGGCCGGAGGTCATTGCCGCGACCTACGGCCATCGCGACGGATTTCCGAAGCTCCGCATCCTCGACTCGACCGATCCGGACGAGGTGCGCGCCGTCGAGGCGGCAGTAAGCCTGCCGACGACGCTCTTCATCGTCGCCTCGAAGTCCGGCTCGACCCTCGAGCCCAACGTGTTCCGCGATTATTTCCTGGGCCGGATGAAGGAGGTGGTGGGCGCCGACAGAGCCGGCCGCCACTTCGTGGCCGTCACCGATCCCGGCTCGGCGATGGAGAAGGCCGCGACGGACGACCATTTCCGACGGATCTTCCTGGGCGTGCCGCAGATCGGCGGCCGCTACTCGGTGCTCTCGGCCTTCGGCCTCGTCCCCGCGGCGGCGGCGGGTGTCGAGATCCGGGACTTCCTCGACACGGCCCGCACGATGGTCCGCTCCTGCGGGCCGGCGGTGCCGCCCGCCGCCAATCCCGGCGTGCGGCTCGGCGCGGCCATGGGCATCGCCGCCAAGGAGTTCGGGCGCGACAAGATCACCTTCATCGCCTCGCCCGGCCTCGACACCTTCGGCACCTGGGCCGAGCAGCTCATCGCCGAATCCACCGGCAAGGAGGGCGTCGGCATCATCCCGGTCGAGGGCGAGCCGGTGGACGTGCCGGCCGTCTACGGCGAGGATCGCCTGTTCGTCTATCTGCGCCTCGATCGCCATGCCGATCCGCGCCAGGACGAGGCGGTGAAGATCCTCGAGAGCGAGGCGCAGCCGGTGATCCGGATCGACCTCGACCGGGTCGAGCAGCTGCCCCAGGAATTCTTCCGCTTCGAGATCGCGACCGCCGTGGCGGGGGCGGTGCTCGGCATCCACCCGTTCGATCAGCCCGATGTCGAGGCGAGCAAGATCGAGACGAAGAAGCTCTTTTCCGCGGCCGAGGAGACCGGCGCCCTGCCGGCCGAGACGGCGATCTTCGAGGATGAGACGGTGGCCCTCTATGCGGACCCGGCCAATGCCGAGGCCCTGCGCCAGGATGGCGGCTTCGAGGCCCTGGTGGCGGCCCATCTCGCCCGGGTGAAGCCGGGCGACTACGTCGCGCTTCTTGCCTACGTGGCGCGCAACGAGGCGCATCATGCGGCCCTGCAGGAGGCGCGGCTCGCCGTGCGCGATGCCTGGCGGGTGGCGACCTGCCTGGAATTCGGGCCGCGCTTCCTCCACTCGACGGGCCAGGCCTACAAGGGCGGACCGGCTTCGGGGGTGTTCCTCCAGATCACCGCCGACCCGTCCGCCGACCTTGCCATCCCCGGCCGCAAGCTCGGCTTCAAGACGGTGATCGCGGCCCAGGCCCGGGGCGACGTCGCGGTGCTCGCCGAGCGCAAGCGCCGGGCGCTCCGCATCCACCTCAAGGGCGGCGACGTGACCGCGGGCGTCAAGCGCGTCGCGGCCGCCATCAAGGGCGCGATGGCTTCGTGACGGGATTCCGTGGGGATCATCCCGTCGGCGGGGCGCGAGGTAGCGCCCCGCCGACATGAGAAAGGGCGGCGTCGAGCGCCGCCCTTTCTCATGCGCGGGTTGCGGCTCAGTGCGCGGTCAGCGGGCCCGGGATCGCGGCCTCCGCCTCCACCAGCAGGCGCTCCTCGTGGCGCTTCATGAACAGCCACAGGGCGAGCCCGCCGAACACCACGAAGGCGAGCAGCGCGAGGCCCACCGGGCCGACGATGTGCTCGATCGAGCGCCCGCACCAATAGGCGCCGAAGCCCATGATCGAGGCCCAGGCGATGCCGCCGAGCCCGTTGAACACGAAGAAGCGGCGCGCATCGAGCTTGTTCACGCCCGCCAGCACCGCCGCGTAGGCGCGCAGCATCGCGGTGAAGCGGCCGAAGAACACGATCTTCCCGCCATGCGCCCGGAACAGGTACTGCCCGAGCTTGAGCCGCCCGTGATCGAGGGCGATGAGATGGCCGTGCCGGAGCAGGAGCGGCATGCCCCAGCGCCGCCCGACCCAGTAGCCGAGATTGTCGCCGAGGATCGCCGCTCCCGCCGCCGCCGCCACGATGAGAACGATGTTCAGCCCGCCGGTGCTGCCGGCATAGACCGCCGCGGTGATCAGGATCGTCTCCCCGGGCAGCGGCACGCCCGCGCTCTCCAGGGTGATGATGACGAAGACGGCGAGGTAGCCGTAATGCGCGATCAGATCGCCGATCGGCAGTTCCTGCAGGAACGACATGGATGAAATCTCTCCGCGAGTCGTGCGGCGCAATCTGGCGACGAACGTGGCCGCAACAGGGCGGGCCTGGTCGCGGAATGGGGCGTCATGCCCGGGGCGCGGGCGCGGCCCCTGACGCCGCGGCGTTCGGTCCTGCGACCGCGCCCGCCGCTGCCGTGGTCGGGAGGGGGCCGGCCTCGGGGAGAGGAAACAGCTGCGACAGCGCCTCGGCGACGCCGAAGAGAATCGGGTTCGCCATTGGGCCGAAGCCGGGCGGGTGGAGGCGGGCGGTGTCGATCATGGGGGCGGGCATGGGGGTGGGGATGGGGGCAGGGATGGCCGGGGCGGGAGCGAGGTAGGCATAAGTCCCGATCCGCCGTCCGGTTGCAGCGCGGCCGTGATTTTCGGTGCCGCGCGGCACCCGGAGACGGGCCTCGCCCCCGCCTCCCCGATCAGCTCGCCTTGAGGAAGCGCTCGACGCTGCCGCCGAGGCTGACGGAATGGCCGGCGAGGCTGTCGGCGATGCCGCGCACCGACTCGGCGAGTTCACCCGTGGCGCTGGCAGCCGAGGACACGCCGCCGATATTGCCGGACATCTCGTGGGTGGACGCCGCCTGCTCCTCCACCGCGCTTGCCATGGCGACCGTGAGGTTCGACAGTTCGGTGACGGCCGCGGTGATGCCGCCGATGGCGCCGACCGCTTCGCCGGTGGCGCTCTGGATCGCGGCGATCTGGCCGGTGATCTCGCCGGTCGCCCGGGCCGTCTGCTCGGCGAGGGCCTTCACCTCGGTCGCGACCACGGCGAAGCCGCGGCCCGCGGCGCCCGCCCGGGCCGCCTCGATGGTGGCGTTGAGGGCGAGGAGGTTGGTCTGGTCGGCGATCGACTTGATCATCGCCACCACCGCATCGACCTTGCGGGCGTTCTCGGCGAGGAGGCGGACCGTCGCGTCGGTGGCCTCGGCCTGGGTGGCGATGCGCTTGGCCCGCTCCGACACGCTGCCGACCTGCCCCGAGATCTCCTGGATCGAGGCCGTCATCTGCTCTGAGCCCGCCGCGACCGAGGCGGCGCGGTGGCGCGCCTCCTCCGCCGAGCGGGTCAGGCCCTCGGCCGAGCGCTGCATCTCGCCGACGGCGGCGCCCACGGCCTCGACGACCTGCTTCACCTCCGCGGCCATCCGCACCTCGGCGGTCACGACCGCCCAGGTCAGCATCGGCCCGATATAGCGCCCGTCCGGCCCGTTGATCGCGGAGACCCGCAGGTCGAGCGTCTCGGGGCCGACCCGGATCTTGGCCCGGTGCGGCAGGCGGCTCGCATCCGCGAGCAGGGAGCGCTGGTGGTGCGGGTTCTTGTGGAACACGTCGAAGGACGAGCCCAGCATCGTCGACACCTTGATCGGCAGGTGCTGCTCGATCGAGCCGAGGGTCACCTCCGAGGTCTTGTTCATGTAGTTGATCTTGAACTCGTCCAGCGGATCGGCGGTCATCACGGCGACGGGCATGCCGTCGATCATCGTCATGAGGCGGCTGGTCTCGTTCTTCTTGGTGGTGATGTCGGCGGCGAATTTCACCACCCGCTCCGGCTTCCCCGAGGCGTCGAGGATCGGGTTGTAGGTCGCCTCCAGCCAGACCCGCCGTCCGGCCTTGTCGAGGCGGGCGAACTCGCCGGAAGCGTATTCGCCGCGGCGCAGCCGTTCCCAGAAGGCGAGGTACTCCGGGCCCGCCGTCTGGTCGGCGTCGACGAAGATGCGGTGGTGCCGGCCCCGGATCTCCTCGATCGTGTAGCCGACCAGGGCCAGGAAATTCCGATTGGCCGCGAGGACTGTCCCATCCATGGAGAATTCAATGGTGGCCAGGGAGCGGTCGAGCGCATTCAGTCGTGCCTGCGCTTCGTTGAAAATCGGCTTGCGAAACATACTCACCCCTCAGCCCAACTGACGATCGACATCGCTTCTTTCATCGGCGAGCCGGCGTCGGAAACTTGAATCGGAGAGATTTCCGCATGCCCGGTTCCGGGGCTTCTTTAATCTCTCTGCTCACGCATATTTTACGGCTGCCCTTAATGTGCTCTTAAAGCGGCCGGCTCGGGCGGAATAGAAAATTCAAATTTGCTTCTTTTTATGAGCCAGCGATCGCGCAGTCACAGCGACATCGATGCCGTCGTCGATCAAACCCAGGACAAAACGATCATTTGAAAGAATTGGACGGGCGCGTTTCTGAAGCGATTCTCGCGCGGCTCGGTCCAAAGGTCCGATTCGGGGGGGCGGGCACGGGCCATGATCGCGCCCCTCGCCCGGGACGACGCCGCGCCGCCGAGGGCGAGCGGGCGGCGGAGGCGTATCCCGCCTCTGCCGCACCGGTGCGATCCCGTCGCGTCGGCTGGTCCGGCCGAGACGCGCGACATTGGGGGCGACCCTTACCGAGGCCGGCGCCCGCGCCTCGGGCGAGCGATCGCCGCCCAAGATGCGCGCGGCCTCAGCGCGGTCCGAGGTCCTCGAGCGCCACCGGGGCGGCGTGGGGCCGCGATCCCAGCATGGCGTCGATCAGCGCCAGCACCTCGGTCCGGCCAACATTCGCGGCCGGCTCGAACGGCGTCCAGGTCTGGGTGAAATCGAGCCGCTCGAAGACGTCGCGGTAGCGGCGCAGCTCGTTCACGGTGAGCGGCACGCCGCGCACGAAGGCCTTGTGGGCCGAGATCGTGCGCGCCTTACGGAAATCCGCCGGGTCGAGCTCGAACTTGAGGGCGTCGCCGCAGAAGCAGATTTTTCGCGCGCGGTCGAACAGGATCGCGTGGCCGTCGAAATGGCCCGCGGTCCGGTGCAGCTCCAGCCCGGGCAGGGGCTCGAGGAAATCGTCGTAGGGCCAGGAGACCTGGAGCGCCGCGCTCCAGGTGAAGTCGGCCGCCGGCAGGCACAGTTCGGGGTCGAACCGGTCCTGGAGCTGCACCAGCGCCCCGTAGGCATGAGGATGGGAGCTGGACAGCACCGTCATCCCGCCGAGCCGCGCGATCTGGTCGAGGGCCGCCTCGCTGAAGACCGGGCAGCCCTCGAAGCCCATATTCCCGTCCGGCGTCTGGATCAGGTAGGCGCTCGGGCCGATGCCGGAGACCGGCTCGTTCCAGAAGCGCCAGAGTCCGGGCTCCAATTCCTGCCAATGGCAGGGAAAGGCAGCCTGGGCCTCGCGCTCGGAGCGGAAGCGCCAGCCGTCCTGCGGCACGACGTGGCGGGCGTCGAGGCACATCGGGCAGGCGGGCGGAGCCTCGAAATGGCGCTGCCAGAACCCGCAATTGTCACACGTATAGGCGGGAAGCTTCAGGGCGCCCGCGAAGGGCAGATAACCGGGCACGGGCGATCCTGTCCGCGAAAGGGGAACGGCCGGAAGCTAGGGCTTCCGGCCGTCTTCGCATCCCCCATCCCGCGAAAGGATCAGCCGTGGGCGGGCGCGCCGTGCGGCTCGGAGGGCTTGCCGCGCTTGCGTCCCACCCAGATCACCGCCTGGCGGATCACCACGTAGAAGACCGGTGTCAGGAACAGGCCGAAGAAGGTCGCCCCGATCATTCCGAAGAACACCGCGGTGCCGAGCGCCTGACGCATCTCGGCGCCGGGGCCGGTGGCGATGACGAGGGGCAGCACGCCCAGGATGAAGGCGAAGGCCGTCATCAGGATCGGCCGCAGGCGCAGGCGACAGGCCTGGACCGCCGCCTCGACCGGCCCCTTGTGCTCGCCCTCCTCGATGTCGTGGGCGAATTCCACGATCAGGATGGCGTTCTTGGCTGCGAGACCAATCAGCACGATCAGACCGATCTGGGTCAGGATGTTGTTGTCCTGCCCCCTCAGCTGCACCCCGAACAGCGCGGCCAGCACGCCGGTGGGCACGACCAGCAGGATCGCCAGCGGCAGCGCCCAGGATTCGTACTGCGCCGCGAGAACGAGGAAGACGAGCAGCACGCCGAGCGCGAAGACGTAGATCGCCGTGTTGCCCGTCGCCTTCTGCTGGTAGGCGATCTCGGTCCAGTCGTAGGAATAGCCCTCGGGCAGGGCCCGCTTGGCGATCTCCTCCATGGCGTCGAGCGCCTGGCCGGTCGAGATGCCGGCCTGCGCCACGCCCTGCACCGGCACCGAGTAGTACAGGTTGAACCGCTGCACGATCTGCGGGCCGGTGATCTCGCGGATCGTGGCAAGCGTGCCCATCGGCACCAGGGCGCCGGTGGAGGAGCGGACCTTCAGCTGTTCGATGTCGCGCTGGGACATGCGGTAGGCGGCATCGCCCTGCACGCGCACCTGATAGATGCGCCCCAGCGTGTTGAAGTCGTTGACATAGGCGCCGCCGAGCGCCGCCTGCACCGTCGTGAAGACGTTGGCGAGCGGCACGTTCAGCATGCGGGCGATGGTGCGGTCGATGTCGAGGTAGAGCTGCGGCGTGTCGTTGCCGAAGGTCGTGAAGACCCGCTGCACGTCCTTGCTCTGGTTGGCCTGGCCCAGCACCTCGTTGGTGGCGGCGAGCAGCGGACCGATCTCCGAGGATTGCCGGCTCTCGATCTGCATCTTGAAGCCGCCGCCCTGGCCGAGCCCGCGCACCGGCGGCGGCGGGATGACGATGACCCGCGCCTCCTGGATGCCCGCGGTCGCCTTCAGCACCTCGCCGGTGATGACGGCGGCGCTGCGCCCGGCCGCGGCCCGCTCCTTGGCGCCCTTCATCGTCAGGAACATCACCGCCGCGTTGGTGGTGTTCGTGAAGGTCGCGCCGTCGAAGCCCGCGATGATGACGGTGTTGGTGATGCCGTCGATCCCGCGGGCGATCTCGGCGGCCCGCGTCACCGCCGCCGTCGTGCGCTCGAGCGAGGCGCCCGCGGGCAATTGCACGACGCCGATCAGGTAGCCCTGGTCCTGGTCCGGGATGAAGCCCGTGGGCGTGGTGTTGACGAGATGCAGCGTGCCCGCGATCACCGCGGCGTAGACGATCAGCATCGCGATCACGCCGACGACCGTGCCGGCGAGCAGCTGGATCGAGCGCGCGTAGACGTTCGAGAGCCAGTCGAAGGCGCGGTTGAACCCGTTCGCCAGCCACGCGACGAAGCGCGAAAGGAAGAATTTGGGCTTCTTGTGCTCGTGGTGCGGCTTCAGCAGGATCTTGCACAGGGCCGGCGACAGCGTCAGCGAGTTGAAGGCCGAGATGATGGTCGAGGCCGCGATGGTGAGCGCGAACTGCTTGTAGAACTGGCCCGAGATGCCGGGGATGAAGGCGGTGGGGATGAACACCGCCGACAGCACCAGGGCGATGGCGATCACCGCCGAGCCGACCTCGTCCATGGTCTTGTGGGCGGCCTCGCCCGCCGACAGCCCCTCGGCCATGTTGCGCTCGACGTTCTCCACCACGACGATGGCGTCGTCGACGACGATGCCGATGGCGAGCACGAGGCCGAACAGGGTCAGGTTGTTGAGCGAGAAGCCCAGCGCCGACATCACCGCGAAGGTGCCGACCAGCGAGACCGGGATCGCGATCACCGGGATCAGCGCCGTGCGCCAGCTCTGGAGGAACACCAGCACCACGATGACGACGAGGAGGACCGCCTCGGCCAGCGTCTTGTAGACCTCGTGGATCGATTCCTCGATGAATTCCGTCGGGTTGTAGGCGATGCGGTACTCGACGTCGGGCGGGAAGTTCTTCTTGAGCACCTCCATCGTCGCCTTGACCGAGGCCGCCGCGTCGAGGGCGTTGGTGCCCGGCCGCTGGAAGGCGCCGATGCCGATGGCGGGCGTCGCGTTGAGGAAGGAGTTCGTCGTGTAGTCCTTCTGGCCCATCTCGACGCGGGCGACGTCGCGCACCCGTACGAGGCGGCCCTGGCTCGCCTTGACGATGACGTCGGCGAATTCCTCCGGCGACTGGAAGCGCCCCTGCGACTGCACCACGAGCTGGAAGGCGGCGCCCGGCGCGGCCGGGGGGCCGTTGAGCGCGCCGGCGGCGACCTGGACGTTCTGCTCCTGGAGCGCGCTCGTCACGTCGCCCGTGGTCAGGCCGTAGGCGGCGAGCTTGTTGGGATCGATCCAGATGCGCTCGGCGTACTCGTTGCCGCCGAAGACCGTGATGTCGCCGACGCCGTCGAGGCGCAGCATCTCGTCACGGATGTTGAGGTAAATGTAATTGGCCAGGTAGTTCTGATCGTAGGTCTTGTTGGGCGACAGGAGGTGCACGACCAGCATCAGGTCGGGCGAGGCCTTGCGGACGGTGACGCCGAGGTTGCGCACGTCCGGCGGCAGGCGCGGCTGGGCGACCGAGAGGCGGTTCTGCACCAGCACGTTGGCGATATCGAGGTTGGTCCCGACCTTGAAGGTGACGGTCAGCAGCATCGCCCCGTCATTGGTCGACAGGGACGTCATGTAGAGCATGTTGTCGACGCCGTTGATCTCCTGCTCCAGCGGCGTCGCGATCGTGGCCGCGACCGTCTCGGCATTGGCGCCGGGGAAGCTCGCACGCACGGTCACGGTCGGCGGCACGATCTCGGGATATTGCGAGACCGGCAGCTTCTCGTAGGCGACGAAGCCGACGATGAGGAAGATGATCGACGTCACCGACGCGAAGATCGGTCGGTCGACGAAGAAGTGAGCGAAGCGCATCGGTCAAACCTCTCGCCGCCGGGGAGCGCGCATCGGCGCACTTGCGGGCGGCTTGCCGTCCTTCTCAAGGCCGGCGCCGCGGGGCGTCGACACGAACTCGTTTCCCCTGCCCCGCCGCCCGCGGGGCTCAGCTCTTGGTCGGCGGCAGCTGCGTCGTCTCGGGCTTCACCTGCGCGCCGGGCCGGACCTTGGCGACGCCGTTGACCACGATCGTCTCGTCGCCCTTCAGCCCGTCGCGGATCACCCGGTAGCCGTCGACGATCGGCCCGAGCTTCACGGGCTTGGCCGCGACCTTGTCGCCCTCGCCGAGCACGTAGACGATGCGCTTGTCCTGGTTGGCCGAGACCGCCTCGTCGGGGATCAGGATGCCCTTGTAGGGCTTGGTCGCCGGCATCGAGACGATGCCGAACAGGCCCGGCTTGATGAAGGTGTCGGTGTTCTCGACCGTGGCGCGCAGGAGCACCGTGCCGGTCTGGTTGTCGACGCGGTTGTCGACGAAGTCGAGGGTGCCCTTGCGGGTCGGTGTCTCCTCGCCGGTGAGCGCGATCAGGATCGGCGCGCCCTTGCCGCGCTGGGTCTGGCCCATGCCGATGCCGAGCGTGTTCTGGTATTTCAGGAACGAGCGTTCATCGACCGTGAAGCCGAAATAGATCGGATCGAGGGAGACGATCGTCGTCAGCATCGTCTGGTCGGTGATGACGATGTTGCCCTCGGTGACGGCGCGCTGGCTGATGCGCCCGTTGATCGGCGACTTCACTTCCGTGAAATCGTAGTTGAGCTGGGCGTTGCGGAGCGCGGCCTCCGCGCTGTCCACGTCGGCCTGGGCGGTCTGCGAGGCCTGACGGCGCTGGTCGGTGACCTGCTCGGAGATGTTGCCGCCCCGCGACAGCACCTGGGCGCGCTCGAGGTCGGTCTGGGTGAAGGCGAGGCGGGCCTTGGCCGAGGTCAGGCTCGCCTGAGCCTGTTCGAGCGCCGCCTTGTAGGGGCGCCGATCGATGAGGAAGAGCACGTCGCCCTTCTTCACGTTGGCACCGTCCTGGAACAGGATCTTGTCGAGATAGCCGGTGACGCGGGCCCGCACCTCGACGAACTCGATCGGGTCGAAGCGGCCGGTATACTGGTCCTTCTCGACGATCTCCTTCACCACGGGTTTGGCGACGGTGACGCCGGGGGGCGGGGCGCCGGGCATCTGCGCGGCGGCGCCGCCCGCACCCAGAAGCGCGGCCGCGATCAGCGGCGAGGCGACGAGAAGTGGCCGGAGGCTGCGCATCATTCGGTTCCCTGTATGGCGCGGCCTAATCCGGGGAACGCCGGATCGGGCGTGCGCTCGCGCACATGGCGGCCGACTTCCGGTGCGAACCGGCCGTGACGCGAAACCTTACGCTTCGACCGGCTCCCCGGCACCGTACCAGTCCTTGAAGGCGCCCGCGTAATGCTCGCTCACCGCGAGTCCGGCCCCCTGCGCGGCGGCGATCGCGTGAACCGAGCGGATTCCGGAGGCGCAGGAGAAGACCGGGCGGCGCCCGTCGGCCGCGATCAGCGCCTTCAGGGCGTCCGGATCGAAGGTGGACAGGGGGAAGGAGACCGAGCCGGGGATGCGCCCGCGGGCGAATTCATGGGGCTCGCGCACGTCGATGAGGAGGAGGGTGCCGTCGGACAGGCCCCGCTTGACCGTCTCCCGATCGAGATCGACCACCTGCATCGGACACCGCTTCTGACCTTAAGGGATGCGCCCGGCCCGGCCGACGGGCCCCGCGCGGTCGCGACGGCCTGTCTAGAGCATCGGATCGGGCGGTGCACGCCCGAGTCTCCGGAAAACGCCGATGCGGCCCGACGACCCCGCCGGAGGCTGGCGCCTCGACGCCCCGTCCGGAGGCCGGCCGCGACCCTCGGCCGCGATCGCCTAAATAGAAACTGTCTCTTCGGGTGTGATGGCACATGAGAAGCCGAGGCGCTCGATGTGTCGCGCGAGAGCCTTGGCGCGCGTCGCCGGTGCCGTCTTGCGGACGTGGTCGCGGCCTGGATCGGCGTAGGCCGT
>NZ_CAKLBV010000024.1:0-24825 GCF_920984675.1 Methylobacterium sp. Leaf118
TCGGGATCTTCCATGGCCGTGACCACCCGTCGGACGCCCGAGGCGAGGGTGGCGTCCGTGCAAGGCGGCGTGCGGCCAGATCGAGCGCTACATATTCAGGATCGCGCTCGGAGCCTTCCTCGCCTGCCTGATCGGGCTCACGGGCACGATCTGGGTGACGCAGGCCTTGCGGGAACTCGACCTCGTCACGGCCAAGGGCCAGACGCTCCTCGTCTTCCTGTTCATCACCGGGCTGTCGCTGCCCACGCTGATCACGGTGATCGCCCCGGTCGCCCTGTTCATCGCCTGCGTCTACGCCCTGAACAAGCTCAACGGCGATTCCGAGCTGATCGTCATGTCGGCGGCCGGCATGGCCCCGCGCCGGCTGCTGAAACCGTTCCTGTCGCTGGCCTTCGCCGTCAGCATCGTGGTCGCCTTCCTGACGATCCAGGTCATGCCCTCCTCCTTCCAGGAACTGCGCGACGTGCTGACACGGGTGCGCGGGGATTTCGTCGCCAACGTCGTCAAGGAAGGCCAGTTCACGGCGCTCGACAGCGGCATCACCTTCCATTTCCGCGAGCGCGGGGCGGACGGCTCGCTCCAGGGCCTGTTCATCCAGGACAAGCGCGAGCCCGGCAAGGCGGTGGTCTATCTCGCCGAGCGGGGCCGCGTCGCCGACACCGACGGCCAGAGCTACCTCGTCCTGGAGAAGGGCAGCATCCACCGCCAGCAGAAGGACAGCCGCGATTCCTCGATCGTGAGCTACGAGCGCTACGCCGTCGATCTCGCCGCCTTCGCGCCGCCGGACGCCGAGACCTTCTACAAGCCGCGCGAGCGCTCGACGCTGGCGCTCCTGTTCCCCGATCCCTCGGAGCTCTACTACCAGGTCCAGAAGGGCCGCTTCCGTGCCGAGCTGCATGACCGGCTCTCCGCCTGGCTCTACCCGCTGGCGCTCGCCCTCATCGCCTTCGCGGCGCTGGGCGATCCCCGCACCACCCGCCAGGGGCGGGGGCTGGCCGTCGCCGGGGCGGTCATCGGGGTCGTGGTCCTGCGCATCGCGGGCTTCGCGGCGAGCAGCGCCGCCGTGCGCAGCCCCGGCGCCGTCGTCGCGATCTACGCCGCGCCACTCGCCGCCATCGCCCTGTCGAGCCTCCTGATCTTCGGCGGCGCCCGGGTCCGTGCGGCGAGCGAGGGGCTCACGAGGCGCCGCCGCGCCCTCGCCGCCGCCCTGCGGCGGCGGCCGCGGACCGGACCGGCCTGAGGGCGCCGCCATGTTGATCGGGCCCACCCTCGGGCGCTACTTCGCCCTGCGCTTCCTGCGCACCATCCTCGGCGTGTTCGTCACCGTGTTCGCGCTGGTCTACACCCTCGACTTCGTCGAGCTCCTGCGTCGCGCGGGCGACACGCCGGGGGCCTCGGCGGCGCTGATGGCCCAGCTCGCCCTCTACCGCACCCCCGCCGTCGCCGAGAGCGTGCTGCCCTTCGCGGTCCTGTTCGGCTCCATGGCCGCCCTGCTCCAGCTCTCGCGCAAGCTCGAACTCGTGGTGGCCCGTGCCGCCGGCATCTCGGCCTGGCAGTTCCTCCAGCCCGGCGCCTTCGTGGCGCTCGCCATCGGCGCGTTCGCGATCGGGGCCTACAACCCGCTCTCGGCGGCGCTCAAGCAGCGCTCCAGCGAGATCGAGGCGACGATCTTCGCCAAGGCGACCCGGGCCGGCACCGGCAAGGACCTGTGGATCCGCCAGCGCAGCATCGACGGGCAGGCGATCCTCCGTGCCGAGACGGCGGTCGAGGGCACCACCACGCTGGCCGGCGTCACCGCCTTCCTGTTCGACGATGCGGGCGCCTTCACCATGCAGGTCGAGGCGGCGCGTGCGATTCTGCACGACGGCTGGTGGGAGCTGCAGGATGCCCGCGTGCTCTCGAAGGATTCGCCCCCCGAGAGCCACGACAGCTACCTGATCGCCTCGACCCTCGACCCGAGTCAGATCCGCCAGCGCTTCACCCCCCCGGAATCTGTGCCCTTCTGGCAACTGCCGGGAACCATCGCACGCCACGAGCGGGCCGGTCTGGATGCCACCCGCTACCGCCTCCAGTACGACGTGCTGCTGGCCACGCCCCTGCTCTACCTCGCGATGGTCCTTGTCGCGGCAACGGTTTCCTTAAGATTTTTCCGATTTGGTGGGGTCGGCAAGCTGGTGCTCGGCGGGGTGGCGGCGGGCTTCGTTCTCTACGTCGCGCGGCAGGTCATGGAGGGCCTGGGTGCGTCGGGTATGATCGCGCCGACGGTGGCGGCGTGGTTCCCCGCCGTGGTAGGGAGTCTCCTCGGTACGCTCACGCTTCTGTATCAGGAGGACGGCTGATGCGGTGTCTTCCGGGTAAGGCGGGTCGTGGACGAGGTCGTCGTGCAGGGGGCTGCACAGGAGACGGGTGGCGCGTTGCGTAAGGTCGCCGACATCGCTGTCACGGTCTCGATGGCTGCGCTTCTGGCGGCGGCCTTCGGGCTTGCCGCGCCGCGCGCCCATGCCCAGGCCGGGCTGGAGCGGCTCGCGGGTCCGCCCCAGGGCGCGAAGAGCACCGATCCCAAGGATCAGCGCCTGCTCGTCGAGGCGGACGAACTGGTCTACGACAACGACCGCAACACCGTGACGGCCCGCGGCAACGCGCAGCTGAATTACGGCGCCCGCAATCTCCAGGCCGACCGGGTCCGCTACGACCGGGGCACCTCGCGGGTCTTCGCGGAAGGCAACGTGCGCCTCACCGACGAGACCGGAACCCTGGTCACCGGCGACCGGATGGAGCTGACCGACGATTTCAAGAACGGCTTCGTCGACGCGCTGCGCATCCAGCAGACCGTCGAGACGAAGGGCGAGGTCGTGCGCACCCGCATCTCCGCCCCGCGCGCCGAGCGGGTCGCGGGCGAGGTGTCGAGCTTCGACTTCGCCACCTACACCGCCTGCGAGCCCTGCAAGGACAATCCGGCCAAGCCGCCCCTCTGGCAGATCAAGTCGGCCCGGATCATCCACAACAACGAGACCCACACGATCACCTACGAGGATGCGACCCTCGAGATCGGTGGCATCCCGATCGCCTACCTGCCCTATTTCGAATCCGCCGACCCGACGGTGAAGCGCAAGACCGGCTTCCTGACGCCGCGCTTCATCACCTCGACCGCCCTCGGCTCTGGGATCGCCACCCCGTTCTTCATCAATCTCGACCCGAGCTACGACCTGACCGTCTCGCCCGCCTTCGTCTCGCGCCAGGGCGTGCTGGGACAGGCCGAGTTCCGCCAGCGGCTCGACAACGGGGCCTACAGCATCCGCGTGTCGGGCATCTCGCAATCGACGCCCTCCGCCTTCCTGCCGGGCCCGCTCGGTGCCGCCGACCGCGACTTCCGGGGCGCGATCGAATCGCGCGGGCGCTTCTACCTCAACGAGCGCTGGCGCACCGGCTGGGATCTCGTCGGCGTGACCGACAAGTGGTTCCTCGACAATTACCGCATCCGCAACCAGAACATCACCACCGAGTACTTCCGCGAGGCGGTCTCGACCGGCTACCTGATCGGTCAGGGTGACCGCTCCTGGTTCGAGGCGCGGGGCTACTACTTCAAGGCCCTGTCGAGCTTCGACTGGCAGAAGGAGCAGCCGTTCGTCGCGCCGGTGATCGACTACGACAAGCGCATCGACGGGCCGGGCAAGCTCGGGGGCGAGCTGCGCTTCGAGGCCAACGTCACCAGCGTGACGCGTGAGGCGACCGACTACCAGGGGATCCCGCGCACCGGCAGCTACCTGATCAACCCGACCATCAACGGGGTGAACTATCCGCTCTACGAGACCTGCACGGTGTTCGAGCGCGGGCGCTGCATCGTGCGGGGCCTGGGGGGCACCACCACGCGGCTGTCGGCCCAGGCCTCCTGGCGGCGCAGCTTCATCGACGATGCCGGGCAGGTCTTCACGCCCTTCGCCTACCTGCGCACCGACCTGTTCTCGCTGAACCCGAACTTTTCGGGCTTCCAGAACCAGTTGGTCAACAACATCACCACGGTCGACGACGGGACCTACGGCCGGGTGATGCCGGCGATCGGTCTCGACTACCGCTATCCCTTCGTGGCCGATTTCGGCGGGCTCGGGGTCCATACCCTGGAGCCGATCGCCCAGGTGATCGCCCGTCCCTCCGAGACCCGGATCGGGCATCTGCCCAACGAGGATGCGCAGAGCCTCGTCTTCGACGACACCTCCCTGTTCGAATGGGACAAGTTCTCCGGCTACGACCGGGTCGAGGGCGGCGTGCGGGCCAATCTCGGCGGGCAGTATTCCGTCGTCACCCCGTCCGGCTGGTACGCGAACGTGATGTTCGGCGAGTCGATCCAGATCGCGGGCGTCAACTCGTTCCGGCGTGGGGACCTCGCCAATGTCGGCCTCGATTCCGGCCTTCAGGACCGCCGCTCCGACTTCGTCGGCCGCTTCCAGCTCGCGCCCAACCAGAACATCAACTTCATCAGCCGCTTCCGCCTCGGCCAGGGCGATCTCGCCACCAACCGCTTCGAGGCCGGGGTGGTGGCGCGCTTCGCGCCGTTCCTGCCGCTCGAGACCTCCCTGTTCTACTCCTTCTACGAGGCGCAGCCGGCCCTGGGCTTCTCCCATCGCCGCGAGGGTCTGACCGCGTCGGCCACCTACCGGATCACCCCGAACTGGTTCGTCACCGGCTCGGCGCTCCTCGACCTGACCCATTACCTCGACACCCGCGACAATTACGCCGACGCCTACAAGGCCTTCCTGGCCAACCCGGTCGGCGCCGCGCCGGTCTACCGCAATCCCGGCTCGTTCTACGTCTCGGGCATGAGCATCGGCGGCGGCTACCAGGACGAGTGCACCACGGTGTCGTTCAACTACATCGTCTCGCCCATCGCCACGGCGCTCGGTGTGCGCGAGCGCAACCAGACCTTCCTGCTGCGGCTGGAACTGAAGACCCTGGGCGAGGCGGACCTGCGCCAGAACGTCGGCACCGTGACGACGGCGGACGGGATCTCGGCGGCGCGGTAGGGAACGACGCACGGCGCGGGTCTCGCGCCCGCGAGACCCGCGCCCCGCTCGGGCCGGGACGCCGGCAACACCGTCGGCAACGGCCCCCGATCCCTGTATCATCGTCCCATGCCCCCCCACGACCTCCCGCTCGCCCTCACCCTCGGCGATCCCTCCGGGATCGGCCCCGAACTCGCGCTCCAGGCCTGGCGCCTGCGGGGCGAGCGGGGCGTGCCGCCGTTCCAGTTCCTCGGCGATCCCGACTTCCTGGAGCGGACCGCCCACCGGCTCGGCCTGTTCGTTCCGGTGGCCGAGGTCGAGCCGGAGGATGCCGTCGAGGTGTTCCCCCGCGCCCTCCCCGTCCTGCCGCTGCCGAGCGGCGCCACGGTCGAGGCGGTGCCCGGCGCGCCGGACACCGCGAATGCCGGGGCGATCGTCGAGTCGATCACCGCCGCGGTCGACCTCGTGCGGACGGGCCGCGCCTCGGCGCTGGTGACGAATCCGATCGCCAAGTTCGTCCTGACCCGGGTCGGCTTCGCCCATCCCGGCCACACCGAGTTCCTGGCGGCGCTCGCCGCCGGCCCCGGTCTGGAGCCGCCGCTGGCGGTGATGCTCCTGTGGAGCGAGACGCTCAGCGTGGTGCCGGTGACGATCCACGTGGCGCTGCGGCGGGTGCCCGAACTGCTGACGCAGGCGCTCGTCGAGCGCACCGCCCGCATCGTGAACGCCGACCTGCGCGCCCGCTTCGGCTACGAAAAACCCCGCCTCGTCCTGTCGGGGCTCAACCCCCATGCCGGGGAGGCGGGCACCATGGGCACCGAGGACCGCGACGTGCTGGCGCCGGCGGTCGCGGCCCTGCGCTCGGAGGGCATCGACATCCGCGGGCCGCTTCCGGCCGACACCCTGTTCCACGAGCGGGCGCGGGCGACCTACGACGTGGCCCTCTGCCCGACCCACGATCAGGCCTTGATCCCGATCAAGACGCTCGCCTTCGACGAGGGAGTCAACGTGACGCTCGGCCTGCCCTTCGTGCGCACCTCGCCCGATCACGGCACCGCCTTCGACATCGCCGGCCAGGGCGTGGCCCGGCCCGACAGCCTGATCGCGGCGCTCCGCCTGGCGCATCGCCTCGCGCACCGCCCGGCGGACAACGTCATGCCCTTTCCCGCGCGCGTCTGATCCCCGCGATGACCACCGATGCGCTGAGCGCCGACGGGCTGCCTCCCCTGCGGGAGGTCGTGCGCCGCCATGGCCTGGAGCCGAAGAAGGCGCTCGGACAGAATTTCCTGTTCGACCTGAATCTGACGGGCCGGATCGCCCGCTCGGCCGGCGCCCTCGAGGGCGTCACGGTGGTGGAGGTCGGGCCGGGGCCCGGCGGCCTGACCCGGGCGCTGCTGGCGGCGGGCGCCCGGCGCGTGATCGCCGTCGAGCGCGACCCGCGGGCGCTTCCCGCGCTGGCCGAGATCGCCGCGCATTACCCCGGTCGGCTGGAGGTGGTCGATGCCGACGCCCTCGCCTTCGATCCGCGCCCCCTTCTCGGCGAGGGGCCGGCGCGGATCGTCGCCAACCTGCCCTACAACGTCGCCACCCCGCTCCTGACCGGCTGGCTCGGCGCCGACAGCCACGACGCGGCGTGGCCGCCCTGGTGGGATTCGGCGGTGCTGATGTTCCAGCGCGAGGTCGCCGAGCGCATCGTCGCCGATGAGGGCGACCGAGCCAATTACGGGCGGCTCGGCGTGCTGTGCGGCTGGCGCTGCCAGGCCACGATCCTGTTCGACGTGGCCCCGTCCGCCTTCGTCCCGCCCCCCAAGGTCACCTCCAGCGTGGTCCATCTGCGCCCGCGGCCGGAGCCCCTGCCCTGCCGGATCGCCGATCTCGAGCGGGTCACCCGCGCGGCCTTCGGCCAGCGCCGCAAGATGCTGCGCCAGAGCCTGAAGGCCGCGACGCCCGATCCCGGGCGCCTGCTCGCGGCCGTGGGCCTGCCCGAGACCGCCCGGGCGGAGGAGATCCCGGTCGAGGGCTTCGTGGCGCTCGCCCGCGCCCTGCGGGAGGCAGGGGACCGCTGATTTCCGGGCCGGGCCGAGTCTCCGGACCGATTCGGCCCAGCTCGTGCAAGGCCTCGGCCGACGAGGACGAAGCCCTCACCAGACCCCGCGATCGCCGCCACGTTCCCTCTTGAACAGCCGCGTGGTTTCGGATGAAGGTCGGGCGAGGGCGCGTCAGACGTCCCATCGACAGAGGGGCCGGCTCCATGCTTATCGAAGGTTTCGTGCCAGGGACCGTTGCGGGCAATTCGATTGTCTGCGTCCCCAGGTCTTGCGCGTCCACGCCCGCCCGGTGAGCGGGCGCACGCCCACAGACGGGCGCGTCCTCTAACACCCGGCGCATGCCGGTTTGAAGGACGCACCGGTCCGGACGGGACTTGATCGGACTTGACCATCCTCGACGCCCTCGCCGCGCCGGAGCCCGGCCCGTCCTATGGCGGGCTGTTCTCCACGCGCGCCTATGACGCCACGTCGGGCGGTACGATCCGCCTCGACGAGGGTGCCCTGCTGTTCAAGGGCGAGTTCGCCCGCGTCGGCGCCGACCTCGTCATCAGCGACGCCTTTCACCGCGTCGTCGTCCACGATTACTTCTCCGTCGAGACGCGGCCGCGGCTGGAGGCACCCAACGGGGCTTTCCTGTCGGATGCGGCGATCGAGGCGCTCAGCCTGCACCCGAACGGCGAGCCCGTCGCGCAGGCCGGGACGCCGGAGGCCAACGCGCCGATCGGCCGCGTCCAGACGCTGACCGGCACCGCGACCGTGACCCGCAACGGCACGAGCGTCACGCTCCAGGTCGGCGACCTCGTCTACAAGAACGACGCGATCCAGACCGGCCGGGATTCGTCGCTGGCCGTGTCCTTCCTCGACGGCACCCTGTTCAGCCTCGCCTCCGAGGCCCGGATGGTGCTCAACGGGATGGTCTACACGGAGGGCGGCACCGGCAACTCGGCCCTGTTCGACCTCGTCCAGGGCACGATCTCCTTCGTGGCCGGCAAGGTCGCCAAGACCGGCGACATGAAGGTCGGCACGCCGGTGGCGACCATGGGCATCCGCGGCACCGCGGTCCATGTCCAGATCGAGGCTGATGGCGGTGACACCCGCTTCTCGGTGATGACCGAGCCCGACGGCACGGTCGGCCGCTTCGACCTCTACGACCGCACCGATCCCAACAGGGTCCTTGCCACCGTCTCCGATCCGAACCTCGCTACCATCATCCACCCCGAGGGCGGGCGGGCGGTGCGGGTCGAGACCGTGGCCAAGACCCTCGCCGAACTCGCCGAGGAGGCGGGCCTCGTCCAGTCGCTGTTCAAGACGATCGCGGAGGCGCCGCGCCTGCCGGTGTTCCAGGGGCCCGGCAATGGCGGACCGGGCTCCGGCGTGCCGCCCAACAGCCTGCCGGGCGACGGACCCGGCGATGGTCCGGGCACCACGGGCCCGCGGCTGCCCCCGCCGCCGGACACGCTCCAGCCCGGCCCCGGCCCATTGACCCCCTCCCCCCCGGGCAACGAGACGCCGGGCGGCCCCGGCGTGCCGCCGCTCGATCCCCCGCCCGACACGCCGCCGCTGGCCGTCCGCCCGCAGACCGTGCCGGTGGTGCAGGACGCCGCCCTGGAGACGACCGATCCGGCCCGGGGCATCCTGGGGTCCGGCGCGGTCACCGGCTCGGGCTCCTTCAGCGTGCTCGCCGCCCGCGCCGGCACGGAGCCCGACGGGCGCGACACGCCGCTCGCCGAGGGCGGCGTGACCCTGCGCGGCACCTACGGCACCCTCGTGCTCCACGCCGACGGCACCTATTCCTACACCGCCGACCGGGCCGCCGCCCTCCCCGAGGGCCGGGTCGGCGCGGACGTGTTCAGCGTCACCGTCGGCGGGCCGAACGGCGCGATCCTGCGCACGACCTTCTCGGTCGACGTGACCGGCCTCAACGACGCACCGACGGTGGCCGAGCCTCTCACGCTCGCCGAGAGCCCGGCCGGCGAGGCCCGCGAGGTGAGCGCCGACGAGCTCTGTGCGGGGGCCGCCGACATCGACGGGGACGCCCTCACCGTGGCCGGCCTCGCCGTGGCGAGCGGCGGCGGCCGGATCGTCGACCTCGGCGGCGGGCGCTACCGCTACGAGCCCGGCGAGGGCGCGCGCGGCCCCGTCACCCTGACCTACCGCATCATCGACGGTCATGGCGGCGCCTGCCTCCAGACCGCGACCTTCGACCTGGTCGCCATCGAGGCGCCGCCGGTCCTGACCCTGTCCGGCGGGGCGGTCAGCTTTCGGGAGGACGCCGCGCCGGTCGCCCTTTCCGAGGGGCTGACGGTGAGCGACGCCGACAGCACGACCCTGAGCCGGGCCACCGTGCGGATCACCGAGAATTTCCGCCCCGGCGAGGATGTTCTGGCGGTGGATCTGCCCGAGGCCGAGGCGATTCGCGCCCATTACGACGCCCATACCGGAATCCTCACGCTGACGGGCGAGGCGAGCCTCGCCGACTACGCCCGGGCCCTCCTGTCCCTCACCTACGCCAACGGCAGCGACGCGCCATCCCAGGCGCCGCGCACGGTCGCGATCGTGGTCGCGGACGCGGGCGGCCTCTGCAGCGCGCCGGTCCTGCGCGATGTCGCGGTGGTCGCGGTCCCGGACGCCCCGGAGGCGCGCGACGACAACGCCTTCGTCGAGTCCGGGACCTCGGTGAGCATCGACGTGCTCGCCAACGATTCCGACCCCGAGGGCGGCGCCGTGGCCGTGAGCGCCGTGGGCGAGCCCGCCCACGGCACGGCGGTGCTGAACCCGGACGGCACGATCACCTACACGCCGAAGGCGGGCTATTCCGGCGCCGACAGCTTCACCTACACGGTGCGCGACGCCGACGGCCAGACGGCGCAGGCCACCGTCGACGTGATCGTGGGCCGGGCCGGCCACCAGACGGTCGGCGGGGACGTGTTCCTGCAGGGCGCCTACATGGAGATCGGCGTCGCCCGGCACGGCTCGCTCGGCACCGAATCCGACGCGCCCGACGGCTTCCACCCGCAGGCGGGCGGCTCGCGGCAGCTCTCCTTCGTGATCGATGCCGACGGCTGGGACACCGGCGACGAGACCACCTCCAACGACGTGACCATCCCGGGCACGCCCGAGGACGCCATCGTCATCGCCCATGACGGCCGGAGCTTCGCCAATTCCGAGCGCACCGCGAAACTCCAGTTCGACGCGACGACCACCGACACGTCGAGCGGTGGACGGCTCCAGGCGACGACCGTCGGCACCACCGGGGACGGGCTCAAGATCACCCAGGTGATCGACCTCGACCCCAACGCCACCTACTTCAAGACCACCGTGACCCTGACCAACACCACGTCCGAGATCATGCGGGATGCGCGCTTCATGCGCAGCTTCGATCCCGACCAGGACGCGATCCGTTACGGCGACTACGCCACCGACAACGACGTCCTGGCCAACCCGAGCGAAGCGGGCGGCGTCGCCGTGGTGCAGGCCTACGGCACGAAATCCGGCGTGTCGGTCAACCTCGTCGCCTTCGACAAGGCGGCCAGGGCCTCCAGCGACGGGTTCAGCAACCACGACGCCTACCTGCCCAACGTCTACGACACGCCGCGGGACCCGAACGGGGCCCATATCGACACCGGCATCTCGCTCAACATCCAATTCAGCGACCTGCGCCCGGGCCAGAGCGCGACCCACACCTTCTACACCACGCTGAACGCCAGCCAGGGCGCCAACGACCTCGTGGTCGGCAGCGCCGCGGCCGAGACCCTCGACGGGCGCGGCGGCGACGACCTGATCCTCGGGCTCGGCGGCGGCGACACCCTCACCGGCGGCACCGGGAGCGACACCTTCGTCTTCGACGCGGCGACCTTCGGCCGGACCACGATCACCGACTTCGCGACGGGCGCCGACCTCCTGCAATTCGACCGCTCGGTCTTCTCCAGCGCCGAGGCGGTGCTGGGGCGGGCCACGCAATCCGGCGCCGACCTCCTGATCACCTACGATCAGGATCACGTCCTCACCCTGAAGAACGTGATACTGGCCAACCTCCACGCCACCGACATCCAGATCCTGTGACGGTTCGGCGAACGCGATGGCCTGTCCTTTCGGAGCGCGCTTGAGTCTCCTCTCGCCCCGCCTTCGGACGAAAGCGCCCCTCCGCCGTGCCCGCGCGCGGATGCGCCGCGCGGGTGCGGCCCGCGGGCCGCGCGCCGGCATGGTCTGAGCGCCGCCCTTTGCGCATCCCTCGCCCCTTCGGCCGCCCGGCGCCGCTGCCTGCCCCCGCCCCGCGCCCGGCCGCGCGACGCCGCCTCCTCGGCCTCGACCGCGCCCTGGCGCTCCTCGTGCTCGCCGGGCTGGTGGCCCTGCGGATCTGGGACCCGGCCCCGGTCGAGACCCTGCGGCTGCGCACCTTCGACGCGCTCCAGGCGCTGCATCCGCGCCCGGTCACCCTGCGGCCGGTCACCATCGTCGACATCGACGAGGCGAGCATCCGCGCCTACGGGCAATGGCCCTGGGCGCGCACCCGGGTTGCCGCTTTGGTGCGGCGGCTGACCGAGGCCGGGGCGGCGGTGGTCGCCTTCGACATGGTGTTCCCCGAGCCCGACCGCCTCTCCCCGGCCCGCTTCGCCCAGGGGCTCGACGGGCTCGATCCGGAGGCCCGCGCGGCGCTCCTGCGCCTGCCCGACAGCGACGCGGTGCTCGCCGAGGCGATCCGGGCGGGCCGCGTGATCCTCGGCCAGTCGGCCCTGGAGGAGGCGGTGGCGGAGGCGCCCGACCTGCCCCGCACGGGCTTTGCCGTCCTCGGGCCCGATCCCACCGCCCATCTCGCCCGCTTTCCCGGCCTCCTGCACAACCTGGCCGATCTGGAGCGGGCCGCGGCGGGCCGGGGCCTCTTCACCATCGTGCCCGAGCGCGACGGCATCGTCCGGCGCGTGCCCCTCGCTGTCCAGGCGAGCGGGCGGCTGGTGCCCGGGCTGGCGCTCGAGATCCTGCGGGTGCTCACCGGCTCGGGGACGGTGCTGCTGCGGGCGGATGCCGCGGGGGCGGAGGCCTTGGTGCTGCCCGGCTTCGAGGTTCCCACCGATGCCAGCGCCTCGGTCTGGCTCCACTTCTCGGGCCGTGACCCGGCCCGCTACGTGTCGGCCCGCAGCGTCCTCGACGGCGGCCTCGATCCCGACCGGGTGGCGCAGAAGATCGTGCTCGTCGGCACCTCGGCGCTGGGGCTCCTCGACAACAAGACCACGCCGGTCGAGCGGGTGATGCCCGGCGTCGAGGTGCAGGCGCAGCTCCTGGAGAGCGTTCTGTCGCGCACCACGCTGGCCTACCCGAACGACGCCATCGTCGTGGAGATCGCCCTGGCCCTGGCGGTCTCCCTCGTGGTGATCGCCTTCGCGCCGCTGCTCGGGGCGGCGCGGCTCCTGGCCCTCGGGGCGACCATCGCGCTGTTCCTCGCCGCCACCGCGTGGTTCCGCTTCACCGAACTCGGCATCCTGCTCGACGCGACCTTCCCCCTCGGGGCGAGCCTCACGGTCTATGCCGTGCTCGTCTTCACCAACTACACCCGCGAGCAGACCCAGCGGCAGCGCATCCGCTCGGCCTTCGGCCAGTACCTCTCGCCGGCCCTCGTCGACGAACTCGCGGCCTCGCCGGAGAAGCTGCGGCTCGGCGGCGAGGAGCGCCCGCTCACGATCATGTTCTCCGACGTGCGCGGCTTCACCGGCATCGCCGAGTTCTACCGCAACGATCCCGCCGGGCTGACCGCGCTGATGAACCGCTTCCTGTCGCCGCTGACCGAGGCGGTGATCGGGGCCCGCGGCACCATCGACAAGTATATGGGCGACGCCATCATGGCGTTCTGGAACGCGCCCCTCGACGATCCCGACCACGAGGCCCATGCCTGCACGGCGGCGCTCGCCATGATCGCCCGGATGGAGGCGCTCAACGCGCAGCGCCGGGCCGAGGCCGAGGCCGGCGGCCATCCGGTCCTGCCCATCGACATCGGCATCGGCCTCAACACCGGCCTGTGCGTCGTCGGCAACATGGGCTCGACCCTGCGCTTCGACTACTCGGTGCTGGGCGACCCCGTGAACGTCGCCTCCCGGCTGGAGGGCCAGTCCAAGGCCTACCGGGTCAAGACCGTCCTGGGATCGGCGACCGCCGCGGCGGTGGACGACCGCTTCGCCGTGCTGGAGATCGACCTGATCCGGGTGAAGGGGAAGGCGCAGGCCGAGGCCGTCTCGACCCTCGTCGGCGACCGGACGGTCCGGGATTCCCCGGCCTTCCGGCGGCTCGCCGCCCGCCACGCCGAGATGCTCTCCGCCTATCGCCGCCGCGACTGGGCGATGGCGCGAAGCCGGATCGGTGCCTGCCGGGCCGAGGCCGCCGCCTTCGGGCTCTGCGGCCTCTACGAGCTCTACCTCGAACGCGTCGCCGCGTTCGAATGCGCCCCGCCCCCGGCCGACTGGTCGGGGGTGCATGTCGCGCTCACGAAGTGACGGCGGTCCGGCTCAGTGCGCCGTCAGCGCCGCGTCGGGCTTGTCGTGCTGGCCGAAGCGCTCGACCAGGGTGGCGCTCGCCGCGTTGAGGCCGATCACCTCGACGATCCGGCCGTTGCGGCGCGCCTTCATCACGACCCGGTCGAGGGCGCCCACCGCCGAGATGTCCCAGAAATGCGCCGCGTGCACGTCGATGACGAGGCGCTCCACCGGCTCGCGGGCGTCGAGCGCCTCGGCGAAGGCGCCGGCCGAGGCGAAGAACACCTGTCCGCTGACCCGGTAGGTGCGGGTGCGCCCGTCCTCCGACAAATCGGAGGTGACGCGGGCCATCCGCGAGACCTTGCCGGCGAAGAACACGCCCGACAGGAGCACGCCGATCAGCACCCCGATCGCCAGATCCTTCGTGGCGACCACGACCGCGACGGTGGCGAGCATCACCACCGAGGAGGAGAGCGGGTTGGTGCGCAATTCCAGGAGCGAGCGCCACGAGAAGGTGTTGAGCGAGACCATGATCATCACCGCGGTCAGCGCGGCGACCGGCACGACGGCCAGAAGGTCCTGCAGGGCCACGAGCAGCACCAGCAGGGCGGCGCCCGCCACCAGCGTCGAGAGCCGGCCGCGGGCGCCCGAGGAGACGTTGATGACCGACTGCCCGATCATGGCGCAGCCGCCCATGCCGCCGAACAAAGCCGCGCTCATGTTGGCGAGCCCCTGGCCCAGGCATTCGCGGTTCTTGGAACTGCCCGTGTCGGTCATGTCGTCGACGATCTGTGCCGTGAGCAGGCTCTCGAGGAGACCCACCGCCGCGAGCGTCGCCGCATAGGGCAGGATGATCCGCAGGGTCTCGAAGGTCAGCGGCACGTCGGGCAGGGCGAAGCTCGGCAAGGCCGTCGGCAGGGCGCCGAGATGGGCGACGGTGCGCACGTCGAGCCCGAGCCAGGCGGTGAGCCCGGTCAGCACCGCGATGGCGACCAGCGGCGAGGGCACCGCGCGGGTGATCCGGGGAAAGCCGTAGATGATGGCGAGGCCGAGCGCGATCAGCCCGTAGGTGGCCGGCGTGACGCCGGTCAGTTCCGGCAGCTGGGCCAGAAAGATCAGGATCGCGAGCGCGTTGACGAAGCCCGTCATCACCGAGCGCGAGACGAAGCGCATCAGCCGCCCGAGCCGCATCAGCCCGGCCGCGATCTGGAGGACGCCCATCAGGATGGTGGCGGCGAACAGGTACTGCACCCCGTGATCGCGCACGAGATCGACCATCACCACGGCGGTCGCAGCGGTGGCCGCCGAGATCATGGCGGGCCGCCCGCCCGCGAAGGCGATGACGATCGCGATGACCACGGAGGCGTAGAGGCCGACCTTCGGATCGACCCCGGCGATGACCGAGAAGCCGATGGCCTCCGGAATCAGGGCGAGCGCGACGACGAGGCCGGAGAGCGTATCGGCCCACGGCGCGCCGACCCACGCGCGGGCGGCTTGTCTGACAGAGGACATGAGAAAATTTCCGCAGGGGACGCGGCGCCGCGCGAGAGGCGGGGCGGCTGCGGCGTCTCGAATGCGTGATCCGGCGGATCGGCGGCCGGAAGAGCCACCCGGGCTTGCACCGGGTCCAGGCGAATGTTTTCGCTTTAACGCGTCAGGTGCTGCGGTGCAACGAGACGGTCATCGGAGGCGGCGGCTCACGCGGAGGCCGCCGACTTCCCGGGCACGCCGGCGGCGGCCGGCGACCGCTTGGGCCGTGCCGCGTAGTCCGGTCCCGCCGGCTTCCGGTCCGCGACTGCACCCCCACGATGGCCCGGTGAAACGGCCGTGACCGGAGCCCGCGCCTCCGCCAGCGCATGCACGGCCATCGTCTCGCTGCGCCCGCGCAGGCGGTAGGCCCCGAGCGCCTCGGCCTCGACGCCGTCGGGCAGCGCGGGCAGCCGGGCGAGGACCGCATCCGAGATCAGCACGCCCCGCCCGGTTTCCCGGCACAGACCCTCCAGCCGGGCGGTGGCGTTCATGACGTCGCCGAAATAGGCGATCTTGTGCCGGTCGACGCCGACCTCCGCTGTCACGACGCTGCCGCCGTGCAGGGCCGCGCGCAGTTCGGGAACGAGGCCGAAGCGCGTGAGCCAGCGCGCCCGGTCACGGTTGAGGATGTGGCGGATCGCGAAGACGCAGGCGACGCAGCGCGCCCGCTCGATGCCCCGGGCCAGGGGCCACGAGATGATGACCTGATCGCCGATATAGTCGTCGACCTGTCCGCGATGGCGCCGCACCGGCTCGGCGATGGCGGCGAAGACGGCCTTCAGGAGTTCCTGGGCCGCGAGGTCGCCGTGCCGCTCGGCATAGGCGGTCGATCCGACGAGATCGAGGAACAGGAACACGCGCTCCTCGCTGACGGGCCGGTGGTAGCGCCCAAGGACGAGGCTCGCGAAGGTCTCGCTGCCGATCAGGTCGCGCACGCGTAGGACGGAGACGATCAGCGCCGAGACCGCCAGCGCGAATGGGATGGTGTGGAGTTTGGGCGTGACGGCGTCGAGGAAGGGCTTGTCCGCGATGCCGAGCGCCCAGACGAGCACGCCGGTCGCCGACATCGCGACGACGATCAGGATCGCCATGCTGATCTCGGCTGCGGCGAAGTAGGCGAGCGTCGGCAATTGCCGCAGGCGCCGGCTGTAGGCGGCCAGGAAGAGCCCGCGCTCGTAGGCGATCATCAGGACGCCGACGCAGGTGCCGTAGATCGTGCCGACGAGGGTCGGCCCGTCGTGGAACAGGACGCCGTGCAGCGCGCCGAACCCGGCGCTGACGGCGGCCATGGTGATCCAGAAGGCCGGACTGCCGTACGACATCGTCTTCACCGGCTCGGGGGCGTTGTCGCAGGGGTGGACCGACGATCGCGGCGACAGCGTGACCTTCGAGGATTTTTCGGAGGCCCTCGCCGCTTCGTCGTGCGCCGTCGCACGGGGCATGACGACGTCCTGCGCGATCGGGGCCGCGTCACGGATGGCTCTCAGCCTCCGCCGATCATCGATCTGCCCGCCGCGGCCCGCCTCACCGCAGGAAGCTCACCGCCACCGGCACCAGCACGGCCGTGAGGAAGGCGTTCAGCCCCATGGCGATGCCGGCGAAGGTGCCGGCGACCTCGCTGACCTGGAAGGCGCGGGCGGTGCCGAGGCCGTGGGCAGCGAGCCCCGCCGCGAAGCCGCGGGCGCGCATGTCCTCGACGCGCAGGAGCCGCATCAGCGGCGTGACGAGGACGGCGCCGGCCATCCCGGTCATCATCACCAGCACGGCGGCGAGGGTCGGGTCGCCGCCGAGCGCCTCGACGATGCCCATGGCGACGCCCGTGGTCACCGATTTCGGAGCCATGGCCAGCATCACCTCGTAGGGGATGCCGGCGAGGGTCGCGAAGGCGAGGGCCGAGCCCATCGCGGTGACGCAGCCGACGACGAGGGCGGCCAGCATCGGCACGAGCGCCCGCATCACCGTGTCCCGGCGCTCGTAGAGCGGCACCGCGAGCGCCACCGTGGCGGGGCCGAGCAGGAAGTGCACGAACTGCGCGCCCTGGAAGTAGGTCGGGTAGGGCGTGCCGGTGACGAGCAGGACCAGCCCGATCATCCAGACCGCATGGATCACCGGATTGGCGATCGGGTGCCGCCCCGCGGCCTGGAACAGCCGGTCGGCCACCGCGTAGGCGAGCAGCGTCACGGTGAGCCACAGCAGCGGCGTGCGGGTCAGATAGACCCAGAGGGCGAAATCGCCGCTCACCGTCGGTCCATCACGCGCGAGACCGCGACGAAGGTCAGCACCGTGGTGGCGAGCGTCAGGGTCACCGACAGGATCAGCACCGCGGCGAGCGCCAGCCCGTGGCTCGCCAGCACGTCGAGCCGGCCGACGATGCCAACCGCGGCCGGCACGAACATGATCGAGAGATGGGCGAGCAATCCCTTGGCGGTGCCCTCCAGCCCGCCATCGACCAGCGGTGGCGGCAGCCAGCGGGTCGAGGCCCGGCGCCACCGGTCGCGGAGTGCCAGGAAGCCGAGCAGCAGCGCCATGCCGATCACCGGGCCCGGGACCGGCAAAGCGGCGGCGCGGGCGAGCGCCTCGCCGAGGAGCTGGGCCAGCAGGATCAGGGTCAGGCTGACGATCATGCCGGAGGCCTCACCGCAGGCCTTACCGCAGGCCTCATGGGCCGCCCGGTCACGCCGGAACCGCCTCGTCCGGTCGGAGCTGGGTCTGGGCGGCGGCGATCCCCGCGTCGTCGAACCCGAGCAGCCGGCCGAGGCGCCAGACCAGCGCCTCCTCGAACTCGTGCACCGCCCCGTCGGCACCCGCCACCGCCCAGGCCATGGCGAGCAGACGCGCGCGCTGATCCGGCGCTCCGTCCTCGCCGATCAGCTCGACGAGGCCCATGAGGTCGCGGGTCTGCGCGTCGAAGGCGGCGGCGCGCTCGATCAGCCCCCGGGCCTCCGCGTCGGTCTCGGCATAGCGCCCGCGCACCAGCCGCACGAGGCGCTCGGTCTCCGCCTCGCCCAGCACGCCGTCGGCCCGGGCGATGTGGACGAGCAGAGCGGTCGCGGCGAGATGCGCCTCGTCGCCGTCGGGGAGCGGCTCGGCCGGGGCCGGCAGGCCGAAGGCCGAGGAGGCATAGGAGAGAAGGCGCTGCAGGAGGGGCATGTCCGGTTCGTATCGCCGCGTGCCGCCACCGTCGGTGCGGGGGCGGACCGGGTCAAGCGAGGAGCGGGCCGGGCGGTCTGGGCCGCGCGGGTTTCGCGGGCGGCGTGGCGGGCCTGCACCAGCGCGCCGGATGGGCGGGCGCCGCCGCCCGCGCGCTGGCCTTGCGCCGCGTCCACCGGCGCTCCCGGCCCGGCCGGTGCGGTTCAGATCTCGAGCCTGCCCCCGCCCCCGGGGACGAGGCCCGCATCGAGCGCGACGCTCTTGACGATGGCGAAGACCGGTTGCCCCGTCGTGAGCCCGAGGTCGCGGGCGGAGGCGCGCGTCAGGCGGGCCAGAAGGGTCGTCCCCCCGCAGGCGATCTCGGCGAGGCAGGCGGTGCCCTCCTCCCGCAGGCTCGCGACGCGGCCGGGCAGGACGTTGCGGGCGCTCAAGGCTTGCGGCGCCTGCGTCGCCAGCAGCACGTCGCGGGCCGGCACCCGCAGGTTCAGCCGCCGCCCCACCGGCAGGGCCAGCAGCGGCACGTCGAGGCGCAGGCCCTCCCGGTCCGCGCCCCCCGTGCCGGCGAGCCGGGTCAGCCCGGCTTCGGCGTCGTGCCCGGCCACCGTCACGGCGAGCACGCTGCCGGCTTCCGACCCGTCGGGGATCAGGTCGGGCCGGCGCAGCACGGCGTCGACCGGGCCCTGGCCAGCGACGCGGCCCTCCTCCAGCACCACCACCGTCGAGGCGAGGCGGGCCACCTCGGCGACCGCGTGGCTGACATAGACGATGGGCAGCCCGGCCTCGTCGCGCAGGCGCTCGATATAGGGCAGGATCTCGCGCTTGCGGGCCTCGTCCAGCGCCGAGAGCGGCTCGTCCATCAGCAGGAGGCGCGGCCGGGCCAGCAGGGCCCGCCCGATCGCGACCCGCTGCCGCTCGCCGCCCGACAGGCCGGCCGGGCGCCGCTCCAGCAAGGCGGCGAGGCCGAGGAGATCGACCACCGTGCCGAAGGCGGGCCCGTCCGGCCCGCGGGAGAACAGCCGGCCGAAACCGAGATTCTGCCGCACGCTGAGATGGGGCAGAAGCCGCGCCTCCTGGAACACGCAGCCGATCCGGCGCCGGTGCACCGGCACGCGGATGCCGCGCGCCGTGTCGAGCAGCACCGTGCCGTCGATGGCGATGCGCCCGCGCTGCGGCAGCGTGAGCCCGGCGATCAGGTCGATCACCGTGGTCTTGCCCGAGCCCGAGCGCCCGAACAGGGCGGTGAGCCCGGCGCCCGCCGTGAAGGCGACCTCGAGCCGGAAGCCCTTTTCGCGGTGGAGCGCGACGTCGACCTCGATCGTCACGGCGCCGGGCTCGCACGGCGGGTTGGGGCGTTGTCGCCCCGGGACAGCCGGGAACCGCGATGATCACCGTCCACCATCTGGAGAACAGCCGCTCGCAACGGGTGCTGTGGCTGCTCGAGGAGCTCGGCCTCGCCTACGCGGTGACGCGCTATGCCCGCGACCCCGCCACCATGCTGGCGCCGCGGGCGCTGCGCGCCGTGCATCCCCTCGGCAAGTCGCCGGTGATCGAGGCGGAGGGGACCGTGGTGGCCGAGACCGGCGCCATCGTGGCCTTCCTGACCGCGCGGGCGGGCGGCGCACTGGTGCCGCCGCCGGGCAGCGCGGAGAGCCTGCGCTACACCTACTACCTCCACTACGCGGAGGGCTCGGCGATGCCCCCGCTCCTCCTGAAGCTCGTGTTCTCGCGGCTCGCGCCGGGCAGCCCCGCTCTGCTGCGGCCGCTGGTGCGGGCGATCGCCGGGCGGGTCACCGGCGGCTTCGTCGATCCGGAGCTGCGCCGCCACGCCGCCTACTGGGAGGCGGAGCTCGCCGAGCGCCCGTTCTTCTGCGGCGACGCCTTCACCGCCGCCGACATCATGATGAGCTTCCCCCTCGAAGCCTTTTCCACCCGCGGGACCAGTGCCGGCCCGCGGGTGACCGACTGGCTCGCTCGCATCCACGCCCGGCCGGCCTACCGGCGCGCCCTCGCGCGGGGCGGGCCCTATGCCTATGCGTGAGGCCGCGCGGCCGGAGACAGGACCGCGGATCCTCGCCCCTGCGTCCGGCGGGCTCACGTTCGTCGAGGGGGATGGGGCGCCCGCCATCATCCCGCCCCCAGCCGCCGGCTCATGCGGCGCGCCAGCACTTCCGAGGCGAGCAGCGCCAGCATCGAGACCGCCACCGAGACGAGCGTGAGGCGCAGCGCCGCCCCCTCCCCGCCCGGCACCTGGGTCAGGGTGTAGATCGCCGAGGGCAGGGTCTGGGTCTCGCCGGGGATGTTCGAGACGAAGGTGATCGTCGCGCCGAACTCGCCCATCGCCTTGGCGAAGGCCAGCACCGCGCCGGCGAGGATGCCGGGCAGGCTCAGCGGCAGGGTCACGGTGAGGAACACCAGCGGCGGCGCGGCCCCGAGGGTCGCGGCGGCCTGTTCCAGCCGCCGGTCGATCGCCTCGATCGACAGGCGCATCGCCCGCACCATCAGGGGAAACCCCATCACCGCGCAGGCCAGCGCCGCGCCGGTCCAGCGGAACGAGAACACGAGGCCGATCTCGGCGAGCCCCGCGCCGAACAGCCCGCGCCGGCCGAAGGCCAGGAGCAGCAGATAGCCCGTCACGACCGGCGGCAGGATCAGCGGCAGGTGGACGAGCCCGTCGAGCAGGGCATGGCCGGGAAAGCGCCGGCGCGCGAGCAGCCACGCCACGGCCAGGCCGAAGGGCAGGCTGCACAGGGTCGCCACGAAGGCGACCTTGAGCGAGAGCAGGAGCGCCGTCATCTCCTCGGGGGTGAGGCCAAACCCGCTCTGGAGATCAAGCCCGTTCGACATGGCGCGGCGTCCCGCCGGCCGTCAGGAGCGCTTCTCGGTGCCGATCACCACGAAGCCCTGCTGCTCGAAGAACGGTCGGGCCGCCGGGCTGCGCAGGTAGCCCAGGAAGGCGGCGGCGTCGGCGTTCCGGGATTCCTTGGTCAGGGCCACCGGGTAGACGATCGGCGGATGACTGTCCTCGGGGAAGGTCGCCACCACCTCGACGCCCGGCTCGCTCGCCGCGTCCGTCGCGTAGACGATGCCCAGCGGCGCCTCGCCCCGCGCGACCAGCAGCAGGGCCGCCCGCACGTTCTCGGCCTGGGCGATCTGCCCCTTCACGCCGTCCCAGGCGCCGAGCGTGTCGAGCGCCGCCCGGCCGTATTTGCCCGCCGGCACCGCCTCGACATGGCCCATGGCGAGCCGGCCGCCGGCCAGCGCCCGGGCGAGGTCGACGCCCGGCGCCAGAGTGAGCTTCGGTGCCGCGCCCCTAGGGGCCACGAGCACGAGGGCGTTGCGCAGGAGGTTGATGCGGGTGTCGGGGCGAATCGTCCCCTTCGCTTCCGCGTCGTCCATCCAGGCGAGGTCGGCGGAGAGGAACAGGTCGGCGGGCGCGCCCGCCTCGATCTGCTTGGCGAGCGCATTCGAGCCCGCATAGGAGATCGACGTCGCTCGACCCGTCTCCTTCGCCCAGGCGGCGCTCGCCGCGCCGAGGGCGGTCTTCAGGCTGGCGGCGGCGAAGACCACCACTGGTGCCTCCGCAGCTCGAGCCGGGACCGCGGCGCTTGCCAAGGCCAAGGCGAGGCCGAGGAGCCAGACGCGGCGGGTTCGGGACAAGCGGGTCACGGTGGGCCTCCGGACGCCGCCCGCGCGGCGGCCGGAAAGCGCTATAGCCGAACGGGAACGACGCTGCCAGGGCCGAGCGGCCCCGGCGCCGGCCGGATCACGACCCGTCGGGGCCGGTGGACGAGGGTTCGGGTTCGCCCGCGGTGAAGCCTTCGAGCCAGTCCAGGCTCTCCTGCGAGCCGGCCTCGTAGGGATTGGCGGAATCGGGCTGGCCCCCGGCCTTGGCGGCCGGGCCCTCGTCGTAGATCGTCCGCGATACCACGGCCATCGGTGTTGCCTCCTGGGTGATGTCGAGCCGACAAGCCGGGGCGGGCCGCGGAGTTCCGTTGGCGTCCCGGTCTCAGGCCGTGGGGCCGGATCCGCCGCCGGGCTTCGATTCGGCGCGGTGGAGGCGGCTCAGAAGAACGAGCAGCGAGCCGGGCAGCGGCGCTTCGAGCGCGCGGGGATCGAGCATTTCCGCGCGAGTGACGCGGGCGCGGTCGGGCCGCAGCTCCCGTTTCACGACGACGGGCGAACGGCGACGTGCGGATCTGGCTGTCATGACGCGACGGACTCAGGGCCCCTGCTGACGGCAAGATTGGGCGAGATTTGGTCGGTGTGAACGCGATCTTCCAGGGCCGGTTCCGCCTTGACCGGCTACAAAATAAACAAGTTGCCTGTGGATTAGGCGTCCGAACCCTTTCATGTGGCGACGGATCCGCTCGGCGCGCCCCCGAGAACGCCGTGGCCGGACGGGGCCGCCGGTGGTAGAGGACAGCCCATGCTCGAAGGCCTTCCGCCGCACCGCCCCACCCACGTCCTGCGCCTGGTCACGGACGAGCCGTCCGCGCGCGCCATGACGGAGCTGCTCGGCGAGATGTTCGACCCGATGGAGACGGCGGTGGCCGCCTTCGAGGTCGAGGAGACCGGGGCGTGGCGCCTGGAGGCCTATTTCTCCGAGGAGCCCGACGCGGACATGATCCGCGACCTGATCCGCCCCATGGTGGGCGATCAGGCGGACGAGGCCGCCTTCGAGACCATCGACCAGCAGGATTGGGTGCGGGCCTCGCTGGAGGGGCTCAAACCCGTCGGTGCCGGCCGCTTCCTCGTCCATGGCGCCCACGACCGGGAGCATGTGCGCCCCCACGACCTCGCCATCGAGATCGAGGCGGCCCTGGCCTTCGGCACGGGGCATCACGGCACCACTCTGGGCTGCCTGCGGGCGCTCGTGGCCGAGCTGAAGCAGCGCCGCCCGGCCCGCGTCCTCGATGTCGGCACCGGCACCGGCATTCTGGGCTTCGCCGCCGCGCGCGCGCTCCATACCCCCGTGGTGGCCGGCGACCTCGATCCCGAAGCGGTGGCGACCGCCCGCGGCAATGCCCGGCTCAACGGGCTCGGCCCCCTGATGCGCCTCTACCAGGGCCCCGGCGTGCGCCACGCGCTGGCCGACCGGCCCCGCCATTTCGACGTGGTCTTCGCCAACATCCTGGCCCGGCCGCTCAAGCGCCTCGCCCCCACCCTCACCGCCGTGGTGGCCGATGACGGGGTGCTGATCCTCTCGGGCCTGATCGAGCGCGACGTGCCCGGCGTGCTCTCGACCTACCGCCACCGCGGCTTCCACCTCGCCCGCGCCGGGGTGATCGAGGGCTGGGCCACCCTGGTGCTGCGCCGGGGCGGAGCGGCGCCGCGGCGCCGCTGATTTTTTCGGGTCTCGCCCGACCCGTCCTGCCCCTGCGAGCCGGTCGGGCCGTGCGGCGGGCGGGGCTCGCCTCTCGTCAGAGCGCGGTCAAAGGGGAGGCCCGCGTGCCGACTTGGATGGCTCGACCGCCTGGTACGCCTGGCGACGGTGAGCTTTCGACCCAAGAGCCCCCTCACGAGGCCGAGGGCGGCCGTGCCGGCCGTGGCTCCTGGAAATGGTCGATCCGTCCGGCGAGCCCCAAATGCTTACACCAGAGCGTCAGGATGCAGAGCCACCGTCCCGCTGAAGCGACGCGGTATGAGGGGGCAGCCGTCGTGCAGCTTGCGATGCTGCAGGCTGATCTTGGGCACACTTGTGTAGCTGCTGGCGGTGATCACTGTGCCATGGCAGCTCGGGCATCGCCTCGGCTTGTCCCGATGGACGCGATGCGCCTCATCGATCGAAACCCGTCGCCATGTACCATCGCTTTTGATCTCGCAGACGGGTGAGGAGCGCTCGACCATCCTATCCCCCGCCAAGCAGACCCAACGGCTCCGATGCCATCCGGTGATGCGCCCCCTCTGAAGCGCGAGGCGATGCCCCGCGTGTGTGAGATGCCTCGGCCGAACGGGGATCGCTCGGCCGGGGCGTTTCGCGCGGGTTACGCCAGGAGGAAGTCGGCGTGGGTCAGCGTCACCTTCGTGTCGATGGTCGCGAACTGCACCGCCGCCTTCGATCCGCTCCCGTCGGCGTCGTAGGATAGGGCGCCCGTCGTCTTGTTGTAGAGGATGCGGTCGCTTGAATCGACCGTCGCGCCGCTGACGCTCAGATCCTTGAAGGCGGATGCCGTCAGCGCCTCACCCGACAGGGCGGTAAAGATGCTCTTCGCCAGCTGGATCGTGTCGTCGACCGCCGAGAAGTCGCTGAGATGGTCGACGTTGCTCGTGCCGAGCGCCGTTGAGAACACGAAGGTGTCCTTGCCGGCCTTGCCGAACAGCGTATCGGCGCCGAACCCGCCATCGATCACGTTGGCGCCGGCGTTGCCGATGATCCTGTTGGCGAAGGCGTTGCCGGTGAGCTTGAGGGCGGCGGTGCCGGCATCGTTGCCGGTGCGCAGCTGCTCGATCTCCTGGCCGGCGTTCAAGGCGTAGGAGGCGGAGGCGTAGACGGTGTCGGTGCCGCCATTGGCTGCCTCGACGACGACATCCCCGGCGTTGTCGACGACGTAGGTGTCGTTGCCGGCATACCCGGTCATGGTGTCGGCGCCGCCTTTGCCGTCGAGGACGTTGGCGCCGTCGTTGCCGCGCAGTGCCTGG
>NZ_CAKLBV010000024.1:24834-63976 GCF_920984675.1 Methylobacterium sp. Leaf118
CCGGCATACCCGGTCATGGTGTCGGCGCCGCCTTTGCCGTCGAGGACGTTGGCGCCGTCGTTGCCGCGCAGTGCCTGAGCGAACGCGTTGCCGGTGAGGTTGATAGCAGTCGTGCCCGCAGCCTTCGTCGTGGCCAGGGTCTCGATCGCCTGTCCGGCCGCCAGGGTGTAGCTGACGCTCGCCTTGACGGTGTCGGTGCCGCCGTTGGCTGCCTCGAGGACGACGTCCCCGCCGTTGTCGACGAGGTAGGTGTCGTTGCCGGCATACCCGGTCATGGTGTCGGCGCCGCCTTTGCCGTCGAGGACGTTGGCGCCGTCGTTGCCGCGCAGTGCCTGGGCGAACGCGTTGCCGGTGAGGTTGATAGCAGTCGTGCCCGCGGCATTCGTCGTGGTCAGGATTTCGATTTCCTGTCCGGCCGCCAGGGCATAGCTGACGCTCGTCTTGACGGTATCCCGCCCGGCGCCCTTAGCCTCGAAGGCAAGGTCTCCGGATTGATCGACGATGTAGGTATCGTTGCCAGCGAGCCCGTGCATCCGGTCCGCGCCCTTGAGGCCATTGATGGTGTTGTCTCCGAAGCTTCCCGTGAGTGTATCGCCGAAGTTGCTACCTTCGAGGTTCTCGATACTCCGAAGGCGATCCTTGCCGAAGCCGGTTACCTGCCAGTCCTGCAGATCGAGGGAGACGGTTACACCAACGGTCGCAGAGACGTAGCTCGCCGTGTCGATGCCCGCCCCGCCGTCCATGCGATCGTCGCCACCACCGCCGTCGAGCCAATCGTTGCCGGTGCCACCGACCATGATGTCGTCACCGCCCTTGCCGTGAAGCTTGTCGTAGCCGTCGCCGGCTTGGCCGTAGATGGAGTAATCAATCGAACCTCCGCCACCTCGGAGCGTGTCATTGCCGCCGCTGCCAATGACCGTGTCATTGCCGGCCCGGCCTTCCAGCGTGTGAGGGGCGGTGAAGCCCGGCCATTGCTCAAAGGTGTCAGGGATGTTGGGATCGGCTTTGATGGTGCTATCCTTCGTTCCGTCGACATCCTTCACATGCTGACCGCTCGTCAGCTGCTTCAGCATGTCGACAGCTGTTTCTAAATAATTCAAATTAGCCTTCTTGTATATATTGTCCTCAAGATATGACCGTTCCATCTCCGCAAGAACCGGAAATTTTATAGGATCACCAAAGGGGAGATCTATCTGGGTCACTTGGAATTTGTCGAAAAATTTATGCAGCAATTCCTTATTAATAACCTTGCAGTTGACATTAACGATATACCCATCAGCGTCTTGATATGAACTTTCTGGCTCAAAGGCCCTAGCGATATCAATCAATCCAGCTACAATATCAGGCACATACGCATAAGCGGTGCCGCTTATCTGGTTGCCATTGCCGTCGACCAGCCAAGCCTTGACGGATGCATCTGAGTAGTCGAAGCTCTGCTTATACTCGGCTTTTAAAACGACAAATTCATTTAATTGTGCCCTATAATCTGCAATCGAACCTTCCAAGACAGTGATGGCGTTTAAAAGCTCACCTTTTACTTCACCAGAAGTTGCCCCGTCGCTCGTTTCTCTAATGACGTTCACTCGGGTTGTGAAAGCTGCCAGCAGCGACGGGATGACGAGGGCGACATCTGCTTTCTCGTTTTCAGCAAAAATCTCGGCCTTCGTCAGCGCATCCGCCGAGTCCTTTATAGCGTTGAGTCGAGATACTTCGTCGCCTTGAAGCTTGTAATACTCCAAAAATTTCTGTGCGTTCCGAGCGCTGGCCTTGATATTGTCAAGAGCATTATTGTGGATCTCGCTTATAACCTCGTCGTTTGAAGCATTGATTTCATCTATTATAAGTAAACCTTGTGCGTATATGTCGTCGAGCTTGTCATTCATTGAGTTTAGAAGGTCCAAGCTTGGATCCTTCTCGTCTTCAACACCGAATACTGCTAGGAGATCGCTGGGAATTTCAACGCCTGGAATCATGCCGACAAGATTGAGGGCTGTACCAGCGAGCACAAAAGCATCGTTAAAATAACTTATGCCTTTTAATGCTGATTTTACGCCTGAGCCTTCGCCTGGAATTGTAGCTGCCATTGTGCCCCCCTCACGCTTAAAACCTTCACGGAGGAGAAGGCCGATTTTCGAACCGCTGCATAGGGATGAGCGCTACTTACCTGACCGAATCCTTTGACGCAGCGTCTCATCGTATCGCTTTGTGCCCGTGTGTCGCAGGCCTGCCGACCTCGGCCTGGACCCGGCCATGGGGCATCAATCGCGGATCGCATGATCGACGCACCCGGGGCCCGCGCCATCGACAGCCGAGTCCAACGCGAACGGGACGGCGCCGGCGACGTCTCTGGCATGAAACGCTTTTCTGCCCGCTTTTCCCGGGTTTGAAGCGATCGTGGAAGCATGCCGATCGGCATCAGGGTTGCGGTTGTCAGGGGTTGCTTCGGGATGAAGACTTCAGGCTCCAACACTCCGCGCCGTGACGGCGGCAGTGTGTGCGCCATGATCACTCTCGTCACATCGGTTTCTCATGAGCATGGGCCCTCTTGCGGAGCGGCGGACATGCAATGATCGTAGGAGAATTGCGAGAGTGCGGAGCCGGTGTCCGGGATGAAAGGTTTCACTGAGGCATTGCATGAAATCAGAGTCGCTCGACCCCTTGCTACCCGATCGTACCCGTGGCGCGGGAGGCGTGGCGCGCCGGACGGGTCGAGGAGGGGCGAGCCGTCCGGCAGCGCGCGCGTGAGGGCCGGCAGAGAGGACGTGATGGCTCGGGGAGGCGGAACGTCCGTTTGAGGGCAACAGGCCTTCGTCCGATGACCGCCCTCTGCCGACCTCCCCACACACGCGGTGGCGCGGCACCCCTTGACGGCGGGGGGGCGATTGCGGAACCCGCCATTGTCCCGACCCCTCCCCCGGCATAACCCTTCCGCCATGACCCGCGCCCGCTTCCAGACCTTCGACGATCCGAGCCACGCCAAGGGTCCCGAGCGGATCGCGGCGCTCCGTGCGGCGTTGCGCGAGAACGGCGTCGACGGGTTCGTGGTGCCGCGGGCCGACGAGCATCAGTCGGAATACGTGCCGGCCGAGGCCGAGCGGCTCGCCTGGCTCACCGGCTTCACCGGCTCCGCCGGCCTGGCGGTCGTGCTCGCCGAGCGCGCCGCCCTGTTCGTCGACGGGCGCTACACCGTGCAGGGGCCGGCCCAGGTCGACACCGCCACGGTGACGGTGGTGCCCTTGGCCGACACGACCCCGGAGGCATGGCTCGCCGACAACCTGACCGCCGGGCAGACCCTCGCCTACGATCCGTGGCTGCACACGCCGGACGGGGTGGCCCGGTTGGAGCGGGCCGCCGCCAAGGCCGGTGCGCGTCTGCGCGCGGTCGAGACGAACCTCGTCGATGCGGTCTGGGCCGGGCGCCCGCGCCCGGCCGCGGGCCGGGTTGCGGCCCATCCCGAGGCTTTGGCGGGGGAGACGGCGGGCGCCAAGCTCGGGCGCCTGCGCGCCGCGCTCACAGACGGCGGGCTCGACGCGCTCGTGATCTCCGATCCGCACAACCTCGCCTGGGCCTTCAACCTGCGCGGCGCCGACATCGCCCACACGCCGCTGGCGCTCGGCTACGCCCTCGTGCCCGTCGAGGGGCGGGCAGCCCTCTACTTGACCTCGCCCGCGATCGACGCCGATCTGCGCGCCGCCCTCGCGCCCCTCGCCGACGCGCATCCCCGCACGGCCTTCGCGGCGGATCTGGCGGCGCTCTGCGCAGGCGGCGCGCGGGTGCGGCTCGATGCGGCCACGGGCTCGGCGGCGCTCAAGGCGCTGGTGGAGGCGGCCGGCGGTCGCGCCGAGGTCGGGCCCGATCCGCTCACCGCCATGAAGGCGATCAAGAACCGGGCCGAGATCGCGGGCGCGCGGGCCGCCCACCGCCGCGACGGAGGCGCGGTGACCCGCTTCCTCGCCTGGCTCGACCGGACGGGGCCGGTGTACGAGATCGAGGCCGTGGAGGCTTTGGAGGCGGCGCGAACGGAAGGCGGCGACGTGCGGGACGTGTCGTTCCCGACCATCGCCGGCTCGGGCCCGAACGGCGCCATCGTCCATTACCGCGTCACCCGCGCCACCGACCGGCGGGCCGAGCCCGGCGAGCTGTTCCTGATCGATTCCGGCGCCCAATACGCCGACGGCACCACCGACATCACCCGCACGGTCGCCGTCGGCGAGCCCGCGCCCGAGATGCGCGAGCGCTTCACCCGCGTCCTCAAAGGGCACATCGCCATCGCCCGGACGGTCTTCCCCGAGGGCACGACGGGGGGGCAGATCGACGCCCTGGCCCGCCTCAGCCTGTGGGAGGCGGGGCTCGACTACGATCACGGCACCGGGCACGGCGTCGGCAGCTTCCTCTCGGTCCATGAGGGACCGCAGCGCATCGCCAAGGTCGGCCCCGTCGCGCTCAAGCCCGGCATGATCCTCTCGAACGAGCCGGGCTATTACAAACCCGGCGCCTACGGCATCCGCATCGAGAACCTCATCCTCGTCGAGGAGCGGGCGGTTCCGGGGGCCGAGCGCCCGATGCTCGGCTTCGAGACGCTGACGCTCGCCCCGATCGACCGGCGGCTGATCGTCCCCGCGCTTCTGGGCGAGGCCGACACCGCGTGGCTCGATGCCTATCACGCGCGGGTGCGCGCGGCCCTCGCCCCCGATCTCGAAGGCGAGACCCTGGCCTGGCTGGAGCAGGCGACGCGGCCGATCGCCGGGGCGGCGGCGTGAGCGGGCGCCCCGCGATCTTGTTCGTCTGCCTCGGCAACATCTGTCGCTCGCCGCTGGCGGAGGCCGCGTTCCGGCTCGCGGCGGAGCGGGCCGGGCTCGACGTCGCGGTCGATTCCGCCGGCACCGGGTCCTGGCATGTGGGCGAGCCGCCGGACCCGCGGGCGGTCGCGGTGGCCCGCGCCCACGGCCTCGACATCGCGGACTATCGCGGCCGGCAGGTGGAGCCGGCCGATTTTGCCCGGTTCGACCACGTCGTCGCCCTCGACCACGCCAACCTGTCGCGGTTGCGCGCCCTGCGTCCCGAGGGCGCGCAGGCGCGGCTGAGCCTGCTCCTCGACCACGTGCCGGGGCGGGCGGGCGAGGCGGTGGCCGACCCCTATTACGGGGGACCGGAGGGCTTCGACACGACCTGGGCCGACGTGACGAGCGGGGCCCGGGCGCTCGTCCGCCGGATCGCGGAGGGCGGGTGAGCCCCGAGGCGCTGGCGCGCCGTGGCGCCGCGCTCCTGGGCGGCGACCTCGCGAGCGCCCGGCGGCTTCCCGGCGGCGATCTGTCGGTCTGCCTTCTCATCCGCCTCGCCGACGGACGGGAGGCGGTGGTGAAGTCCGGTCCTGACCCGCGCGCCGAGGCCGCGATGCTGGCGGCGATCGCGGCGACCGGCGCTCCGGCCCCGGCAATGCTCGCCTGCGACGCGGCGGTGCTCGCCCTCGAAGTCCTGCCCGACACGGGCGCGGCCGCGGGGGCGGCGGCCGATCTCGGCCGGGCCGTGGCCCGTCTCCATGCCGCGACGGCCGAGCGCTACGGCTGGCCCACGGACTATGCCTTCGGCTCGGTCATCATCGAGAATGCCGGGAGCGACGATTGGCCGGCCTTCTGGGGCGAGCGGCGCCTGCTCTGCCATGCCGGCCACCTGCCCAGGGCGCTGATGCGGCGCCTCGAACGTCTCGCCGCGGATCTCGGGAGCCGCCTTCCGGCGCGGCCCCGGCCCGCCTTGCTCCACGGTGACCTGTGGGGCGGAAACGTGCTCACGGCCGGCGCGCGGGTTGCGGGCCTGATCGATCCGGCCTGCTATCACGGCCATGCCGAGGTCGATCTCGCCATGCTCTCCCTGTTCGGCCGGCCGGGGCCCGGCTTCCGCGAGGCCTATGGCGGTTCGGAGCCCGGAGAGGCGGAGCGCGCCCCGATCTACACGCTATGGCCGGCCCTGGTGCATCTGCGCCTGTTCGGCACCGGCTATCAGGGGCTCGTCGAGGGGCTCTTGGACGAGGCGGGGGTCTGAGGCCGGTCCCAGCCGACGCGTTCGGTGCGGCCCCCCCCGCGGGAGGTTCTCGGATGGGGCCCGCACGGGAGCCCGAGTCCGAGGCCGGCGGCGCTCAGCGCGGCCGGAACGCCGCCGCGAGCGCGTCCGAGACGTCCTTCAACGTCGCGATGCGGGCGGCCGCGTCGGAGCCGATATGGGGATCGCGCTCCACGCACGGATCGGCGTAGGTGAACGGCGTGTCCTTCGCCCCCTCGACGATCGCGCCGTCCGCCGCCTCGTGGAGCGAACAGGCACGCACGGTCTGCGCCCCCTTGGCCACGGTCGGCTTCGCCGGCCCGATGGGATTGTCGAACACGTGCTGCGCCTCAGGGAACACCGTCAGGCTGACATCGGCCCCGGCTGCCTTCAGCCGCTCGGTATAGGCGGCGCAGGCCGCAGCCGGATTGTAGTCGTCGCCGCTGCCCCCGAAGATCCGGATCGGCCGAGCGACGGGCGCGGTGTCGTCGCGAAAGCGGATCGAGCAGTCCGGGTAGACCGGCAGGTAGATCGCTGGCGTGATCCCGGAGCGGTTCCAAGCCGTGTCGAAGCGCTTGAGGCTGGCGTAGAGCGCTGCCTGCCCGCCGCGCGAGAACCCCATCACGGCGACCCGCGCCGGATCGATCCGGGGATGCTTGGCCAGCACGCCGAGCGCCCGGTAGATGTCGAGGATCAGGTTGGTGCGGGACAACAGGCTCTGATCGGTGTTGACGACGGTCAGGCCGCGGCCGGTGAAGCCGTCGAGGGCGAAGGTCGCGAGGCCGCGCGCGGTGAGCGCCCGCTGCCAGAACTCGATATTGCCGCCGATGCCGCCGGAGCCGTGCATCAGGATCACGGCCGGCAGGCGCTCCGTCCCCGCCTTCGGGATGCGCAGCACGCCGGTGACGGTGACCGGCTTCGCCCCCTCGGACGTGCCGGTCAGGAACTGCCGATCGGTCAGCGTCAGGCTCTCGAAGGCATGGGCCTCGACCCGCGCGGCGTAGCTGCCGAGATCGGCGACGCCGTCCTGCGAGGGCTCGGCGGCCGCGGCAGACAGACCGCACGCCATCAGGCCGGCCGCCAGGAACAGGATGGATCGCCGCATGGAAGGAGCCTCTCAAGTCGAGGCATCATAATGCAGGGTCCTGATCCCTGTCGCGGCCGGGCGGAGCCGAACCCGTGTCGCGATCGATCAAATGTTAGGCGTTTCCAGGCCCGCCGCCGTCCTGCCGCGTCGCGACGCTTCCGGGCCGCAACGGCGTGTCGCGAGACCCGTCACACCGCGTCCGGTCCCCGTGTCGACCCGGTCCGCCGGAGTCCGTCCCGGCATCCGGACGGGGCCGCCCGCTACTCCGCGGGGGTGGCCAGCGGGGCCCCGGCGCGGGGCTCGAACCGGCCCTCGCCCACGGGCGCCATGGCGACCCGGCGGTCGTGGTGCTTGTGCAGGGTCGAGCGGTGGCCGATCGAGACGATGGTCGTGCCGGGCAGGGTGTCGCGCAGCATGCGGTAGATCGAGGCCTCGCTGTCCTCGTCGAGGGCCGCCGTCGCCTCGTCGAGGAACAGCCAGTCGGGCTGGGCCAGGATGGCCCGGGCGATGGCCAGCCGTTGCTGCTCGCCGCCCGACAGGCGCCGCTCCCAGGCATCGACCTCGTCGAGCCGCTCGACGAGGTCGGGCAGTTGCGCGGCGATCAGCGCGTCGCGGATCGCCGTGTCCGAGAACTGGTCGGTGGTGTTGGGATAGACCACCGCGCCCCGCAGGGTGCCGAGCGGGATGTAGGGCCGCTGCGGCAGCACCAGGGCGGATTGTCCGGCCGGCACGTCGATCCGGCCCTTGCCGAAGGGCCAGATCCCCGCGATCGCCCGGAACAGGGTCGACTTGCCCGAGCCCGAGGGGCCGGTGATCAGGGTCGCGCCGCCCTTCGGCAGGGTCAGCGCCGCCGCCTGCACGATCGCGCGCCCATCGGGGAGGGCGAGCGTCAGGTCGCGGCCGGTGACATCGCGGGCGGTGTCGTTGCCCTGGGCGAGCCCGTAGCCCGCGCCGGCGAGGGCCTCGGCCTTGGTCATGGCCCGCTTGAACGAGCCGAGACGGATGGTGTTGGCCTTGTAGGCCGCCAGCGTCGTGTAGGCGGTGATGAAGAACGAGAGCGAGTTCTGGACGTTACTGAAGGCGTTGGCGGTCTGCTGCAGCGTACCGAGCGTGATCTTCTTGGCGAAGAACGACGGCGCGGCGATCACCAGCGGGAAAATCGTGCTCGCCTGCCGGTAGCTGAAGGTGAAGGCGATCAGTTTGATGCGCCGGTAGATGATGCCGATGTAGTTGTCGACGATGGCGTGGAACAGGCCCGACAGCCGCGAGGCCTCGGCCCGCTCGCCGCGCAGGAGCGCGATCTGCTCCGAGTAGATGCGGTTGCGGGCCAGGGCGAAGCGGAAATCCGCCTCGACCTGCTCCTGCCGGAAATCGAGGCCGATGAGCGGCTTGCCGATGATGTGGGTGAGCCAGGTGCCGACCACCGCATAGACGATCACCAGCCAGACGAGGAAGCCCGGGATCACCGTGTCGGTGAAGGGCAGCACGAAGTCGCGCGACAGCGTCCACAGGATGACGATGAAGGAGACGAGCTGCGCCGCCTGGGACAGGAGCCGGATCGACAGGCTCGCGGTCTGCTGGATGAAGGCGTTGACGTCGGCCTGGATGCGCTGGTCGGGGTTGTCCGCCTCCTCGTCGGTGAAGGGGATGCGGTAATGCGTGCCCTGACCGAGCCAGCGCTCGTACAGGTTGTGGGTGAGCCACGTGCGCCAGCGGACCTGCAGGGCGGAATCGACGTAGAGGTCGAACATCCCGATCACGATGTTGAGGAGCGCGAGCGGAATGAAGATCCACAGGATCTGATACCAGAACGCCGGGGCGTCGAGCGCCTGCAGGGAGTTGTACATGTCTCGGTAGAAGAAGTTGAACCCGAGCGTGAGCGCCACGTCGGCGAAGTTCACGAAGATCGACAGCCCGACGAGGTTGCGGCCGATCTCGCCTTCCGTGCGGCCGAACCAGCGGAACAGGCCGATCTCCTTCGTCGGGGCGTCGCGGTTGGCGAAGTAGGGATCGGCGATCAGGGTGATGTCGCGGATCGGCGTCCAGTAGGAGATGCCCAGCACGATCGCGGCGAAGACCACGGCGCCGGTCGCCGCGAAATCGGGCGGCAGGAGCGCCGCGATCACGCCGGGCAGCGCCCCGAGCGCGGCCAGGGTCTTGGCCCCGGCGAGCAGCAGGTAGCCGAGCCCGTAGACCGAGACGAAGATCTTCAGATAGGCCGAGAGGTCCCGCGAGGCGACGAGGATGCCCGCCATCGCAAAGCCGGCGAGCGAGACGTAGAGCGGAGGGCTCGGCAGTCCCGGCATCGCGAGGAGCACGAGCGCCACGAGCGCCGTGAGCCCCGCCTGAAGGCCGAGCCCGCTCTTGAATGCGGCCACGCGGACGTCTCCTTCTCGCTGTGCCGGCCTGGCCCCTTGGGCGGGGCGCGGGACTGTCCCGGCCGGGGACATCGCCGAATTCCGCCGCCCTGGCTATCCGTCTTGGCCAGATCGTGGCGCGGGGGCGTCCCTGTCACGTGAATTTTCGGTCATGTCCGGTTGCCTCGGGGGAAGCCTCCCGGAGGTCGGTTCCGGGACGATTCTCTAAGTTTCTGCAGGTCATCGGCTTTTTTCGTGGGCCTGCCTTCCCGGCCCGGTCTGATGCGCGCGGCGCCGCACCCGCACGACGGGGGCGAGGTGCGACACCGTGGACCGGGCGCGGGCGGCCGTTTCGCCGCCCCCGTCAGGGCGGGGGCGACGCCGAAGCGATCCGTCACGGGGGGGCCGCGTGGTCAACGGAGGGCGCCCGTCCGGGAAATCGTTCCCCCGGCGGCTTGTCCCCTCGCGATCAGGGACGGGGCGGGCGCCGCCGCGCCGGGAGGGCGGCCCTCAATCCACGTTCCAGTTCCAGTCGCCGTAATCGGGCTCGCGGCAGCGGTAGCCGATCGGGCATTGCGGATTGTCGCGGGTCGGCACGAAGCGCAGCTCCGCGATTTCGGTGAACTCGCAGAAGCTGCGGTCGCGCACGAAGCGCTCGGGCGTGCGCCCGCCGATGCCGAGGGTGACCGAGCCCTCCGCCTTCACGATCCCCATCGCCTCGGCACAGGTCAGCCGGACGGTCGGCGTGCGCGGCTGCGCGACCGCCGGCAGGGGCGTCAGGATGGTGCCGAGGATCGCGAGGGCGACGGGCTTCATCACGCGGGATACGAGCGACGGCCGGAGGGCGGCCGCCAAGCTTGACCATGGCAGGTTCCACGAGTGGCGGGAAGAGGTTGCCCCGCGCAATCGCGGGACGAGCACGGGCATCGACCTTGCGAGGGGCGAGCGAGGCGATGGAAAAGTCAGGGGGAGTGTGGCAAGCCGTGGTCCGGGCGGTTGCCGTGCCTCTGCCGCAATCGCACCGTCTACCGGGGATGCCGGGCCACGATGGGCCCACTCTCACGCACCGCGACGGTCTCTTCGTGAAGGCCGCGCGCTCCTGTAATGGGACAGACGAGCCATGTCGGGCCTCTCGATCCTCAACGTCGATGCCGTGCGCGCCGCGCCGGTCTCGCGCGACCCCTATACCTACTTCCTCGGCAACGGCGTCCTCAACGAATCGGCCATCGAGGAGATCCGCCAGGACTTCCCGGCCATCGCCAAGCCCGGCTACCTCACCGTGGACGAGGTGGCGCTGAAGGGCCGCTTCAAGGCGCTCATCGACGAACTGGAGAGCGACGAGTTCTCACGGCTCCTCGGCGACAAGTTCGGCATCGACCTCGTATCGTGCCCGCGCCTCACCACCATCATGAAGAAGAGCCAGCCGAAATACGGCTCGATCCACACCGACGGCCCGTCCAAGGTGATGACGCTGCTCGTCTACATGAACGACGCCTGGGACGCCCCCGCCGCCGGCCGGCTGCGGGTGCTCTACGACGGCAAGAACTACGAGCCCTTCGCCGTCGAGGTGCCGCCGACCATGGGCACGATGTTCGCCTTCCTGCGCGCCGACAATTCCTGGCACGGCCACGAGCCGTTCGAGGGCGAGCGCCGCGTCGTGCAGGTCGCCTGGGTCAAGGACGCGAACGAGCTGGAGCGCAAGAAGAAGCGCAACCGCACCGCCCAGTTCCTGAAGGGCATCTTCGGGCGCTGAGGGCGACGGTGATGACGCAGGGCGCGAGCGGGATCGCCGATCCGGAGACGGAGATCCTTTCCGAGGAGGGGCCGACGCGCCCGGTTTCCCGGCGGCTCCTCGCCATTCCCGTCGTGCTGGCCGCGGGCTGGGGCGCGCTGTTCTCCTACACCCTCCTGGCCCTGACCGATGACGGCCGCGAGGCGGCGTCCGGCCCGGCCCGCTACGCGGCGGCCGATGGCGGCATCGACGTGCCGGAACTGCGCCTGCCCGAGCCCGAGCGCCTGCCGTCCCCGCAGGCGCGCCTCGTGCCGGTGGCCGCCGTCTCCCCCGCCCCCGAGAGCTTCGCGCCGGCCGAGCCGCCGCGGCCCGCCGCGCCGGTTCTGGAGCGGGCAGCCTATGTCGGGGTCTGGGGGCCCTCCCCGGTCGCCTGCGGCCAGCGTCAGCGCCGCCGCGGCTTCCTGCCCGCGACCATCTCCGAGGAAGGCGCCCGGGCCGGCCGCACCCTCTGCCGCTTCCGCAACCATCGCCGCGACGGCGCCGCCTGGACCATGGCGGCCGATTGCAGCGAGCGCGGCCGCCGCTGGACCTCGCAGGTGCGCCTCGTGGTCGATCAGGACCGGCTGACATGGTCGAGCCCGAAGGGGCTGGCCAACTATGTCCGGTGCGGTCGCAAGGCGGGCTGATCAGCCCTCCCCCGCCGTCCCGAACCGCAGCGGCAGCGCGCCCGCGCGGAACACCACCCGCTCCGGCACCAGCCGCCACAGCCGCTCGGCGCCCGCGAACGCGCCGATCTCGGGCCCCTCCAGCACCAGCGCGGTCCGGCCGGTGATCTGCAGGAGGTCGCCGGTCGCGACATCCGGCACGGCGATCCCGGCCCGCGGGTTCGCCGCCATGTTGCCGAGCGTGTTGAAGAAGCGGTTGCCCGCATAATCCGGGACCGTGAGGGTCCCGTCCGCCCCGACCCGCACGAAGCCCCGGGCCCCGCCCCGGTGCGAGACATCGACCTGCCGCCCCGCCTCGGTCTCGGCGTAGCTCGCCACGAACAGCGTGTCGGCTCCGGTCACGAGCGCCCGTGCCCGCCCGTCGAGGCGGTCCGAGGCGACCGGGGCCGCGTGGGGGCCGCCGGCTCCCGAATAGTCCGCCGGCCGGGGCTCGATGTAGCGCGGGCAGTTCCCGAAACTCTGCTCCACCGCGATCGCGAAGCCCGCCTCGTCCCTCCGCTGCACGGTGCCGTTCAGGCGGTTGCGGCGGCGGGTGGCGAGTTCGATGCCGAGGAGCCCGACCGCCGCCCCGTCGGCGAGCCCGGCCTCCGCCGGATCGCCGGGCTCACGGGGCGCCCTGACCGCCAGATGGTACGGGTCGGGGGCATGGAGGAAGCCGGGCGGCCCGGCCCTCAGGGTCGCCCAGGGGGCGCCGGTGTCGTCGACCGTGCCGAGCACCACGAAGGGCAGCAGGGGAAAGAACGCCGCGTGCTGCGCGATCAGGTGGCCGCGGATCACCCGCGGGCCGATCTCCGCCATGCGGGCGGCGGCGCCGACCGCTGCCTGAAGGGCGATCTCGCCCCGGTGCCAGGGGATCGTCTCCATGGATGCCTCCTCTTGGGGTCAGGCCGCGCGGAGCCCGGCGGGGCTCTTCGGGAAGGGCAGGAAGCCCGGCAGCGCCTCGACCCGGGCGAGCCATGCGCGAATGCCCGGATAGGGGGCGAGATCGACGTTCCCCTCGGGCGCGGCGGCGACGTAGCTGTAGAGCGCCACGTCCGCGAGGGTCGGGTGCCCGGCGGCGAGCCAGTCGCGGGCGGCGAGTTCGCCCTCGACGAGGGTCAGGATCGCGTGCGCCCGGGCGATGACCTCCTCGGGCCGGAAGGCGGCCCCGAAGACGGTGACGAGGCGCGCGGCGGCCGGGCCGAAGGCGATGGGGCCGGCGGCGACGGAGAGCCAGCGCTGCACCCGGGCGGCGCCCTCCGGGTCCTCGGGCAGCCAGTCGGTGCGGCCGAGCTTTCGCGCGACATAGACCAGGATGGCGTTGGAATCCGGGATCACCGTGCCGTCGTCGTCGAGGACGGGCACCTGCCCGAACGGGTTGAGCGTGAGGAAGGCCGGCGACTTGTGCTCGCCGCCGGGCAGGTCGACCGGCACGGTCTCGTAGGGGACGCCGACCAGCGACAGGAACAGGCGAGCCCGGTGGGCGTGGCCGGACAGGGGCAGATCGTAGAGCTTCACGGGTCTCTCTCCTCGAAAGGGCGCCATGTCGGAGCCGATGCCGCTATGGAAGCCGTTTCACTTCACGGAGAGAACCGGCATTGTGAGGAAGCGGCTGTTGCGCGAAGCGGAATGATCGGAGGCGTCGCGATGGATCGCTGGCAGGGGATGCGCGTGTTCGTGCGGGTGGCCGAGAGCGGCGGCTTCGCGGGCGCCGCGAGGGCGCTCCACATGAGCCCTCCGGCCGTGACCCGCGCGGTCGCGGCCCTGGAGGCCGCGATCGGCACGCGGCTCCTCACCCGCACCACCCGCACGGTGCGGCTCACCGAGGCCGGCGCCCGCTATCTGGAGGATTGCCGCCGCATCCTCGCGGAGATCGAGGAGGCGGAGGCCGCCGCCGCCGGCGCCACGGCGCGCCCGACCGGCACCCTGACGGTGACGGCCCCGGTGCAGTTCGGCCGTCTCTACGTGCTGCCGGTGATCGCGGAGTTCCTCGACCATTACCCCGAGATGGCGGCCCGGGCCCTGTTCCTCGACCGGGTCATCAACCTCGTCGAGGACGGTGCCGATGTGGGGGTGCGGATCGGGGCTCTGCCGGATTCTGGCCTCTCGGCAATCCGGGTCGGGAGCGTGCGCTCCGTGGTCTGCGCCGCACCCGCCTATCTGAAGCGGCACGGCCACCCGCAGGTGCCCGGCGACCTGACGGGCCACGCGGTCATCGGCCGGTCGGACCATGCGGCGGCGTGGCGTTTCGGCCCGGGGCGCGACGCCGCCGTCCCGGTGCGGCCCCGGCTGACCTGCAACACCATCGACGGGGCGCTGGCCGCCGCCCTCGACGGACGCGGCATCGTCCGGCTGCTGTCCTATCAGGTCGCCCCGGCACTCGCGGAGGGGCGGCTGACCCGCCTGCTCCCGGAGCACGAGGGGTCGCCGATGCCGGTCCACGTGGTGAGCCCGGAGGGCCGCCGGGCGCCGGCCAAGGTCCGGGCCTTCATCGACCTGGCCGTGGCGCGGCTGCGGGCCGACCGGCGAGTCAACCCGGAGGCCGATGGACCGAAGGGCCCTCCCCCGCCGAGCCGGCGGGAGAGAGCCTGACTCCTGAGAAAAATCAGTCCTTGAGGTCGGCCGGGACCTTGCCGCCGTTCTCTTCCAGTTTCTTGATGACCTGCTTGTGCAGCCAGACGTTCATGGAGGCGGAATCGTTCTTGTCGCCCGAATAGTGCAGCTCGTCGGCCAATTGCTGGCGGGCGTGCAGGCTCGAATCGAGGTCGAGCAGCTTCATCAGATCGACGATGGAGGTGCGCCAGTTCAGCTTCTGCCCGTTCTTGGAGGCGAGGTCGTTCAGCACCGCCTCGACATCGACCTGACCGCCGGAGGCCGCGCCGCCGCTCGTCGGGGTGGAGGCGGGGGCGCTGCCGCCGGAGGAGGGCTGCGCCTCGGTCGAGGCGGGCTTTTCGGCGGGGGCGGCCTTGGCCTCCGACGAGCCGAAGGGATTGAGGATCTTGCTGACGATGCTGCCGAGAAGACTCATGGCGATCGTGTCCTGTCGTCTGTCCGCGGCCGAGATGCCGCACCGGTCTCGTTAACGGTAGGGGCCAGCGCCCGTTCCGTCGAAGCGCGCCGGAGTGCGGAATGTCGCCGCTGTGGCAGGATTGCCTCATCCCCGGCCCCGGGCCGCCGGAGACAAGAAGCGCCTCCCGTGACCGGCCGGCGGGAAAGGGCGTTCCCCACTGCGCGGCTCTGCGGAGAAGCGTGCCGGGTCCCAGCCTCGCAAGGCCCGCCGCCCCGGCGCCGCCGCGCCGCGTCCCGGTGATTGGAAGATCGCGCCGCCTGTGCGATGGGGCGGGGCCCGTCCTCCGGAGCCCGTCCCGATGCGCATTCTGATCAAGGCCTTCGCCGCCCTCGCGGGGCTCGCGGCTCTCGCCGCCCCCGCTCTGGCCCAGACCGTGCCGGTACGCATCGGCGTGATCCCGGTGATCGGCGCGGCCCCGGTCTTCGTCGCCAACGGCGAGGGGTGGCTCAAGGAGGCCGGGCTCGCGCCCGCCTTCACCACCTTCGAGTCGGGTCCGAACATGATCCAGGCGCTCGCCTCCGGCACCATCGACGTCTACGTCGCCGGCATCGCGCCGCTGGCCGTCGCCCGCACCAAGGGCATCGACGTGCGGGTCGTGGCCGCCACCGCCATCGAGGAGATGGTGTTCGTGGCCTCCCCCAAGCTCGCCCCCTACTTCGAGGGCGGAGCGAGCAAGGCGGAGGCCTTCAAGGCGTTCAAGGCCAAGGAAGGCCGCGCGGCGCGGCTCGCCACCCAGCCGCCGGGCTCGGTGCCCAACACCACCCTCCAGCACTGGCTCTGGCAGGTCGCCAAGGCCGAGAAATCCGATGTCGAGATCATCGCCATGGGCATCGACGCGACCCAGCAGGCGCTGCTCGCCGGCGCCGTCGACGGCGCCTCGATCCGCGAGCCGGCGCTCACCATCGTCCAGGGCCGCAATCCCAAGATCACGCTGATCGCCACCGGGGCTGAGATGTTCCCCGACCAGCCCGGCACGGTGGTGGCCGTCTACGGCAAGTTCGCCGACGCCAACCCGGCTGCGGTCAAGGGGCTCGTCGCGGCGCTCGTCAAGGCGACCGACCTTCTCAAGAAGGATCCGGCCCGGGCCGCCCCGCCGGTTGAGGCCGCCCTCGGCAAGGGCATCACCGATGTCGCCACGATCCAGAAGGCCCTCTCCTCGCCGGCGGCGAAGTTCGTCGCCGACCCGCGCACGATCATCGAGGCGACGAAGAAGATGCAGGCCTATCAGGTCTCCATCGGCACCCTCGACAAGGAGGCGCCGACCGACGGCCTGTTCGATGCCAAGCCCTTCGACAAGGTCAAGAAGCCCTGATCACCCCTCCATGATCAACACGCCATGATCGCCCAGCCATGACTGCCCTCCGCTCGGCCGCGCTCGCGGCCGTGGGGCTCGCCGCCTTCCTCGGTGTCTGGGAGGCGGCGCCCCGGCTCGACCTCGTCAACCCGGCCTTCCTGCCGCCGCCCTCCTCGATCCCCGCGGCCTTCGCCCGGGAGATCGCGGGCGGGGCGTGGCCGCGGGCGGTCGCCGAGAGCCTGAGCCACTACGTCGTCGGGCTCGGGGTCGGCTCGGCCGCCGGCATCGCGCTCGGGTTGGCCTCGGGCATGTTCCGCTGGTTCGAGAGCCTGACCGCCTGGATCGTGCGGCTGCTGCGCCCGATCCCGGGGCTCGCCTGGGTGCCCTTCGCGATCATCTGGTTCGGCGTGCAGCCCTCGGCCGCCGTGTTCATCATCGCCATCGGCGTGTTCTGGATCGTGTTCTTCGCGACCCAAGGGGCGGTGCGCGGGGTCGACCGCGACCTGATCGAGGTGGCCCAGGCCTTCGGCTTCCGCTCGCCCTTCGCGCGGCTCACGAAAATCCTGCTACCGGCTGCGACCCCCGGCATCCTGGTGGGCCTGCGCACCGCCCTCGGCCAGGCCTGGATGGCGGTGGTCGCCGCCGAGATCTTCGGCGTGCCCGGCATCGGCGCCCGGATGATGCAGGCCTCCTCGCTCCTCTCTACCGACATCGTCGTGGTCTACATGCTCACCATGGCCGCCCTCTACGGCCTGTTCGACACCGGCTTCGTCGCCCTCCAGGGCTGGCTGCTGCGGTGGCGGGCGTGAACGATCCCATAAGCGATCCCATGAGCGAGAGCGCGATCATCGCCATCGAGGGCCTGTCGCTCGCCTACGAGCGCGACGGGCGGCGCACGGAGATCCTCTCCGCCCTCGACCTCACGGTGCCGCGGGGCCAGTTCCTCGTCATCGTCGGCGAGTCGGGGGTCGGCAAGTCAACGCTTTTGCGGGTGCTGATCGATCTGGCCCGGCCCAGCACCGGCCGCGTCCGCCTCGATACGGCGCCGGGCACGCGCACGCCGATGGCCCTGGTGTTCCAGGACGCGCGGCTGCTGCCCTGGCGGCGGGTGATCGACAACGTCGCCTTCGGCCTGGAACGCCACGGCCTGCCCAAGGCCGAGCGGCGCGAACGCGCCGCCGCGATGCTCAAGCTCGTGGGCCTCGCCGACCTCGGCGGGCGCTGGCCGCACCAGCTCTCGGGCGGGCAGCGCCAGCGCGTCGCCATCGCCCGGGCGCTCGCGGTCGAGCCCGAGGTGCTCCTGATGGACGAGCCGTTCTCGGCGCTCGACAGCTTCACCCGCGAGGGCCTTCAGGACGAGATCCAGCGGATCAAGGCCCAGACCGGCAAGACCGTGCTGTTCGTGACCCACGACATCGACGAGGCGGTCTACCTCGCCGACCGGGTCGTGGTGCTGGCCGGCAGCCCCGGCCGGGTCGCCGCGGACGTGACGATCGACCTGCCCCGCCCGCGCCAGCGGCGGGACGCCGCCCTGGTCGAGGCCGCCCGCCACCTGCGGGGCGAGCTGTCGCGACGCTCGTCGGATCTGTGACGGGGCGGAACACCGCCCCTGCGGCCGGGGTTCGCTGCCCGCGGCGTGAAACTTGACGGCAGCGTCCGGCGCGGCAGAACCACCTTGGCCCGCGCCGGGCTGGCCTCTGGGAGAGCATCGGGATGGGATTTTTTCAGGACGCCCTCCTCCGCCTGAACCGGGTGGTGATGTCCTATGCGGGCGACGCCGCCTTCATGCAGGCGGCGGTCTCGGCCGCCGCCAACGTGATCGTGGCCGACAGCGACACCGACGAGGAGGAGATCGAGGCGGCTCTCGTCAGCATGCGGGCCAACCCCATCCTCGAGAAATCCTACGACACGTTGGCGCTGGAGAAGGCCCTGTTCGAGGCGCTCGCCCGGGCCGAGCTGCGGGCCGGGCGGCTGGAGAACCTCCAGCAGGTCGCTGCCATCGCCGACCGCCCGATCGAGCATCGCCAGCACGTCTTCCTCATCGCAGCCGATGTCGCCGACCAGGGCGGCATCACCGAACCCGAGCACCGGGTGCTCGACGAGCTCGCCGCGGCGCTCGCCGTCGACAAGGCCACTCTGCTCGGCTGAAGATCCTGTTTGCGCCGTTGACGGCTTGGTCGAGGCAATAATCCCAGATATCCTGGGATAAAATACTTTCGAAGCTCGTGGAAAATTTACGGACATCGTCCGGTATCTTGGATGGGAAAGGTCTGTATGCTGCGCTGATCGTATCGAGTTGAAAGGGTTCCGATGCATTCGACGGTCGGAGACGCATCGTGATCCGATCCTGCCTCGTGGCGGCCGCGCTCGTGGCCGGCAGTCCCGCGGGCTGGGCGCAGACCCTGCCCCAGGCCTCGTCCGCGCTGCCGACAGTGCCGGTCTTCACGCTCTACGACGTCCTCGGCAGGCCCTCGAACTGGACGATCAGCGGAACGCTCCGGCCGCGGGTCGAGGCGCTCGGTGGCCAGTTCCGGCCGAGCCCGTCCTCGCCCAGCAACGCGCTGTTCTCGCTCCAGACCACCCTGTTCGCCGAGTACGATTTCGGGCCGGCGCGGATCGGCGGGGAATTGATCGACGGCCGCGCCTACTTCCAGCGCCGCAACTCCTCCTCCATCGCCACCACGGAGGTGAACGCGCTGGAACTCGGCCAGATCTATCTCGGCCTCGACCTCGACGACGCGGCCGGAGCCGGCACGGTCAGCACGCTGACGCTCGGCCGCTTCACCCAGAACATCGGCTCGCGCCGCCTGGTCGCCCGAAACCAGTTCCGCAACACCATCAACGCCTTCACCGGCGTCGCCTACGATTGGCGGAATGCCGGGGCGGACAGGCTGCGCCTGTTCTACACCCTGCCCCATTACCGGCTGCCCGACGACCGTGCCGGTATCCTGGCCAACGGCATCGTCTGGGACCAGGAGGGCTTCAACCTCCAGTTCTTCGGCGGCCACGCCACCAAGGCGGGCGTGCTCGGCGGCACGCTCGAGGCCTACGGCTTCGGCCTCCTGGAGGAGGATACGGGATCGCAGTTGGAGGGCATCCAGACCCGGAACCGCCGGCTGTTCACGCCGGGTCTCCGGCTGGCCCGGCCGCCGAAGCCCGGTGCCTGGGATCACGACATCGAGGCGATCTACCAGACCGGCCAGGCCCGCGAGACGAGCGCCTTCGCCGACGTGACCGATCTGCCGGTCTCGGCCTACTTCCTCCACGCCGAAATCGGCTACACTTTCGAGGCCCCGTGGCGCCCGCGCCTGTCGTTGCACTACGACCACGCCAGCGGCGACGGCTCCGACCGCGCCCGCTACGGCCGGTTCGACACCCTGTTCGGCGCCCGTCGCTGGGAATACGGCCCGACCAGCCTCTACGGGCCCGTCCAGCGCGCCAACCTGATCTCGCCGGGGCTGCGGCTCGACATCGCACCGGACCCGTCCTGGGACGCCTCCCTCGAGTATCGGGCGCTCTGGCTGGAGGACCCGACCGACAGCTTCGCCGCCACCGGCGTGCGCGACCGGACCGGCCGCTCGGGCCGCTTCGCGGGCCAGCAGATCGAGGGACGCATCCGCACCTGGCTCGTCCCGCGGGCGGTGCAACTCGAGGCCGGGGGGGCCTACCTCATCAAGGGGGACTTCCTGCGGAACGCGCCGAACGCGCCCGACACCGGCGACACGATCTACGGCTACCTCTCGACCACGATCTTCTTCTGAGGGGGCGCCGCCTGCGCCCGACCGATCCCCTACCGGTCCCTTGCCGGGCGGCGTATGATCGCCGCCCGGCAGGAGGGGGGACGATGTACAAGGTGATGGGAACGGATCCGGGCGGCCGCGCGATGACCTTCGCCTGCGGCACCGACGAGCAGGCCCTGGAGAAGACCTGGGAACTCGCCCGGCGCGGCTTTCGCGATATCGCGGTCGCCGATCCGAGCGGGCGCCAGTTGAGCGCGAGCGCCTTCGAGCGCTCGCTCGATCTCGACTACGAGTGAGCCGGCGGCCGGTGGCTCAGGCCACCCGCTTCTTCTGGTAATCCTTCACGTCGGTGAAGCGGATCTTGTCCCAGCGCTCCTCCTCGTAGCGGAGCGAGAAGGCGGTGGTCGCCATGAAGACCGGCGCCCCGTCGAGGTCGCTCGCCATCGCCGAGCCATGGGCGTTCACGAACTTGTCGATCTCCGCCTCGGAGTCCGATTCGATCCAGCGGCAGACCGAGAAGCGGCTCGTCTCGAAGTCGATCGGCAGGCCGTACTCGGCCTGGAGACGCTCCTTGAGCACGTCAAGCTGAAGCGCGCCGACCACGCCGACGATGGCCGGCGAGCCGTCCTGCGGCACGAAGACCTGCACGACGCCTTCCTCGCCCATTTGCTGAAGGGCTTCCCGGAGCTTCTTGGCCTTCATCGCGTCGGTGAGCTTGATCCGGCGCATGATCTCGGGGGCGAAGCTCGGCACCCCGCGGAAGACGAGATCCTCGCCCTCGGTCAGCGTGTCGCCGATGCGCAGCGTGCCGTGGTTGGGGATGCCGACCACGTCGCCGGCAAAGGCTTCGTCGGCGATGGCCCGGTCCTGGGCGAAGAAGAACTGGGGTGCCGAAAGCGACATCGGCTTGCCCGTGCGCACGAGCTTGGCCTTCATGCCGCGCCGGAGCTGGCCCGAGCAGACGCGCATGAAGGCGATGCGGTCGCGGTGGTTCGGATCCATGTTCGCCTGAATCTTGAACACGAAGCCCGTCATCTTCGGCTCGGTCGGCTCGACCGCGCGCTTGTCGGCCTCTTGGCCCCGCGGCGGCGGGGCGAAGCGGGCGAGCCCGTCGATGAGGTCGCGCACGCCGAAATTCCGGAGGGCCGAGCCGAAGAAGACCGGCGTCAGGTGTCCCTCGCGGAAGGCCGCGAGATCGAAGGTCTTGAGCCCGCCCTCGGCCAGTTCCACCTCCTCGCGCCACGCATCGGCGGCGCCGTCCTCCGTCAGCAGCGTGTCGAACAGCGGGTCGGCGAAACCCGAGACGGGGATCGTGCCCGCGTCGTCCGCGGCGTCGAGCCGGCGCACCCGGTTGCCGCCGAGTTCGTAGGTGCCGGCGAAGGTGCGTCCGAGCCCGATCGGCCACGTGACCGGGGCCACGTCGAGCGCGAGCGTCTTCTCGATCTCGTCGAGGGTCTCGAACGGGTCGCGGGCCTCGCGGTCGAGCTTGTTCACGAAGGTGACGATCGGGATGTCCCGCAGCCGGCACACCTCGAACAGTTTTCGCGTGCGGGCCTCGATGCCCTTGGCGGCGTCGATCACCATGACCGCGGAATCGACCGCGGTCAGGGTGCGATACGTATCTTCCGAAAAGTCCTCGTGGCCCGGCGTGTCGAGGAGGTTGAAGACGCAATCGCCGTACTCGAAGGTCATCACCGAGGTGACGACCGAGATGCCGCGCTCCTTCTCGATGCCCATCCAGTCGGAGCGGGTCGAGACGCGGTTGCGCTTGGCCTTGACCTCGCCCGCGAGCTGGATCGCGCCGCCGAACAGCAGCAGCTTCTCGGTCAGCGTGGTCTTGCCGGCGTCCGGGTGCGAGATGATCGCGAAGGTGCGCCGCCGCGCGACCGGGTCGGCGTTCGGGTCGGCGGCCTTGGGGTCGGCAGGCTTGGGGTCGGCAGGCTTGGGGTCGGTCTGCATCAGCATGGCGGGCACCGGCCGCCGGGCTTTGCCGGGCGGTCGCTCGTCTCGGGTTGTTCGGGCGTGGCCTGCTCTCTACGCGCTCCGGCGGCCGCACGCAAAGCCGGGGGTGAGGGCCGCCCGGGCGCGATCGCGGGGCGCGATCCCCCGGACCGCGTCGCGACGGCCCATCCGGCGCAAGCCGGGCGATCAGCCGCGCCCGACATAGGGCATGCCCGTCGCCATCACGGTCATGAACAGGACGTTGGCCGAGAGCGGCAATCCGGCCATGTAGACCACCGCCTCGGCGACGTCCTGGGCCTGCATGAACGGCTCGGGCCGGATCGTCCCGTCGGCCTGACGGGCGCCCTGTCCGAAGCTCTCGGTCATCTCGGTCTGCGCGTTGCCGACATCGATCTGCCCGCAGGCGATGCCGAAGGGGCGCCCGTCGAGCGCGGTGGCGCGGGTGAGGCCGGTGATCGCGTGCTTGGTGGCCGAATAGGGCGCCGACATCGGCCGCGGCACGTGGGCTGCGAGCGAGCCGTTGTTGATGATGCGTCCGCCCCGGGGCTCCTGCGTCCGCATCCGGCGGAAGGCGGTGCGGGTGCATAGGAAGGCGCCCGTGAGATTGACGTTGACGCTGGCGAGCCAATCCTCGACCGCGACCTCGTCCACCCGCGCCGCCGGCGTGAAGATCCCGGCATTGTTGAACAGCAGGTCGATCCGTCCGAACCGCGCCGCGGCCTCCGCGAACAGCGCCTCGACGGCGGCCGGGTCGGACACGTCGGTCGGCACGCACAGCGCCGCCCCGGGCAGCGCCGCGGCGACCGTCTCCAGCGCCGCCCGCCGCCGCCCGGCCAGCACCAGCCGCCAACCGGCCGCCGCGAGTCCCTGCGCCACCGCTCGCCCGATGCCGGACCCCGCCCCCGTCACGACCGCCACGCCACCCGTCATCCGAACCTCCCGCGCCCGCCGTTCCTGCTTTGCAGGATGCGCAATCCGGTTGCCAGCCCGGCACGGCCCGTCTAGACAACCGGCGGCTCGGCACCGTTGGGGCGTCGCCAAGTGGTAAGGCAGCGGTTTTTGGTACCGCCATTCCCAGGTTCGAATCCTGGCGCCCCAGCCAAGCCTCCTAAGTCCCTGATCTCGCTCGTGTCTCCTGTGGCTGGGTATCTCTGTGGTCCAACTGGGTCACGGAGGTAGGTCACACGCGTGGGACACAGGAGGCGGGCCGAGTGGCGCTCGCAACGAACCTTAACCGCCGGGGCGCCGTCTATTACTGGCGGCGACGCGTGCCGGCGACATTCGCCTTGGCGACGGGCGCGAATTGGCTGAAGCTCAGCTTGAGGACGCGCGAGCCGGTTCGCGCGCGCTTCCTCGCCGCCCAACTGGACGCGACCGCCGCCGAACTGTTCATGACGACCCTGCCTGATGCCATCACAAGGGAGCAGCTCGCGACGCTGTTCCGGAAGGCCCTCCTCGGCCACGAGGCGAAGCTCGACCGCGTCGCGGCCTTCGCGCGCCAGGAACCCGACTTCGATCCAGCAGCCGAGATGGCCGCGGAACAGGCCATGGGCTGGAGCTATCGGGTCGCCTCTAGCCGGGGCGTGAACGGGCGCCTGACAGAGGATGACCGCGCTGCTATGGCGAAGGCGGGGCTAGCGGAAGCTGAGATCGCCTGTGTCGGCGATTGCCTCGACGCCATGCGGAGGAGTGGCGCCCTGGCACCCTCGCAGGCACGCATCCGCGAGATTGTCGAGGAGATTGGGGCACTGCCGACGCCGGGCAACGTGGCGCGGGCCGAGCCGATCTACCTGCGTGCCCTGGGTGAGGCCCTGCTGCGCACGCGCGACCGCTTCGTCTTGGACGCGCTGCCCTACGAGGACCTCATGGCGGACCTCGGTACGGAAGCAGGCGAAAACGCATCGGAACAGCCTGTTGCCGAACCGATAGTTGCCGTGGTGGACCCTATCACGGCATCGTCGGTTCCTCTCCCGATCGCGTCGAAAGGATCACCGCTCGCGCCAGCCTCAACATCCATTGTCACTATCGAGGCGATCGGTGGGAGGCTCATCGCGGAGAAGCGTCAGGATCGAGATTGGGACGACAAAACCTGTCGGCAGGCCGAGTTCATCTTTACGCTCTTCGGCCGCTTCCTGCGCGAAGAGCACGGGCTGACCGACCTCGCCGGGCTCAGGCAGACGCATTGTGATGCCTTCGACGGCTTCCTGCGTGGGCTGTTCACGAGCGTCGGGAAGAGCCCGAAGGACAAGGACCGTCCGATCCGCGAGTTGCGCCAGATCAGTGAGGCGAAGAAGCCCGGCGAGCGCGGCCTCGCCTCCGGTACCCGCAATAGGCACCTCACCTTCCTCGGACAGGCCCTCGTCCGTGCCCGAAAGGCGGGCGTGATCATCGACGCCGGGGTCTCCCTTGCCGAGTTCCGCGCCCGCAAGAAGAAGCGGGGCCGCGACCAGCGTCCGACGCCGCCGAGCTCGGCGCTTGCGACGTTCTTCTCGCTGCCGGTCTTCACGGGGTGTCGCGACTGGGACGACATCCATACCACCGGTACCGAGCTGTTCCATCGAGCTGCCTATTTCGGCCCGATGCTGGCGCACTACACGGGGATGCGGCGCGAGGAGTTTTGCGCGTTGAGCGTGGACGATGTCGTCACCACGAACGGCGAGCACCCCTACCTCCACGTCTGCTTCAATGCGTTCGGACGGGTGAAGAACGCGCAATCCGTGCGCAACCTCGCAGTCCATCCCGAACTCATCCGACTCGGCTTCCTCGACTACGTCGTTGCGGTGCACCGCCTGGGACATAAGCGCGTCTTTCCGGACCTGTTCTCACCCTCTACGCGTAGCCTTCTAGGCGATCGTCTCTACGACGAATTGCGCCCAGCCTTTACGATGGCAGAATTCACGACGCATCAGGTTCGACACTTCTTTGGCAATGCGCTCAAGCAGCAGAGGGTCGCCGAAGAGTTTAGAGCTGATCTGCTTGGTCACGGCGGAAAGAGCGAAACGACGGAACGCTACTGCAACCCCATCGGGATCAGTTTGCAATTGGAGGAACTGATGAAGCTCCCGATCCTGACTGCGCATCTGGTGCCAAGGCCAACTCGACTGGTGCCCTGGGTCGAGCGTGGCGAGATTCCGCCGTGGTCCCGTGCATTCCGTCAACGCTCTGTATCGCGCTCTGTACGCACCTGTTCTGCTTCCAGATCATGACCCATGAACGCAGACCGCCGGATCTGGATAAATGGATCGATACAGCTGCCCGTGGCCCCTCGCGTCCCTCACGCCTGCCTGACCTGACCAGCTGGCTTTGATGATCTTCCCTCGTCTTCGCCATCCGACACCTTCCCCGCTCAGCATGAGCGTATCAGTGGTGTCCGCGAAGCCGAGGGAGGATCGCTCTTTAGCCTCTGTTTGCTGAATGACGGTTTTGCGCCATCAGCGGACCTCCGACCGAAGACATTGGAATGGCCGCTTGGAGGCCAACAGCGGTTGTCGAGATGGAATGGTTGCTCCGACCACCATAACGTCCTCGGCAACGAACCGCTGCCGAAGCGACACGAACAAAAACGCCCCACCGTGATCGGTGGTTGGTTCAACAGCAAGGCACTCAACAGCCGCTTGAAAGCAGTCGTCGGGTTACTTGGCAGGATGACCGGGGGCGCGGTCACGTCCTTGCTTGGCTGGCTGCCGCCGGTGCAGCAAACATCTTGCGCTGGAGCAGTAAAGCTACGGTCATGATGGTAAGGCCGACGACGAGGCCGTTCGCTACCAGGAAAAGCACCGGGGCGAGGACGGCGACCGCTCCGGCATCGCCATGGGCAACCAGGCGAACCGGGGCCGTTGCCATGGCAGTCGCGCCGAAGCTGAAGGTCCAGAGCCCGGGGACAGCGCCGGCCTTCGCGATCCAAGGCGAGAGCCGGGCCAGAACCAGAACCTGGAGCAGACCGTAGCCGATCAGGGCATGCGCAAAGAGGTCCGGCGCTCCGCCCCCGACCGAGAGGTAGGCCACGGCCCCCACCGGCGCGGGCGCCAGCTGGATGCCCAGGGTCGGGCGCAACGCGACGGGCTTCTCAGGCCCGGTCAGCAGGCGGTGGAGCAGAACCGATTCCATCGCAAGCCAGGAGAACAGGCCGGCGCCGAAGGCGAGCTGACCCCAATCCTGGTAGCCCAGGGCCGACGCCCCAGTCGCCGAGACAAAGCTTCCGGCCACGGTCGGCAGGTACAGCACCGCGGTGGTGGTGCCGTGGTCCCGGCCGCCTTGCCAGAGGCCGCCCGTCCGCCAGACCGCGAAGCCGAGCGTGAACAGGAAGCCGAGGCCGAACAGGACGGTTGCGGCTCCGGCCGAGTAAGGGATGAGCCCGCTCGCGACGAGCATGGTCGCCACGCCGGCGAGGCCGATGAAGCAGCACTGGACCGCATGGGCCGCCTCGACCGCCAGCTTGTCCGGGGCGAGGACGGCCTTGAGGGCATAGAGGACGACGAGCACGGCCCAGACTGCGCCGGCAAGTGCGTAGACCGCCTCCCCGACGACCGTGGGCAGGTGCCAGGCGAGCGCGGCCGCGCGCCAAGCCCCGCCGAGGCCGGATAGCCCCAGGACGATGCCGAAGTAGGCGGCCGGCGTGTTCGCGGCGACTTCCCTAATGCGCTGCGCGAGGTGGAGGCGTGGGCCGGCGACGATAGAGACCGTGGTCATGACCGTTCCCCTGTGAGGTCGGGATGTTGTCGGGCGGGCGCTGCGCCCACCGCTTCTCGACAAGGATGATAATGGACGACGGCCGCGATCTTTATTCCTCTCTCGGCAATGGAGAGGTTCGCGACGCGATGCTTGAAGGCAGCCGCTCAGCCACCGATCTCGGCGCCTTCGAAACATGAAGAAGCGGTGGTGAAGATGGTTAGGACCTGGCTCGTCACGGGCTCGTCGCGGGGGCTCGGCCGGGCCTTGGCCCAGGCCGTCGTCGCGGCGGGTGAGCGGCTCTGCGCGACGGCGCGCGACCCTGCCGCGCTCGCGGACCTCGTCGAGGCCAGCGGCGAGCGCGTGTTAGCGCTGCCCCTCGACGTCACCGACGAGGCAGGTGCGCGCCGGGCGGTCGAGGTCGCGGCGGAGCGGTTCGGTCGGATCGACGTGGTCGTCAACAATGCCGGCTACGGCGACCTGGCGCCCATCGAGGACACCGACCTCGCCTCGTTCCGGGCGCAGGTCGAGACGAACCTGTTCGGGGTCGTCAACGTGACCAAGGCGGCCATCCCGCTACTCCGGAGGCAACGCCGCGGGCATTTCCTGCAGGTCTCCTCCATCGGTGGGCGAACCGGCGCAACTGGTCGCGGCCCTTACTCGGCCGCGAAGTTCGGCGTGGAGGGGTTCTCCGAGGTCCTGGCTATCGAGATGAAGCCCTTCGGCGTGCACGTCACCATCGTGGAACCCGGCGGCTTCCGCACCGACTTCGCGGGCTCGTCGACGCGGGTCGCTGAGGGCAACCCGGCCTACGCCGAGACCGTCGGCAAGGTCGCCGCCATGCAGCGATCCTACGACGGCAAGCAGCCCGGCGACCCAGAGCGCGCCGCTCGGGCGATGATGGCCGTCGTCTCGGCGAAAGCGCCGCCGTTGCGCTTGGTTCTGGGTAGCGACGCCTACGCGCGAGCCGAGGCAGGCGACGAGGCCCGGCTGGCCGAGCTGCGCGCTTGGCGCGACCTCAGCCTTTCGACCGACTTCGGCGACCGATAACCCCATCGGGCGGGGATCATCTCAGGCTTCGGCGCGGAGCTTCAGTTGAGGAGGCGGTTTCCCCGGAGCGCCGCAACCGCCATGTTGACGAAGGTCCTGACCTTCGCTGGCGCTTGGCGTCCCTCGGGATACAGCACGTGGATGGGCAGCGGCGGCTCCTCGTAATCGGCGAGCACGACCTGCAGCTTCCCTTCCAGCAAGGCGGAGCCGATCTGGTAGTGCAGCACCCGCGTGAGACCCCAGCCCGCCATGGCCGCGGCGATGCCGGCCTCGTTGGTGTTGCTCACCAGGGCGGGATGGACCGTCACGCGCTGGTCCTGCGCGAACCGCCACTCCGTCGACGCCCAGGCGCCCGTCGACATCGCGAGGCGATGGTCCCTCAGGTCCTGCGGGCTCTGCGGGACGCCGTGCCGCTCGAAATAGGCCGGCGCGCCGCAGACGACGCGGCGCACCGAGCCGACCCTGGCGGCCGTGAAGCCGGAATCGGGCAGGTGGCCGATGCGGACGGCGACGTCGATCCCCTCCTCGACGATGTTCACCGGCCGGTCGACGAACAGCGTCCGCGCGGACATGGTCGGGTAGGCGTCGAGATAGTCGGTTACGATGGGCAGCACGTACATGTGGCCGAACAGGACCGATCCGGTCACAGCGAGCGTCCCGGAGGGCGTCGCGTAGGAGCCGGCGGCAGCGGCCTCGGCCTCGACGATGTCGGCCAGGATGCGCCGGCAATCCTCATAGTAGCGCCCGCCGGCCTCGGTGAGCTTCACCGAGCGCGTGGTGCGCACGAACAAACGGGCGCCGATGGTCTCCTCGAGCGCGGCGACGGCTCGCGTCACCGCCGGCGGGCTCATGTGCATCAGGCGCGCCGTCTCGGCGAAGCTCGCTGTCTCCGCGACCTTGGCGAAGATGCGCATGGCCTGCCAGCGGTCCATGTCCCTGCTCCCCGTCCCGGGCGGCCCTAACATCGTGGCCGTGACGAATACAGACGTTCGCGTCAGCGCGCCGCGGTGTTGTGAACGGATGGTAAACCGCGCGAGAGACCCGTGCCTCTAGCTGGCAGGCAACGCGGCGACGCCCTCGGCGAGGCCCTCGATCTCGCGGCAGACCTCCGCAGATATGCCCCACCTGGCGGCACGCTCGCGCTCGTCGGCGAGACGGTCGCCGTCATGCGCGGCGGCCGCGAGGGCGAGCGTCAGGACGCGCGACGTCCGCGCGTCGAAGCTGCGCCCCTGCCGCGCGGCGTCGATCTCGGCGCCGCACAGCCCCAGCCTGCGGGCCTCGGCTTCCCGGTCCGCGGAGACGGGCACGTCGCAGTTCCCGTCGACCAGGGCGAGCGCGATGGACAGGCGTGCCCGCCCATCCAGGGTGAAGGACGACATGGCCGGGCTCCTGATATTGGAAAGGCGGTTCAGAAGCCGAAGTGGCTGAGACCCGGGTGGTCGTCGGGACGGCGCCCGAGCAGCCAGCGAAACTTGCGGTCCTCCTCCCGGATCGGGTGCTCGTTGATGCTGGCGTGGCGAGCCCGCATCAGGCCGTCCTCGGCGAACTCCCAGTTCTCGTTGCCGTAGGCCCGGAACCATTGGCCGCTGTCGTCGCGGTACTCGTAGGCGTAGCGCACCGCGATACGGTTGCCGGTGAAGGCCCAGAGCTCCTTAATCAGGCGATAGTCGAGCTCGCGGTTCCACTTGCGGGTGAGGAAAGCCTGGGCCTCGTCGCGGCTCGTGACGAACTCGGCCCTGTTCCGCCAACGGGTGTCGGTCGTGTAGGCTAGGGCCACCTTGGCGGAATCGCGGCTGTTCCAGCCGTCTTCGGCGAGGCGCACCTTCTCGATGGCGCTCTCTTCAGTGAACGGCGGTAACGGGGGACGGGACATCGGCTTCTCCTCGGGGTTTTCGGGGGTGAACACTTTTCGAGAGGACTGTCAGTGGGCCGGCGGGGTGGGGCCCTCGGCCATCGCCGCAGGTCAGAGCGCGAGATGGACGGGCCCGCTGCCCTCGGCCGGGGTGGCTGAGCAGATCAGCACCTCGTCGGCTGCGTAGGGCGCGGTGGGCGCCTTCGCGTAGGTGACGGCACCCTTGAGGAGCTTCGTCATGCAGGTGCCGCAGGTCCCGGTCCGGCAACTGAACTCCGGGCTGAGGCCGCGGGCCTCGGCGAGTTCGAGCAGCGTTCCGGCTTCCGGCGTCCAGCGCGCCTCCTTGGACGCGTTCAGGAAGGCGACCGGGACCGGCTCCGTCGACGCAGGCGGCAGCTTGGCCGCCTGGACGCCCGCTGGCACGCTCCTGACCAGCGAAGAGGGCCCGAAGGTCTCGGCGTGGATACGGTCGTCGGCGACGTTCAGGCCCCGCAGGCCGTCGTAGAGCGCCTGCGTGAAGGCGGTCGGACCGCAGAGGTAGAAGTCGTAGTCGCCGAACGGCAGCACGCGGGCGAGCAGCGCCATGTCGATCCGGCCAGCAACGTCGTAGTCGACGCCCTCCACGGCATCCTCAGGCGCGCTCAGCACCCGCACCACTCTGACCGCGCCCTGTCCCGCGGCGGCGAGCTCCGCCACTTCCCTATCGAAGGGACGCTCGTCCTTGGAGCGGGCCGCCTGGACCAGGGTGGTCAACCGGATGCCTCTGGTGCGCAGGCCCTCGTAGACGAGATAACGCAGCATCGCGAGGAGCGGCGTGATGCCGATGCCGCCGGCAAGCAGCACGGCCGGCCGCTTGGCATGGGCGTCGATGGTGAAGCCGCCAGCCGGAGCGCGCGCCTCCACCACGTCGCCGACCCGCAGCGTGTTGTGCAGGTGCCCGGACACGGTGCCGTCGCGCTTGACGCTGATGCGGTAGACCGCGTCCGAGGGCGCGACCGAGAGCGTATAGGTGCGGATGACCGGCTTGTCCGCGCTGGGGAGCGCCACGCGAATGGGCAGGTGCTGCCCCGCCTGATGCGGGATCAGCCCGGACCCGTCCGCAGGCTGGAGGTGGAAGGAGCGGATCGCGCGGCTCTCGTCGACGATCTTCGTGACTGTGAACGGGCGCCACTGCGTCGCGAGGTCCGCGGCCTGAAGGCGGTCGGCGGCCGCGTGCCAGTCACCGGTCATCAGGGAATTCGGCGACCAGCCGTCCTGCCGGAAGGTCCAGCGCAGGGGCAGCGCCCCCCGCCGCCGCACGACGCGGCGGGGCCGGAACGTCCAGAGCCGCTCGGCGCCCTGGAAGGCGGCGATCTCAGGGGAGGACAGGACGACCTCGGCGTCGCCGGTCATCTGCAGGAGGTCGCCGGTCTCGAAGTCGGCGAAGACGAGGCCGGCCCTGCCATTCAGGAGGATGTTGCCGAGCGTGGCGAAGAACAGGTTGCCGGCGAAGTCGGGGACCGTGAGCGTGCCGTCCTCGGCGACACGGACGAATCCGGCCTTGCCGCCGCGGTGCGAGACATCGACCTGCCGATGTCCGTCGCGCTCGGCGTAGGAGGCGACGAAGAAGGTGTCGGCACCCTTGATCATGGCGCGCGCCTTCGCGTCGAGGACGGCGTTCTCCTCGACGGTGCCAGAAAAGGGCTCACCCGGGTCGCGGACGAAGGCGAGATCGCGCAGCTGGATGTACTGCGGGCAGTTGCCGAAGCTCTGGTCGACGGCGAAGTTCAGGATGCCTTCCGCCGCGGCGCGGATGAGGCCGTTCACGCGGTTGCGGCGGCGGGTGTGAAGTTCGATCCCGAGGAGCCCGATGGCGTCTCCCTCGCGCAAGCCCGCGCTCGCTGGGTCGCTCGGATCCGGCCGCACCGCGATGTCGAGGGTCGTCGGCGTCGGCGAGGCGATGAAGCCGGGACCGCCGCCGACCAGCGTCGCCCAGGCGTCGCCCTGATTGTCGACACTGCCGGCCACGATGAACGGGATCTGTTCGTAGAACGCGCGGTGCTGGTCGGGCATGAAGTCCCGCACCACGCGGCGCCCGACTTCCTCCATCCGCTCGGCCACGCCGACCTGCTGCTGGATGACCTTCTCGCCCGGATGCCAGGTCGAGGACTTCGTGATGGTCGGACCGTCGCTCATGGTGCTCTCCCGTCCGGTTCGGTCGGTCGCGCCTGACGGCACGACCGCACCCGCAAGGTCACGCGGCGGCCGAGAGGCCGGCCGGGGTCTGGACGAAAGGGAGGAAGCCCGGCAGGGCCTCGATCCGGCGTAGGTACGCGTTGACCTTGGCGTAGCCGGAGAGGTCGACGTTGCCCTCCGGCGCACGCGCCAGGTAGCTGTAGAGCGCCACGTCCGCGATGGTGGGGCGCTCGCCGACCAGCCAGTCGCGACCGTCGAGATGCGCCTCCAGGCGTCCGAGCAGCGTGTGCGCCCGGCCGATCACCTCCTCTGGGTTGAACTTCGCGCCGAACACGGTGACGAGGCGCGCGGCCGCCGGGCCGTAGGCAAGCTCGCCGGCCGCGACCGACAGCCAACGCTGCACGGCGGCCTCGCCTTCGGCGTCCGCCGGCAGCCAGTCCGTGCGCCCGAGCTTCCGGGCTACATACACGAGGATGGCGTTCGAGTCCGAGATGACCGTCCCGTCATCGTCGAGGACCGGCACCTGCCCGAACGGGTTGAGAGCGAGGAACTCGGGACGCTTGTGCGCGGCCGCCTTCAGGTCCACCTCGACCGCCTCGTGGGCCACGCCGAGTAGCGAGAGGAACAGGCGAGCCCGGTGCGCGTGGCCCGAGAGAGGGTGGTGGTAGAGCTTCATGAACGTGTTCCCTTAATTCTGGACCGGGCGAAGCCCCGAACCACAAGGACAAGGTGCCCTGGTGGAAGCACGGCGAGAATGCTCGCCCTTGGCAGTTCATTGTTGTCGCAAGCGGAACAATCAAACGCGAGGGGAGCCGGTCGTCACCGTGCAGTCGGTGTCCGGCCCCCTTTCAAGCGGTTACGCCTGCCCCTTCGCGGCCAGGAAGCCGGCGTAGTTGTTGCCGGCAAAGGGCAGGTGGTCGCCCATCAGCCTCGCATGCGCCTCGCCCGTGGAGGACTGCCAGTGGGCGAGGAGTTCCGCACCGACGGCGACCCAGTTGATCGGCACGATGCCGGCCTGGACCATCCGGGTGATAGCCGCGTCCTCGACGAGCTTGCTCCAGGTGCCGGAGGCGTCGACGACCGCGTAGACGTCGTATCCCGCGTCCTTCGCCGACAGGGCCGCGAAGGCGACGCACACGTCCGTCGAGATTCCGGCGATCAGGAGCTTCTTGCGGCCGGTCGCCTTCACGGCAGCCGCGAAGTCGGCGTTGTCGAAGGCGTTGATCTCGCCCGGCCGATGCACGATGGCGGCGTTCGGCAGGCCCTGCGCCACCACCGGCATGACCGGGCCGTTCGGGCCGTCCGAGGCGCTAGTCGTGATCACGGCCGGCAGATCGTAGACCTGCGCGATGGTCACGAGCGCCTTCACGTTGTTCTGGAAATCCGCGGGCGACTGGGTCTGCACGCCGTTGGCGAGCCCGGTCTGATGGTCGACAAACAGCACGGCGGCGTTCTCGGCAGTCAATCTATCGTAGGACATGACGTTCTCCTTCGGGTGGGGCGGCCTCGCTCCGGAACCGCCTGACACCCCGAAGATGCCGTCCCACGTCCGGTGCCACTAGCCGTCTTTCCAGGCACTCTGCGTTCCTGAATGCGGGACGCGGTGATGGCGACTACGTCCTTGGGCGGGATCATATGGCCACGGCGAAGCGGCTTACCGGCCGAGGCGCTCCATCAGCACGTCCGTCAAGGCCTGTACCTTGCGCGATGGGTGCTGCCCGGGCGGGCGCACGACGAACATGCCGATGGAGGGTAGGGCGTATCCCGGCATGACCGGCACCAGAGAGCCGGCTGCCACGTAGGGCTCCGCGATGACGTCGGGCAGCGCGGTGAGGCCCGCGCCCGCGGCTGTCGCCTCCGCGATGGCCACCGCACTGTCGGCGCGGAAGCGGCCCGTCGGGCGGACCGGGAACGACTTGCCACCGGCGCTGAACGTCCAGGTCTCCGTGCCGATCATCACGGCCGGGTGTCCGGGCACATCATCCGGCGTCTCGGGCGCGCCGTGCGCGGCGACATAGTCGGGGCTTGCGAACAGACGAACTGAGAAGGACCCGATGCGGCGTGCGACGAGGTTCGAATCCGCAAGGTAGCCGACCCGGATGCCGCAGTCGAAGCCCTCCGTAACGAGGTCGACGTAGCGGTCGCTGTAGCGGCAGTTGATCTGCAGTTGGGGATGGCGGCGAGTGAGTTCGGCGATGGCCGGCGCGAAGTGCGTCGGGCCGAACGTGGAGGGCACGGCGACCCGCAGGAGGCCGCGGAGCGCGCCGCCGACCGAGACCGCCTCCAGGGCCGCGTCCACTTCGGCGCAAATCCGCGCGGCGTGCTCACGGAACGTCGTGCCCGCCTCGGTCAGGGCCGCGCCGCGGGTGGTGCGGGCGAGGAGCTGGGTGCCGATCTCGGCCTCCAGCCGCAGTAGCCGCCGGCTGACGATGGACTTCGCCATGTTGAGGCGGCGGGAGGCGGCCGAGACCCCTCCCGCGTCGGCGACCTCCACGAAGGTCCTCAGGTCGTCGACGTCCATGCGTGTTCCGCTTCCCGGGACGGAGCTTGCCAGGATCGGACGATACCGTCCCTGGTACGACGACGCTACGTTCCATGGCGGAGATGCCCACTAAGAAAGGACAACGACCATGGACGTGACCAAGCTCAGACGCGGCGACCGCATGGGTGACCCAACCCGCGGCTTCGCCGTCGAGATCATCCGTCCCGGGCTGAGCCTCAGCGGCGGAGATAGCGGCCTGGGCGCCATCGGCCGGATCGACCGCGCCACCGTGGTGCCCGGGCACGTCATTGGGATGCACCCGCACCGCGACGACGAAATCCTGACCTACGTCCGGGCCGGACGGATGCTCCACCGGGACACGGTCGGAAACGCGGAGGAGATCACGACGACGCGCCTGATGATGATGAACGCCGGCCACACCTTCCAGCACGAGGAGCGCATGCTGGACCACGGCCCAGTCGAGGCACTGCAGATCTTCCTGCGGCCGCGGGCGGCCGACCTCGGACCCAAGGTCCAGTTCCACGACTTCGGGGAGGTGTTGAGCCACAGCAAGTGGCGCCTCATCGCGGGGCCCGAGGGCGCGCCGCTGGAGGTCCGAGCCCAGGCATGGGTCTCCGACGCGCATGTTGCGGCCGGGGCAGCGTTGTCCCTGCCGCCGCTTCCGGCGCCCGATGCGGTTCGCCTGCTCCACGTCTTCGGCGGCGACGTCGAGGTCGGCGGCTTGACGCTGCGGGCGGGTGACACGGCGTACCTCAAGGGGGACGGCGGGAGGGTGCTGGCCGGCTCCGACGCCGACCTCGTCCTCTTCGTGACCGATCAGGGCGCACCGGTCTTCCGCGGTGGCATGTTCAGCGGGAACGTACTCGCTGATTAATCGCGCGTTCCGCGCGCCGGTCGTGTCCCTCGATGGAATCATCGAACTCGACCGGGGCGCGCAGCGGAAGGTGCAACGGTGGAGGTCGGTTGCGAGGCCGGTGCCTGTCGAGAGCCGGACCCATAGCCTTCCACCACGTAGTGAACCGCACTGACATGCCTGCTACCCGTCGGTCGCTAATGTGCCCGTAGCTGCTGATGTCGTGGCCGCCGCTCATAGGTCCGCTTCTTCCTACCAAGCGGAGTTCTGGGCTCGCAGGCTTGAAGGTCTGCAAGGGGTCAGGAGTTCGCCCCCGGCTTGTTAGGCTGTGCGCCACTTGCAGACCGTTGGCCAAAACAATCGTAATGGCCGCTCGTCACCCTACAGCGGCCGTTGGTCGGATAAGCCAAGTACGATGACCACCACCTCCTGGTGACGTGGCCGCCGCCTACAGCCTGAGATCAGGCCCTTGCCTTGACCGGGAGCCGAAAGGGTGCGCCGAGCCGGTTGAACGCATTCATCGCCGCGATCGTGATGGTGAGATCCACGAGATCCTTGGACGCAAAGGCCGCGCTTGCAGCCGCATAGGCTTCGTCGGAAGCGTGCGTCTCGCTGACAAGCGTGACTTCTTCCGCCCATGCGAGCGCAGCGCGATATTGGTCGGAGAACAGGTGAGGCACCTCAGCCCAGACCGGAACCAGGGCAACCTTCTCGAACGGCATCGTCTTGAGGAGGTCACGGGTGTGTAAGTCGATGCAGTGCGCGCAGCCATTGATTTGTGACACGCGCAGGAAGACGAGGTGGATCAGTTCGTGGGGCAGGTCGGTGCCCGTGGTGATGTAGTGGTGGATGCCGAAGAGCGCCTTCGCACCCTGCGGTGCCACCTCGTTCCAGACCAATCGCTTGTTCTCACTCATAACATTTTTCCATGCTTGGAGCGCCGAAGATCGACGTTCGAAGCTATGACGGGCCGACCGGTCGAGGTGTGACATGCCAAGCGGCATTTCTGCCTGATGCGGCCGATGTCACATCAAGGCACCTCCGATCGTCTTATCCTTGCGATCAAGGTGCCCGAGCGATCGGGACAGCGGATATGGTCGCTGACAAAACGGTGCGGGTGTAGGCGATGGACAGTCCGCGGACGGCCGACTTCGAAGCGGAGCGCAGGCGCCTGACGCGACTGGCCTACCGGATGACGGGCTCGCTTACCGAGGCGGAGGACGTCGTGCAGGACGCGTGGCTGAGGTGGGCTGGGGTTGATGGCGGCATCGAATCGCCTCCCGCCTATCTCACCCGCATCGTCACGCGTCTTTGCCTCGACCGGAGCCGCTCGGCACGGGCGCAGCGGGAAACCTACGTCGGACCCTGGCTGCCCGATCCCCTGGTCGGAACCGTGGAACTGAGCGAGACCGTCTCGGACGACATCACGGTCACGCTGATGCTGGCCCTGGAGCGTTTGTCGCCCCTGGAACGAGCGGCCTTCCTCCTGCACGATGTTTTTGACGTGCCGCTGTCCGAGGTAGCCATCATCCTCGACCGCGAGCCAGCCGCGGTCCGCCAGCTCGCATCACGCGCCCGCAAGCACGTGCGAGGCGCGCGTCCCCGGTTCGATATCGAACCGGCAGATGCAGAGCGGATCACCCGTGCCTTCTTCGCCGCCGCACGCGACGGGGACGTTGCAGCCCTGTCGTCGCTGCTGGCGAAGAATGTCGAGATCCATACCGATGGCGGAGGCAAAGTTCTTGCTTTCCGCAATATCATTCGCGGCATTGAGCGAGTTCTGCGTCTCTTTGCCAGCCAAGGACGCAAAAATTCCGTGCCGCCAAGGCTGCTTCGCGTTGTCACTATCCACGGCCTATCGGGCTATATCAGCATTGACGGACGCGGCCTCCTTCAGACGACCGCACTCGATATTCATGAAGACGGCATTTCCGCGATATACATTGTTAAAAACCCGGAAAAGCTGGCCCACTTGACGGTTTAGAAAAAATGCACAAATGCTTCGCACCAAAACGAGCATACTGCAGTGCCTCCCAAGTGAATATAATAATGTAAATTACCGTTTGGCAGGCGGCCTGCATGGCTTATTCACGGATGAACGTCCACTTTGGGGTAAAAAGTCAAAAGGCGCTTGTCACCACATTCTGACTTTCTACAGCCTCACCTTAAATGTCCGTTCGGCGTTAGGAGTGCGAGACCAGGACATCCATCTGCTGCAGCTTGGCGACTGCGTCCTCCGGTTTGTGCAGCTTCGCTCCCATCTGCCCGCCCTCGTCCCGGCTCGAAACCATACCTTGAGGCGGAACGCTTCAGTGCGAGCGGATCATATCTTGGCCTGAGAGAAGATATGTGTTGAACCAAATCGATTATTTGTGCGCCACATCTGCCGATAACTCTTGGAGATCGAATTCGTACTCGATTTCTTGCAATATTTCGTCACGGATCCGCCCAGAGCGATGAAGTCGAAGAGCTTCTGCGCGGCCGACAGCGATCACGGCAAGCAAGTCACGGCGGTCCATTGAATGATTGTTTGCGCAATCAAGCGAAATATTGCTGAATTCACTGTCCAGGGCAGAAGGATGTGGAGCATATTTCAGCATCCGCGAATACACAATTTTTCCGTCATTAGCATGCGTGAGCTTCTCCGCTTCTTTTAATTGAACGTGGACAATGTGCGAGTGGGCCTGAGCTCGACTAAGGTGTGCCGCGTCGCTGTCGGGATCCGCCTGCAAGCTCAGCAGCCGGATCAATGGGCCAAGCGTAGTGCCTTGCAGCAGATTCGTCACCAATATCACCGCAAAAGCCGAAGCGAGGATTAGGTCTCGCCCAGGCACGGCGTCCGGCAGAGCGATGGCGATTGCCAGGGTCACCACACCTCGCATGCCGCTCCAGGCAAGCGTGGTCGCCGCCGCTGGGGATAAAGGAGCCCATGTGGTGCGCAGTAGACGGCCAGTGATATGCTTGAAACCATACACGCCGAAGACCCAGGCGAAGCGCGATAAGACGACCGCCGCCACGATTCCAGTCACTGGGCCGACGAGGAACAGAACCTCCTCGTGCGCACTGCCCAGCCGCTCCGCGACACCGCGGAACGATAAGCCAATCAAAACAAAGACGAAGGCCTCCAACAAATAGATCATCACGTGCCAAGTGGCGGTCGTTCGGAGGCGGACCCCGGCCGTGAACACAGTGTGCTGATGCCAACCTAGGATCAGCCCCGCAACCACAGTGGCTATAACACCGGAGACATGAGCTGCCTCTCCACCGACGTAGGCCGCCCAAGGCAAAACAAAGGTCGCGGCAATCGTTAGGTGGACGTCTTTCAGTAGACGCAGGAGTTGCACCCAAACTAAACCGATCCCAACACCGACCGCGATGCCGCCAAAGGCCAAGCCCCCGAACGCCAAGCCAGCTTCAGTAGCGCTGAAATTACCTGATAGTGTCGCAGCAACTGCGAAGCGGTAGAGGACCAAGCCGGCTGCGTCGTTGAGCAGGCTCTCGCCCTCCAGAAGCACAGCGAGACGCATCGGTAGCCTTACGCGCGTGAGTAGCGCCTTCGCAGCGACTGCATCGGGCGGCGAGACCACTGCTCCTAGAGTAAAGCATGCGGCCCACGGCAGACTTGGTACGAGCCAGTGTGTTGCAAGTCCAACAGCGAGCGTCGTGAAAGCAACCGCACCGATGGCCAGAGCGAGGATGCTGGGCAGGTCCCGCACAAACGCTGTCCATGCGGTGGAATAAGCACCGTGGATTAAAAGCGGTGGCAGAAAGAGAACTAGGATAAAGTCGGGATCGAGGCTGAATGCTGGCAATCCTGGCGTAAAGGCCAGAGCGATTCCTCCGATGATGAGGGCTGCAGTTGGCGGGAGACGGGTAACTCGGGCTAGAACCTCTAGGCCAAGCGTAGCGACGAGAAGGATTAGGATAAACTCGAAGGTCGCGACCGGTGACATCATAGCTCTTAGATCCGATCCTTCTCCGCGGGTCGTGTCCCAGGGGGTGGTGTAGGAGCAGCCCACCGCTGAGGTGGTCATCGCCGGTCTTCGAGTAGGGTTCGAG
>NZ_CAKLBV010000025.1:0-13639 GCF_920984675.1 Methylobacterium sp. Leaf118
CTCGCCCACGACCCGGCCTCCGCCATGGAGGACACCCTCGCCGTCGGCGGGACCGATCCGGCGACCCGGGCGCTCTGGGCCATGCACCAGTCGCGGGCGGCGGCCGCGGTGGCGCGGCTGCGGGTCGGACCGCCCCGGCCCGACATGCCCCGCCACGACCCGCGGGCCCTGCGGGCGGGCGCCTTGGTGGCCGCGCTTGCGGCCCTGTTCGTCGCCGGCCCCGAATGGCGCCCCCGGATCGCCGCCGCCTTCGACTGGCGCGAGCCCCCCGCCGCGGCGCCGAGCTTCCGCGTCGACGGCTGGATCGACCCACCGATCTACACCCGCATGCCGCCGCTGATCGTCACGATGTCCGGCCAGGCGGGGGCGCCGGTGCAGCGCCTGCGCGCGCCGGTCAATGCCACCCTGATCGTGCGCGTCGCCGGCCAGGGCGAGGCCACGCTGACCCCGAATGCCGCCCTCGTGCCCGTGGCGGTGGAGGAGGGCGCGCGCAAGCCCGCTCCGCGCGCCGCCCTGAACCAGGCGGCCGAGACCCGGGCGGCCTTGCGCGAGGAGCGCTTCCGGCTCGTCGGCGGCACGGCCGAGCTCGGCATCGCGGCTTCGGGCTCCGAGCCGCAGCGCCTCGTGATCGAGACCATTCCCGACCATCCCCCCGAGGTGCGCCAGATCGGCGGGATCGACGTGAACGGGCGCGGCACCTTCACCCTGACCTACCGCGCCAAGGACGATTACGGCATCGCCTCCGCCGAGGGAGTGGTCGAGCCGCTCAAGGCCGGTCGCTCCCTGGTGCCGGTGCCCCGGATCGCCCTGGCGCTGCCCGCCGACGCCACCGGCGAGACCGACACCAAGACGCTGGTCGACCTCACCGACAATCCCTGGTCCGGCGCCCGGGTGCGGCTGACGCTGACCGTGCGCGACGAGGCCGGCCAGGAGGGCCGCAGCCAGGCCGCCGAGGTGACGCTACCGGCCCGGCCCTTCACCAAGGCGGTGGCCCGGTCGCTGGCCGAGGAGCGTCGTCGCCTGGTCACGGCGCCCGACGAGGAGCGCCAGCGGGTCCAGACCGCCCTGGACGCCCTGCGGATCGCCCCGGAGCGCTTCACCCCCGAACCCGCGATCTTCCTCGGGCTCACCACCGCGGCCAACCGCCTGCGCGCCGCGAAATCCGACGAGGATCTGACCAACGTCGCCGACCTGCTGTGGGAGATGGCCCTCAAGATCGAGGACGGCGACCTCTCGGACGCGGAGAAGTCCCTGCGGGCCGCCCAGGACCGACTCAAGGAGGCGATCGAGCGCGGGGCGCCCGACGAGGAAATCAAGAAGCTGACCGAGGACCTGAAGCAGGCCCTCGACAAGTTCATGAAGGAATTCGCCGAGCGCCAGCGCCAGAACCCGCAGAACCGGTCGCAACAATCCGAGCGCCAGCAGCAACAGCAGCAGCAGGGCGCCAAGACCGTCACGCCCGACGATCTGGAGAAGATGCTCAAGGACATGCAGGAGGCGATGCAGCGCGGCGACACCGCGGAGGCCCAGCGCCTGCTCGAGCAGCTCCGCAACGTGCTGGAGAATCTCCAGAGCGCCGAGAGCCAGGGCCAGAAGTCCGGCGACGGCATGGCCGAGATGAACAAGCAGCTCGACGAGCTCGACAAGATGTCCCGCGACCAGCAGGACCTGCGCGACGAGACCTTCAAGGACGGCCAGGAGGGGCAGCCGCGCCCCCGCCCGGGGCAGCGCCCGCGGCAGGGCCAGCAGCCGAACGGGCAGCCCCAGGGTCAGCCCGGCCAGCGCGGTCAGCCGCAGCCGGGGCAGCAAGGCCAGAACCAGCCCGGCGAGCAGGGCCAGCAGGGACAGGGTCAGAAGGGGCAGCAGGGCCAGAGCCCGGGCCAGCGCCAGCAGGGCCTGCGCGAGCAACTGCAGGATCTGAAGGAGCGGATGAAGCAGCAGGGCCTGCAGGGCGAGCAGGGGCTGGCCGATGCCGAGGACGCCATGCGCGAGGCCGAGGATGCCCTCGGCCAGGGCCGCAACGGCGACGCGGTCGATGCCCAGGGCCGGGCGCTCGACGGATTGAAGCGCGGCGCCGAGGGCATGCAGAAGCAGATGCAGCAGATGGCCGAGGGCGAAGGTCAGGGTGAGGGCGAGGGGCAGAACCCGGGCCAGCAGGGCCGGGCCGGCTCCCGGGACGACGACCCGCTCGGTCGCCCGACCCGTGGACGCGAGATGTCCGACGGCCAGGTGCGGGTGCCCGGCGCCGACGAATCCGCCGTGCAGCGGGCCCGCCGGATCATGGAGGAGCTGCGGCGCAAGCTCGGCGACCCCTCGCGTCCGCAGGAGGAACTGGACTATTTCGAGCGTCTGCTGCGCCGCAACTGAACGGCCGGGCGCACGGCCCCTCTCCGAACGAGACCGACACCATGTCCAGCAACACCCTCGTCCTGCTCGCCTGCCTCGCGGTGGCGGTCGTGCTCCTCTTCGGCCTCGTCAACATGATGCGGGGCGGCAGCGCCAACCTCTCGCAGCGGCTGATGCGCCTGCGCGTGATCCTCCAGTTCGCGGCGATCATCGTCATCATGGGCGTGGTGTGGTGGCGCTCGGCCTAAGGCACCGGCCCGAGCGGTGAACGGCGGCTCTCGGGAAAAGCCGATGCGAGAGGGACGCTGAGACGAGCGTCCAGGGCGGGATCGACGTTCGGCGCGGCCTCGTTTCGCAGGTGCGAAAAACGTCTTGCGCGCTGCACTCACGCCCTCCGTCGGTTTCGGGTAAGAACCAAAGGGCGAGTCGGTCGCGGCGACCCCGTGCGATCCGCGAAGAATCCCCTACATCGTTCCGGTTGCGTCCCTTCGAAACGTCGCGCGGCGGCCCTGACCGGGCCCTGCGCCGCCTGTCCCGAGCCGTTGCCCATGACCATCATCGCACCGTCGATCCTCGCCGCTGATTTCGCGAGGCTCGGGGAGGAGACACGGGCGATCGCCGAGGCCGGCGCCGACTGGATCCATCTCGACGTGATGGATGGGCATTTCGTGCCCAATATCAGCTTCGGCCCCGCCGTGGTGAAGGCGCTGCGGTCCTCGACCGACAAGGTCTTCGACGTCCACCTGATGATCGCCCCGGCCGATCCGTACCTGGCCGCCTTCGCCGAAGCCGGGGCGGATGCGATCACGGTCCATGCGGAGGCGGGTCCGCATATCCACCGCTCGCTCCAGACCATCCGAGGCCTGGGCAAGCGCGCGGGCGTGGCGCTCAACCCCGGCACGCCGGCCTCGGCCATCGCGCCGCTGCTCGACATGGTCGATCTCGTTCTGGTGATGACGGTCAATCCCGGCTTCGGTGGTCAGAGCTTCATCGGCTCGGCGCTGGAGACGGTGTCGCGGGTCAAGGCGATGACCGCGGGTCGCGCCATCGACATCTCGGTCGATGGCGGCATCACCCCGGAGACCGCCGGGCCGGCCGCGCAGGCCGGCGCCACGATCCTGGTCGCCGGCTCGGCGGCGTTCCGGGGCGGCCCCGAGCAGTACGAAAGGAACGTCGCGGCGATCCGGGAGGCCGCCGACGCGGCCACCGGGCGGGACGGCGTGCGATGCTGACGGCGCTGATCTTCGACGTCGACGGGACGCTGGCTGAGACCGAGGACCTGCACCGGCAGGGCTTCAACCAGGCCTTCCAGACGCTCGGCCTGCCCTGGCACTGGTCGCCGGACCTCTACGCCGAACTGCTCACGGTGATGGGCGGCAAGGAACGGCTCGTCCACTACATCGACCGGTTCCACCCGGAGGAGGCGGATGGGCTGAAGCGCCGGATGCCGGAGATCCACGATCTCAAGACGCGCTTCTACGGCGAACTCGCCGAGGAGGGCCATCTCGGCCTGCGGCCCGGCATCGGCCGGCTCGTCGGCGAGGCCCGGGCGGCCGGGGTCCGGCTGGCGGTGGCCACCACCACGAGCCGCCCCAACATCGACCTGCTCCTGCGCCTCAACTTTCCCGGCGAGCGGCCCTTCGACGTGATCGCCGCGGGCGACGAGGCGGCCCAGAAGAAGCCCGCGCCGGACATCTTCGCCCTCGCGATCCACCGCCTCGGCATCGATCCGTCCGCGGCGATCGCCTTCGAGGATTCGGCCGCGGGCATCCGCTCGGCGCTCGCCGCGGGCTTGCCGGTCCTGGCCACGCGCAGCCGCTACACCCGCAGCCACGGGCTCGACGGGGCCTTCTCGGCGGTCTCCGATCTCGGCGAGCCGGGCGCTCCCCATCACCACCTCCAGGGTCATCCGTGGCCGGACGGGGTCGTGACCCTCGAAGCCCTGCGCGCGTGGCACGCCGGGCATCTGCGGGGCGCCGCCTGAGAGAACCTTCACCGCCCCGTGGCTTTCCAAGCGGCCCCGGGGCGGTCTATCAGGACCCGCTTTCCGCTTCCGGGTCGCGGGTCCCGAGGCGGCGCCGGGTCGGGCCGGATACCCCGCCCGGGAGGCCGGGATCCTGCCGCGTCGACGTCACACCGCCGGAACCTGAAGCCTGATGCGCGAGCCGAACGCGATCGACTTCTGGCGCGGCGTCGCGCTGGTCACGATCTTCATCAACCACATCCCGGGCAATTTCTTCGAGCGCTACACCTTCTCGCAATACGGCATCTCGGACGCCGCCGAGCTGTTCGTGTTCCTGGCCGGCTGGTCCATCGGGCTCGCGACCCGGGGTCGGGATGGGAAGCCCGAGCCGCGCCTCACCACCGTGCTGCGGCTCCTGTCGCGCACCGTCGAGGTGTACCGGGCGCAGATCACCATCATGGCGCTGGCGCTGGCCATGATCGCGGGCTGCGCGCTCTACCTCGACAACCCGCTCATCCTCGAATGGCACAATGCCGGCGGATTCTTCGCCGATCCGATCCAGACCATGGTCGGCATCGTGGTGCTCACGCACCAGCTCGGCTTCTTCAACATCCTGCCGCTCTACGTGGTGCTGATCGCCATCGCTCCGATCGTGGTGCTGCTGGGGCGGGTCAGCCGTCCGCTGCTGCTCGCCGGCTCGTTCTCCCTTTACGGCGCGAGCCTCGTGTTCGAGTGGAACTTCCCCTCCTGGCCGGGGGAGGGCGACTGGTTCTTCAACCCGCTGTGCTGGCAACTCCTCCTCGTGCTCGGGTTCGTCTCGAACGAGGTGAGCCGGGAGAGCTCCCGGCTGCGGGCCTGGGCGCGACGGCTGATCCCCCTCGGCTGCGCCCTCGTGATCCTGGGGGCCGTTCTCGCCGTGCTGGAGCTGCGCCCCGACCCGATGCTGGCGCCGGAGCCGCGCCTCGTCTTCACCTTCGACAAGACGTATCTCTCGCCGGGCCGGCTGATCCATTTCTGCGGAATGGTGCTGGCCTTCCAGGCGGTCTACGGCCTCATCGCGCCGCATGTGGGCCCGCTCGCCCGCTTCCTGTCGGGATTGGGGCGTAACTCGCTGGCCGTGTTCTCGATGGGATCGCTGTTAAGTCTCGCCGCACAGTTCGTGCGCTTCCAGACCGGCGGCGGTATCATCGTCGACGTTTCGGTCGTAGGATTCGGCCTGTTCGCACTGGGTTTTACCGCATGGTTCGTCGAATGGCGTTCCCGCAAGCCGCGCGCCCCGCGGACGCCGCCCGACGGCGGCGTCGCCTCCGCGGCCTCACCGCGGGCCTGAGCCTCGTCCTCGGGCTCGGCCTGTTCGCCTCGGCGCCCGCCCGCGCCGAGACGCCCCCGGCCGTGCCGACGCCCTCCTTGCCCGCGCCCTCCTTGCCCGCCGTGGCGGAAGCCCTCGACCAGACGCTGTCGCCGGAATGCCGGGTGCCCGGCTCCAAGCTCTACACCCTGGCGAAGCTCGACGCGGTGAAGGCGGCCCTCAAGCAGAAGCGGCCGGTGCGGGTGCTCTCGATCGGCTCGTCCTCGGCGGGCCTCGGCGCCTCCTCGAGCTATCCCGTGAAGCTCGAGACGGCGCTGGAGACCGCCCTGCCGAACGTCCAGTTCGAGGTGGAGTCGAGGGCGCTGCCCGGCGAGGTCGCGAGCGGGGCCGGCGAGCGGCTGCGCACCATCGTGGCGGAGGTCGAGCCCGATCTCGTGGTCTGGCAGGTCGGCACCAACGACGCGCTCGCGCGGGTCGATCTCGACACCTTTTCCGAGGCGCTCGACGAATCGGTGAAGTGGGTGATGTCCCACGACATCGACATCGTGCTGATCGACCCGGTCTTCACCGCGAGCCTCGCCGAGGACGATTATTACACCCGCATGGTCCGTGCCGTGCAGGAGGTGGCCCGGCGCGAGGCGGTGCCCCTGGTCCACCGCTACGCGGCGATGCGCTACCTCTCGACCCGCAGCAGCGACGAGGCACACATGCTCGGGCGCCATTTCCGCCTCAACGACCTGGGTCTGCGCTGCATGGCCGAGCACGCCACCCGGGCGATCACCCTCTCCCTGCTGCAATCCGATCCCGCGGCGACCGGAACGGCGGGCGGGCGGGCGGCGACGAGCGAGAGCCGGGACCCCGGCAAGCCGCAGACCGGCGCGCCGACGGGCAATTGAGGCCCGCTCGCCCCGCCTCTCCCGCCCGCCCGTCATCCGCCGCGCTGCCGACGGGGGCCTCGACGGGCGCCATGCCCGGATCGGCCGATCCCGCGGCGATCGGCCGGAGACGGTTCTATTTCGTCTCGACGATCCGCGACGCGATGCCGGCCGCCGAGATCCGGGGCTTGGCGACGCCGCGACCCGCCGACCACCCGATCTCGTGCTGGTAGCCCTGGATGGCGAGGCGCGACGGCCCCCCGAGCCGGAGCGCCACCTTCTGCTCGGCGCCGGAAATCTCCGCGACGGCGTCCGCGCCGGACGATTGGAGGCTGACCGAGACGACGGATTGGGTGCCTTCGACGCTCAGGCCGGAGACCTCGCCGCCGGTCACCCTCTGTCCGATGCCCGAGACCGCGAGCTGCGCCCCCCGTTCGAGCGCGACTGTGTGGTCGGAGCCGTGGACGACGACGTTGGCACAGGTGCCGGTCAGGCGGACCGCGTTGTCGGCGCCGTACACCCCCACGTCGCCGCCCTCGCAATGGATGTCGCGGCTGAGGCCGACGCCCTCGATCTGCTGGGTCTCGCTCCGGGCCGGCTGCGCCGCACCGACGAGGAGGAGCAGGGCCGGGACAGCGAGGGCATGGCGGTTCCGCTTCATGAGAGATCCTGTGTTCTGTACGGAGTAGATCCTAAGATGTGCCGCTGGAGGACTCAACAGCCCCTGCGAAATGATGCGATCGACCAAGATCCGATGGGAATCATTGGATTTTATTCCATTGCGTGATTCTGTACAGCTGAGAAGCGGCGCCGAGGGAGACGTGCGGCCCGGGCTCAGTCGTCCGATGAGAACACGTCGTCACCGACGAAAATCATGTCGCGGTCGACCTCCGGTGGGTCCTTCTGCGAGCCATAGGCGAAGAAGACCCGCCGGCTGCGTCCGTCGGCGCCGGTCAGGGTCAGGGTGTGACGGTCGAGGCTGTAGCGTCCGTCCTCGGGGGCCCGGCGCCGGCCGATCGCCGTCCCGACGCCGGTGCTGGCGCCCGAATTGAGGGCGCCGACCGAGCCGCCGCGGCCGTAGCGGCCGTCGGCCCGGAACGCGTAGCGGCTCTCGATCGCGATCGAGACATCGCCGCCCAGGGCGCTGTTTCCGCCTCCCGACAGGCGCCGGTAGGCACGGGCCACGGTCTCGCCGGACCCGGCCGGAAAGGCCCGGAAGAAGCTGCCGTCGCCGAGCTTGTAGTCGTTCGCCTTTCCATTTGAGCCCGTGAGCACGAAGCCCGCGCCCGCCCGCGTCCAGCGGCCGAAGCGACGCGGTTTGGCAACCCGCTCGGCGGCGAGGTCGACCTCCTCAAGGGCCGTGTCGGCGATCTCGTAGTAAGTGCCGTCGCGCAGGATGATCAGCGGCTCGAAATCCATGGTCATCATGCCGCCGACGCCGAAGCTCGGGATGGAGCGGAAATAGACGCCCTCCACCGCGTCCCAGTTGGCGGCGTGGCGTGGTGACGCTGCCGCGTCGGGCGGGGCGGCTGTGGGCGGGGCGGCGGCGGGCCCGGGGGCCGGTCGGGCGTCGGCGATCGCCGGGGCGGGCGCGATGGCGGGCGGCGCGGCCGGTCGGGCGCCCGGGCTTCCCTTCGGCACGAGCCCGTCCTCGGTGAGCGCCAGTGCCTGCAGCTTGGCGGCCGGGATGAATTCGCCGGACAGGGTGGCGAGGAAGCGCGGCAGGATGCCGAGCTGCTTGGCGGCCTTCCAGCCCGCATGGTGGAGCACGGTGCGCAGCTTCACCTGCTCGGCGAAGGCCGCGCGGCTGGCCGGCTCCGACAGGGGCGGCCGGACCGCCATCGGCGCCACGAAGCGGCGGCGGATCGCCCGCAGCGCCGCCGGGCTCGGCTCGGCGGTGGCGTCGTTGGCGACCATCCATTGCAGCACGATGAAGGCGGTCAGCACGTCGCCGGCATCCTCCGCCCGCAAGGGTGTTCCGGCGAGGAAGCCCTGGAAGATCGCGTCGTAGTCGTGCCGGGCCATTTCCCGCGCGGTCTCGGCCGCGCCGACCGGATTCGTCCGGCGCAGGCTCTGCACCTCGCGGGCGATGGTGGCGTCGCGCAGTGTGCGGCTCGAGACGAAGGGGAGGGCGGGCGCATCGCCGCGTGCATCCTGGCCGCCCGCATCCTGGCCGCCCGCATCCTGGGCGCTCGAATCCTGGCCGCTCGAATCCTGGGCGCATGCCGGGCCGAGACCCAGGCCGATCGCCAGCGCCAGGCCGGCCCACCGCAGCGCGCGTCTCATGCCCACCATCCCTGCACCAGCGCCCAGATCCCCGTCCCGACGGCGAGCCCGGCCGTGAGCAGCATGAACGGCAGCATCGGGATCATCAGCCAGCCCATCATCGTCAGGGTGTAGAGGAGGCCGCCGATGTCGAGCCCGCAGATCCGACAGGGGTGCCGGCTGCCCTCGTCGACGGGGCAGCCCGTGAGCCGGGCCAGCGCGAGGCCGAGCCCCAGCAGCAGCGCGGGGGTCCAGACGATCACGGTCAGGACGAGAAGCATCGTGCGGGCGCCCCCGGTCTTCGGCCGCCGGGCGCTCAGCGCATCGCCACCGAGGCGGCGACGCGTTCGGCCCGGGCCAGCGCGTCGGCCTTGCTGGCGTCGGCAAAGCCGATGATCCGCAGAGTCCGGCCATCCTCGAACACCATCGTCTGCGTCGATTCCATCGGGCGACCGGTCTTGGCGTCGGTGAAGCTGCCGCGCAGGCGCACCACGACGGCCTCGCCCCGGGTCGCGCGCTCCTCCCCGGTGACCGCCACGTCCCGCGCGTCCTTCTGCGACGTGAACACCCGGCGGGCGAAGGCGGCTTCCGCCCCCGCCGGCACCGGGGCCTGCCCGAGGGAAGGGGTGATGATGACGGCCGGCTGCTCGCGCTCGGGATCGACGTCCTTCGGTCCGTCGGTGAGGATCAGGCCGTGGCCTGCGAACACGATCGCCGGCCGGAAGCCCGCCAGGTCGCCGACCGCGTAGGGCAGGGCCGCGACCTGATCGGCGAGGCTCGCCTTGGCGCGGAACGCGATCGTCCGCAGGGCCGCCTCGATCGCGGCGGCCGGCACCTGTTTGGCCGCGGGCTCCGGTACCTGCACGGTGACGAGGCCGGTGCCGGGGACGCCGCGCACCACCGCGACCCACTTGGCGTAGGTCAATCCATTGGCCGCCTGCGTCCCACGCAGCACGAAGCCCTCGCCGCCGGAGACCGGCAGGCTCTCGCGCCCGCCCTTCACCTTGAAGCCGGTCCCCGCGAGGGCCTCGGACGTGAAGCGGCCGTCGATCTGGCCCCAGGCCTCCGGCGGCATCTCGACGAGGATGATCGAGGCGCCGGAGCGGTGCTCGAAGCCCGCGAAGGCCTTGGCCGGGCTCATGCCCGGCGGGGGCACGAGGCCCAGCGCACCGGCGGGCGGGAAGACCGGCTCGGCGGCCTGCGCCGACAGGCTCAGGGCCAGGGTGGAGCCGACGAACCCGGCCAGCAGGCCGCGCAGGCGCGGAAGGAGGCGGGCGAACAGCGCGCGCCGGGACGATCCCTCGGTCATGGGAGAGGCCTCATGGGGGTGGGTTGCGGGCGGGTGCGGACGGCCGGCGGCGGTCTAACGGGTCGCGACGCGGCTGATCACGAAGGTGTTGCCCGAGAACTGGACCTGTCCCGGAGCGCTCATGTGCTCCAGCATCAGGCGCAGGTTGCGGCCGAGCCGGGCGGAATCCGAGCGGGTCTCGTACCAGTACTCGGCGGTGGCGCCGCCCGCGCGGACCGGGCGGTGGTGCTCGTAGCAGCGGAAGGCCGCCATGTACTCCTCGGCCGCCTGCACCTCCTGGGCCGAGAAGCCGTTGAGCTTGACCACGTAGGCGCTCGGCAGGCCGCCGCAGGCCTCCGCCCCGGGCGCCGCCGCAGCCGCGCCCCCGAGCCCGGAGGGCGGGGCGGCGTCGGGGGGCGGCGCGCCGGCATCCGTGCTGCGGCGGGGGGCGATGACTCCGTCGAGCTTGGCCGCGAGCGCCGCCGCCACGTCGCCCGCGATCGTCTTCGCCTCGGCGCCCACCCGCTCCAGCAGGCATTCGCGGTCGCAACCCTGCGGCAGGGGCGGCAGCTGGAGGCCCGCCACCTCGAAGGCGCCCAGCGACTGACCGGTGCGCACGTTGAGGAGCCGGCCGGGAATCCGCACCTCCGGCCGCACGATGTCGGAATAGGCCGACTTCGCGGCCGAGGCGTAGATCTGGAACACCGCCACCACGTCGAGCGGCGGGTTCTGCACCGCGCGGGCGACCTCGATCAGCTCGGCATCCCGGCGACGAACCCGGTTGGCCTGGGTGAAGCCCATCGCCACCGCGGTCTCGTCGTAGACGTTGTAGCCGCGCAGGTTCATCGTCTCGGACAGTTCGGCGATGACCCGCTGGAAGATGCGGTTGCCCCGCGGCACCGAATCCTCGTCGGCATCCTCGCCCATCACGACGAGGTTGGGCCTGGTCTGCGCCTCGGCGGGGGCGGCGAGGGCGGTCAGCCCGGCCGCGAGGGCGAACAGAGCGTGGCGCAGCGGCTTGCGAACGGTCTCGGCGAGGGTGAGCGGCATCGGAACTCTCCTGGGATCGGTGTTCATTCGGTGCAGGGCAGCGGCGTCGGAGACGCAGCGAAATCGTCGAGGTCGAGCCCGGCCGTCCGGCGCGGATCGCTCAGGCCCGCGCAGCCATCGTCCGCCGCCGGCAGGACGAAGCGCAGGGCGCCGGTTCGGGCCGGCGCGATCAGGCTGACCTCGACCCGGCGGTTGACCCGCGACAGGGGGGCGGCCGGGTCCTTCGGGCGGGTCGGGCCCCAGCCGTGGACGCGCAGCCGCCCCGGCGCGATCCCGTAGGCCTCGACGAGATGGGCCTTCACGGCCCGCGCCCGGGCAACCGAGAGGCGCCGGTTGTAGGCGAGGCCGCCGGCCGCGTCGGTATGGCCGGCGATGAGGAAACCGTGGCCGGCGAGCGCCCGGGCCCGCAGGGCCTCGCCGAGCGGTTCGAGCTGGATGCGCGCCTCCGGGGTGAGGCGGGCGCTGTCATAGGCGAAGAACACGGTGAGATCGACCGAGCGGGCGGGATCGACCCGGACCGCCGGGCCGCCGTCTGCGGGCGCGACCGAGACCGCCGGAGCGGGGGCGCCGGGATTGCCGTCGGCGAAGGGGGCGAGGGAGCGGATGATCGCATTGGCGCTCGGATTGGCCGCGCCGGCCTCCGCCCGCTCGGCGGCCTCGTCCCGCGGCGGGGGCGTGTCGGCCTCCGGGGCGGTCTCCCGGGCGCCGGGCACTTCGGTTAGCGGGTTGGCCCTCGCCGGCCCGGCGAGGGCCAGGGCGAGGATTGAAACAAGGCAGGCGGCCAGAACCGAACCGGCGCGGCGCGGCATCCGTGCGCCGGTGCCGTCCATCGCCGCCGGATGGCGCGCGGGCACGGATGCCGGCGCGATTGCGTCGACGCTTCGCATCGAAGTCCCCCTCTGAGCGTCCCGGGCCTTGCTTCGGCCCCTCACTCCCCGTTCCTGGGCGTCCCAGAGCCGCTTTCGCCACTCGGCCGCCAAGTTTTTTGCCCTCTAGCGCCCGCGCAGGATCGCGTTCATCCGGTTCGGGTCGAGCGGCCCGTCCGCGGCAGGTGATTGCGCGGCAGGTGATTGCGCAGCCGGTGGCGGCGCGGCGGCGGCCGTGGGACCCGTTGCGGGGGGCCGGGCCCCCGGATCCACGGCCGCGACCGGACGGCCCTGCGCCGCCGCGATCTCGGTGAGGATGCGGCTGCGGCCGAGGATGGCCGAGAGCCGGGTCGCGCTGTTGAAGCTCGTCGCGTCCTTCGGATCGAGCCCGCCCTCCTTGTGGAGCGCGATGCCGGCGACCGAGGCATCGAACATCAGCGAGCCCGACGAGCCACCGAGCGTGTCGCAGCGGTGGCGCAGGTCCGGCCCCTCGGCCTGGTCCTTGAGGGCGAAGCAGCGGAAGCGGCTCATCACCTTCGGGCGCCCGAGGGGATGGTGGATCACGAGCATCGAGCGGTTGCCGGGCACGGCCTCGCCGGAGAGCCGGGCGCTGCCGTAGGTCGCCGTCGGGTTCCCGGCGACCCGGGCCAGGGCGAAGTCGAGGCGGGCGTCGAACTCGGCCGGCCTCGGGTCGATCTCGAAGCGGCGCGCGCCTTTGCCGTCCAGCGTCAGGTAATCCATCAGGATCGATGCCTTGACCGGCACGAGCTCCCCGCCCTGCGGCAGGCAATGATGGTTGGTCAGCACGTAATCGCCCGGCAACAGCGCACCGGTGCAGGAGGCGCCGACCTGCTGACCCGTGCGGGCGTTTTTCAGCACGATGTCGACGCGGCCGATCGGCCGCGCGAGCGCCGCCAGCCCATCCTTCGGATCGAGTTCCGCGATCGGCTCGAACGCTCCCTTGTTCTGATCGACATAGGCCGCCGCGTCGCCCGTGGTCTGGCGCAGGGGCAACTGGGCCCGGCCGTAATCGGCGGGGTCGAAGCCGATGGTCTGGGCGCCCACGGGCGCGGCCCCGAGGGCGAGCATCAGGCCGGCGACGGCCGATGCGGGGCGGCACCCGCGGCGGATGGCGGCCATGGTCTCCCCTCTCTCCGGGCGGGCTCCCTGCCGGCCCAATGCGGCGCGGTCAAAAGACGGGGGGGCGGACGGATGTCCCATCACCGGATCCCTCAAGGTGTCAGCGCGTGGACGAGGCGGACACCGACCGTGCCCGCGCCCGTCTCCGGATTGGCCTGGACGGCGTAGACGAGGTTCTGCCGGGCGCCCGCGCGCAGGAAATAGGCCTCGGCGCCGTCGGCGAGCCGGACCGGGGGGAGCGCGGCGGCGCGCAATTCCGGCCCGACCTCGATCCGCAATCCCGGCGCCTCGGCCCGGACGGCGAGACCACACAGGTCCGGGCCGAGACGGCTCGGCGCGAGACGATCGGCCGCCTCGACCGGGACCGGGCGCCGCTCGGGCGCATCGGCCCCGAAGGCGACGCGGCGGCAGGACGAGCCTGGCGGAGGCCGCAATTCCTCGACCCGGATGGCCGGTATAGCCGGCTTCGCGGGCGCGGGGTCCGAAGCCCCGGGGGGCGCCCCGGGCGCCGATGCGGCGAGCGTCGCCGGCGCGGCC
>NZ_CAKLBV010000025.1:13649-62574 GCF_920984675.1 Methylobacterium sp. Leaf118
ACCGCCGCCGGAGGATCCCCCGACCCGGAGATGGGGGTATGCCGGATGCTCAAGGCGGCGAGGGCGGCGACGCTGGCGAGGGCCACGGCACCGGCCGGCACCGCGAGGCGTCGGAGCCGTCGCAGCGGGGCCGGGGCGGCGGTGACCGAGACCGGATTGGCCGAAGCGGGGTCGGCTGGCTGCGCGAGGGCGTCCAGCGCCGCCGCGATGTCTTCCGCGGGCAGGATCAGGGGCGCGGGGCGGCGCCCGAGATCGCGAAACGCCGCCTCGGCCTCGGCCCGCTCCGGTCCCTCGGGCAGCAGCACCGCGAGGCGCGCCCCCGGGGCTTCGGCGAGGAGGGCGCGGGAGCGCTCGATCTTGTCGAGCAGCGCGTAATCGCCGGACCGCACGGCGAGGTCGAGATCGACCGCGCCGGTCGCCCACAGGATCAGTTCGGCTGCCTCCGGCGTCGCGGCGAGCGGGTGGCCCCGCGCGGCCAGGGCATGGGCGAGGCAGACCGGTGCCTCCCACGAGCGGCCGGCATCGAAGGAGCCCGACAGGCGCAGCGCATGCGGTCGGCTGGCCCCGCCCGTCAGCCGGGCGAGCGGTCCGTCCGGGGCAGTGAGCCGGGCATAATCGGCCGACCAGGGGAGGGGGCGGTAGTCGCCGTCGGCGAAGGCGGCGGAGGCCGGCAGGCCGGGGCGGGGCGTCAGCGCGCGCAGGCACAGCGGGCCCGCGGTGGTGGGGATCACCACGAGGATCGCGGGCTTCATGCCGGAACGGTCCGGCGGGGCGCCGGCGGGGACGGGCGCCGCCTCACAACAGGAACACCGCGCAGGCCGGATCGCGCAGCATCCGGCCGAGCGCGTCCGCCTCCGGCACCGCCGGATCGAGGGCGAGCAGGATCGCGTCCCCGATCGGTGGGCCGAGGTCGAGCCGAACGGCCTCGTCGCCGAGCCAGACCTCGATGGTCCGGGGCATCGGCCCCTGCTCCACGCGCAGAACCAGCAGCGGCGGCGCGCCGGCCTCGCCCCCCAGGATCTCAAGGGCGAAGGGGCCGACTCGGCGCTGCAGGAGGCGGCCGTCGGACGCCGCCGCGGCCCGCGGCGCGTGGGCGAGCGCCTGGGCGCCGAGCATGGTGCGGTAGCGCCGGGCGGCGTCGGGGTCGGCGCGGATCGCCCGCACCACGGCGAGGTCGACCGGGCGGCCCGGCTCCCGGGTGGCGTGCGCCCAGAGCGCGGCGTGGCGGGGCTGGGCCGAGCGGTCTGCCAGGGCGGCCGCCCCCGGCGCCCGCATCAGGGCGCGGGCTGCGTGGAGTTCGGCGAGCAGTCGGGCCTCCTCGCTCACGCCGCGGCCTCCCCGGCATAGGCGGCCTTGAAGGCGTCGGCGAAGACCACTCGGTCGGCGACGAAGGCCGTTTCGAGCGGCTGTTGCCGGGCGAGCCCGTCGAGGGCGCGCGCCAGCCGTCCGGTCTCCTCGGCGACGCGCAGGAGGGCGGCCTCCACGGCGGCGAAGCCCAGGGCGAGGCCGTCACGGTCGTCGAAACCGGCCCGCCGCACCCGGCGCAGATCGGCCTCCGCCGCCTCGAGCACGGCGCGCGTCTCCGGGGACAGCCCGGCGCGCTCGGTGAGACGGAGTGCGGCGGCGATGCGCAGCATCCGGTCGAGATGCGCGGCGAGGGCCTGCGTTCGCTCCCGCAGGAGAGTGTAGCTCTCGGCCTCGGAGCAGGCGGCCCGCTCGGCGATGTCGGGGCCGCCGCCGCCCCGGCGCAGGCGGTTGGCGATCCCCGACTGCACCCGGCCGAAGCTCGCCGCCCGCAGGGTCGTCAGCGGGCGCGTGCGGTGGAACGGCTCCAGGCGCAGGAAGTCGACGAGATCCGCGCGCTCGGCTCCGGTGAGGATCTTGGGGCTGTCCGGCCAGTCGGCGAGCAGGCCCGCGACGGCTTCGGCGGGCTCGGCGGCGGCGAGGTCGGCCATGGCGGCGTCGAGGCGCTCCTCCCAGCCGTCATGGGCGTCGAGGGAGGCGGGGGCGGAGAGCCCGTCCAGGCCGCGGGCGAGCTGCGCGCCCGCCTCGAAGGTCACGAAATGCTCGGCAACGGTGCGGAAGCCCGGCCGCTCGCCGGCCCGCATCTCGGCCTGCCAGAACGCCAGGATGTCGGCATCGCCGAAGGCCCGGCGCCCGCCGAGGAAACTCAAGAGCGCGCGGAAGCGCCGTTCCATCGATGCCAGCGGCAGATGCGCGGTGCGGTAGGCGGTCAGATGCCGAGAAAGCCGCTTGGCCAGGAAGGCCGCGCCCTCCGGGTCGGGGGAAGCGGCCAGTTCGTCGAGCCAGCCGGCGAGGGTCGCGAACTGTGCCAGATCCTCGGCCGTCAGCACGAACTCGGCGAGCGCCAGAAGCCGCGCCAGCCCGGTCCAGCTCGTGCGCCACGCCTCGCCCAGCCGGGGGCCGCGGGCATCGGCGTCGGCGCGCCCGGCGAAGCGGGCCTCGAGCGCGGCCGGGGAGGCGAGGCCGGGATCGAGGGCGAGGGTGACGAGGTCGCGCCCGTCACGGGCCTGCGCCGCCCGCGCCAGGGCCGCGAGGGCGTGAGCGACGTCCCAGAGCGGCTTGTCACGGTTCGGGCGCACGGCCCCGGTGACGACGCGGGCGAGCCACGCGCGATCGGTGCGGGAGAGGTCGCGGCCCTCGCCGACACCCGCGAGGTCGGCCGCGCAGCGCTCGTCATATCCGCCGGTCATGCGCCTCCTGAGATCGGACTCCCGCCCAACCTCTTGTGATTCCTCGATTCGTCGTATCGATACCCCGAGCCCGGCCATCCGTCACCCTCCGCCCCTCCCGTCCCCCATCCCTCCTGGGCCGGTCAGAGGCCGATCCGGGCGGCGATGGGTGAGACAGGGGCGATGGCGATCGGTTGCGATCCCCGAGGGCCCGTCAGCGAACCACGATCCGCGCCGCGGCCTCGGTCACGCCCGGCGTCGCCCGGATCTTTTCCAGGAGGTCGAGCACTTCGGGAGGCTGCAGAAGCTTGGCCTCCGCGTCGGCGCCGGGGGCCGCCGCGAGCCAGCGCCCGGCGAGGTCCGGCGGCAGGCCGCCCTCGACGCCGAAACAGGCGAACAGGTTCTCGAACGGCGCGCCGGCGACGATCTCGTCGAGTCCGTAGCCGCGCGGATAGCGCTGCGCCTCGCCGGCTTTCAGGGGGGCGAGGGAGGCGGCGTTGCCGCGCACCGGCAGGGCGACGAAGGCGGTCTCGTCGGGGGCGACCACCCAGCAATAGAGGGCCTGCTGGGCCCGCGACTCGATGCGCATCTCCAGGCGCTGCCCCGCCGCGAAGGGCGTCGCGGTGGCGGCGACCGTGAGCCGCCCGCCATCGGTCCGCGCGGTGGCCGCGAGATGATCGAGGAAGGGCCGCGGGGTCGGATCGCAGCCGAGCCCCCCGATGCCGATGCGCCGCCGCCCCGTCGGGGCCAGCACCGCGCCGTCGCGCTCGAATTCCAGCTCCAGCCAGGCCTGACGGTCGCGGCCCGGACCCTGTTCCGGCAGGAAACGCCCGCGGGCGGTGAGGGGGCCGGTGCAGGCGGTGCCCGGCGGGCGGCGGCGCACGTCGAGGCGGGCGCCCTTCAGGATCCGGTTGGCCGAGCGAGCCTCGGCGTCGAGGGCGATGAGGAGGCGGTCGGTCAGCACGCCCGCGCAGGTCGAGTGGCCGCCCTCGGCCACGAAGGGGCAGACCTCGATCGCGCTCGCGCTCGGCGCGGCCTGCCCGAGGGCCTTCACCGCGCCCTCCATCACCGCGTCCACATCGGCCACGCCGGCCCCGACCCGGATCGGCACGATCATCGGCTCGCTCGTCGCCTTGCAGGCGGCGGAGCGGGTGATGGCCTGAAGCCGCAGCGCGGCGGTCTCGCCGGCCCGGCGGGGCTCCACCAGGAAGACGCTGGCATCGCCCGCGAAGGCCTGGCGGATCTGCGCCTCGGCCTCGGGCCCGGACAGACCGGTCGTGCCCTCGCGCAGGGCCTTGATCCGCACCACGTCGGCGGCGGCCGCGAGCCGGACCCGGCCGGTCGCCTGCAGCCGGCTCTCGACCGCGAGGCGCACCTCCTCGGCCTGTTCCCGCGAGAGCGCGGTCTGGCCCGGCTCGACGCCGATGACCGCGAGGGTCAGGTCGCTCCGTCCGGCGCAGGCCGCGACCGCGTCGAGGAAGGGGGCGAGGGTCGCGCTGGCGGGGTCGGCGTGGGCCGGGGCGGCGAACGCGGTCACGGCCAATAAGAGCGCGGCCGGCCACCGCCGGCTCCCCCCGGCGGGGGAGGGGGCAGCAAGCGCCACCCGGGTGGGCCCTCGTCTCCGGCGCCCCCTCATTCCGCTTCGTTCGCCCGAGCGTACTGGTCCAGCGCCCGCACGAAGACCGGGTTGAAGCGTCCGTCGAGGGCTCCCGAATAGTAGTCCGCCTCCTTCACCGCGCGTTGCACGGTGCGGATCGTCTCGGGCTTCAGCTTCTGGGACGCGGTGTCGGTGGCCGAGACCGAGGCCGCGCCGAGCTCGCCCTTCTTGAGGGCGCGCAGCACCATGTCGGCGGAGCGCACCCCCGGGAAATAGCGGCCGAAGCCGTTGTCGATCAGCGTCGCCATCGTCGCCATGGCGACGGGGTCGCCCTTGTCGGCGGCCCGCCGGAACAGGTCGAAGCCCCGGGTCAGATCCTTCGGGAAGCCGTAGGCGCCGGTGGCGTAATGCGGCACCAGCTTCGAGATCGAGGCCACGTCGCCGCCCTCCACCGCGCGCTTGTAGAGCGCCACGGCGGCCGCCTCGTCCCGCGGGATGCCGTTGCCGTATTCGAGCATCCGGGCGGCGTTGGCGAGGGCCACCACATTGCCGGCCTCGCCCGCCTGTCGGTAGAGCCGGAACGCCTCGGGCTGCTGGCGCTTCACGCCCTGGCCGTTCTCGTAGAGCGTGGCGAGGTTGTTCATCGCCGAGACGCTGCCGGCCTTGGCCGCCCGATCGTAGGCCCCGAACGCATCCTTGAAGCGGTCGGCCCGGTCGTAGGCGCGGCCGAGCTGGTAGGAGAGGCGGCGCAATTGCGGGTAGGCGGCCGACGCTGCGCGGCAGGCTTCGATGGCGGCGGACGCCTCGATGCGCCCGAGCTTCACCCCGCTCACGCCGCTCGGCCGGTCCGGGTCGTCGGTGCCGGCGGCGAGCTCATCGCAGCGCTTCACCCGCGGATCGGTGCTCGGGTTCGTGCCGCCGAGATAGCCCTCCGCGAGGCCGCGATAGGCGCAGACCTCGCCGCAGGAATCGAGATAGGCCTGATATTGCCGCGCCGCGCCGAACTTCGCCCAGTTCTCCTGGTCGATCGTCGCCGCGTCCCGGCGGCGCCCGGCGAGCAGGCGGTCCATTGCCTGGGGCCGGTAGGCGCAGGTCTCGCCGCAGGTGCCGACATAGGTCTCGAACGCGTCGCGGGTCCCGAGGGCCTCGGCGCGCCGCCAGGCCGCCTCGTCGCGCAGGGTCGCGACGCCCTTGGCCACCGCCTCGATCGGCAGGGCGGCCTTGAGGACGATGGGCGCGTCGTCGATCTCCGGCAGCTGCTCGCGGCCGGAGGCGCGGCGGGCCGCCTCCTCGACCTCGGTGCGGAGGTAGCGCTTCAGCTCCGACCACTGCACCTGCCCGTCGCCGTCGCCCTGCCGCTCCTTCGCGTCGGCGAGCCCCGACACGCCCATCAGGAAGCGGCTGGTGAGGAGGCCGAGCCGGTTGGCCTCGTCCCAATTGGCGGGGGTCGCCCCGGAGGTCGCCACCACCCGGACGATCCCGCTCTCCGCCTTCGGCCGGGCCGGGGCGAAGCCCGGGGCCGAGACCGCGAGCAGGCTCTCGCCCTTGCGCCCGGTCTCGCCGGTGAAGCAGGCATCGACCATCACGACGAGCTGGCGCTCCGCCCCGATCTTGCGCTTCACCAGATCGAGGTTGCGATAGAGCGTCTCCAGGGAATAGCCGCTCTCGCCCTGGTTCGGGTTGCCGTCCTCCGGCAGCAGGAACGGCTGCTGGGTGGCGAGATCCGGCACGCCGTGGCCGGAATAGTAGACGAAGACGTTGGAGCGGCCCTCGCGCACGCTGCGCCAGAGGCGGCCCGATTGCGGGTTGCGCTCGGTGCCGAAGGCCTGGTTGAACTCGTTGAGCGTCGCGTCTCTCAGGACGAAGACGTTGCTCTCGCGATAGCCCAGGCGCTCGATCAGGTAGGCCCAGATCGCGTCGGCGTCGTTGTGGGCGTAATCGACCGGCACGGTCTGCTTGTAGCTGCGGTTGCCGATCACCACCGCCACGGACTCGGCGTTGTCGGCGAAGGGAGCCGGGTCGGGGGCGGCCCGGGCCATCGGAATCAAGAGGGCCGACCAGAGCAGCGCGGCAACGATGCGGGCGATCCGCCGCGCGGCGGGGATCGTGGCCTCGATCGGCATGGGCGTCCTCCTCCCGGCTCGCGGGCCGGGATCGATTTCCTCGAAACGGGGTGCGCCCGGCGGTCGGGCGCGGCGACAGGGTTAGCCGCGCGGGCCTCGGGAAACAACGCCGTCCCGAGCCGCAGGCGCGTGGGGGACGGGCCGTCCGGATCCCGCGGCGCCCTGGGGCGCGTCTCGCCTCACCCTCCGGCGAGGAGGGCGAGCACGAGGCTGAGGGCGGCGAGGTGGAGGGGCGAGAGGGTGGTGAGCAGCATCGCGCGGGCCCTCACGGCAGGTAGAGGCCGTGGCCGCAGCGGCGCACGCGCCGTGCCTCGACATAGCCGGTCGCGCGGTTGAACACGTCGACGGTGCGGTAGAGGCAGTATCGGCCCGAGTTGCGGCCGTTGTAGGTGACGCCGCCATTGTCGAGATCGACGCCGATGAATTCCTGTTGGCCGCGCGGCGGGGCGGCCTCCTGGGCAAAGGCGGCCTCTTGGGCGAGGACGGGGCCTGCGGCGCCGAGCAGGCCGGCGCCGGCGAGGACGAGGATCATCATCTTGGTCATGTCGCGTCTCCCTGGGGGGCGGCGCCTCGCCGCCCTCGACAGGGGCATGGGAGCGACAGACCGGATTCTGCGGGGCCGGGCCGAACAAATTTTTCGCGGCGCTCCCCCTTGGGGGGCGAAGCCCGCCGCCCGCCGCGATGGAGGGGCCGACCGCAAGGGGGCGCGGCGCAGGTTCTTTGTGATGGGGGCGGGCGCTGGCCCGGTCCGATCGGGCAGGGGCTCAGCGGATTGGAGCGGGCGGCTCGACCGTCCGGCAGAGGGACGCGGCGGCAATCAACGCCGCCGCGACAGGGGCCACGCCGCGGGAGCCCGCGGCCACCGGTGGCCTTCGTCGGATCGTCAGACTGCGAGCTGGATGTAGACGTCGGCGATCAGCTTCTGGATGAAGAGCAGCAGCAGGATCAGGATGACCGGCGAGATATCGACGCCGCCGAGATTGGGCAGGAGATTGCGGATCGGGCGCAGCACCGGCTCGGTGACCCGGTAGAGGAACTCGCCGATCTGCGAGACGATCGGATTGCGCACGTTCACGACGTTGAACGCCACGAGCCAACTCAGCACCGCGCTCGCGATGAGGACGTAGATGTAGAGCTGGATGACGGTGTTGATGAGCCAGAGCAGGGCGTTCATGCGGGAGATACCGGTCCTCATCGCCCGCGCTCGCGTCCGGCGCGGGGTGCGCGGGAGCGGCGGGACATTTCCGGAATTGACAGGCTGAAGCGGACAAGCCTACAAGGCCCCCGCCTCGGGACGGGGCTGTAGCTCAGATGGGAGAGCGCCGCAATCGCACTGCGGAGGTCAGGGGTTCGATTCCCCTCAGCTCCACCAGGTTTTCCCTTCGTGGGAAACCGAATGGTGGTAATGGCTTAGATGTCTAAGCCTGAGGTTTTCAGCATCGAGGGGCCCAGCGCCCTGGCCGTTTTCGGCCCGCTCGGACGCCCAAAGTAGTCAACGATTTCCTCGGATTCTCACTCCGATGCGATGCGCCGTGCGGTCGGCTGATCGGGCTCCGGAGGGCGGTCCACCGGGGCCTGTCGCGGCGGCGCGCTCGGCTGGCCCTCGGGGGCGAGTTCAAGGGGCGCGCCATCGTCCTGGCGGCCGCGATCGCCATCCTCGGGCCGGCCGCCTGGACGGCGCTGCATCGGGTCTCCCCCGGCCCCTGGATTGCTGCCGGGTTCGCCGTGCTGTTCGTGCTGTTGCTGCTCAAGATCGGCGATGAATCGGGCCATGAATTCTTCGACTTCCGGTTCTGATCGGGTGCCGTCGCCCTCCGCCTCGGTGTCGTGGTCGCGGTTCATCGCGGTGTTCGCCGTGGTGGCCCTGGGGACGTCCCTCGTCCTGTGGGCCTTTGCGATCGTGATGGATCCGTATGGGCTGCGGGCGGGGCCGCAGCATCCGCCCACCACCATCATGGATATCAATCAGCGCTACATGTATCCGCAGCTGGCGCGCGGCGGGCAGTTCGAATCCGCGGTGTTCGGGACATCCACCATTCGATTGCTGAACCCCGAACAACTGAATGCCCTCTTTCACGAGCGCTTCGTGAATTTCGGCATGAACGCGAGTACGCCTTGGGAGCAGAAACAGATCTTCGAGCTGTTCTTGCGCCATATGCCCAACCCGAAAACCCTGGTGCTGGGGCTCGATCTGTCCTGGTGCTCCGAGACGGCGGACCGTCCCGACCAGCGCCTCACCTTCCGCTCGTTCCCGGCATGGATGTATCAACCGGAGGAGGCGAACCGGTTGGGCAACTACGCGCACCTGTTCAATTTCCGGACGGTCGAAATCGCGGCTCGGGTGGCGCTCAACGGAGCCGGTGTCATGCCGGAGCGGATACGCGGGGACGGCTACGAGGTGTTCGTTCCGCCCGACAGCCGGTACGACCTGGAGAAGGCGCGTGCCTACATCTGGGGTGGCGGGCCGGCGAGGCTGACTCCCGTCGAGCCGCCGGTCGTCCTCTCCGACAAGGACGAGGACCGTCTCGCCTTTCCTGCCCTGGGTTGGCTCGACGGGATGCTCGATCGCGTGCCGCCCAGCGCCAAGGTGATCCTCGCCTTTCCCCCGGTCCATGTCGCGGTCCAGCCCCGGCCCGGCTCGGAGGCGGCCGCCCAGGAGAAGGCGTGCAAGCGGCGGATCACGGAGGTCGCCCGTCGGCACCGCGCGCTCGTGGTCGATTTCCGCTATCCCTCCCCGGTCACCACCGACGACGCGAATTACTGGGACCCCCTGCATCATCGCCTGGGCATCGCCCAGCGCTTCACCCGGGCCCTTCACAGCGCCTGTGCCGGCACGCAGCAGGACGCGGACGACTTTTTCAAAGTCCTCTCCGACCCTGGCACGCCCTGCCTGTGACGTGACGGAGGGGCTGCGCGCCGAGCCCGGCAGGACGCTCCGGTTCGGGGCCCTCGGCCCTGAACCCGGACCGACCGAAGGGCGGGGTCCACGCCGGAGGCCCGGCCTTCCCCCGCCGCGCCGAACCCACCGGACCTTCAGCGTTCCTCGGCCCCCAGCACCAGGCGCAGGGACCGGGCCAGCTCGTCGCGGCGATAGGGCTTGTTGAGCACCGGAAGCTCGCCGCGCCCGATCACTTGGCCGTCGTCGAGATTGGCCACGTATCCGGAGGTGAGCAGCACCTTGATGCCCGGCCGGAGCCCTTGCGCTTCGGCGGCGAGCTGCGAGCCGTTCATGCCGCCGGGCATGACGACGTCCGAGAACAGGATATCGATGCGCTCCACCCCTTTGAGGTGCTCCAGGGCCTCGGCGGCGTGGCGGGCGACGATGACCCGGTAGCGCAACTCCTCCAGGCTCTCGACCGCCATGCCGAGCACCTGCTCGTCGTCCTCGACCAGCAGAACCGTCTCACCGTCGCCCGCCCGGCGCAGCGGAATCGCACTGACGGGCCCACCCCCCGCCTCCTCCCCGGCGGGATCGGTCGAGCGCGGGAAGTACAGGCTGACCGTCGTGCCCCGTCCGACCTCGGACGCGATCTGCGCGAAGCCCTTGGCGCTGCGCGTGAAGCCATAGACCTGGGAGAGGCCGAGGCCCGTGCCCTTGCCGACCTCCTTGGTGGTGAAGAAGGGCTCGAAAATCCGCCCGAGGAGCTCCGGCGGGATGCCGCTGCCGGTGTCGCTGACCGATACCACCACGTAGGGACCGGGCGGCACGCCCTTGTCGGCGACGTCGGCCGTGCCGAGGCGGACATTGCGGCTCGTCACCGCGATGAGGGCGTGGCCGTCGCGGCCCTCCATCGCGTCGCGGGCGTTGACGATCAGGTTCAGGACCGCGGCCTCGAACTGGGCCGGATCGATGCGGATCGGGTCGAGGGCCGGGTCGAGGTCGAAGGCCAGTTCGACCGCCGCGCCCGCGGCGCGCTCGGCCAGCGGTTTGAAGTCGAGCAGCAACCGGTTCGAATTGAGCGTCTGGGGCCGCAGCATCTGCCGTCGCGAGAAGGCGAGAAGCTGCTGCGTGAGCTGCTCGCCGCGGCGGGCCGCTCCCATGGCGGCCTCGGCCAGGCGCTTCACGCGGTCCACCTGCTCCGGGCGGCGCAGCATCATGTCGAGCCCGCCGACGATGACGGTGAGCAGATTGTTGAAGTCGTGGGCCACGCCGCCGGTCAGCTGCCCGATGGCCTCCATCTTCTGGGCCTGGCGGAGGGCTTCCTCCGTGAGGTGCTGGTCGGTGCGATCCATCAGGATGCCGGCGATCCGCAGGGCCTTGCCGGCCTCGTCGCGTTTCACCTGGCCCGACATGGCGATCCACCGGATGGTCTCGTCCACCCGCCGAATCCGGCATTCGAGGTCGAGCCGTCCTGTCTCGGCGACGGTGGCGAAGGCCGCCTCGGCGGCGCTCCGGTCCTCCTCGACGACATGCGCGAGGAAAATGTCCCGGTCCCAGTCCGGCCCGCCGCTGTCATAGCCGAAGACGGCATCGAAGCGGGGCGAGCGGCGCGAGGTGCCGGCGACGTAATCGACGTCCCACGAGGCCATGCCGGCGGCCTCGAGGGCGAAGGCGAGGGTCTCGCGGGCGGCCTCGACCTCGCTCGTGCGCTCCGTGATGCGCCGCTCCAGCCCCTCGTTGGCGCGCCTCAGCTGCTCCTGGGCCCGCTCGCGCTCCCGCAGGAACTCCCGAGCCTGGTACTGGCGCCGCCGCGCCCGCAGGGCCGAGGACACCGCGCTCGCGAGGGTCTCGACATTCACCGGGCGCTCCAGCAGCACCACGTTGCCGAGGCGGCCGAGCAGTCGGGAGGCTGTGCCCGAGCGGCGCGCCGCCTGACGGGTCGCCAGGACGATGAAGGGGAAGTCGGACCAGGCCGGCTGCGTGTCGAGCCACGTGAACAGGGCCTCGGGCTCCGCCTCGGCGAGGGCCTCCTCGGTGACGAGGGCCGCGCCCGCGCCCGCCTGGAGGCAGGCCAACCACGCCGTCAGGTCGGGGCAGGCGAGGGCCTGCGTTCCCGCGCGGGCCAGAACCTGTTCGGTGACCGCGCCATCGCGGCCCCGCGGCGCCAGGATCAGGACGCGTTCCTCGTCCGGGTGCAACGCCGTCACCGCTCCCCGTCCCGGGCTGAGGCCTCGCCGGCCAGCAGCGCCATCTTTCCGCGGTAGGCGGGCAGGCCGGACAGCACGCCCTCGAAATCGTCGAGCGCCTCGCCGACCTGCAATCCCCGCGAGGAGAAGCGCAGCTCGCGGATGGTGCGCTCATGCGCATTGACCCGGCTTTTCACCACCGAGAGCGCGCCGCGGACCTGGCCCCTGGCCTCGAAGAAGCGGAACAGCAGGATGCAGTCGCTGAGATAGCTCAGGTCGACATCGGTCCGGATCTCGCCGACGACCCCGTGCTGGCCCAGCACCAACAGCGTCGTGACGCCCTGCTGGTTCAGGTAGTTCAGCAGCTCGTGCATCTGCAGGATCAGGAACTGTTCGCCCGGCATGGCGTGCAGGTAGGCGTTCAGACTGTCGACGACGACGAAGGTCGCGTTGCGCTCCTCGACGGCCTGCCGGGCCATGCTGGCGAACTCGCCCGGCGAGAGCTCCGCCGGATCGATCTGCGTGATCGTGAGCAGGCCCGACGCCAAATGGGGGCTCAGGTCCATGCCGAGAGTCTTGGAGCGCGTGAGCAGCGTCCCGAGCCCCTCGTCAAACAGGTAGTAGGTCGCGGCCTCGCCGCGCTCCAGGGCGGTGAGCATGCAGCGGATGGCGGTCGTGGTCTTGCCGATGCCCGAGGGCCCGAGCAGCAGCGCGTTGGTTCCCGGCACAAGGCCGCCGCCGAGCAGCAGGTCGAGCTCGGCCGAGCCGGTCGATTTCCCGGTCGGATCGAAGGTCGAGCGGTGCTCGGCCGCGACCAGGCGCGGAAACACCCGGATGCCGCCCGTCTCCAGCACGAAGTCGTGGTAGCCGCCGCGGAACTTAATGCCGCGCATCTTCACGATGCGCAGCCGGCGCCGTTCGGGGCCGTATTCGCGGGGGGCCTGATCGAGGGACACCACCCCGTGGGCGATGCTGTGGAGCTGCACATCCCCCGTCTCGGAGGTCTTGTCGTCGAGCATCAGCACGGTGCAGGCACGCTTGGCGAAGAAGCGCTTGAGCGCCAGGATCTGGCGTCTGTACCGCAGTTGATTCTGGGCCAGCAGGCGCAGCTCCGACAGACTGTCGAACACCACCCGGTCGGGCTTCAGGTCGTCGACCCGGGCGATGACCTCCTTCACGGTCTCGCCGAGCTCGATCTCGGAAGGGTGCAGGATCGACTGCTCGCTGTCCGGGTCGAGGCCCATCTCGTCGACGAGCTCGTAGACGTCGACGCCGTCGAGGCTCCAGCCATGGGTCGCCGCGGCGGCCCGCAATTCATCGGTCGTCTCGGACAGGGTGACGTAGAGGACGCGCTCGCCGCATTCCACGCCTTGCTTGAGGAACTGAAGCGCCATCGTCGTCTTGCCGGTTCCGGGCGTGCCCTCCAGCAGGTAGAGCCGGCTTGGGGTCAGGCCGCCGCAGAGGACATTGTCGAGGCCGGCCACGCCGGTCGAGATCCGGGGTGCCCCGCCTGTCGTGGGACTCGTCGCAGGCTCGGTCATCGGCTCGATGAGCCTCCTTGTCGTGGGGCTGACCCCGGCAAGGGGCCAAATTAGCCTCATGCCAAATTGTTGTCAGCGTATGCGATAACGCATGGTGGGGACGGGTCGGTTCATGACGCCCGCTGGAATGCGGTTTGAGGTCACGCGGAACCGCGCCCGCGCGTAGGCGGGCGGGCCCGCTGGCCAGCCGGCCGCTGCCCCCGGCGCGGCCGTGGCGTCGAGCACCGCGAAACGGGTCCGCCAACCCGTCGTCGACCCCGCGTCGGCCATCGATGGCGGCCAGCACGCGGTGAGTGGTGCCCAAGAACCGAGACGGCGCCTGCCGGCATTCCGCGGGTGTTCTGTTTCGCGTTGATGTTGCGCGTCTGTTGCAGACGAGAAAACGCGCGGCGTCGAAGCAATCATCACGTGACGAAGGCTCAATAGGTCTCGGTCCATCACCGGTGGGCCGACGCCGCACAGCCTCGCACCCTCGGGCCCGACGATTCGGAGCACGGCCGTGCAGACCTCCAAACGACGGTTCCTCACAGCCCTCGCGGCGCTTCCGGTCGCCGTCCTGGCCACGCCCGGCACCGCCCGCACCGTCGCCCCCGCGTCGAAGCCGCGCGTCGCCGGCACGGCCGCCGACCAGGAAAGCCCGGATGTCGCCGGCATTGCGGGGGCCCGCTTCCCGGCCGATCGCAGCGATGCCTTCCGGGCGGCCCTCGGGACGGCCCCGATTCTCGCGGACCTGCCCTGGCTCGCGCTCTCCACCGGCGGCGACAACGGCGCCTTCGGGGCCGGCCTGCTCACGGGCTGGACGGAGGCCGGCACGCGCCCGCGTTTCGGCGTGGTCACCGGTGTCAGCACCGGCGCCTTGATCGCCCCCTTCGCCTTCCTCGGCCCACGCTGGGACACGCCCTTGCGCGAGGCCTACACCACCATCACGGCGGCCGACGTGTTCGAGATCGGCAGTACCGAGACGAGCCTGCTCGACACGTGGCCGCTCGCCAAGCTGGTCGCCCGCTACGTCACCCCGGATCTGCTCGCGGCCGTGGCGGCCGAGCATGCCACCGGCCGCCGCCTGTTCGTGCTCACCACCAATCTCGACACCGGGCGGCCGGTCGCCTGGAACCTCGGCGCGATCGCCGCCCGGGCGGACGGGGCGGCGTTGGCCCTGTTCCGCCAGGTGCTGCTCGCCTCCGGCAGCATCCCTGGCCTGTTCCCGCCGGTGCCGATCGCGGTCTCCGCCAATGGCCGGGTCGTCCAGGAGCTGCATGCCGATGGAGGCATCACCGCGCCCTTCTACGTCGCCCCCGAAAGCCTCCTCGCGGGCGAGGCGGCGAGCCTGCCGGCGCGGGAGATCTGCGTGATCGTCAACAACCGCCTCGCGCCGGAATTCCTGACGACCGAGCGCACGCTGATGTCGGTTCTCGGCAACGCGCTCTCCGCCGCGGTCAAGGCCGGCACGCGGGCCGCCCTGCAGATCCATGCGGGCTTTGCCCGGGAGCGGGGCATCCTGCTGCGGGAGGCGACCATCGACGCGGGCTTCAAGGCCCCGTCCTCCGCGCCCTTCGATCCCGGAACGATGCGGGCCCTCTTCGCCCATGCCCACCGTCGGGCGCAGGCGGGGGCGACCTTCGACGCGAAGCCGATGGCGCGCCTCGCCGAGAACCCCTGAACGCGAAGCCGACCCCAGGGAGAACCACCATGCCAGGGAGAACCACCATGCGCAGCCCCGTCTTCCCGTCGCTTGCCGCCCTCGTCCTCATCCTCGGCGCCGGTCCCGCCCTGGCGGCCAAACTGAGCAAGACCGATGCCTATGACGGCCGCTGGAGCATCGAGGTGATCACCGAGCAGGGCAGCTGCGACCGGGCCTACCGCTACGGAATCCGGATCGAGGGCGGCGAGACCCGCTACGAGGGGGGCACCGATTTCACCGTGTCCGGCCACGTCGCCCGCAACGGTGCCGTCAAGGGCAGCATCGCCCGCGGCGAGGCCCGCGCCGACGTGATCGGCACCCTGTCCGGCGACACCGGAGCCGGCACATGGACCACCAACGGCCCGTCGCCCTGCCGGGGCAACTGGAATGCCGAGCGCCGCAGCTGAGACGGCGGGCTTCCCGGGCCCAGGCCGGGATGGGGCGGGTGGTGGGGCGTGCTTCAGGGAAGCCGTGCCCTCGCGCCTCCCGGATCTCGCGATCCTCGCGCCTGCGGCCGCCCCGGCACGGTTCGAGCGGCCCTCACCCCGTTCGTCAGGTCCGGACGCGGTGAGCGCTCCCGGCGACGAGGCACCTTCGGCATCCGCCGTGCGGCGCCACTGCGCGCCCAATCCTTACGGATTCACGTTTCAAGATGTCTTTCGACGATCCACGAACACTCGACGGGCGCAGCCTCCTCGCGCTGTTGGCCGCAACCCTGGCGTGGTCGGCCATGGGCCTCACGCCGGGCGCGGCGGTCGAGCGGAACCAGGCGGACCGGCTCGGCCCCTTGCTCGACCGGAGCGGTCCCGCGGGGCTCTGCTATCAGCGAAGCTACGATCGCGAGCACCTGATGCGTCACCCGGGACAGACGATCGCCGCGATGACCGTGCTGTTGAAGTCCGCCGTGCCGGCCGATGCGGCCGGGCGGTCGTTCACCCTCCTCACCGAGATCGCGCTTCGACGGGAGCCGGACCGACGCTACGGGATGGCCACCTGCTGGTGGGAGGCGGGGGCCAACGTGTTGGACGGGCGCAAGCGGGCGCTCCCGTTCCTCGCGAGCGATGACGCGACGCGCTGCATGGCGAGCGTCGATGCGAACAGTGCGGAGGAGGCCGGCGAACTGGTCCTGGGCCACCAGGGCGAGGCGCTCGTCCTCTTCAACGGCTTCTCCCAGATGCGGTCCGGCCGATCCGGGGCCCGTGTCATGCGGGATGTCGCCTTCGGCCACGAGGACCGAATCCTGAGACTGGGCCGGGTCGATCCGACGGCGTGCGCCGGGATCGAGCGCGCCCTCGCCGAACCGGTCAGGGCCCAGAATCGATGACGCTTCGACGGACGGCCGATGGGGTGGGCCTGTGGTTGGCGGCTGTGATGGCCGGCCTGATCGCGACATCCCGCGTCGACGCGGCGGAATGCCCGATCGGACCGGAGCGCGACGCGATCGTGCAGCGCATCGGGCAAGCCTCCGGATGTCTTGAAGCCTCTCGATGGGCGCAGGACTGTGCGATGGGCGCGAGCGGCGATGTCAGCCTCGCCGCGGCCGTGACGGAGGTCTGCGAGCGGGACTTTCGGGCAGGCCTCGATCGGTGGGGCCGTGCGGCCTATGACCGGCAGCGAGCCGCGTGCCGGCGTCAGTATCGGCACGCGGACGGGAGCATGTCCCGATCGTTCGAGGCCTTCTGCGAAGCGCGCGTGTCGGAGCGTTTCGCCCGGGCTGCCGAGGCGCGGAGGCGACGGTGAGGCGACGCGCGCATGGACCAGGCCGGCGCGCGATCGCCGTCGTGGCTCTGGGGATGTGCTTGGCTGTGTCCGCGGCACGCCCGAGCCATGCCGAAACCTTGGACGCGCTGGTCGCGCGGGTGGAGGGCGTGTCGCTCGGCCGCTGCATCCTTTCCCCGGCGCCGCTCCTCGCGGGAACGGTTCATGCCGTCATCCCGGCGCGGTTCGAGGACCCGGCGATCTGGACGACGCGAACCTTGCTCCTCGTCGGCGTGGACGCGGATGCCTCGGTCCGAGGGCAGCGGGCGCTCGCTCTCCCCCAGCCGGTGCCACCGCGCGAGGTCGTGAGCCTGCGATGTGCGGGGAGAAGGCTCGACCTTCGCCTGCCGCGAGCGATCCTGTCCTTCGATTGGGATGGCGACAGGCTCAGGCCCGGGACGCCATCACGGCCCTGACGAGCTGGAGGGTCGTCCCGGAGGTCCCATCACACGCGCTCCGGATCGGCATCCGCGATCATCCAGACCTCACCCTCGTAGGTCACGACGAGCCGGCTCGCGTCGAGGGCGTCGGGCTCCCGCATGCATTCGTGGAAGCCTCGCTCGACGAAGCCCGGTGGGATCCGCAGCCCGAATTCGTCGGACAACCGATGCTCCGGCGGGCGCGGCGACCATTGCTGGCGCGGATGCGTCCGAACCGTGAAATGGCGGAAATAGTCCGGGTCCGGAAACAGGCAGATTTGGCTCATGAACAGATCGGGCCGGCAGATCAGCGCGGCCACCCGCATCTGCGCTTTGGCCGGGGGGCGTGCGGCGCTCAAGGACGCGGCCCCGTCGATCAAGGCCTGGGCGCATCGCGTCCGGATCGGAAACGGATCGTGACTCGTCGATGGGTCCGTCAGCGCCTGATCCACGGGCAGGTGCCAGTGGATATGGCGGCGTGGTGCGTCGATCTCCGGAAACGCATGTTCGAACGACCGTGCCCATTGTTCGACGGCGCGGAGCTGATGCTCGACAGTGTCCGCCGACATCTGGGGGGCGAGGCTCAAGCGGCGGCTCATGCGTACGATCCATCGATTCCATCGTCACGATGTTCTCGCTAATGGTTTCGATGTTGGACGTGCGTGGAAACACAGTCTTCCGCGTCGATCCTCGTAGGGTCCGTGTCGATCTCCACAGCGTTCTGTTGCCATCTCAAGAGGGGACCGGTCGCATGTCGATCCGACGACGTCTCGTGTGCATCATCCCCGTCCTCTGCGCGGCGGGGATGCCCGCTCTCGCCCAGCCGCCCGAACCGGCGCCCCCGGCCGCGGCGACGAGCGAGGACGAGGACGCCGAGCGCCCGGCCCGGGCCGCGTCGCGCCTCGGCATCGCGCGGGCCCCCTATCCCGCGGTCGTGAAGCGGGCCGTCGATGCGGGGCGCAAGGCCTGCCGCGACGCCGGGGGCAAGCACTTTTTGGCGCGCCCCGGTCTCGTCCGCACGGGCGACCTGACCGGGGATGGGCGCCCCGACTTCGTGGTGGATTTCCGGGAGGCGCGCTGTCCGGAACGGCTAACGCTGTTCAGCGGCACCGGCGGCTGGGACGTGGACATCTTCGCGGCGCGCCCCGCAGGAGGGCCGATCCGGATCTTCTCGGGCCGCGTCCTCGACTACGCGTTGGTCGATGACCGCAAGGGTCTGGCGATGCGCTTCCAGATTCACGGCAGCTACTGCGACCGGGCCGGAACGGATCCGTGCGTCCGGCAACGCCGCCTGACGACGCGGCCGTTCGCATTCCGCGAACGATGATGGGCGGGGAGGACATGGCATGCATCCGAGGACGATGATGGTGGCCTGTGCGGTCACTCTCCTCCCCACTGCGGCTTCGGCGGAGAGCTGGACGGTCGCGCGTGGGGGATCGGCCCGCTACGGCCTGATCAGCGAGGTCTGCCGAACCGTCGGTGATGTGCCGACCTGCCTCGCCCTGGCCTGCCGCGGCGGGGCGCTGGACCTCGTGAGCGTCGCGGGCGGCGGTGGTCCGATGGAAGGCAAGACCACGCTTCGGTTCGGGGAGCGCTCCGCTCACGTGTCCTTCGTCTATGATCCGAAAGCCGTCGATCGGATGGGCATCGCTGCCGCGCGCGCCCGGGTGTCCTCCGGCCTGATCGATGCCCTGGCACGGGCGGACAGGGTCGAACTCAGCACGTCGGGGGCCGGGGAACGATACGCGCACCGATTTACTCTGCGTGGATTGTCCCAGCACGTGTCCCGCGCGCGCGCGGCGTGCCCCGACGGCAGATCTCCGGCGCGCTGATTTGGGGAATGATCGTGAACGTGGTCCGCGGGTGCAACATCCGCGGCATGCGCCGCCGGTCTCGTCAGGCTCTCGTTGGCCGATTGAGGGCCGTTGCCAGCGAGCGGCCGAGTGCCGCGCCGTCGCAAGGCTTCCGGAAAACGTCCCAGGCGCCCGCTTCCAGGGCGCGGGCACGCACCGCCTCCGTGAGGAGCCCGGTGACGACAATGACCGGTACGGACCGGCCTGCGTTTCGGAGCGCGTGCTGAAGGTCGGTGCCGTCCATGCCGGGCATCTGCATGTCGGTGATCACGCAAGAGGTCTCGTCAGCCACGCCCGCACGCAGAAAATCGATTGCCGAGGAATAGCCCCGGGTCACGTATCCCAGGGAGCGCACCAGACCGCTCATGGCCTCACGGACCGAAGCGTCGTCGTCGACGATAGCGATCACAGGTGAATTGATCATCGACAAAACTTCGAGTTTTCAACGTGTTTCAGTTGTGGGCGCCCCAGCCGGCTGCCTCATATGGAGCCAACTTCCTCAAAATCAAATCATACAGAGGTTTATCCGCGCGCGATCGATCGCGCGAGGCCGAGAGTCTCGGCCATCCGGACAAGATCGGCCAACGAGTTCGCCTTCATTTTTTTCATGACGTTGCCCCGGTGAATCTTCACCGTGATCTCGCTGAGGCCCAACTGCCCAGCCACCTGCTTGTTCATCAGGCCGGCGGTCACGCCGCCCATCACCTCCCGCTCGCGGGCCGTCAGACTCTCGTAGAGCGTCTCGAGCTCCCGCGCCCCCGCCTGCTCGCGCCGCCGGTCGGTGTCGCGCGCGAGGGCCACGGCCACGGCATCCAGCATATCCTGGTCGCGAAAGGGCTTCGGCAGGAAGTCGATGGCGCCGGCCTTCATGGCGCGCACCGACATCGGGATGTCGCCATGTCCCGTCATCAGAACGGCCGGGAGTTCGATCCCGAAGTCCCGGAGCTTGTCCTGAAGATCGAGCCCGCTGAGGCCCGGCAAGCGCACGTCGACGACGAGACAACCCGGTCCATCCGATTGGAACGTTTCGATCAGCTCGGTCGCCGAACCGTAGGTCGCGGTGCGCAGGCCGACGGAGCGCAGGAGGCTCGCCAACGCCTCGCGGATCGACGCGTCGTCATCGACGATGTGGACCGTCGCCGGGGCTGCGTCGTCCCTCGGGTTGGATCGTATCATTCACCACCTCCGGGGACGGCCGGGATCCTGATGTGAAAGGCGGCGCCGGGCTCCGCGTGCCCCGAGACCCACAGCTGGCCGCCATGAGCCTCGATCGTTGAGCGGCAGATCGCGAGCCCCATCCCCATACCGCGGCGCTTGGTCGTGAAGAAGGGGCGGAACACCTCGTCGACCGTCTCGGGGGCGATCCCGTCCCCGCTGTCGATGACCGCGATCCGAATGTGCTCGTCGGATTCGCGCTCGGCCCGGAGGGTCAGAAGTCGGGGGCGGTGGCGGATCACGGTCATGGCCTGCATGGCGTTGACCATCAGGTTGATCATGACCTGTTGAAGTTCGACTCGGTTTCCGTAAACCCGCGGCAGGGACGGTTCGAAGTCACGCCTGAGGATGACGCGACTACGCGCGAGTTCCCTCTCCACGAGCCGGACCGCCTCGTCGATGGTTTCGGCAAGGTCGATCCGCTCGCGGCGTGCCGGTGCTTTCTTCAGGAAGGTTCTGATCCGAGAAACGATTTCGCCCGCGCGCATCGCATTCGCGGAGATGCGCGCGAGAGCCGCCGTCACCTCGCCGAGATCCGGCTCGTCGCGTTTCAGCCAGCGCAGGGCGGCATCGCCACTGGATGCGATGGCGGCGAGGGGCTGGTTGATCTCGTGCGCGATCGATGCCGTCAACTCGCCGAGCGTCGAAACGCGCGCCACGTGGGTGAGTTCCGTCTGCAGCGTGAGGAGCCGCTCTTGAGCCTGCTTGCGGCCCGAGACGTCGGTGTTCGTCTCCATCACCGGAGGCAGGCCTTTGCCGGTCTCAGGTTGAGGGGCCCAGCGGCTCTCGACCACGATCGTCTCGCCCGAGCGCTTGGTCTGCGCGAGTTCGCCTTCCCACCACCCCTGGCGCCTGAAATCGGCATCGATGGCGACACGGTCGGTGGGGAAAACCGTCGCGAGGAGTTCGTGTGAGACTTTTCCCAGTGCTTCCTCGCGGCGCCACCCGTACATCGCCTCGGCCGCTCGGTTCCAGAAGGTGATGATGTCGTTGCGATCCCGCACGATGATGGCATCGTGGGTGAGTTCGACGAGATTGGCCTTCTCCGCCAAGGCCGCCGCGGCGCGTTGGTTCTGAAGGACCAAAGCCGCGGCGATCCCAATCGCGACGAGGCTCACGAAACAGCGCAGCAACGGCGATCCGGCCGGTGCGAGTCCATGCGCGATCAGGTATCCCGCCGCGGTCAGGATCAAACATCCTGCCGCCGTCGCGATGATCCCGGTTCGTTCACAGGCGCGCGCCACAAGCAGGATCACGACGACATAGAGCACCGCGACGGCGCTCTCGAGGCTCGTGAGGGCGTCGATGACGAAGATGCCTGCGGCGAGAGCGAGTGCCAGCAGGCCAAGACCCATGCCTCGGTCGAAGCGACCGCGCGGCGTACCCGTTGTTGAAGGAGGCTCTGAATCGGTTGAAGACAATAGAGGCATTGATGGTTTGCGAGATTGTGCCGACGTCCGGGGTCAAGGTCTCGATACCACGATTCGTGCGTCGAACGCGGATTGTCCTTGGGCTCTCTTAGAGCTGACGCACCGGACGACGCGCGTCCACATACCTTCGTATGCCCTCTTCGTCCGAGAGTGTGTCTGAGATATACATCGAAACGATTTCATTGGTGCTCCCTCCTCGGCATGATCAATACACCGAAACGAAGGAGAGCGTCATGACCAAGCGCATCACCACCCTTTCCGCCGCCATCCTCAGCGTCAGCCTTGGCTTCGCCGCAAGCCCTGTGCTTGCTCAAACGACGGGCGTCGAACACGGTGCCGCCCACCGGACCACGGACGGAGCGACGAGCCCCCGCAGCGCGATGCTCGGTTACAACAGCATCGTCGCCGGCGCGCGCGTCTACAGCAACGACGACGCGTCCGCCGCCGCCGGCAACGCCGAGCAGCCCGAGCGGCTCGTCCCGCAGTTCGGCCAGGAGTGAACCTCCCGGCCCGCTCGCATCCCGTGAGCCCGCGATTGACGCGACGGTGGGGAAAGCCTCTCGTTGTGTCGGTCCGGGGTCCCGCGACGGGCACCGGTAGGGGCGGCGTCGTGCGAAGCGATCGCGCGAATCCGCCGGCGCTGGGTCGGCCCGGTTTCGTGGGCCGAGCCGCCCCAGACCCCGCCGCATCTGTGGCGTTGATCCGCGTGGTGGTCCGGAGTCTATGCAAGTCTTCGGGCACCCCGTTCCGCCACGACACGATCGCTCTGCCTTCTCGCCCGATCTCCGTCAGAGACGGCGACGCGCCCTTTGCAGCGTCCCTCGAAGCGGGCTCGGGTAAGGTCCGCTTGCCGGCATGCAGATCCGCGCACCGAGCGACTGGGATGGGCCGAACGCACGAGGTCCGCCTCTGAGCGAGCCGCTCGGCGACATCGACCCAATGCGGTCGACCTGTTCGGATCTCGATCAGCCTCTCTGTCTTGCCGCGACCACCATCGAGTCACTGCCGCACCGCTCGGCTCGCAAAGATCATTGTCTCACGAATTCGATCAGTTCGGCGTTGAGAACGTCGGCATGGACCGTCAGCATGCCATGCGGATAGCCGGGATAGGTCTTCAGCGTCCCGTTCTTCAGAAGCGTGATCGACTTGAGCGCCGCGGCGGCGATCGGCACGATCTGATCGTCTTCGCCATGCAGGACCAGCGTCGGTACGGTCATCGCTTTGAGATCGTCGGTCTGATCGCTTTCCGAGAAGGCCTTGATCCCCTCGTAATGCGCTTGTGCGCTGCCCATCATGCCCTGCCGCCACCAGTTCTGGATCACCCCCGGAAGCACCGTCGCGCCAGGTCGGTTGAAACCGTAGAAGGGGCCGCTCGGGACATCGAGGAAGAATTGCGCGCGGTTGTCCGCGAGCGCTTTGCGGAAGCCGTCGAAGACCTCGATCGGCAGGCCTTCCGGATTGGCCTCGGTCTTGAGCATGAGCGGCGGCACGGCGCTCACGAGAACCGCCTTGGCAACGCGCCCCTGCGGCTGGCCGTGCCGGGCGACATAGCGTGCCACCTCCCCGCCGCCGGTCGAGTGGCCGATATGGACGGCGTTCCGGAGGTCGAGATGCTCCGCCACGGCGGAGGCGTCCGCCGCATAATGGTCCATGTCGTGCCCGTCCGAGACTTGCGCGGAACGGCCGTGACCGCGGCGGTCATGCGCGACGACGCGATAGCCGTTCCGGACGAAGAACAGCATCTGCGCGTCCCAGTCGTCCGAAGAGAGCGGCCAGCCGTGATGGAACATGATCGGCTGTGCGTCCTTCGGACCCAGATCCTTGTAATAGATCTCCGTGCCGTCCCGCGTCGTAATGGTGGCCATATCGCTCCCCGAGCCAAAATCCGAATCCGTTCGGGCCTAGGGCATCGCGCCTGCGACCGCTTGCACGATTGCGTCGCGATTGTGCGGCTGCCGCGCCGATCGCAGGGGGGCTGACCGCTGCTCGAGCCCGTGCCGAAGGGCGTCTCGGATGGATCGGCCGAACCGCGTCAGCGCCGCCTCGTGGCGGCGATGCCGTGGCCGACGGCGTTCACCCCGCCGACCGGCAAAGCCGCATCAGGGGGCTCCGACAAACGGCTTGGCCGCAACTGATGTCGATACTCGCCGTGTGCATCACTGGGGCGGTCATCGATGCGTATCGGCCGCAAGACCGTCTCGAGACGAGACCCGGTGCCTTTACCGAAGACCGGAAGCAATCTCTAACATGAATACGGGCGAGCCCCGAGCACGGAGGTCAGGCAACGCTCGAACTGGTCCGCCTCGAACGGCTTTGCACAATAAGCGAAGGCTCCGAGCGCGAGCGCCCGCTCGCGGGCGGCCTCGCTCGGATAGGCCGTCATCACCATGACGGGAAGATGCGGCCGTTGACCGCCCAGAATCCTCAGGAGATCGAGCCCGCTCAGGCCGGGCATCTGCACATCCGTCACCACGAACGCGATATCGGCCTCGTTGAGCTTGGCGAGCAGCGGAGCCGCACCGTCGAACACCAACGCCTCGTATCCGAGCGCCCGCGTGAGACGATCGAGCGCCGCGCGGATCGCGGGATCGTCGTCCACAATGGCGACGACGGGCCTGCGCGCCTTCACGTCAGTCATGGGCCAGCGGCAGCATGAAGTGGAACGCGGCGCCCCCTGTCGGGGCGACGTCGACCCAGATGTCGCCCCCATGCGCATCGATGAGGTTCCGACAGATGGCCAAACCCATCCCCATTCCGCCAACCTTGGTGGAGTGGAAGGGTTCAAAGATCCGTGCACGCCGTTCGGGCTCGATGCCGGGACCCGTGTCGGCGACCTCGACCTCCACGGAAGCGGCGGTCCGGTGGATGCCGATCATGATGTCCTTCGGGCCCGGGCCGTCCGCCATGGCCTGGGCGGCATTGACTAGCAGGTTGACGAAGATCTGTTGAATCTGGATCAGATCCGCCGGAACGGGCGGAATTCCCTCCTCGGTGGCGAGATGGATGGCGGCGCCGTGGGCGCGGATCTCGCGCTCCACGAGAAGGTTCGCGTCCCGCGCCGCCTGGACGAGATCGATCGGGGCGACGATGCGCGGTGCGTTGCCGAGATAGGAGCGCGTCCGTGCCACGACATCGCGGGCGCGCGTGGCCGAAGCGACCACGTCGTCGAGCGCGAGGGAGGCCTCGAGCGTGTCCGGCTCAGGTCGGCGCAGCCAGCGCAAGGCCGCCTGGGCGTTGGCCACGATGGCGGCCAGGGGTGAGTTGACCTCGTGGGCGATGGAGGCGCTGAGCGCCCCGACGGTGATGATCCGCGAGGTCCGGGCGAGTTCCGTGTCCGCGGCGGCGAGATGGGCCTGGGCGCGTTTGAAGGCCGTGACGTCGAGCGACGAGACGATCACATCGGAGAACGCCGCGCGTTCCTGCGGCAGCGTCGCGGTGAACAGCACGTCGCGCTCGCGTCCATCGGCGCTCATGATGTGGGCTTCCGAGCGAAAAAATCGGTCGCCTCGGCCGAATGCGACGAGCCACTGCACGAAGGTCTGGTCGGTGTCGGGCAGCAGGCGATCGAGCGAACCGAGATAGGCATCCTTGCTCGCCGCGCCGGTCTCCTCAAGGGTGAACGCGTTCACATCGGTGATGATGACCTTGGCCCGCAGAGCGCGGAGTTCGTCGGGGTGATTGGCGAAATGGCATTCGAGGTCGACGATGCCGTCCCGGCGCAGGGCCATGACGGCATCGGCGACGGCGGTCCAATCCTCGCGCCAGATCGAGATGCCGGAGCGCTCGTAGATCGCCTCGAAGGCTTCCTCGGAACTCCGCCGGCCGCGCCGCAGCGCCTTGAGATGGGCCGTGACGGCCGCGGCGGCGAGAAGCGCCAGGATTCCGCAGAGGATCGGGAGGGGGCCGCTCAACGACGCGCCGGTCGAACCCGCCAGGAAGGCCAGGACGACGAGGATGCCGACCGTAAGCCCCGATGCGGCTAGATCCGCTGCGCCGGCCGTCGCGGAGCGGCGGGACGGCGGCGTCTGCATCCAGGCCGGAAGGCCGTCATCGCCGGCAAGAGGCTGGTGCAACGTCTGTGCGACGCTCGGCCAGCGCGAGAAAACCTGCCGCATGCCATCCATCCCATCGCGTCCGCTGAACCAGGGTGATCCACCGGCCCGGCGCCGATACGCTTGTATAATGGCGCGGCTCGGCCGCGAATTGCATGTTGTCGTCATGGACTTGTATCGGCACGGCATCATCAAGTTCCCGAATGCGGGGCTGCTCGCCTCGTCGCACGAGCGGGGTTGGACCGGCGTCGCGGCCGAGCTTCGCTCCCATCCCCCGGGGGATCTGCCGGCGATCGTGCCGACCCAGATGGAGATCACTCTGGCGACGCGGCGCAGTCCCGGCGCCTGGGTCAGCCGCAAGGGCGCAGGCGTGCGCCAGCAGACGGCCGTCGAGGCGGGGACGATTTGGCTGTGCCCCGTCGGGGTCGGCGAGGATGACATCAATATCTCGGCCCCGCTCACCGAGATCCTGCACATCTACCTGCCGGTCGATCGCTTCAAAGCCTTGGCGGAGCTGTACGGTGACCCCCGCATCCGCGCCGACACGGTGCGCTATCTAGCCGATGTCCAGGATCCCCTGGTCCGCCAGATCGCGGTGTCCATCCTGGGCGAACTCGTCGACGAGAGTTCGGCGGGACGCATGATGGTGGAGACCGCCGCTCTGACCCTGACCGCGCGGATCGCCCAGGCCTATGGGCACGACCGACCGGATGCGGCCGCCCCGTCTTCGGAGGAAGGCACCTGTCCCGACCGGATCCAGCGCGCGATCGCCTTCATCCACGATAACCTCGAGCACGATCTCTCGATTGCCGAACTGGCCGCCGTGGCATGCCTGAGCCCGTTTCACTTCGCCCGGATGTTCAAGCGCGTGACGGGACAGACGCCCTACGGCTACGTCAGCGCGGAGCGATTGGCCTGTGCTTGCCGGCTCCTGAGCGACCGCAAGACACCGATCCTCGACATCGCCCTGCGGTGCGGCTTCTCGAGTCAGGCTGCCTTCGGGACTGCGTTCAAGCGTGCCAAAGGCTCGACGCCGTCCGAGTATCGGAGGCTCTCGAGCTGAGCGCCGGATGGAGAAGCGCAAGATCGGCATAAATGGCAGCAATCTCAATAAATACTTAGCGCCTAAAGCGAAGCTATCGTTTGTCCTGCGGAGACAGGAGAGACTACGATGCTCGACGCCTCTACCTCGTACCCTGATTGGATGGAGACTGATCTCGACTCACCCCCAGCGAGCTTCGGGACGCGCGGACGAGCCCCATCTCGCTGCCCCTCTCGGCGCCCCCCGCCCTGTCCACCGGAAGGGCCCGCGATGGGGTCGGACGGGACCGACGTCGCAGTCTCCAGGGTGGAGACGTCAGATTCTCCGCCGGCGTTCGCGCGTTGCGACGGCTTGCTCGTTCAAGTGTTGCCGACCGACCGACCGGGGGATCGGCCGTGTGACGCGGCGGTCGCGGAGCGTCACCGCCCGTCCTACGGCGACGTTCTTCTCGTGGATCTGCGGCAACCCCAATCGATCGCCGTCCCGCCCGGAGCCATTCATATCGTTCTGCAAAGGGCGCTGCTCGGGGAGATCGCCGCCTGCTTTCGCGCCGGTCGGATCAACCCCCTCGACGCGCTGACGGACGCCTATGGAAGGCGATTGAGCGACGACACTATCCGCGACCTGGCGCTCCGCGCCTCGGCGACCCTCGATCGGGCGGATCGCGGGGCGACCGTGTTCCGGAACCAGCTCGGCCGAGCCTTGGCGGCCCATCTGCTCGCGACCTACGCGGATTCCGCGGAGCCGGCGCGCGGCGGTCTTGCGCCCTGGCAACTCAAGCGCGCCCAGGATCGGATGCGCCAGGCGCTCGCCCAGACGCTGAGCTTGCCGACAGTCGCGGTCGCGTGCGGCCTCTCGCCCAGCCATTTCGCCCGCGCCTTCCGCTGCTCCACGGGGATCTCGCCCCATGCTTGGCTCGTTCGGCAGCGCCTCGCCCGCGCCAAGGATCTGATGCGCGCGCAGGATCTGTCGCTGGCCGACATCGCCCTTGCCTGCGGCTTCGCCGATCAGAGCCACTTCACCCGCGTCTTCGCCCGTGAGGAGGCCATGAGCCCAGGCCGCTGGCGCCGCTCGATCGAACGTGACGCGGCCAAACCCTGAACCCCCCCCGTTCCACGCGACCTCCGCGGCCGACGCCGTCAGGTCGCGTGTTCGGCCGGCGGGAGCACCGTGGCGATACCGCCGAGCAGCGTTTGGATCTTCGCCCGAATGATGTCCTTGACGTCGCCATCCGGAGGAAGGCGATAAATGAATTCGCGCACGCCGAGATAAAAGATCGACGAGTGAATAGACCAGACGATCTCAATTTCGATGTTCGATGCAGGCACATTCGCGATCGATGGCCGATCGAAGTGGGCCCTCAATTCGTCGACGACGCTCTCAAATACGCGATTGCGCAGGAAGTTCAGATAGCGCGCGTTGAAATCCAAATTTTTCAGCCCGGCGAACATGAAGAGCCGGACCCATTCCGGTGTTAGGATGACGTTAGCATAGCTGATGTAGAACGTGATCAGCCGGGTCTCAAGGGGAACGCTGCGGTCTTTGATCGTTTCTTCCCAGAACGGATCCCAGCGTCCGACGAAGACATCCTGATAGACGCGCTCGATCAGAGCTTCCTTGCTCGGAAAATAGCGATAGAGCAGCGGCTGGGTGATCCCTAAGATCGTCGCGAGTTCGCGCGTCTGACCTTCGAAACCGCGCTCGGCGAAGAATGCGACCGCCGCCGCCGCGATGCTCTTCTCACGATCACCGGGCGAGAGTCGCCTGCGCGACCCGGTTTGGCTCGTCTCGGCGGAGCCCGGGGAGCGCCGGGTGGCGGTGAGCGGACCAGCAAGGCCGGATTTCGGCTTGGGCGAACGGACCATCGGTCCTCGTTACCACAGGCAGGCGGGTGATCAAGCGATAAGCGGAGGGCGCCCTTTCATCCGGAGCGGCATTCCCTCGAAGAGACGATGCCAGGCTTCCGAGAGGCGCGATCTTTATCGTGCGATAAATAGCGTTGACAAACCGGCAGCCGTCGGCTCATTGTTGATCGAGCGATCATCAGCGATGGGCACGGACGCACGGCGTCGCGGGCCGGGTCGATCAGCCGATCAGGGAGTGGGCGCCGTGGCAACGAGCAGCAGCGGGCACGGCAGCAGCAGGCCTCACGCCGTCGTGGTCGGTGGCTCCATGGCCGGGCTGTTCTCGGCTCTGCTTCTGCGGCGGGCCGGCTGGGCCGTGGACGTCTATGAGCGCGCCGGGGCGGAACTGGCCGGTCGCGGGGCCGGAATCGTGACCCATGACGCGTTGTACTCTGTCCTGCAGAATGCGGGGATCGATCGGCAGGCGGCCGAAGTCGGGGTGTCGGTCGTCGGGCGGCGGGTGCTGGCGAAGGACGGCTCGATCGTCGGCGCGTTGGCGCTACCTCAGGTCTTGACGTCCTGGGGGCATCTCTACGGTCTGCTCCGCGCCGAGCTTCCCACCCAGCGCTACCATCAGGGCCGCACGCTCGCACGGATCGAGGAGGGGGCCGAGGCCGTCAAGGCCCATTTCACGGATGGTTCCTCGGTCTCGGGAGACCTGCTGATCGGGGCGGACGGGATCTTCTCCGCCGTACGCGCGCAATGCGCCCCGGAGGTCCACCCGACTTACGTCGGCTACATCGCTTGGCGCGGCCTCGTCGACGAGGCCGACCTATCGCCGGAGACGCGGGCCACTCTCCTCGACCACTTCGCCTTCAGCCTGCCGGATGGCGAGCAGATGCTGGGCTATCCGGTGGCCGGCGCGGATCACGCGCTGGCGCCCGGCCGCCGCCGCTACAATTTCGTCTGGTATCGCCCGGCTGCCGCGGACACTGCCTTGCGCGCGTTGCTGACCGACGCAGACGGCATCGTCCATCGGCTCTCGATACCCCCGAGCCGGATCCGACCAGAGATCGTCGCCTCGATGCGCTCGGACGCGCGCCGGCTCGTCGCACCGCAATTCGCCGAGGTCGTCGAGAAGGCCGGGCAACCCTTCCTCCAGGCGATCCAGGATCTGGAGGCCCCCCGGATGCGGCTCGGCCGGCGCGTCGTCATCCTCGGCGACGCCGCCTTCGTTGCCCGCCCGCATGTGGGCATGGGCGTGACCAAGGCCGCTGCGGATGCGCAGGCTCTCGTCGACGCGTTGGCGGCCCATCCGGATGATCTGGACGAGGCCCTCGCGGCCTTCGCAACGATCCGGCTGCGCTCTGGTGCCGCCGTGATCCGCCGCGCCCGGGAACTCGGAGCCTACATGCAGGCACAGATCCTGACGCCGGAGGAGCGCGCCATGGCTGAGCGCCATCGCCGACCGGAGGCCGTGATGGCGGAGACGGCCGTCGCGACCGGTTTGGCGGCGTGACCCGAGGCCTCACCGGACGGGAGGACACCGTGAACAGCGCACGCATCGCGCGCCACCCCATCTTCCGTCGGCTCTGCTTCGAGCGACGCTGCCTCGGCGTCGTCCTCGCGGCGACCATGGCGGCGGCCTACTTCGCCTACATCCTCACCATCGCCTTCAGGCCCGACCTCCTCGGCAGGCCGGTTCAGGACGGCGCGATCCTGACGTGGGGCATCGTCGCCGGGGTGGCGCTTCTCGGCCTGGGCTTCGGGCTCACCGTCATCTACGTCGCCTTCGCCAACACGCGGCTCGATGGTCTCAGCCGGCGCCTGCGGGAGGTTCTCCGATGAGCCGCGCGCGCATCCCGCTCGCCGCTGTGGGGATTCTCCTCGCCGGCGGGGCCGGGGCGGAGGCCCTGACGGGACCGGTGACGCGCCAGCCGCTGAACGTCACGGCGATCGCGATGTTCCTCGCCTTCGTCGCCGTCACCCTGGCCATCACAGTCCGTGCCGCCCGCAAGGGCACCGGGACGGCGAGCGAGTATTATGCGGCTGGCGGCGGCCTGAGCGGCTTCCAGAACGGCCTCGCCATCGCGGGCGACTACACCTCGGCGGCCACCTTCCTGGGCGTGACGGCGCTGATCTACACGTCCGGCTACGACGGCATGATCTACGCGGTCGGTTTTCTCGTCGGCTTTCCGATGATCCTCTTCCTGATCGCCGAACCGCTCCGCAACCTCGGACGCTACACCTTCGCCGACGTGGCGGCCTACAGGCTGGCCGAGGTTCCGGTCCGACTGGTCGCGGGTCTCAACACGCTCGTTATCGTGTTGTTCTACTTGATTGCCCAAATGGTTGGGGCCGGCAAGCTGATCGAGCTGCTGTTCGGCCTGCCCTACGGTGCGGCGGTGCTGCTCGTCGGTCTGCTGATGATGGCCTACGTCGTCTTCGGTGGCATGCGCGCGACGACGTGGGTCCAGATCATCAAGGCGGTCTTGCTGCTCTCGGGCTCCGCCCTGATGTCGGCGCTGATCCTAGCGCGCTTCGGCTTCAGCCTCGAGGCTCTGTTCGCCCGGGCGGTGCTGCTTCATCCGAAAGGGCAGGCGATCATGGCGCCGGGCGGTCTGGTCCGGGACCCGGTCTCGGCGCTGTCGCTGGGCCTCGCCCTGATCTTCGGCACGGCCGGCCTGCCGCACATCCTGATGCGCTTCTTCACCGTGGCCGACGCGCGCCAAGCCCGATTCTCGATCCTGGTGGCGACCGGGTTCATCACAATCTTCTACACGCTGCTCTTCGTCCTCGGCTTCGGCGCCATCGCGCTGGTGCAGGGCGATCCGGCCTACATGGATGCGGCCGGCGGCGTGATCGGCGGCGCCAACATGGTCGCGCTGCACGTGGCGGACACGCTCGGCGGCCCCCTGCTGCTCGGCTTCATCTCGGCCGTGGCGTTCGCCACGATCCTGGCCGTGGTCTCGGGGCTGACGATCGCGGGCGCCTCGGCCGCCAGTCACGATCTCTACGCCCGCGTCCTGTGCCGGGGGCAGGCGAGCGAGCAGAGGGAGGTTCGGGTCTCGAAGGTGGCCGCGGTCGCGATCAGCGTGGCCGCGATGGGGCTCGGCATCCTGTTCGAGAATCAGAACATCGCCTTCATGGTCGGCCTCGTCTTCGCGATCGCGGCGAGCGCGAACTTCCCCGTGATCCTCCTGTCGGTGGCTTGGCGGGGCCTGACCACCCGCGGCGCCGTCGCGGGTTCGCTCGCGGGCCTCATCAGCGCGCTCGTCTTGGTGGCGCTGAGCCCCGGCGTCTGGACCACGGCGTTGACGCTCGGCGCTGCCCCGTTCCCGTACGACAACCCGGCCCTGTTCTCGGTCCCCCTGGCGTTCGTCACATCCTGGGCCGTGTCGCGGCTGGACCGGAGCGCGGCCGCGGCGTCGGTGCGGGCCGCCTTCGAGGCGCAACACGTGACCGCCCAGACCGGCTTCGACCGGCCGCGGGCGCCGGCACCCCATTGATCCGACGTGGAGCAGGGCGATGACACAGCAGACACGCGCGCACTGGCCGGCGCCTCCGGGCGACTGGCCGCAGGACCTGCGCGCGGACTTCGCCGCCGGGGCCGGGAGCGGACGGGTCGGCAGCCGTCTCGTCTCGGAGACGGACCGCGTCCGGGTCTGGTCGCTCAGCTTGAAGCCGGGCGCGCGGATCGGCTTTCACACGCACGTGCTCGACTATTTCTGGACCGCCGTCACCGGAGGCCGGGCGCGCTCCCATCACGCCGATGGCCGGATCCGCGAGACGACCTACGCGCCCGGCGACACCCAGCACCATACCTTTCCGCTCGGCACCTTCATGATCCACGATCTCGAGAATATCGGCGAGACCGAACTCACCTTCACGACGGTCGAGTTTCTGGACAGCGCCAACCTACCGCTTCCCGTGCTCCCGTGAGGGCACCTTGACGATCGGGGCGTCCCGCAACCGCCGATCCGGCAACCCAGCGCGGGAGCCTCCTGGATCGATGCTCCGATTCCGAGCACGAAGAACGCCGCGAGTGACATGCCGGAAGCCACTGTACATATCGTCGACGACGATCCGGCGCTGCGCAACGCGCTGATGCGTCTGTTGCGATCGGCCGGCCTCGCGGCGATCGCCTATCGCGACCCGGCCGATCTCCCGGTCACCCGGACGCGCGAGGCGCCGGAATGCATCCTCCTGGACGTGCGCTTGACCGAGCAGAACGGGCTGGCGGTCCAGGAGACCTTGCGCGATGCCGGCTGCACCGTGCCGATCATCTTCCTCACGGGTTACGGCACGATCCCCATGACCGTGCGGGCGATGCGCGGCGGCGCTGTCGAGTTCCTGACGAAACCGGTTAACGATACGGTCGTGCTGGAGGCCATTCATCGGGCGCTGGAGATCGACGCGGCCGCGCTGCGGGCCGGCCGGGTCCAGGACGACCTCGTCCGGCGCCTCGCCGCTCTGACGCCGCGGGAAGGCGACGTGCTGCGCTGCGCCATCGGCGGCCTGATGAACAAGCAGATCGCGGCCGAACTCGGCATCACGGAAATCACCGCCAAGGTGCACAAGCGTCGCATGATGGAGAAGATGCGCGCCCGCTCCCTCGCCGAGCTCGTCCTCATGGCGCACCAACTCGGGATCGAGGCGACGCGACAGCGCTGACGGATCGGTGGCCGACCGCCGGAGTTCGGCCGAGCGGCTCTGCTCCGGATCCGTCCGGTCGCGGTCGGCCATGCTCTCATCGCGCAGGCGCCCGCCGCCCGGCGACCTGAAGGGCCGTCGCGGCCGCCGCGAGCCCGACGCCGAGCCCCGCCACCATCGACCAGCCGCCCGCCTGCCACGCGGCGGTCGCCGCCGCCGAACCGGCGGCGCCTCCGAGGAACATGCCGCCCATCAGGATCGTGTTGAGGCGGGCCCTGGCCTCGGGCCGAAGGGCGAAGATCAGGTGCTGGTTCGAGACGAGCGCGCTCTGCATCCCGAAGTCGAGCAGGATGACGCCGATCACCAGGCCGGCCAGGGACGTCCAGACACCGAGGACGAGCCAGGACACCAGGGTCACCGCCGCGCCGATCATGACGACCGCGTGGGGACCGCGCCGGTCCGCGACGCGGCCCGCGATGGGGGCCGCGAAGATGCCGACCGCACCGACGATGCCGAACAGGCCGGCGATGTCGGCGCCGAGGCCGAAGCGCGGCTCCTGAAGCTGGAACGCCAGGATCGTCCAGAACACCGTGAAGGCGGCGAAGATCAGTGCCTGGGTGGCTGCCGCCAGGCGAAGGGCCGGCAACGCGCGCCAGAGCTGAACGAGCGAGCGCATGAGCGCACCGTAGGAGAGGCCCGCGGCGGGGCGGCTCGCCGGCAGGCGCGCGCCCATCAAGGCCCCCGCTGCGAGAGCCATCGGCACGCCGAGCCAGAACATCGCCCGCCAACCGCCGTGGATCGCCATGAACCCGGCCAGGGTCCGGCTCAGGAGAATCCCCGTGAGGATCCCCGACAGGACCGTGCCGACGGTGGCGCCGCGGCGCTCGGGCGCGGCGAGGTGGGCGGCAAGCGGGACGATCTGCTGGGCGACGGTGGCGGACAGGCCCACGAGCAGCGAGGCCACGATCACCAGCGCGGCGTTGGGCGCCAGGGCGGTGAGCGCGAGGGCCAGGGCGAGCAGGCCGAACTGGCCGACGATGAGCGCGCGCCGCTCGACGAGATCGCCGAGCGGTACCAGCAGGAACAGTCCCAACGCGTAGCCGAACTGCGTCGCGGTCGGCACGAGGCCCGTGAGGCCGCCCGGGAGGTCCGCCTCCATGATGCTCAGCATCGGCTGATTGTAATAGATGTTGGCGACCGCGATGCCGGCCGCGGCGGCCATCGCGAAGGTCAGCCCACGCCCGAGGTGGGCCGGCTTCCGGGCGTCCATCGTCTCGTCCGTGATCATCGCCCTCTCCACCCAACCCAGCTTCGCGCCGGCGGCCAGCCCGGAGGACGGCCGCATGCCGCCCCAAACCTCCGAAAGGGGTGCGCTCCCGGCAACCCGCGTCCCGAACCATCCCCCGGTCGCTCCTCGGGGGAGGGCCGTACCGGAGGCTCAGCCGCCCCCTGGATCGAGGAATCGGTGGATCGCCTGGACTACGACCGATCCCTCCCCGACCCCGGACGCGACGCGCTTGACCGAACCCGCGCGAGCGTCCCCGACCGCGTAGATTCCGGGTGTCGTCGTCGCGAAGGGCGACGACAGGACTTGGCCGGCCTCGTCCTGGCCGGTCGATACGAAGCCCCCTCTGTCGAGCGGCAGGCAACCGCACAGCCATTCGGTGTTGGGCGCGGCGCCGATCATCACGAAGAGCCCGCCGAGCCCATGCGCCTCCACGGCTCCTGTCCGGCTGTCGCGCCACCGGACCTGGCGCAGGAGCGCGTCACCCTCGAGCGCGGTCACCTCCGTGAACGGGTGCACGGTGATCTTCGGCGATGTGACGATCCTCTGGACGAGGTAATCCGACATCGTTGCCCGCAACCCCTGGCCGCGCACCAGGACGTGGACATGCGCGGCGGTCGCGGACAGGAACATCGCGGCCTGTCCGGCGGAATTGCCACCGCCGACCACCGCGACCTCCTGCTGTTCGCAGAGACGGGCCTCCGTGCCGGTCGCCGCGTAATAGATGCCTTGCCCTTCGAACCTGTCGTAATCCGGCAGGGCGAGTTTCCGGTAGCGGGCTCCGGTCGCGACGACGACTGCCCGGGCCCGGACGGACCGGCCGTCCTCCAGCGCGATCCGATACGGACGCTCCGTGCAGTCCAGGCGGGAGGCCGCACGGGAAATTGCCAGATGGGCACCGAATTTTTGCGCCTGGATCTGGGCCCGTCCGGCCAGTGCCTGCCCCGAGATGCCGGTCGGGAAACCCAGGTAGTTCTCAATCTTGGAGGATGTGCCAGCCTGTCCCCCGGGGGCCTCCTGCTCAATCACGATGGTCGAGAGGCCCTCCGAGGCCGCGTAGACCGCGGCGGCGAGGCCTGCCGGTCCGGCGCCCACCACGGCGACGTCGAAGACCCGGTTCTCCTCGAGCGGTTCGGTGAGGCCGATCCGGTCCGCGAGTTCCCAGTTGGACGGTTTCCGCAAAACGATCGGTCCCGGCATGACCACCGACGGCAGGTCGGCCTCGTCGATGCCGAAACGCCGCATCGTTTCTGGGGCGTCCGCATCGCGGTCGCTGGCGATGGTTCGATGCGGATAGGCGTTGCGCGTCATGAAGCGCTGGAGGCGCAACGTGTCCGCGCCGTGGCTCGGTCCGATCAGCACGACGCCGCCGTGCTGGTGCCGCAGGAAGCCCAGCCGACGGAGGATGAAGGCCCGCATCACGATTTCGGAGATGTCCGGCTCGGCCGCCAGCATCCGCCGGAATTCCACGCGCGGCACCCGGACGAGCCGCGTGTCCCGCCGGGCCTGGCTGCTGACGAGGGATTCGCGTCCGTTCAGAAAGTTCGTCTCGCCGGTGAATTGCCCCGCATGGTGGACGGTGAAGACATGGCGCTCGCGATCCGGGCCCTCGTCGAACGTCTCGACCTCGCCCTCGAGCAGGAGGAAGAAATCGGCGGCGCGATCGCCGCGCCGGTAGAGAAACGTGCCGGCCGGTACCGTTTCGCGCGTGCCGTACTGGGCGATCCGCGCCAGCAGAGTCGGGTCGAGGCGCGGGAAGGTCTGGGCGTCCCTTAGATAGGGATCCGTCTGATCGAGAGGCGATGGCATCGCGTCGTCGCCGGACATTGGGACCATCGGTTCTTCCCCTTGCGTCAACGGGCGCGGTCCTGCGCCGTCCCTTCACCGGGGGGCGGGGAGGCAGCCGGCGCGACGCGCACGGTCGCGGTCATACCCGCCGCGAGGGTCACGTCGACCGGCACGGCATCGATCGTGACGCGGACCGGAATTCTCTGGGCGAGCCGAACCCAGGTGAAGACCGGATTGACCGATGGCAGGCCGGCAACCCCGGGCGTGGCGTTGGGGTCCATGATCCCGCGCGAGAGGCTCTGGACCCGGCCGGGCAGGACCCGATCCGGATAGGCCATCAGCACGATGCGGGCGGCGTCCCCGACATGGATGCGCCGCAGCTGCGTCTCCTCGAAGTAACCGGCAATCCAGTAGCTGTCGGAGTCGATGAGCGTCATCGCGGCTTGTCCGGCGACCGCGTAGGTGCCCGCCTGCAGGAGGAGGTTGGTCACGTAGCCGTTGACGGGCGAGCGCACCTCGACGCGCGACAGGTTGAGCTCGGCATTCTCGAGTTCGGCGGCGGTCGCCTGGTACGCGGCCTCGGCCGCGTCGGCGTTGCTCTGGTAGGTTTGGCGCACCTCGGCGCTGACCGCGAGGTCGTCGAGCTTGTTGCGGCGCTCCGCCTCGGCCCGGGTGTTGGCGACCTGCGCGGCGTCCCGCGCCAGAGCCGCCTGCGCGCGCTTGACCGCGATCCGGTAGTCGCGCGGGTCGATCCTGAACAACACGTCGCCCTTGCGCACCGCCTGGTTGTCCGTGACGACGACCTCGGTGACCTGCCCGGAAATCTCGGCGGCGATCTGGGCCGTGTAGACCCGCACGCTGCCGTCGCGCGTCCACGGCGTCTCGACGTAGTAGGCCCAGGCGAGCCAAGCGAGGAACCCGGCGCCGGACAGGACCGTCGCGACCGCGACGAGTCCGAAGACCGACGGGATCGCCGGAACGGGGAGCGCGGCCGTCGGGTGCGCCTGCGCGGGCGCCGGATTGGCCTGGGGGAGGCTCGGCATCGCTCACACGCGTCCGAGCGCGAGGACGAGGCCCGACAGCGTGAGGGTGAAGCACGCGAGTTCGACGAGCGGCGAATGCGACCAACGCCGCGTCGCCGGCAACTGACGCAGCAGGACGACGACCGCACAGGTCACGCAGAAGGCAAGGACGATGCAGGGCGCGAAGGGCGCCACGAAGACGCCCAGGATGTCGATTTCGCGGAGTGGAATCATCGGGCGATCCTCCAGATACGTGCCGGGAGCACCACCTCGAAGGCTGCGACCGCGAAGGCGATGCCGGCAAAGACCGCGAGGCATTCGTTCAGCGAGCCGATGAGGTCGTACTGCATCGGATTGGTCGGATCGACCGCCGTCAGGAACGACAGGTTGTAGCCGATGGCGGCCCCGGTCGTGCGCGGATCGGTGACGGCCACCGCACCGATGAAGAGGAAGGGAAACAGGACCGCGGCGAGGATCTCGAAGGCGGCCGGCGTGCCGAGGAGGGCGTATTTCGCTGCCAGCCCGGCGATCTGGCCCACGGCCACGCCCCCGAGATAGGCCTGCGCACGCCTGTCCGAATCGGGCATCGTGGCGAAGATGATGGAGACGACCCCCGCGAAGGCGACGAAGAACCCGCCGCTCGGCCAGGCGGTGGCGATCCAGATCGCCCAGGCACTCCCGACCACCAGGAAGGTCCGAAACGCGTTGGCCAACACGACGTCGGGGGTCGGCATCGGCGGTGCTGGGCTCGCGGGCGGAGGACCCCGGCCGATCTCCGCAAGCGCGCTCGCCGCGTACACGCAGGCAATCCCGACCGAGATCCCGGCCCCGCGGGCCAGGGCCGTTTCGAACACCGACAGGGGCGCGTCCGCGCTCAGGACGACGATCAGGCCTGCCGTGAGGCCGCCCAGGGCGGCGCCGTAGGAGGCAAGGCCCGGAAGGCTTCCCCCCACGAAGGCGCTGAGCCCGAACCACAGGGCCAGATACAGCCCCAGGGCGATGGGCGTCTGGGCGAAGGCCGCGATCCCGACCACCCCGGCGACGAGTCCGAGCAGGGTGCCGATCATCCGCCAAGCCCCCTTTTGGGCGACCAAGCCGCGCGTCGGCAAGGCGAGCGACATCACCGTCCAGGCGGCCCAGCGCGGCGTATCGAGCTGCAGCCACATGGCCAGCCAGAGGGCCGCCAGGGAAGCCAGAGCGGTCCGGATGCCGAACGGCACGCCGGTCCCCACGAGACGCGTCAGGAGGGGAGCCCCGTGATCAATCGAGCGGCCCGAGGGTGTCCCGGGGGCCTCGTCGCTAAGGCGGCGTGCTGTTCCGCTGCCAGTCGATCCGGACCCGTCTGCGCTGGCCGCCACGCTCAGGGACCGGGGATCAGAAAGCCCGGCTGGCGCGTCAGCGCCTCGGCCGCCGGTCTGGGGAGACCGAGGTTGGTCGCCAGCACGTCGGGCGGGTTCGAGCGCAGCCAAGCCGAAAGGTCGTTGGCTTGATAATGCCCGTTGTTGAATCCGACGAGCACCTTGAGGACGCCCGAACCCGTGTTCCGGATGTAGTGTCCCGATCCCATCGGAGCGTAGCCGATGTCGCCCGCCTCGAAGGTTTCGACGACGACGCGACCCTCCGCGAGGAACACAACCATCTCGGCGGAGCCTTCGAGATAATACTGCCACTCGTCGGCGTTCGGATGCCAGTGCAGTTCGCGCATCGCTCCCGGTTCGATCTCGAGCAGAGAGCCCGCCATCGTGGTCGAGAGCGGAAACTCCGCGACCGTGACGGTCCGCTGGGTGCCGCCGCCGGGGACGCGCCGGGGCTCCTGGGCGTGGAGCGGGTACCGGTGCCGCGACGTCAACGCCGGTCGCGCCCGCGGGGTCGCATCGGCCGAGCGGTCGTCCGGTACGGGGCCGAGGGCGAAATACGCTTCGCCGCGGGGCAATTGGGCCAGATCCTCGGGGGCGACGCGAAGATTCTGGGCGAGGGCGGCCCTGGGCGTATGGGCCAGCCAATCCGTGACGCTGAAGGTGTGATCCTCGGAGAAATCGCCGTTGTCGAAGATCAGGATGAAGTGGCACTCGTGCGGTCCGAGCCCTTGGATGGAGTGCCCCCAGCCGCGCGGGAAATACCAGACGTCGCCGGGGCCGAACGTGTCGATCGCCGAGCTGCCGTCTGGATCGAGGATCGTGGTGCGGCAGTTGCCCGAAACGACGTAGGCCCATTCCGCCGCGTTGGCGTGCCAGTGCATCTCCCGCATTCCGCCGGGCGCCAAGCGCATCGAGACGCCCGCGATACCCTGGCTCGATGGAAACTGCTGAACCGAGGCGCCGCGGGTGATGCCGCCGGGGCCGAGGCGGGGCGGCTGCGCCTCCAGGCGATAGCGGAACGACAATTCAGGAGCCGTCACCGGGCAATCCTCGTTGCGGTGGCAAGTCGATGCCGGACGAAGGGCATCATGTGCTGGGAATTCAATAGTATCGCGGGATGGGCCCATCTTGCGGCGTCGTGTCGCCCTCAAGATCGATCATGATCGAATCGACGTAGCACCATCCCCAACCCTCCGGAGGATCGTAACCTTCGACGATCGGATGTTCGGTCGCGTGAAAATGGGCTGTCGCGTGCCGCATCGGTGACTGATCGCAGCACCCGACATGCCCGCAGGTCCTGCAGATCCGCAGGTGGAACCACGCGCTGCCGATCCGAAGGCAGTCCTCGCAGCCGCGCGCGCTCGGCTTCACCTCTCGGATGTCCGCGACGTGTCGACAGGCTGGAGGCACCGATCGTCTCCTTCGCAGATCGTCTGTGGGGCTGCCCCGGACCTTGGATCGGACGGGCAATGCGATCGCCGAGCCGATCCAAGGCTCCGATTTCATCTCAAAGACCCCGTTTCGCCTGCCGCATCTTGTCCAAACCTGCGCCGATTTGGACGATTGGATCGGCTGCGGGCCGACCAATCTGCCCCGCGGCGGGAGAGCGATCCCTGGGGCGCCCGAGCGAAGTCGGGGCGGCGCGATCGTCCTAAAACGACAAGATCGATCAATCTTTCCGAGCCGGGCTGTTCCAATCAGCACAGCGTCCGCACGAACGTGCTCACGCTCAGACAGGTCCTCGTGAGCCGACGCGGGCACGCCGTCATCGTCACCCCTGATCGCGACGGTCCAGCCGATAGCGTCGCCGGGCGAATGAGCACGAACGACCCCGGCGCTCGGCCGAGCGTATCGGCGCGGGGGAGGCACCCTCTTCGCACGTGCTCGCAGCCCGTCTCGGTCGACGCCACTCCGTACGAGAGCGGAAACCGCGCCTGTCCCAAGTACGAGGAGCCCCATGGTCGAGGCTAAGATCCGCGCCTATACCAATCCTGCCGGCGGTTGGGGCGCTCTGGAGGCGACCGGCAAGGCGCTCGTCGAGCAGGAGATTCCGGTGCGCGGCGCGGCGACGCTGCTGCGCATGAATCAACCGACGGGGTTCGACTGCCCCGGCTGCGCCTGGCCCGATCCCAAGAAGCCCGGTCCGTTCGAGTTCTGCGAGAACGGCGCTAAGGCGATGGCGTGGGAAGCGACCTCCAAACGATGCACCCCGGACTTCTTCGCCGCCCATCGGGTCTCCGAGTTGGAGACGTGGAACGACTACGATCTGGAGATGGTCGGGCGCATCACGCATCCGATGCGCTACGAGGCGGCGAGCGACACCTATGTGCCGGTCCCCTGGGATGAGGCCTTCGCGCGCATCGGGGCGCTGCTGCGGGCGCAAGCCGACCCGGATCAGGTCGAGTTCTACACCTCAGGGCGGGCCTCGAACGAGGCCGCGTTCCTGTTCCAGCTTCTTGGGCGGGCTTACGGGACCAACAACTTTCCCGATTGCTCGAACATGTGCCACGAGGCGACCAGCGTCGGGCTCCCGCAGAGTATCGGCGTCGGCAAGGGCACGGTGCTGCTGGAGGATTTCGACCGCGCCGACGCCATCCTGATCTTCGGCCAGAATCCCGGGACCAACAGTCCGCGGATGATGACGAGCCTGCGCGACGCGGCGCGGCGCAACGCGGCGATCCTGAGCTTCAATCCGTTCCCGGAAAGAGCCTTGGAGCGCTTTCAGGCGCCCCAGAACCCCGTCGAGATGGCGTCGCTGACATCGACGCCGATCTCGTCGCGCATCTTCCAGGTCCGGGTCGGGGGCGACGCGGCGGCCCTCAAGGGCATCATGAAGGCCTGCATCGCGATGGACGATGCCGCCATCGCGGCCGACGAGGCACGCGTGCTCGATGCGGATTTCATCGCCGGCCACACGAACGGGTTCGAGGCCCTCGCGGCCGACCTCCGGGCGGCATCCTGGGCGGCGATCGAGCGGCGCTCGGGTCTCACCCGCGCGGATCTCGAATTCGCGGCACGGACCTATGTGGCCGCCGAGAACGCCATCCTGGTCTGGGGCATGGGGATCACCCAGCATCGGCGCGGCACAGAGAATGTCCGCCTGGTCGCCAATCTCGCGCTCCTCCGGGGCAATGTCGGGCGGCCGGGCGCCGGACTGTGTCCGGTGCGCGGACATTCCAACGTCCAGGGCAACCGAACCGTCGGCATCACCGAGAAGCCGACGGCCGAGATGCTGGACCGGATCCGGGACACCTTCGGCTTCGCGCCGCCTCGGGCGCCAGGCCACGACGTGGTCGCGGCCCTCGACGCGATGCTTCAGGGCCATGCGCGGGCCTTCATCGCGCTCGGCGGAAACTTCGCCGCCGCCATCCCCGACACGGCGCGCGTCCAGCAGGCGATGCGCAAGCTCGACCTGACGGTGGCGATCAACACGAAACTCAACCGGGGACAGCTCGTCCACGGCCGCGAAGCCTACATCCTTCCCTGCCTCGCGCGCAGCGAAGTCGACCATCAGGCGACGGGCCCCCAGTCGATCACCGTCGAGGATTCGATGTCGATGGTGCACGCCTCGGCCGGCCGCAACGCCCCGGCCTCCCCGCACCTGATGAGCGAGACCGCGATCGTGGCCGGCCTCGCGCGCGCGACGCTCGGTCCGGACTCGACGATCCCCTGGAAGGACTTCACCGCGGATTACGACCGCATCCGCCACGCGATCGAGCGCGTCTTCCCGATCTTCCAGGGCTTCAACGCACGGATCCGTGTGCCCGGCGGCTTTCATCTCACCTCGCTGGCGCGGGAGCGGATCTGGGCGACGCCGTCCGGCCGAGCCCAGTTCGCCGTGTTCGAGGGTCTGGAAGAGGACGCCCATACGGGCGACCCGCAGGCCCTCTGGCTGACCACGATGCGCAGCCACGACCAGTACAACACGACGCTCTACAGTCTGTCAGACCGCTATCGCGGCGTCTTCGGCGGTCGCATGGTGGTTTTCCTCAGCGAGGCCGAGATGGCCCGCCAGGGTGTCCGCGCCGGGGAGCGGGTGGCGCTCGACACGATCGCCGACGATGGGGTCGCCCGCTCGGTCGAGGGCTTCCAAGTCGTGCCCTACCGGCTGCCCGACGGCTGCGTCGGCGCCTATTACCCGGAGGCAAATCCCCTGGTGCCGCTCGGCCTGCACGATCCGCAGAGCCACACCCCCTCCTATAAGGCGATTCCGGTCCGGATGCGCCGCCTTGAGACGGGAGCCGCCTGATCATGGATGCCCTCACGCTCTCCCGCATCCAGTTCGCCTTCACGATCGGCTTTCACATCCTGTGGCCGGCCTTCACGATCGGCATCGCGTCGTTCGTGGCTTTCCTGAGCTTCTGGTGGTGGCGCACGGGCAACCCCGTCTACGGCGCGCTCATGCGGTTCTGGATCCACATCTTCGCGCTGGGTTTCGGCATGGGGGTCGTGACCGGACTGGTGCTCTCCTACCAGATCGGGACCAATTGGAGCGGGTTCTCCCGGGCCGTCAGCAACGTGCTCGGGCCGTTCTTCATGTACGAGGTCATGACCGCCTTCTTCCTGGAGGCGGGTTTCATCGGCATCGTCATCTTCGGCGAGAAGCGGGTCGGGCGCGGCGCGCATTTCTTCGCCTGCCTGATGGTTGCCACCGGGACGCTGTTCAGCGCCAGCTGGATCCTCGCCTCCAATAGCTGGATGCAGACCCCGGCCGGCTACACGCTCGATTCCGAAGGCGTGTTCCACGTCACCGACTGGTGGGCGGCGTTCTTCAATCCGTCCTTCCCCTATCGCTTCCTCCACATGATCTGCGCCAGCTACATCACGGGCAGCTTCGTGGTGGCGGGGGTCTCGGCCTACCATCTCTGGCGGCGGGAGCACGTCGAGGTGGCCCGCAAGGGCTTCTCGCTGGCGATGGGCGCTGCCCTGGTGCTCGTCCCGCTGCAACTCGTCATCGGCGACGCGCACGGGCGCAACACCATGCGGCATCAGCCGACGAAGCTCGCCGCCATGGAAGGGCTCTGGGATTCCGGCTCGGGCGTTGCCGCGACGCTCATCGCGTGGCCGGACATGGAGGGCGAGCGCAATCGCTTCGAGATCGCCATCCCGCACGCCGCGAGCCTTTACCTGACGCATAGCTGGAACGGCTACGTGCAGGGTCTCAAGGCCGTCCCAGCGGCCGACCGCCCTTATGTCCCGCTTGTGTTCTTCGCCTTCCGCATCATGGTGGGCATCGGCATCGTGCTCCTCATCCTGGCGATCGTGGGGGGCGTCCTGCGCTGGCGCGGCCGCCTGTTCACGACGCGGTGGTTCCAGCTCGCCGCCATGGCGGCGACCCCGCTGGGCTTCATCGCGGTGATCGCCGGCTGGACCGTGACGGAGACCGGGCGACAGCCCTACGTGGTCTACGGACACCTGCGCACGGCCGACGCCGTCGCGCCGATCGCGCCCGGGGCCGTGCTGACCTCGTTGGTGATGTTCTTCCTCGTCTACAACGTCCTGCTCCTGGCCTTCTTCTGGTACGGGGCGCGGATCGTCGTGCGCGGACCGAGCGCGATCCCGAACGTGCATCCGAACGCGGTGCGCCCCGGCCTCGAGCAGGCGGGAACCGCCGTCCTCAGCCGGGCGACCGCCCCCCCCGCATCGATCGCAGCCGGGGAATGACGATGGACCTGCCTCTGATCTTCGCGCTCGTCTCCGCGACCGCCATCGCCGTCTACGTTCTCGCCGACGGCTTTGATCTCGGCGTCGGGATCCTGTTCCTGCTTGCGCCGCGCGGTCGGCATCGGGACCTGATGATGCAGAGCGTCGCGCCGATGTGGGACGGCAACGAAACCTGGCTCGTGCTGGGGGGCGCCCTGCTCTGGGCCGCGTTCCCGATGGCCTATTACGTCCTGCTCCCGGCCTTCTACCTGCCGATCATGGCGATGCTGTTCGCCCTGATCCTGCGGGGCATCGCCTTCGAATTCCGGTTCCAGGCGACCCGCTTCCAGCGCGTCTGGGATTTCGCCTTCGCGGGCGGATCGCTCCTGGCCGCGTTGGCGCAAGGGATCATCCTGGGCGGCTTCATCGGCGGCGTCCCGCTGAGCAACGGAGTCTTCTCGGGAACCGCGTTCAGTGCGTTCAGCGTGCTGGGATTGCTGTGCGGCGCCGGCCTCGTCGGGGGTTATGCCTTGCTCGGGGCGGGCTGGCTGATCTGGCGCACCGACGGGCCCGTGCAGATCTTCGGCCGGGAGGTGGGACGCGCCGCCCTGATCCTGACCGCCAGCATGATGCTCCTGGTGAGCGCGTGGACGGCTCTGAGCGTGCCCGAGGTGGCGCGGCGCTGGTTCGCGTGGCCGACCGTGGTGCCCCTCGCGCTTCTCCCTGCGGCGGCCGTAGGCCTCTCGGTCCTGATCTGGCGCAGCCTGTGGAGCCCGCGCGAGACACGGGTCTTTCAGTTCGCAATCCTGCTGTTCCTCCTCGGCTTTGTGGGTCTGGTGGTCAGCCTGTGGCCCTACGTCGTCCCGCGCCACGCCACGATCTGGAGCGCCGCGTCCGACGACGCGACGCTGCGCTTCGTAGGCATCGGCATGCTGATCGTCGTGCCGGTCATCATCGCCTATCTCGGCCACGCCTACTGGGTGTTCCGGGGGAAGACGGTGCCGAGCGCGCAGGAGGCCGAGGAAACCCTCCCGGCGACGCCGTCCGCGGGGCGGCGCAGCTCGGCTTCGGAGACCGCACTGCACCTCTGCTGAGGCCCTTCGCGATCTACCTGATCCTCGGCATGCTCTACGAGAGCACGATCCATCCGATCACGATCCTCTCGACGCTGCCCTCCGCGGGCCTCGGCGTGCTGCTCGCTCTGATGGCCTTCGGGCGACCGCTCGACATGATCGGCCTCATCGGGATCATCCTGTTGATCGGCATCGTCCAGAAGAACGGCATCATGCTGGTCGATGTCGCCCTCGAGGCGGAACGGAGCCGCGGGCTCTCGGCCACGGAAGCGGCCCGCGAGGCCTGCCGCCTCCGCTTCCGGCCGATCCTGATGACCACGCTCCGCGCCCTCCTCGGAGGTGTCCCGTTACTGCTCGCGACCGGCGCCGGCGCCGACTTGCGCCAGCCCCTCGGCCTGACGATCGTGGGAGGGTTGATCGTTTCGCAGATCCTCACGCTCTACACGACGCCGGTCGTCTATATCTACATGGCCCGCCTCGGCAGGCTGCTGTCTCGCAACAACGTCCATGCGCCGCCGCACGTGATCTGACGGCACCGGCGCATTCGCGATGGCCGCTCGGAACAGACATCGTCAGGCCTTGGCGCCACCATGCCTGTGTTGCCGCTCATCGTTCAACCGGACCACGGCACCGCGCCCGTCGTCGCGCTGATACGGAGCGCCGAGCGGGACATCCGGCTCGAGCCGTTCGCCTCCGACCCCCCTCGGCGGGTCGATGCGGTGATGGCTCGGCCCGCGGACGGCGTCGCGGTGCGGGGTCTCCTCAACCCGGCCACGGGCCCCGGGGACCGCATCGACGACGCGACCCTCGCGCCGCTGGAGAAGGCCGGCATCAGCCGACGACCGTCATTCGGCGATCGGCGAGCCGATGCCCGTGTCGAACCGTCGATGACCCGGCCATAGGGTTCGGAGCCTCCGAAGTCTTTCGCGCTTCGAAGCGAGGCTCTGATCGCAGACCGGTGCACCCGTTGCCGGGCGAGCGCGGATGACCGCGCACGAATGCACAATTTGCAATCCGAACCGACAAGACCTTAGCTCGACTGCGCGTCACGTTGCCGGCGAGCCGTTCCCCTCTCGCCGCGAACTTCGCACGTCACGCCGACCCCGAAACCACCCCCTTGCGTGAGGCTGCCCCGACCGAAGGTGTCGTGGCCGAGTGTTTAGAGTGGCCGAGTGGCCGAGTGGCCGAGTGGTTCGACCGGACGACGTCGATCCGGCGACGGGCGGGCCGGCGTCGAGACGGTTCGGTCCCCGCTGTCCCCGTCTCAACGGTCGAGTAAGCCCCGATATGCGCATCCTTTTGGCCATCGCCTGCCTTCTGGCCGCCGAGGCTCACGCACAGGCGGGCCGCACCGGGACGGGCGGCGGCCCGCTCTCGACACAGACGGCTCCGGATACGACGGCAACCGGCACGACGATGCCGCCCGATCACGCCGCGAGCCCGACCGCAACCCAATCGCCGGATCGGCTCACCCGCCACGATCGCGCGATGGACCGGATCGACAACAGCCTCTGCATCGGTTGCGACGCGAAGTGATCCGGGACGGAACCGGGGCGGAGCCAACAGGAGCGACAAAGCATGGCCCAGAAGGTGGCGGATCTGTTCGTCCGGGCGCTGGCGCAGGCCGGTGTGAAGCGGATCTACGGGGTGGTCGGCGACAGCCTGAATGGCCTGACCGAGGCCCTGCGCCAGCACGGATCGATCGACTGGATCCATACCCGCCACGAGGAGAGCGCCGCCTTCGCGGCCGGCGCCGAGGCACACCTGACCGGTGAACTCGCGGTCTGCGCCGGCTCCTGCGGACCCGGCAACCTGCACCTGATCAACGGCCTGTTCGACGCCCACCGCTCCCGCGTCCCGGTCCTCGCCATCGCGGCGCAGATCCCCTCCGCGGAGATCGGTCGAGGCTACTTCCAGGAAACCCATCCGCAGAACCTGTTCCAGGAATGCAGCCATTATTGCGAGCTTGTCTCCTCGCCTGCCCAGTTGCCCGGCGTGATCGAGACCGCGATCCGCGTCGCGATCGCCGAGCGCGGGGTGGCCGTCATCGTCATTCCGGGCGACGTCGGGCTCATGACCATGCCGGGCGACGCACCCCCTCTGTCGGCGGCCCTGGTGCCGCCGCCCGCCGTCGTGTGCCCGCGCGACGCCGATCTCGATGCACTGGCCGGGATGCTCAACGGGGCCGGGCGCGTGACCCTGTTCTGCGGCCGAGGCTGCGCCGGGGCCCACGCGGAGTTGCTGCAGCTCGCCGAGGCGCTGAAGGCCCCCGTGGTCCACGCGCTCGGCGGCAAGGAGCATGTCGAATGGGAGAACCCTTACGACGTCGGCATGACGGGTCTGATCGGCTTCTCCTCGGGCTACCGGGCGATGCTCGATGGCGACACCCTGCTGCTGCTCGGCACGGGTTTCCCGTATCGCCAGTTCTATCCCGAGACAGCCACGGTTGCGCAGATCGACTTGCGGGCCGAGAGCCTCGGGCGCCATTGCCGGATCGATCTCGGCCTGCTCGGCGATGTCAGGGCCACGATTGCGGCGCTCCTGCCGAAGCTGGAGACGAAGACGGACCGGGCGCATCTCGATGACAGCCTTGCCCATTACCGCAAGGCCCGCGCGGGCCTCGATGCCCTGGCGGTCGGCAAGTCCGGCGGCAAGATCCACCCGCAATACGTGGCCCGTACGTTGAGCGAAGCGGCCTCCGAGGACGCGGTGTTCACCTTCGATGTCGGCACGCCGACGATCTGGGCGGCGCGCTACCTCGCCATGAACGGCAGGCGCCGTCTGATCGGCTCGCTCAACCACGGCTCCATGGCCAATGCCCTGCCGCAGGCGATCGGCGCGCAGGCCGCCTATCCCGGGCGCCAAGTCATCTCGTTCTCTGGCGATGGCGGTCTCACCATGCTGATGGGCGATCTCCTTACCCTCAACCAGCACGAGTTGCCGGTGAAGATCGTGGTGCTGAACAACGGCACCCTGGGTTTCGTCGAGATGGAGATGAAGGCCGCGGGCTTCCTCGATACCGGGGTGGCGCTGGTCAACCCGGATTTTTCCGCGATGGCCCGCGGGGCCGGCATCTTCGCATGCCGCGTCGAGGATCCGGCCGAGTTGCCCGATGCGATGCAGGCGCTGCTGGCCCATGACGGGCCAGCCCTGCTCGACGTGGTCTCGGCCCGACAGGAACTCTCCATGCCCCCGAAAATCGGCATCGAGCAGGCCATGGGCTTCGGGATGTGGCTCGCAAAAGCTGTCATCGACGGGCGCGGCACCGAAATCATCGATCTTGCGAAGACCAATCTCTGGCGCTGAGGCCCGGTCTGTTCCGCACTTCCGACGGGTTCCCGACGCCCGGCCATCCTTAGCCGATGGTCCGATGACGGTTCCCCAGCTTTAGAAAGCGGGCACTCGGCATGGATGTCGGTCCGTCCGAGGCCGAGACCTTCTGGACCGCTTTTCTCCGCAAGCTGGCGCGCCGCGGCCTGCATGGGTTCAAGCTCGTGATCTCGGACGCGCACGAGGGCATCAAGGCCTCGGTGGCCAAGGTCATGAACACGACGTGGAAGCGCTGCCGCGTCCACTTCATGAGGAACGCCCTGGCCCATGCTGGCCGAAGCGGACAGCGGGTGTTCTCCGCCTTCACCGCCACCACCTTCGCCCAGGAGGATGCCCAGGCTGCCCGGCTCCAGTGGCGGCGCGTGACCGATCAAGTCCGGCCTGTGTTTCGGCGTGCAACTATGACCCCTTGAGGCGGGGGATCGGCGTCCAATTCTGACCCCCTAACCTCGTTCTCG
>NZ_CAKLBV010000026.1:0-36655 GCF_920984675.1 Methylobacterium sp. Leaf118
CTTCTCCGGCGGCCGCTCGGCGGCCTTCTCCAGCGGAGCGGGGGCGGCGGCCGGCGCGACGGCGGCCGGAGCCGCAGGGGCCGCGGGATCGGCCTCCACCGATGGGGCAGGCGCGGAGCCGGGGCTCGCCGCGCCGAGGACCACGATAGGCTCGCCGGATTTGTACTCGGGCGAGACCCGGACTTGGTTGCGATTGAGCTGCAGCACGAGGCGGCCGACCTTGCCCTCCGTCGTGAATTTCAGGACGCGCCAATCGACCGCGATCTTGCGCGAACCGACGCCGAGGAAGCCGCCGAAATCGATCACGGCCGCCCGCGGGCGACCCTCCCGGTCGATGATGACGTCGATGATGCGGCCGAGGTCGTCGCCGTTCATGGCGCGCACGCTCTTGCCCAGCAGGCTCTCGTAATCCTGGGTGTCGAGGACCACGGCCGGGGTTCCGCCCCCCTGGGCGGGCGGCACCGCGGTGCCGGTCGCAGCGGGGGCCGGCGGCGCGCCGGCAGGGGGAGGGGAGGCCGGCGGCGCGCCGGCGGAGGGCGGAGTGGCCGGCGGGTCGCCGGCTCCGTTGGGGGCGCCGTCCGCGGCCTGCGCCGTCGTGGCCAGCAGGGCGATCGCCGGTGTCACGATCGTCCGGATCAGTCTGCGCACCCCTGCACCTCTCGCCGTGTCGAGCAAAGTCCCCGAGAGCCCGTGGGCGGCCGTCGGGACGATGCGAAATCAAGATTCACGCGCATCGGGTTGGAGACGATCGTCCGCCCGATGTTCGACGAAGTGCCCCGCCCGACGGGCCGGAGGCCGATCGCTGCCCCTCTCATAAGGAGCGGGCGGACGCCGCGTCCATGCCCGGCAACCACGGCGAAGTTGTGGACCGGGCAGGGCGAGGGCGCGATCGAGCGGCTCAGGTCCGGCGCGCCTTCGTGACAGGACCCAACCTGAGGCGGTCTGGTTTTCGCCCCAACCCTGCCTTAGAGCCGTGCGGAAGAGAGCAATCCTATTTCCGCGGAGTCGCGCGACGCCGCGGCCCCTCCGAGGACGAAGGCCATGACCATCCCGTCGAGACTCTGCGCCACGGCGCTTCTGCTGGCGAGCCTCGGCGGCTGCCAAGCGCTCAGCGGCGGCGGCGGCGTGATGCCCGAGACCGAGATCGGGCCCCCGCCCTCGGCCCGCGGGACGGTGCCGGGCCGCCCGCTCCGCAGCAGCCAGGTGGACGAGGACGGCGCCCCGCTGCCCTCCACGCCGACCCGGCGCCTCGACCTGCCCAAGAACGTGCGCGGCGAAGTCCGCACCGCCGACGAGGGTCCGCGCCGCATCAACCGCGAGGACCTCGAAGGGGGACAGACGGGCCGGAGCGGCTCGGGCGGCGTCAGCCCGGCGCTGACGCCCGGCGGCGGCGTCGGGGTCGGCGGACGCTTCTAGCCCTTCCTCAAACGGTCGGGGCCTTGCGCCCTCCCCAATGGTCGTCGAGGCGACCGCCGAAGGAGGGATCGGAGAAGGGGTCTTCCCCCGGCCCCTGGGTCGGGGCCCCTTCGAGATCGGCCGGGTCGATATCGACCACGTAGCCGCCGAGCTCGGTCGAGTAGGTCAGCGCCTTCCAGGGCAGGGGATGGTAGGCCTCGCCGAAGCCGAGGAAGCCACCGAAGGACAGGACCGCGTAGGCCACCTGCCCGGTAAACTTATCCACCATGAAATTGTGGACGGTCCCGAGATGGCGCCCCGTGCCGTCATAGACGGGCGTGCCATCCACCCGGTTCGACGCGATCAGGCGCGGCGTCTCCTCGATGGCGACGCCTTCGCCGGAGGCGGGGTCGAGTTCCAGGCTTCCGGGCTTTCGGACGGCGTGTTCGCCGGGCAGGTCCGTCGGCATTCAGGTCTCCCGCAGGTCTCTCAAGCGTCGCCCACGACCGGGCCTGCCTTGAATGCCCTGCGCCCCGACGGGTTCCCGCCGCGGGCCCCCGCGGCCGGCGCCGATCGCGCCGGCCGTCGGGGACGATGCTCACTCAGTACCAGGGCCGAGGGCCGTAGCCGTAACCATAGACGGGGCGCGGCCGATCATAGCCCCAGGGCCGGTAGACGGGCCGCGGGCGATAATAGCCGTAGGGCCCGCCATAGACCGGTCGGCCCCAATAGGGCCTCGGCCCGTACAGGTTCGGCCGGCAGATGCCCCAGGGATTGGGATGGAAGCCCGGGCCGCAGCCCCCCGCCGTGCGCTCGACGAGCGCGCCCTCGGCCGCGGCGCCGAGGGGCGCGGGGCTGAGAGGGGCCGCCTGGGCGCTGCCCGCCCATCCGAGGCTGCCGGCGATCACCGCAGCCAATGCGAACGCCTTCGCGTGCGTCATCGTACGATCCTCTCCGTTCGGCCGTCACTTCCGGCCAAGGTCGGACGGTAGGGCCGCCTCGATGAACCGTCGCTGACCGACCTCGTCTCCGTCATTCCATCGAAACCAGGCCGCCAACAGCCTCCGACGGACGCGGTCACGATGCGGACGGTCGGCCGGGCCGATCGCGGGCCCAAGATTGACGCTTCGACCCCGATCCCCGACAAGGCGGCCCGTGCGGTCGGGCGCGGGCCGATCGCGTCATGATCCTCGAAGGGCCTCGTCCGCGCCGCGATGCTGTTCAACTCCTTCGTCTTCCTGCTCGCCTTCCTGCCGGCCGCGCTGCTCCTGCACGCGGCGGCCGAGCGCTACCGTCCGCAATGGCGGCTGCCGGTGCTCGCGGGGCTATCTTTCGTCTTTTATGCTTGGTGGGACTGGCGCTTCCTGCCGCTGCTCCTCGGCTCGATCGCGATCAACTGGGGCGTGGCGCGCGTCCTGCCGCGCGATCGAACCGGCTGGCTCTTTCCGGCCGCGATCGCGGGCAACCTCGCGGTGCTGGCGGCCTTCAAGTATCTCGGCTTCTTCACCGACCTCGCGAACCTGATTCCTGCCCTCGACCTGCAGCGGGTCGATCTGGTCCTGCCGCTCGGGATCTCGTTCTTCACCTTCCACCACATCATGTACCTGACGGACCTGAAGGCAGGGCGCGCGCCCTCCTTCGGGCTCACGCGGTACGCCCTCTACATCGCCTTCTTCCCACAGGTTCTCGCCGGCCCGCTCGTGCGCTGGAGCGAGATCATGCACCAGTTCGAGGGGCGCCCCTACGCGCGGCCCGACGCGGCCGAGCGGATCGGGCGCGGGCTGATGCTGCTCACCGTCGGACTCGCCAAGAAGGTCTTCCTCGGCGATCCGCTCGCGGCCTACGCCAACCCGGTCTTCCAGGCGGCCGCCGCGGGCAAGACGATCACGGTCGCAGAGGCGTGGCAGGGGACGCTCGGCTTCACCTTCCAGATCTACTTCGACTTCTCCGGCTACACCGACATGGCTCTGGGGCTGGCGCTGCTGTTCGGGATCGTGCTGCCGCAGAACTTCGACGTACCCTATCGCGCGACCTCGTTGCGCGACTTCTGGCGGCGCTGGCACATGACGCTCTCGCGCTTCCTGCGCGACTATCTCTACATTGCCATGGGCGGAAATCGGCGCGGCCTCGCGATCCAAGTCGCGGCGCTCTTCGCCACCATGACGCTCGGCGGCCTCTGGCACGGGGCGGGCCTGACCTTCGTCGCCTGGGGCGCCGCCCATGGCGTCGGCCTCGGCGCGGGCGTGCTCTGGCGCCGGGCGGGCGGGCGGATGCCGCAGGTCCTGGGCTGGGCACTGACGGCCCTGTTCGTGATCCTGACCTGGGTGCTGTTCCGCGCGACCTCCTTCGAGGCCGCGTTGGCGATGTACAAGGGCCTGCTCGGGTTCGCGCCGACCGGCACCGGCTTCAAGTGGCGCACGATCCTGATGGCCGCCGCGGTCGCGATGATCGGCCCGACCGCATGGGCCGCCATCCACCGTCTCCCGCCGAATCGCTGGCTCGCGCTGGCCTTCGCCGTCGTGTTCGTCGTCGTGCTCCTCAAGATCGGAAACGATGCGAATTACGAGTTCATCTACTTCCAGTTCTGAGATGGCGCTCCCCTCCGACAGCGCCGGAACGCGGGACTGGGCGGGCTTCGCGCGGCTGTTCGTCCGGGCCGTGGTCAGCCTGCTCGTCGGCTACCTCGCGCTCGCGTTCGCCGTCGATCCCTATGACAGCGGGCGCTCGACGCTGCTCTCGGCCGGCGCCGTGCGCCCGCAGGGCCCGCGGACCGCCGCCGCCCTGCGCGGGCGAGACCCGGCTTTCGAGGGCGCGGTGTTGGGCAACTCCCACATCCAGCTCATCGAGCCCGCGCGGCTGACCGCCGCCACGGGCATCCCCTTCGTCCAGCTCTCGATCCCCGCGATCGGCCCCAGCGAGCAGCTCGCCCTGATGGGATGGTTCGTGCGCAACCATCCGCGGCCACAGGCCATGATCCTGTCCCTCGACGACTACTGGTGCACGGACGATCCCACGCTTCCCAACGACAAGCCGTTCCCGTTCTGGCTCTACAGCCACGACCCGTTCGCCTATGCCCGCGGCCTCCTGCGTTGGCCGGTGGCCCAGGAGGTGGTCGGCCGCATCGGCTGGCTGCTCGGCGCGCGCCGCCGGCAGGCCCAGGCGGACGGCTGGTGGGACTACGAACCGGATTACCGATATCTCGAGAGCCTCGATGGCGAGCGCTTCCGCGCCACCCGCGAAACCCCAGCCCCCGAGGAGGCCACACCCGGCCGGGCCGGGCCGGGCTTTCCCGCCGCCGAACGCCTGGGCGAGGCCCTGGCCGCCCTGCCGGAGGCCTTGGCGTTGGTTGCGGTCCTGCCGCCCATCTACGCCGTGGGCCGGGCCCGTCCCGGCTCGCCGCGGGCGCAGGCGGAAGCCGCTTGCCGCTCGGCCCTGGAAAAGGCCCTGCGTCGTCACGGGCGCAGCACCCTCGTCGACGGGCGGCGGGAGCGGCCGGCCCTGCACGATCCCGCGCTGTTCTTCGACCAGACCCATTACCGGCTCGCTTTGGCCCGATCGCTGGCCGACGAGATCGCCGACGCCGTCCTCCGGCTGCGCGCCGCGCCGCCGATCGCCCAATGAGGTGCAGGCCTCAGAGGTGCAGTCCCGGAGGTGTAGGCCCCGGACGCGCCCGCCTTCGCACCGGTCGGACGCCGGCCTCAGCGTGTCGTCTGTGCCGCAATGCGAGAGCTTTTTTCGCCGGAGGGTGCAAGGCGCCCGCAACGCGTTGTAGAGGCCGCCCGGCTCGACTATAGCCTCGCCGACGATCGCCGCTGACCGGCAGGGAGCGCGAGGATAAGACGATGGCGAAGGTCACGATCGAGGACGGCTACCGGCCCTCCGAAGACGAGCCCTTCATGAACGAACGGCAGCGCGAGTATTTCCGGCGCAAGCTGCTCACGTGGAAAAACGAGATCCTGCGCGAGGCGCAGGGGACACTGACCGCGCTCCAGAGCGAGAACGAGAACCATCCCGATCTGGCCGACCGCGCCTCCTCGGAGACCGACCGGGCGATCGAGTTGCGGGCCCGTGACCGCCAGCGCAAGCTGACGAGCAAGATCGACGCCGCGCTCTCCCGGCTGGAGGACGGCTCCTACGGCTTCTGCGAGGAGACCGGCGAACCGATCTCCCTCAAGCGCCTCGATGCCCGACCGATCGCCACCCTGTCCCTGGAAGCGCAGGAGCGGCACGAGCGCCGCGAGCGCGTCTATCGCGACGACTGAGCGCTCCGGTCAGGGCGCGCCCGGCCCGATCCGCAGGAACGAGCGCACCGGTCCGAACTCGGACGGGCTGCGCGTGTCGATGGACAGGCGGCCCCGCACCGGCGCTGCGGCTCGGCCTGCTCCGGCATCGACGGCGACCCGGCCCGAAACGCGCAGGCAGGTGGCGGTGCCCGGGATGCGCGCGAATCCCGGCCCCTGGGAGGGGCAGGGCTCCATCGCATCCTCCGACGGCAGCGGGGCACGATCCCGTGCCACGGCCGCCATGGGCGCGAGGGCGAGGCACAAAGCGAGGAGCGCCGACGTCCCGTTCCGTTTCGCCTGAGCCGGGCTTTCCTCGGACATGGCGCGCCCTCGGCCGTCAGTAGTGCGGCGGGGGCGGCTCCGGCGCGCCGGAGGCGGAGCGGAAGGCCGAATCCTCGACCTGCTCCTGAAGCCGCGCCAAGTGCCGGGACAGGCGGTCGATCACCCGCCATTGTTCGGTGATCGCGGCGTTCAGATCCTCGATCACGGCCTCCTGCTCGGTCAGCCGGATCTCCAGGCGCGCGATGCGGTCGATCGGTGACGGCGTGTCGCTCATGGCGGGACCATGCCCATCCGGACGGCGGGCTGGCAAGGGCTTCCCAACGGCCTCCGAGAGCCTCCAAGGCCCCCCTGCTCGCGCGAGTGGGCCGCGCGCCCTCGGCTTCGACCGGATCCCGCCCGGCGCGACTGTGGACCAAGGGCGGCGCGTCGGAGGGGGGCTCCGTTCCTCGCATCCGTCGTCGACCGCTTTCCCGTGCCGAGAATGCGCGAGATCCATGCACAGCGCGCAGATCACGTCGACAGCGGCCTCCGGGATACCATCCCATCGCCAACCCCTCCGCGCGGACCGGTCCACCCCCGAGTCAAAGCCCTGCCTCGACCGCTCGCCCCTGCGGCCGGCGCCTGAATTCACCCTGACACGGAGCGATCAGCGCCAGGTCTGTTTGGGGGAGCCGAGCCTCGGCTTTGGTCTTCGAGACCATCGAGACGGCGGCGTTCGAGATGTCTCACCGGATCGGTGCGATGGCCTTCTGTCGCTCATGCGATCGCACCGGCCATTCGTGGAAAATTGCGCAGTTTGTTTCCGCCCACCTTTCAGACCGTAGCCTCTAGCATCGAGGCCATGAACTCGAGTTCCAGCGGCATCCTCGATCGTCCCAGCGCGGATTCGCGGGCTATTTTCCTCCCCGCCATGTGCTGGAGCCCGCGGCATCCGGATTTCTACGCCGTGACCGAGGGCATCTCCGCGAACGGGATCGGCTTTCGGTCGTCGGTGGTGCCGGAGGCCGGCGAGGCGCTGATCTGCAGCATCCGCTCCATCGGCACGCTCAGGATCCGGGTCGCGGAGACCGGCCCGCAGAGCTTCCTGGCGCGCCTGTCGACCTCGCGGGAGCGGGCCGCGGAGGTCGCGCGGACGATGATGGCGCTCGCGCGCGAACAGCACCGGCCGTCCGAGCCGGGACGGGGGCATCAACGCATCACGCCGCGGCGGCGCGACATCGTGGTCACCTTCGAGGACGGCAGCACCCTGTCGGGCCGGCTCATCAACGTGTCGGCCTCGGGGGCCGCGGTCTACCTCCCGAAGCCCGTCGCGGTCGGAACCGTCATCACCCTCGGCGCGAAGGCCGCCCGGGTCATGCGCCAGTTCCAGGACGGGATCGGCGCGGCGTTCCTGCTGCCCCTCGACCCGGCCGAGGTCGAACCCGGCCTCCGGTTGTAGCCCCCGCCCTCGCATCTGGGGCCGCGAGGGTCTAAGGGAACCGTCTGCCATCAGGGCGCAGGTCTCCTCCGGGACGGCCGCGCCCGCCCCCGAGGGGCTGGGTCTCCGGCTCCCCGACGCCGCCGGAAGCCCGCTCCGTGACCGACTACATCAAGAAGATCCTCGCCGCCCGCGTCTACGACGTGGCGATCGAGAGCCCGCTCGACCCGATGCCCCGCCTCTCGAAGCGGCTCGGCCGTCCCGTGCTGCTCAAGCGCGAGGATCTGCAGCCCGTCTTCTCGTTCAAGCTGCGGGGCGCCTACAACAAGATGGCCGCGCTCCCCGAGGAGCAGCTGCGGCGTGGCGTCATCTGCGCCTCGGCCGGCAACCATGCCCAGGGCGTGGCCCTGGGCGCCGCCAAGCTCGGGGTGCGGGCGGTGATCGTCATGCCGCGCACCACCCCGGCCATCAAGGTCGACGCCTGCCGGGCGCGGGGCGCCGAGGTGGTGCTGCACGGCGACGCCTTCGACGAGGCGCTGACCGAGGCGCGTCGTCTCGAGGCGCAGTGGGGCCTGACCTTCCTCCACCCCTTCGACGATCCCGACGTGATCGCCGGCCAGGGCACCATCGGCATGGAGATCCTGCACCAGCATTCCGATCCGATCGCGGCGATCTTCGTGCCGATCGGCGGCGGGGGGCTGGCGGCGGGCATCGCCACCTTCGTGAAGTACCTGCGGCCCGAGACGAAGGTGATCGGCGTCGAGCCGGACGACGCCGCCTGCATGGCGGAGGCCCTGCGGGCGGGCGAGCGGGTGATCCTGCCCACCGTCGGCCTGTTCGCCGACGGGGTCGCCGTGCGGCAGGCGGGCGAGGAGACCTTCCGGTTGTGCCGGGAGCATCTCGACGGGGTCATCACCGTCGACACCGACGCGATGTGCGCCGCGGTCAAGGATGTGTTCGACGACACCCGGGCGATCTCCGAGCCCTCAGGCGCCTTGAGCCTCGCGGGGGCCAAGGCCTGGGCCGCGGAGAATCCCGGCGAGGGTCCGCTGGTGGCGATCTCCTCGGGCGCCAACCTGAACTTCGACCGGCTGCGCCACATCGCCGAACGCGCCGAGATCGGCGAGGAGCGCGAGGTGCTGCTCGGCGTCATCATCCCGGAGCGCCCCGGCGCCTACCGCGCCTTCATCGCCGCCCTCGGCCCCCGGGCGGTGACCGAGTTCAACTACCGCTATGCCGGGCGCGCCGAGGCGCGCGTCTTCGTCGGCATCAACCTGCCCGGGGGGAAGAGCGAGAAGCACGACCTGATCGGAACGCTCGATCGGAACGGCTACGCCGTCACCGACATGAGCGACAACGAGATGGCCAAGGTCCACGTGCGCTACATGGTCGGCGGCCGGGCCACGGGGCTCGCCGACGAGCGGCTCTACCGCTTCCAGTTCCCGGAGCGGCCGGGCGCCCTGATGAAGTTCCTCGAGGCTTTGGGCGACGCCTTCAACATCAGCCTGTTCCACTACCGCAACCACGGCGCCGATTACGGCCGTATCCTCGCGGGGATCGAAGTGCCGGAGGCGGCCCGGGAGCGGTTCGCCGCCGCCCTCGAGGCGCTCGGCTACCCCTATTTCGACGAGACCGGCAACCCGGCCTACCGCCTGTTCCTCGACAAGGACGGCGAGGCGGAGGCACCGGGGGCATGACGGCAGGCCGTCGCGTCACGGCAGGGGAGGGCCTCGTCCGGGATGCGATTGTCAGGACGATTCGCGCGCGGGACGCGGCTTCAACACCGGCGTGGCGCGATAGCCCTTCCGGCCGGGGCCGCGAGGCCTTACCCTCCCGGAAACCCGTCGCGGCCGACCGGCGGTGACGGAACGGAAGCGACCCCGATGCGTGCACGATTCGCCCTGCTCGCCTTCGCCCTGACCGTTCCGGTCGCGGCCTCGGCGGAGCCCCCGGCGCGGGCAGAGCCGCCGCCGCCGCGGGCCGAACCACCCGCGCCGATCCGGGCGCTGCCCGACGATCGCTTCTCGGCCGCCGCGCAGCGCGAATCCGAGCAATCGGCGGCGCGGCAGGCGGAGTTCAACCGCCGCATCTCCGAGCGCAGCAACCGCGCCGCCCGCTCGATCTGCAACGGCTGCGGCCCAGGCTCGGGGTCAGACCGGACCGTGACACCGCCCGGCACCCGGCGCGTGCGCCCGGAAGCACCGTTGCCCTTCGATCCCGCGCAGGCGCCACTCGATTAGGGCGCTCTCGCGCCGGGGCGGGCACGGCATCGTGCCGCCCGATCGACCGGCCGGAGGGGGCCGGGCGGACCCGGCTCCCGACTTCAGGCCGCGGTGGCGGGCTGGGAGCGGAACAGGGCGGTGCAGCCGGCGTCGCGATGCATGCTCAGGATCGAGGCCCGGTCGATCTCAGGGTTCGCGGCGAGCACCCGGCGCACATCCTCCACGACGCGTTCGTAGCGCTCCGCGTCGTAGTTCTTCTCAAGCGGGCTGACGGCGATGTAGGCTTCGACGACGAGCACCCGCTCGGCGCGGTCTTTGGTGACGTCGACGGCAATCCAGGCGGATTTGACGAGGCGATTTCCGGCAAGCATGGAACGATCCTCCGATGCCGCCGCGTGCCCCGGCGGCTTTCGTGGCGAAATCATGGACCTTGCGGAGAATTGTGCCAAGCGCCCCGCGGGCGTCGTCCCGCGTTCGCGCGCTCCGATTCCGAGCCCAGCGGCAGGCCCGTGCCCGCCGGCGCTTCCCGCCTCGGGAGCCGGTGGAACGTCCCGGGCATCGCGGTCAGACCGTATCGCCCGATGGCTCGCCGGATCGGCTGTCGCGCGCGCCCGACCGCGGCGACAGAACGGACCTCGGCGCGGCCTCGAGCGCTTGGCCCGTGATTGTGGCCGTCGCCCGAGCGCGTCAGGCCCCAGAGATCCCCGCGCCGTGTCGGCCGGAGAGGCTGTCCCGGCGACACCCGACGCGTTCGAGCGGGTCGGCGATCAGTTGTCGGCGACGAGCCGCAGCATGCCGTAGCCGGTGCCGCGATTGCGCTCCGACAGGGCGCTGAGCCCCTCCGCCGCCGCGCCGTCGATCGGCGACTTCAGGCCCGGCCGCGCGATCCACCGCACGACCTTGTTGCCGCCGTAGCGGCCGGCACTGCGGCCTTCCCGGCGCTGGATCCAGCGCGGCAGCTCTTCGATGTCCTTCGTCATCTTCCCACCCCCTCGCCGCCGCCTGCCCATTCCCGGCCCGCCCTCGACCTTCGCGGATCCCGAACCGCCCGGCAGGACCCGCCGGGCACATGAGGCATGGCCGCGCGGGCAAACGCATCCCTTAAATTGGGTATGTTTGGCCAAAATCTACCTGAGATTTAACATCTGGGCATCAGGTTGCCGCCGCACCCGGGGAGCGCCACGGGCCGTGGATCTCCGGTCCGGATGCGACGATTCCCGCTGCACGACCGCGACGGCAGAACGAGAGCACCACGCCCTCACGGCCCTCGCTTCCGAACGCGCCGCACCGCCCGTTGGCGTATAGGGCGCGCCGGGTCCGCAGCCGGCACGGTGCCGGTGGGACCTGGAACCCTGTCGAAAACGCGCATCGCTCCCGGGCCTTTGCTCGGCCGCGACGGCCTGTGCTGCTTGTGTTCCCGCCGGGCGATCCCTAGGTTCGCCGCAATTCACGCGTTGAGGAAGCGCCGCCGCCGCAAGGGGCCGCGGCGCAGGAGGTTGCCATGGGCAGCATGAGTGTCTGGCACTGGGTCATCGTGGCGGTCGTCGTCATGCTGCTCTTCGGCCGCGGCAAGGTGTCGGAGCTGATGGGCGACGTCGCCAAGGGCATCAAGGCCTTCAAGAAGGGCATGGCCGAGGACGAGACCACGCCGGGCCAGACCACGGCGGTGCCCCCCGTCGGAACGAACGAGCCGATCCGCACGCTGCCGCCGCAGGGCACCGCCCATGCCGCGCCGCCGACGGCTCACGCGCCTCAGCCGCACGTGCCGGCGGGCGACCACAAGGCGGTCTGACGAACAGGTCCCGAGGAGAACCCCGGGAAAGGCGGCGCCGCGCAAGCGGCGCTGCGCGGGATGGCGCGGGCGGCGCGACCGTCCTAAACGAGCGCGGACCCGCGGGACGGACGCTGCGATGCTGGATATGAGCTGGGGCGAGGTGATGCTGATCGGCGGCGTCGCCCTGATCGTCATCGGTCCCAAGGACCTGCCGAAAGCCCTGCGGACGCTGGGGCAGGTGACCACCAAGGTCCGCCGCATGGCCGGCGAGTTCCAGCATCAGTTCAGCGAGGCGATCCGCGAGGCGGAGCTCGAAGAGGTGCGGCGCGACGTCGAGGGCGTGAAACGCACCGTGGATTCGGTGCGCCCGACCTTCAACCCGGTCGACACGATCCGCAACGAGATCCGCAGCGCGGTCGAGGGCCGCACCGGCCCGGCCGCGCCCTCGGCCGCGGAGGCGGAGGCCGGCCGCTACGACGTACCCCGGCCGACGCCTGAGCAACGCGCCCCGGCGGCGCCCACCACCGGCACGTCCGGCACTGGCATTCCCGAGACAGGCAAGCCCGAGACAGGCCCGACTCCATGACCGAAGAGCGTGACGAGGCCGAGATCGAGGCCTCGCGGGCGCCCCTCTTGGAGCACCTGATCGAGCTGCGCGCGCGACTGATCAAGTCGCTGCTCGCCTTCATCGTGATGTTTTTCGGATGCTTCTTCTTCTCGAAGCAGATCTATAACATCCTGGTCTATCCTTACGTCTCGATCGTGGGCGCCCAGAACGCCGAGCTGATCGCGACGCACTTCCTCGAACAGGTTTTCACCAACATCAAGCTCAGCGTGTTCGGCGCGGGGTTCCTGGCGTTTCCGGTCATCGCCACCCAGGTCTACGCCTTCGTGGCGCCGGGGCTCTACCGCAACGAGCGGCAAGCCTTCCTGCCCTATCTGGTGGCGACGCCGGTCTTCTTCGTCCTCGGGGCGCTGGTCGTCTACTTCCTGGCGATGCCGCTCCTGATCCAGTTCTCGGTCTCGCTGCAGCAGATCGGGCAGCCCGGCGAGGCGACCATCAAGCTCCTGCCGAAGGTCGACGAGTATCTCTCGCTGATCATGACGCTGATCTTCGCCTTCGGTCTCGCCTTCCAGATGCCCGTCATCCTGACGCTCCTGGGCCAGATCGGGGTGATCGACGCCGCCTTCCTGCGGGAGAAGCGCCGCTACGCGATCGTGCTCGTCTTCGTCGCCGCAGCGATCCTGACGCCGCCGGATGTGATCTCGCAGCTCTCGCTCGCGATCCCGATGCTGCTGCTCTACGAGGCCTCCGTCATCTCGGTCTCGCGCATGGAGAAGATTCGGGCCGCCCGACGCCGGGCGCAGGGGCTCGACCCCTGAACCGACCTGAGCGCAAAATAAGGCCGCTTGCGCATCACTGACTCGTGCGCAAACTGGTTTCGCCCCGGGCCCGCTCCATAACCCTCCGATTCGGAACCGGAGGAAACAACATGAGACGGACGATGTGGACGGCCTTGGCGGTCGCAGCGGCCGCGACCCTGGCGGGGCCTGCCCATGCGGCGCCCGAGCTTCAGCGGGTCCGCGGCACGGTCGAGGCGAGCGATGCCGGCACGGTCACGATCAAGACCACCGACGGCAAGACCGAGACGGTGGCGCTCGACGGCGCGACCTTCGCCTGGGTGGTGAAATCCAGCCTCGACCAGATCAAGGACGGGGTCTTCATCGGCACCGCCACCAAGGGCGACAACCCGCCGACCGCGCTCGAGGTGGTGCTGTTCCCCGAATCGATGCGCGGCACCGCCGAGGGTCATTACGCCTGGGACGCGATCCCCGATCAGACCGGCGGCGGCGCGGTGGTCAAGAGCTCCATGACCAACGGCACCGTGAAGGCCGGGGCCCCCGCTGCGGGCGGCGCGCCGAAGGTGAAGAGCGCGATGACCAACGCCACCGTGACCGGCAACACGGCGAGCGGCGGCGCCCCGGGTGAGCGCACGCTCACCGTCACCTATGACAAGGACGGCTCGAAGACGATCGTGGTCCCGCCCAAGGCCCCGATCGTCGCCTTCGAGAAGGCGGACCCATCGGTCCTGACGCCGGGCGGCAAGGTGTTCGTGGTCGCCGCCAAGGTCGGCGGCACGCTCGCGGCCAAGCTCGTCGCCGTCGGCAAGGACGGTCTCACCCCGCCGATGTGAGCCGTCGGGCGTTCGGGGCCGCTCGATGCAGGCGCATCGGGCGGCATTCATCTTCGTCGCGGATCCCACCCCCTCGCTGATCCCGAGGGCGCGGGCTCAGCGGGACGAGGGGGAGGGGGGAGGCTCCCGCATCAGCCCGCCACGGCCGTCCCTGCGCGAGTCTCATACCCAATCCGGTTGATCCCTTCGGGATGGCGGATTTGGGCTTCGCTCAAACGCCGCGCGGGCTTGCCTGATACGGGCTCCGCTTTGATCAAGCGGAGCCCGGATCAGGGACGGCTTGTCTTTGCCGCGCATCACCGCCGTCGCGGCCAAGCCGAGCCCGAGAAGCGAGACGACGGCCGCGAGCAGCGGCAATTCCCGATAGCCGGCGCCGAGCGTCAGGGCCGTGCCGCCGAGCCAGGCGCCGGCAGCGTTGCCGAGGTTGAACGCGCCCTGGTTCAGGGTCGAGGCGAGGTTGGGGGCGTCGCTTGCCGCCTCGACCACCCAGACCTGGAGCGGCGAGACCAGGGCGAAGGCGAGGCCGCCCCACAGGACCAGCACGGCGAGCGCCGGACCCGCCTGGGGCGCCACGAGTGCCAGGATCAGCAGCACGGCGACGATGCCGGCGAAGCTGGCGAGCACCGTGCCCATCAGGCTGCGGTCGGCGAACCAGCCGCCCGCGAGGTTGCCGATGGTCAGTCCGACGCCCGCCGCGAACAGCGCCCCGGTGACCCCGCCCGGGGTCAGACCGGTGACCCCGGTGAGGAAGGGCGCGATGTAGGTGAAGACCGTGAAGAAGCTCACCGAGGACAGGGTCGAGACCAGCATCGGCCGCAGGACCGGCCAGCGTCCGAGCGCCCGGAACTCCCTCGTCAGACCGCCCCTGGTCCCGGGCATTCCGCCGGGCAGCGCGAACGCGATGGCGGCGCCCGCGGCGAGCCCGATCCCGACCACGGCCCAGAAGGTCGCGCGCCAGCCCATCGCCTGACCAAGCGCTGTGCCGAGCGGCACGCCGAGGACGTTGGCCAGCGTCAGCCCGGCGAACATCAGCGCCACGGCCTGGGTGCGCTTCTCCTTCGGCACGAGGTCGCGGGCGACGATGGCGCCGATCCCGAAGAAGGCGCCGTGGGCGAAGGCGGTCGCGACCCGGGCGGCCATCAGCGGCCAATAGGAGGGCGCCAGCGCGCAGGCGAGGTTGCCGAGCGTGAACACCGCCATCAGGGCGAGCAGGGCCGCCTTGCGCGGCAGCGGCGCGGTGGCCATGGCGACGAGGGGCGCGCCGATGACGACGCCCAACGCGTAGCCCGAGACGAGATGACCCGCCTGCGGAATGGTGACGTCGAAATCGCGGGCCACCTCGGGCAAGAGTCCCATGATGACGAATTCGGTGGTGCCGATGCCGAAGGAGGCGACGGCGAGCGCAAGGATGGGAAGCGGGAGCATGGGGCTCCTTCCGGCTCGATTCGGGGATGCGCTTTGTGCGCTGCGGCAAGCCCGGAACATGGCCGCTCCCGTCGCCGTGGGGACCGCAGCGGGATGGGAGGCTGGGCTGCGCTCCCGGAAGGGCTGCGACTTTCCGTGAGGGCGGTGATGCCGTAAGCCCGCGACCATCCCTCGAGATCTCGACCGCGCGGACCCCATGATACGCCTCGACAAGATCGGCAAGCAGAACGGCCGGCAACTCGTCTTCGTCGAAGCCTCCGCTGCGCTGCAGAAGGGCGAGAAGGCCGGGCTGGTCGGCCCGAACGGGGCGGGCAAGACCACCCTGTTCCGGATGATGACCGGCAAGGAGCCGCCCGACGAGGGGCAGGTCTCCAGCGAACGCGGCATCACCATCGGCTATTTCAGCCAGGATGTCGGCGAGATGTCCGGCCGCACGGTGGTCGCCGAGACCATGGCCGGTGCCGGCCCCGTCAGCGTGGTGGCGGCCGAACTCAAGGAGATCGAGGCGGGGCTCGCCGATCCGGACCGCGCCGACGAGATGGAGGCGCTGATCGAGCGCTACGGCGAGGTCCAGGCCCGGTTCGAGGAACTCGACGGCTACGCCCTGGAGGGCCGGGCCTACGAGGTTCTGGCGGGGCTCGGCTTCTCCCAGGAGATGATGGACGGCGATGTCGGCAAGCTCTCCGGAGGCTGGAAGATGCGCGTCGCCCTCGCGCGCATCCTGCTGATGCGCCCCGACGTGATGCTGCTCGACGAGCCGTCGAACCATCTCGACCTCGAGAGCCTGATCTGGCTCGAAGCCTTCCTCAAGAACTACGACGGCGCTCTGATGATGACCTCGCACGACCGCGAGTTCATGAACCGCATCGTCACCAAGATCATCGAGATCGACGGCGGCACCCTCACGACCTATTCGGGCGATTACGGCTTCTACGAGCAGCAGCGGGCGCTCGCCGACACGCAGGCCCAGGCGCAGTTCGAGCGCCAGCAGGCGATGCTGGCCAAGGAGATCAAGTTCATCGAGCGCTTCAAGGCGCGGGCCAGCCACGCGGCGCAAGTCCAGAGCCGGGTGAAAAAGCTCGACAAGATCGAGCGGGTCGAGCCGCCCAAGCGCCGCCAGACCGTGGCCTTCGAGTTCCAGCCCGCGCCCCGCTCGGGCGACGACGTCGCCATGCTCAAGGGCATCCACAAGAAGTACGGCAGCCGCATCATCTACGAGGGCCTCGACTTCTCGATCCGGCGCCGGGAGCGCTGGTGCATCATGGGCGTCAACGGTGCCGGCAAGTCGACGCTGCTGAAGCTCATCACCGGCAGCACCCCGCCCGATGCCGGCACGGTCACCGTCGGCGGCAGCGTCAAGGTCGGCTACTTCGCCCAGCACGCCATGGACCTGCTCGACGGCGACGCGACCGTCTTCGGCGATCTGGAGGGGAGCTTCCCGCAGGCCGGTCAGGGCTCGCTCCGGGCGCTCGCCGGCTGCTTCGGCTTCTCGGGCGACGACGTGGAAAAACCCTGCCGGGTGCTCTCGGGCGGCGAGAAGGCGCGCCTCGTGATGGCCAAGATGCTGTTCGACCCGCCGAATTTCCTCGTGCTCGACGAGCCGACCAACCACCTCGACATCGCCACGAAGGAAATGCTGATCGGGGCGCTCGCCCAGTTCGAGGGGACGATGCTGTTCGTCTCCCACGACCGCCACTTCCTCAGCGCGCTCTCGAACCGGGTGCTGGAACTGACCCCCGATGGCGTCCACCAATACGGCGGCGGCTACACCGAATACGTCGCACGCACCGGCCAGGAAGCGCCGGGCCTGCGAGGGTAGGACGGGGGCCCGCCCCGGGGCGGGGCTTCGTTCGCCGCCGAGGCCGGACAGGGGCCGGAGCGCCACCGGACCGCCGCTGTGTCTCGCGCCCGCCCCAGGCCCAGCGGAGGCGGCCGCGCAGGATGAGAAGAGATGGGGCGGCCGGGATCGATCGGCCCCACGCCCGGGCTTCGAGCGCCAAGCGGCACGGTCGGGCAACGACGGTCGATTTGGGCTTTCATGGCGGTCGATCACGACCCGAGAGCCCCCGGCGAAGAAATTTCCCTCTTCAGCCCAAGACGAGGGGCGTCGTTTTCCCTTCCTCTAAAACAACGCAAGATCGATCCGTTGATTGAGCCCCCCTTGGCTCATTACATTTCCTCTCACGATAGAACGTCATCTCGCACATCGATCGACATTCGACCCGACGGACGGCGCGACCACGCTCCGGCTGACGGGAGTTCTGTGCCGATTTTCGGCCGGATCGCTTCAAGACAGGACGGATGCCCCGCATGCCCACCCGGATCGTCGCCTTCTCCGGCAACACCCACCGCCCTTCGCGGACCCGCACCCTGGTCGAGGCGGTCGCGGCCGAAGTGGCGCGGCTGCGGCCGATCGATCTCAAGGTCTACGATCTGGTCGATGCCGGCGCCGGCCTCGCGGTGGCGAGCCGGGCCGCCCTGCCGCTGCCGGCCGCGCGGATCGTCGAGGCGATCGAGGGCGCGGACGCCCTGATCATCGGCTCGCCGGTCTACAAGGGCAGCTATGCCGGCCTGTTCAAGCACCTGATCGACTTCGTCGGCCCGGACGCGCTGGTCGGCCGACCGGTGGTGCTGACCGCGACCGGCGGGGGGCCGCGCCACGCCCTCGTGGTCGAGCATGCCCTACGCCCGCTCTTCGGCTTCTTCTCCGCGCAGACCGCGCCGACCGCCGTCTATGCCGGCGACACCGAGATCATTGACGGCCGCGTCGCCGACGAGCTGGTCCGTGCCCGGGTCGCCCAGGCCGCGGCCGAACTCGTGCGGCTGATCGAGGCGGCCGAGCCCCGGGATGCCCTGCCGCGCGCCGCTGCGCGCTGAGGAGCCGGACCGTGCTTCACCGCCGCCATCTCCTCGCCGCGGGCCTCGCCGCCGGCATCGGGCTCGCCCCCAGGCCGGGCCGGGCCGAACCGGGCGTGCTCCGCATCGGCTATCAGAAGAATGGCATCCTCGCGGTCGCCCGCGAGCAGGCGGCCATCGAGGCGCGGCTCAAGCCGCAGGGCGCGAGCGTGCGCTGGGTCGAGTTCTCGTTCGGGCCTCCGCTCCTCGAGGCGCTGAACCTCGGCGCGATCGATTTCGGCCAGACCGGCGACGCACCGCCGATCTTCGCCCAGGCGGCGGGCGCCAACCTCGTCTACGCCGCCGCCCAGCCGAAAGGCGGCTCGGGCGCCGCGATCCTGTTGCCCAAGGGCTCGGAGATCCGCACCCTGGCCGAGTTGAAGGGCAAGCGCGTCGCCTTCGCCAAGGGCTCCAGCTCGCACAATCTCATCGTCGCCGCGCTGGAGACAGCGGGGCTGACCTACCGCGACATCACCCCCGTGCTGCTCGCCCCCGCCGACGGCGCGGCCGCCTTCGCGGGCGGCACGATCGACGCCTGGACCGTGTGGGATCCCTATTTCGCCATCGCCGAGCAGGGGGAGGGGGTGCGGGTGCTGGCGCAGGCCGCCGACATCACGCCCACCAACAACTTCTTCCTGGCGAACCGCACCTTCGCCCAGGCCCAGCCGGCGCTGCTCGACGGCGCCCTCGGGGCCCTGGGCGAGGTCGCGCTGTGGTGCGAGGCCAACCGCGGCAGCGTCGCCGCGAGCCTGTCGCGCATCACCGGCGTGCCGCTCACCGCCACGCGGCGGACGGTGGACCGGATCCGCTACGTCATCGCTCCGATGGACGCGGCGGTGACGGCCGAGCAGCAGCGCATCGCCGACCGCTTCCATGCCCTGGGCGTGATCCCGCGCCCCGTGCGCGTCGCCGACATCGTCCGGCGTCCCGCCCCCCGCCCCGCCAACCCCAGCAACGGGTGAGCCGCATCATGGCCGATTCCGCCGCGATCCCATCGCTTCCGGGCCGGGCCCGGGCCGCCGAGGCCACGCCGCGCCGCGACCGGCGCCCCATCCGCGTCGAGGCCGGGCGGTGGCTGCCCTGGCTGCTGCCGACGCTCGTCATCACCGGCTGGCAGGCGGCGGCGAGCCTCGGGCTCGTCTCGACCCGCTTCATGCCCGCGCCCCTCGACGTCGCCGCCGCGGGCTACCGCCTCGCGCTCACGGGTGAACTCTTCGAGAACCTCTGGGTCAGCTTCGCCCGCGCCGCGTCGGGCTTCCTGATCGGGGGCGGGATCGGCCTGTTCTTCGGGCTCGCCAACGGCCTGTCGCGCCTGTCCGAGCGGCTCACCGACACCACGCTGCAGATGGTGCGCAACGTGCCCCACCTGTCTCTGATCCCGCTCGTCATCCTGTGGTTCGGCATCGACGAGGAGGCCAAGCTCTTCCTCGTGGCGCTCGGGGTGTTCTTCCCGATCTACGCCAACACGCTGCACGGCATCCGCTCGGTCGATCCGCAGCTGATCGAGATGGGCCGGGTCTACGGCATGAACCGGCGCGAGCTGTTCGCCCGCGTGGTGCTGCCCGGCGCGCTGCCCTCGATCTTCGTCGGCATCCGCTACGCGCTCGGCATCATGTGGCTGACCCTGATCGTGGCGGAGACGATCTCGGCCAATTCCGGGCTCGGCTACATGGCGATGCAGGCCCGCGAGTTCATGCTGGTCGACGTCGTGGTGCTGGCGATCCTGATCTATGCCGGCCTCGGCAAGCTCGCCGACAGCCTGACCCGGGCGCTGGAGCGCACCTGCCTCGCCTGGAACCCGGCCTACCGCAACAGCTGAGGCCGGGGCCTCCCGGCCCACCGCCCTCTCTCCCATCCCCTCATCCTGCGCCACGGAGCCCCCGGGCCCGCCCGTCGAGGCTGCGCAGGCCGCCCCACGGGGGGAGGGCCAGGGGACACCGCAACGCCATCCGGACGCGACCCGCCATGACCGCCGCCCTCCGCCTCACGGACATACAAGACCGCCACCGCCCGGAGCGCGGGCTCGGCATCACCCTGCGCGGCCTCTCGAAGAGCTTCGAGGGCGGCCCCGCCGTCATCCGCGGGCTCGACCTCGACGTGCCCGCCGGCCAGTTCGTGGCGGTGGTCGGCCGCTCCGGCTGCGGCAAGAGCACCCTGCTGCGGCTGATCCTCGGCCTCGAAGCGCCGAGCGCGGGCCGCATCACCCTGAGCGGCGGCGAGCCGACGACGCGAATCATGTTCCAGGAGCCGCGGCTGCTGCCCTGGGCGCGGGTCGCCGACAACGTCGCCGTCGGGCTCTCGCGCGACATCGGCGCGGCCGAGCGGCGGGCCCGCGCCCGCGACGTGCTCGCCGAGGTGGGGCTCGCCGACAAGGCCGGGCAGTGGCCGGCCACGCTCTCGGGCGGGCAACGTCAGCGGGTGGCGCTCGCCCGCGCCCTCGTCAGCCGCCCGGCGCTGCTGGCCCTCGACGAGCCGCTGGGGGCGCTCGACGCCCTCACCCGTATCGACATGCAGGCGATGATCGAGCGGATCTGGGAAAGCCAGGGCTTCACCGCGATCCTCGTCACCCACGATGTCGGCGAGGCGGTGGCGATGGCCGACCGCATCCTCGTGATCGAGGAGGGCCAGGTCGCCCTCGACCTCGATGTCGAGGTGCCGCGCCCCCGCCGCCGCGGCGACCCGGCGCTCGCCGCGCTGGAAGGCCGCATCCTCGACCGCCTCCTCGTCCGCACCTGATTTTTTCGAGCTTTCGGAGCGTCACCCATGAGCATATCGAGCCACCCGCCGACCGACGGCAAGACCGACGTTCTCTGGTTCCTGCCGACCCATGGCGACGGCCGCTATCTCGGCGCCTCCGAGGGCGCCCGCGACGTGTCGCTGCCGTATCTGCGCCAGATCGCGCAAGCAGCGGACGAACTCGGCTATTTCGGCGTGCTGCTGCCGACCGGGCGCTCCTGCGAGGATTCCTGGGTGGTCGCCTCGGCGCTGGCCCCGCTGACGCAGCGCCTGCGCTTTCTCGTCGCCGTGCGCCCCGGCCTTCAGGAGCCCTCGGTCGCCGCCCGCATGGCCGCGACGCTGGACCGGATCTCGGACGGGCGGCTCCTCATCAACGTCGTGACCGGGGGCGATCCGGTGGAGCTGAAGGGCGACGGCGTCTTCCTGGACCATGACGCGCGCTACGCGGTCACCGACGAGTTCCTGCACATCTGGCGCGGGCTGATGGCCGGCGAGACGGTGAACTTCGAGGGCAAGCACCTGCGCACCGAAGGCGGCCGGGTGATCTTCCGGCCGGTGCAGGCGCCCTATCCGCCGCTCTATTTCGGCGGCTCCTCGCCCGCCGGCATCGAGGTCGCAGCCGAGCATTGCGAGGTCTACCTGACCTGGGGCGAGCCCCCGGCCGGCGTCGCCGAGAAGCTCGCCCGCGCCCGCGAGGCGGCCGAGCGGAAGGGCAAGACGTTCTCCTACGGCATCCGCCTGCACGTCATCGTCCGTGAAACCGAGAGCGAGGCCTGGGCCGAGGCCGAACGGCTGATCTCGCGGCTCGACGACGCCACCATCGCCCAGGCGCAGGCCACCCTGAAGCGCCAGGATTCGGTCGGCCAGAGCCGGATGATGGCGCTCCATGGCGGCGACCGGAACAAGCTCGTGGTCTCGCCCAACCTCTGGGCGGGCGTCGGCCTCGTGCGCGGCGGCGCCGGCACGGCTCTGGTCGGCTCGGCGACCCAAGTCGCCGATCGGATGAAGGAGTATATCGACCTCGGCATCGACCGCTTCATCCTCTCCGGCTACCCGCACCTGGAAGAGGCCTACCGCTTCGCCGAGTTGGTCTTCCCGAAGCTCCCCTTGCGCGACACCACCGGTCGCGCGCCGAGCACGGCCCGCAACAACGGCCCGTTCGGCGAGGTGATGGCCAACGACATCCTGCCCACCCGCCGCATCAGCGCGCATTGAGGAGAGGCCGGATGTCCGCCCCGCCGCGCACCACCACCCTCGCGCCCTCGCCGCTGCCCCGCCTGTGGCTGGCCCTGGCCGCCCTGATCTTCGCGAGCCTCACGCTCGCCGCCCACGCGCAGGAAGGGCGGCAAGAGGGCAAGGCCACCGAAAAGGTCGTGCGGATCGGCTACCAGAAATACGGCACGCTGGTGCTGCTGAAGGGCCGCGGTACCCTCGAGCCGAAGCTGAAGGCGCTCGGCTACCGGGTGCAATGGTCGGAATTTCCCTCCGGCCCGCCGCTTCTGGAGGCGCTGAACGCCGGGGCCATCGATTTCGGCTCGGCCGGGGAGACCCCGCCGATCTTCGCCCAGGCGGCGAGCGACGCGCTGACCTACGTCGCCCACGAGCCGGCCGCGCCGAAGGGCGAGGCGATCCTGGTGCCGAAAGCCAGCCCGGTACAGTCGGTCGCCGACCTGCGCGGCAAGAAGGTCGCGCTCAACAAGGGCTCGAACGTGCATTACCTGCTCGTGCGCGCCCTCGACCAGGCGGGCCTGAGCCTCTCGGATATCACGCCGGTCTATCTCGCCCCCGCCGACGGGCGAGCGGCGTTCGAGCGTGGCGCGGTCGATGCCTGGGTGATCTGGGATCCGTTCTTCGCCGCCGCCGAGGCCGGCGGCAACGCCCGCGTGCTCACCGACGGCACCGGCCTTGTGCCGAACCATCAATTCTACCTGTCCTCGCGCGACTTCTCGGCCCGGAACGGCCCGGCCCTCGATGCGGTCGTCGCCGCGGTCGCCGAGGTCGATGCCTGGGCCAAGGACAGCACCGACGCGGCGGCCCGGGAGCTCAGCCCCTCCGTCGGCATCCCGGCGCCGATCCTGGCCTCCGCGCTCCGGCGCCGGACCTACGGCATCCGCCCCCTCGACGCGGCCGTCACCGCCGAGCAGCAGCGCATCGCCGACACGTTTCACGGGCTCGGTCTGGTGCCGAAGGCGATCGACATCGCCGGCGCCGTGCGCAAGCCGGGCAGCTAGAGCGCTCTCCGCCGAAGTGGAAACCGGTTCGGCTGAAGAGCACGCGACACAACAAAGACTGAGAGCCGGGCTCACGTCTCACCGTGATCGGGCACGGCTCCAGCGCCCTCCCGCCGCCCCGCCCGCGGCGGCGATCCGACCATCACGCCCCGTCTACCGACAGAAGCGATCATGAACCGCCGATCCGTCCTCGCCGCCCTCTCGCTCCTCGGCTTCAGCCTCGCCCCGGCCGCCGCGCAGGAGAGCTCCACCCTGCGCATCGGCTACCAGCGCTCGTCGACCCTGATCGCGCTCCTACGCGAGGACCGGACGCTGGAGACGGCGCTGAAGCCCCTCAAGGTCGAGGTCTCCTGGCACGAATTCACCAGCGGCCTGCCGATCATGGAAGCCCTGAATGTCGGACGCATCGACGTGTCGGCGGATGTCGCCGACACCGTGCCGGTCTTCGCGCAGGGGGCGAACGCCCGGATCACCTATGTCGCGCAGGAGGCAGCTTCGCCCGGCGCGCAGGCGATCCTGGTGCCGGGCGATTCCCCGCTGACATCGGTGGCGGATCTCAAGGGCCGCAAGGTCGCCGTCACCAAGGGCGCGGGCAGCCATTACCTGTTGCTGGCCGCGCTGAAGGCGGAAGGCCTGCCCTTCAAGAGCATCACCCCGGCCTACCTGACCCCGGCCGACGGCCGCAGCGCGCTGGCGGGCGGCAGCGTCGATGCCTGGGTCGCCTGGGACCCGTTCCTCTCGGCGGCGGAGGTCCAGGCGGGGGCCCGCATCCTCCGGGACGGCGCGGGCCTGTCGGGTTACACGCGCTACTACCTCGCCTCCGACAGCTATGCCGAGACGCGGGCCGACGTGCTGGCGCTCCTCTTCGGAAAGCTCAAGGAGACCGGCGCCTGGGTGAAGGCCCATCCGGAGGCCGCCGCCGAGCGGCTTGCCGCCCTGTGGAAGATCGAGGCGCCCATCGTCCTCAAGGCCAATGCCCGCCGCACCTACCGGGTCGAGCCGGTGACCCGCGACGGGCTCGCCGAGCAGCAGACCATCGCCGACGCCTTCCGGGCCGAGGGGCTGCTGCCGCGGGCGGTCGACGCCGCCGCGCTCCCGGTCTGGGCGCCGCCGAGCCGGTGAGGGAGACGTGATCAGAGAAGGACGCTCCACGATGACCCGGGCAAGCCTGCCGCCCGTCGCCGTGATCGGCGCGGGGTTCAGCGGCACCATGGCCGCGCTGCAACTGCTCTCCGTCCTGCCGCGGGAGCAGCCGGTGCTCCTGTGCGAGCGCGCCGGCACGTTCGGGCGCGGCCTCGCCTACGGCACCGGCAACGCCGCCCACCTGCTCAACCTGCGGGCCTCGAACATGAGCGCCTTCCCCGACCGGCCGCGGCATTTCGAGGACTGGCTCGGCCGGCTCGGGCCGGAGGACGCGGCGAGCGTGCAGGCGACCCCGGCCGGCACCTTCGCCGCCCGCGGGCTCTATGGCCGCTACCTCACCGAGTTGCTGGCGCAGGCGGTGACCGGGGCGGAGGCCGGGCGCCTTCGCCTCCTGCCCGACACCGTCACGGATCTCGAACCGGAGGGCGGCGCCTTCCGCCTGTGCACCGAGGGCGGCCAGAGCCATAGGGTCGCCGGTGCCGTGCTCGCCCTGGGCAACCTCGCGACCGACGGGCCGGGCAGCCGCCACCGCCTCGATCCGTGGGACCATGAGGGATTCGGGCGCCTGCACCCGCACGCGCCGGTGCTGGTCCTCGGGACCGGGCTGACCATGCTCGACGCGGTGGCGACCCTGCGCGCCCACGGGTTCGACGGCGCCATCCTCGCCCTGTCGCGGCGCGGCCTCCTGCCGAACGCCCATGCCCCGTCCGCCCCCTGGCCCGCGCCGGATCTGACACCGGCCGATTTCGCCTCCCTGCCGCGCCTTCTCGCCCGCCTCCGGGCGGAGGTCGTGCGGGCGCGGGCGGACGGGATCGGCTGGCACGGGGTGATCGACGCCCTGCGCCCGCTCACCGACACGCTGTGGCGCAACCTGCCGACCCGCGAGCGGGCCCGCTTCCTGCGCCACCTGCGCCCGTATTGGGACGTGCACCGCCACCGCACGGCCCCGCCCGTCGCCGCGGCGATTGCCGACGAGATCGCCCGCGGCGCCCTCACGGTGCGGGCGGGCCGCCTGCTCGCCGTCGAGGACGAGGCCGCGCAGGCCGTCGTGACGCTGCGCCTGCGCGGGTCGGAGCGCCCGGAGCGTCTCGCCGTCCAGGCGATGATCGACGCCACGGGCTTCGGCCGGCTCGCCGATTCCCGCGACCCGCTGCTCGCGCGGCTGACGGAGCGGGGCCTCGTGCGCCCGGGCCCGTTCGGTCTCGGCCTCGATGCCGGGCCCGATTACCGCGCCCGGGGCACGCGGCCCGAACGGCCCCTCTGGATCCTCGGGCCGCTCCTGCGCGGCGTGCTGTGGGAATGCATCGCGGTGCCCGACATCCGCAACGAGGCGGCCGATCTCGCCGCCCTCGTCGCCGCCGACCTCGAGCGCGCCGCCGCCGCCTGAACCGGCGGCGGCGGCGCGCGACCGACCGCGTCCGCGAGCGCCCGCGGTCCGCAGGTTCCCCAATCTGCCCTGCCTGACGAACGCGTCCCGGATCTCGGATCCGGGACGCTTTTTGGCGCTTGCGCCGCATCGGGATTGGCCCCGGGACGACGTCCCCGCCTCGGGCTGAAGCGCCAGTCTCGCCCGCGGGCGGGGAGAGCCGTCCGGGCGGGGCGAGGACTGCGCCGCCCGCGTCGCCGGTGCGGCGCGGTGATCGGGAAGCCCAAGCGAGCTTCGGCCGGCGAGCGCGATCCCGCCCCGCCGCGTCGCGCCCGCGGAACTGGCCCATCCCGTGTCGGTTTCGGCCCCATCCGGCCTATCGGCCATGCTCCGGTGCGAGCCCGCCGATGCCGGGACCGACCGTCCTTCCCCGGCTCATAAATCGGAATGGTTCTAAACTGCTTGACGCTACCCTGGACTTGTTCTAACTAAAAACAGGAGCGGCGCACGGCCTTCGTGCCGGACGCGCCACGAGACAGAGACCGGAGAGATCGAGATGGCGAGCAATTCCAACGCGGCCTGCCAGAGCTGCCGCTTCTTCGACGAGCACAAGACCAATGCCGGCCAGGGCTCGGGCGACGAGGGCCTGTGCCGCTTCAACCCGCCGGTGAGCCAGCCCGAGCCGCAGGGCCATGGCCTGTGGCCGGTGGTCGCCTCCAAGGATTGGTGCGGCCACTTCACCGCCGACCTGACCCCGGCCGAGTAAGCGCCTCGCGCAGGACGCGCCAAGGCTCCCACGAGGCCGTCACGGCCAATGGGAGGAACCTCGGCGCTGGGCGCGTCCAAGGGACTTTCGGGTCCCGTGGGACGCATCCATGACAAGGCCGGTGCCGCGGGGCACCGGCCTTTTTCGTGCGTCGGTGCCCCCGGCTTCGGGAGAGGCATTTTGCTTCCGAACAGCCCCGGCGCGGTCATGATCCGGTCACCTTCCCGTTCGATGGCTGCGGCCAGAAGGCAACGGGTCGCCGAAATCGGCCCCGCCGCGGCTCGGTTCGGCCTGCGGCCTGCCGGGAAGAAACGGCGCGGGCGGCAGGCCACGGCGCCGGAACGAGGATGACTGCATGACCATCGGACTGATCGGTGCACTCGCACCCGTCCTACGCCGCACGGCCCTGATCGCGGCGCTCGGCGCCCTGATGGCGGCCCCCGCGGCGGCCGCGAACCGCGACCCCTCGGGCACTTGGCTGACCGAGGACGGCAAGGCGCGCATCCGCATCGAGAAATGCGGTCCGCAGGAGAAGAACCTGTGCGGCTACGCAGTGTGGCTGAAGGTGCCCCTCAACGACGAGGGCAAGCCCCGGATCGATTTCCGCAACCCCGATCCGAAGAAGCGCGCCCGTGCCTCGCTCGGCCACCAGCTCATCCTCGGGCTGAAGCTCAACGAGGAATCCCGCTACGAGGGCAAGATCTACAACGCCGAGGACGGCAAGTTCTACGACGTGACGATCTGGTCGGAGGAGCCGGAGGAGCTGACCGTCAAGGGCTGCCTCATCGCCTTCCTCTGCAAGTCGCAGACCTGGAAGCGGACCACCGACACCGTGCCCGGCCAGCTCGCCGGCCCGACCAACGGCACGAACGGCCCGCGCGCCGACACCGAATGGGCCCCGAAGGCGCCGGCCGCGGCGGCCGCCCCCACCGCGCCCACGGCCACCGGCAGCGCCGGTCAGGCCGCCAAGCCCGCGCCGAAGCCCGCCCCGAAGGCCGCCCAGCCGGCGGAGTGAGCCGCCGGGCGCGGCCGTCATCCGCGCCCGACGCGACGCCGACGGCTCAGCTCGTCGGCGCGGCCACCCGCTGGCGCAGACCGGCGATCACGGCCTTCAGCATCTCGGCGCTCGCCTCGCCCCGCTCCCCGAGAGCGCGCGAGGCGTAGATGCGCTCGTGCACGAAGGTCAGCTTGGCGATGACCGCGGGCGTCAGCTTGAACGGGTAGAGCGGCGGCTGGCCCATGGAGCGGCTGAGCGAGTTGACCGCGTAGGTCAGCGGCAGCCACGCCTCGATCACCCGCTGGAAGTCCGGCGTCTCGTAGGGGTCGAAATCGATCGTGACGGGGCTGGCCGGCCCCTCGGCATTCCCGCGCAATTTGGGCTGAAGGCGCATCTCGAAGGCGCTCGCGGTCTCCAGCGTGTCGACGATGTGCAGGTAATGGGCGAAGGTCTCGGCGAAATCCTCCCAGGGATGGGCGGTGGCGTAGGCCGAGACGTAATGCTCCTGCCAGTCCGTCGGCGGCCCCTCGGCGTGGTGGCGGGCGAGGCTCGCGCCGTAATCGACGCTCTCGTCGCCGAAGGTGGTGCGGAAGGCCGGCAGGCTCGGGTCGAACCGGACCAGCAGGTTCCAGAAATAATGCCCGATCTCGTGCCGGAAATGGCCGAGCAGCGTCCGGTAGAACTCGCCGAACAGCTTGCGCCGCCGCTCGCGCTCGACGTCGTCGGCTTCGGCGATCGAGAGGGTGATGAGCCCGTTGAGATGGCCGGTCATGACCGGCGGCCCGGGGGAACGGGTCTCGGCGGGATCGACCAGGAAGTCGAAGGCGAGGCCGTCGGAATAATCCGGGCGGGTCACCAGCGGCAGGTCGAGGCGCAGCAGCGAGTAGAACAGGCGATGCTTGGCCGCCTCGATCTGGCGCCAGCGCTCGAGATTGGCCGGCACGGTCAGATCGGGCACGACCCGGTTGTGGCGACAGGCGACGCAGAAGGCATCGCTCGACTCCTCCGGCACCATCCAGTTGCACGCATCATGGGCGGCATTGGCGCAGAAGCGGACTTTGCGGCCCGGATACGCGTAGGCGCGGAACAGGGGACCGCGCCCGTCCTCGCCGCAGGGCTCCAGCGCCGAGATCACGTGTCGGTCGCAGACATAGCCGAGCCGGCGCTCGCAGCTCTCGCAGACCGTGCTCTCGAACGTGAGCGGCTGGTCGCAGGCCTGGCATTGGAAGATCCTCATCGCTTCTCCCCTGCCACGGACCTATCAAGAACCGCGCCGAGTGCCCGGACCCACCGATGGGAAAGGGGTTGGCGGCTTGGCGGTTCCAACGGCGCGGCCCCCGGCCGGAGGGGTGGGGCGCACGCTTCTTGCTTTCTCGGCTGCTCCCCGACGCCGGTGACGTGTAAGAGTGTCTCCAACGAAGCGCCCGGACATCGACCGTTTCCGCCGCGTCCGCGCGACAGGCCTGTCGTGGGAGACGCTCCGGCCGGCCGAACCGTGTCCGCTCTCGCGCCTTCCCGGGCCGGACGCGGGACGGCGCGCGAGGAACGCCGGGACCCGCGCGTGGCGCTCCGCCGCGGGACCGAACGAGAGTTCAGACGAGACCCGACGGAGATTCCGTGTCGATCCAAGCCGCCCTGCACCACGTCACGCATTACCGGTACGACCGGCCGATCGCGCTCGGAGCGCAGACGGTCCGCCTGAGGCCGGCGCCGCATTCCCGGACGAAGATCCCGGCCTACGCCCTGCGGGTGAGCCCGGAGAACCACTTCATCAACTGGCAGCAGGACCCGAGCGGCAACTGGCTCGCGCGGCTCGTCTTCCCGGAGAAGACCAAGGAGCTGCGCATCGAGGTCGACCTCACCGCGGACCTGGCGGTCATCAACCCGTTCGACTTCTTCGTCGAGGCTTACGCCGAGCGCTGGCCCTTCGCCTACGACCCCGACCTCGGCACCGCGCTGGCGCCCTACCTCGCCCTCGACGCGGCGCAGGGCCCTGAGATCGATGCCTTCCTGGCGCGGGTGCCGGAGGAGACCCACACGGTCACCTTCCTCGTGGCGCTCAACGACATGGTGCGCCAGCACGTCGCCTACGGCGTCCGGATGGAGCCGGGAGTGCAGACCCCCACGGAGACGCTGACCCTCGGCAGCGGCTCCTGCCGCGATTCCGCGTGGCTGCTGGTGCAGCTGATGCGCCGCCTGGGCTTCGCCGCCCGGTTCGTCTCGGGCTACCTGATCCAGCTCGTGCCCGACACCACCGCGGTCGACGGCCCCCAGGGCACGACCACCGACTTCACCGACCTCCACGCCTGGGCCGAGGTCTACCTGCCGGGCGCGGGCTGGATCGGCCTCGACGCGACCTCCGGCCTGCTCACGGGCGAGGGCCACATCCCCCTCGCCGCGACGCCCCATTACCAGTCCGCGGCCCCGATCTCCGGTCTCGCGGAGCCGGCCCAGGTCGAGTTCTCCTATGCGATGAAGGTCGCCCGCGTCGCGGAGGCCCCGCGGATCACCAAGCCGTTCTCGGACGAGGTCTGGGCCGCCATGGACGCGCTGGGCGCGCGCATCGACGCGGATCTCACCGCCCAGGACGTGCGCCTCACCATGGGCGGCGAGCCGACCTTCGTCTCCGTCGACAATTTCGAATCGCCCGAGTGGAACGTCGCCGCGGTCGGCCCGACGAAGCGCGGCCTCGCCGACCAGCTGGTGCGGCGCCTGCGCGACCGCTTCGCCCCGGGCGGCATGCTGCATTACGGGCAGGGCAAGTGGTATCCGGGCGAGACCCTGCCGCGCTGGGCCTTCGCCCTGTACTGGCGCAAGGACGGCGTGCCGATCTGGCGCAACGCCGATTTCGTCGCGGCGGAGGACGGCCCCCGCGAGGCGACCCTCGCCGATGCGGAGGCGCTGATCGGAGCGCTCGCCGCGCAGCTCGAACTCGCGGAGTTCATCTTCCCGGCCTACGAGGACGCCGTCTACTGGAAGACCCGCGAGAGCGAGCTTCCGGTCAACGTCACCACCGCCGCCGCGCGCACCGGCAGCCCGGAATCCGACGCCCGCTTCGCCCGCGTCTTCGGCCGCGGCCTCGACACCCCCGTGGGCTACGTGCTGCCCCTGGCCAATCTCGCGTCCGGCGAGGGGCGGGCCTGGATCTCCGAGACCTGGGTGTTCCGCCGCGGCGGGGCCTATCTCAGCCCCGGCGACTCGCCGATGGGCTTCCGCCTGCCGCTCGGCTCGCTGCCCCACGTGCCGCCGGATTCCTACCCCTATTACCACCCGCAGGACCCGCTCGAGGATCGCGGCGATCTGCCGAGGGAACCGGGCGCGCCGCTGCCCAAGGGTGCCAACCGCGCCAACGGCGCCGGCATCGAGGGCGTGGCCGTGCGCACGGCCCTGGCGATCGAGGCGCGCGACGGCGTGCTCTGCGTGTTCATGCCGCCGCTGGAGCGGGTCGACGACTACCTCGATCTCGTCGGGCAGCTCGAGCGGGCGGCGGAGGCGATCGGCCGGCCGCTCCACATCGAGGGCTACGAGCCGCCCTACGATCCGCGCCTCTCGGTCATCAAGGTGACGCCCGATCCCGGCGTGATCGAGGTCAACGTCCATCCCGCCGCCTCCTGGCGCGAGGCGGTCGCGATCACCGCCGGCCTCTACGAGGAGGCCCGGCAGACCCGGCTCGGCGCCGAGAAGTTCATGATCGACGGGCGCCATACCGGCACCGGCGGGGGCAACCACGTCGTCCTCGGCGGCGCGAGCCCCGCCGATTCCCCCTTCCTGCGTCGCCCCGACCTCCTGAAGAGCCTCGTGCTGACCTGGCAGCGCCATCCGAGCCTCTCCTACCTGTTCGCCGGCCTGTATGTCGGTCCGACCAGCCAGGCGCCGCGCATGGACGAGGCGCGCCACGACGGCCTCTACGAGCTGGAGATCGCCATGGCGCAGGTGCCGGGGGCGGGGGATCCCAACATCCCGCACTGGCTCGTCGACCGCCTGTTCCGCAACATCCTGGCGGACGTGACCGGCAACACCCACAGGGCCGAGATCTGCATCGACAAGCTCTACTCGCCCGACGGACCGACGGGGCGCCTCGGCCTCCTCGAATTCCGCTCCTTCGAGATGCCGCCGGACCCGCGCATGAGCCTCGCCCAGCAGGTGCTGCTCAGGGCCATCGTGGCGTGGCTCTGGCGCGAGCCGCGGACGGGGGGCTGTGTCCGCTGGGGCACGGCGCTCCACGATCGCTTCATGCTCCCGCATTTCCTCTGGGCGGACTTCCTCGACCTGCTGGAAGACCTCCGCGTCGGCGGCTACGACTTCGACCCGAGCGCCTTCGCCGCGCAGCGCGAATTCCGCTTCCCCGTCTTCGGCCGGGTGGAGCAGGGGGGCGTGGGCCTGGAGTTGCGGCAGGCGCTGGAGCCCTGGCATGTGCTGGGCGAAGAGGGGACCGCCGGGGGGACCGTGCGCTTCGTGGATGCCTCCGTCGAGCGGCTGCAGGTGCGGGTCGAGGGCTTCGTGCCCGGCCGGCACGTGATCGCCTGCAATGGCCGACGCCTGCCGATGACGCCCACGGGCGCCGCCGGCGAGGCGGTGGCGGGCCTGCGCTTCAAGGCGTGGCAACCCGCCTCCTCGATGCACCCGACCGTCCCGCCGCACGGGCCGCTGACCTTCGACATCCTGGACGCCTGGAGCGGGCGCTCCCTCGGCGGCTGCCGCTACCATGTGAGCCATCCGGGCGGGCGCAACTACGACAGCTTCCCGGTCAACGCCTACGAGGCGGAGGGGCGCCGCCTCGCCCGCTTCGAGGCCATGGGCCACACCCCGGGCCCGATGGCGATGCCGGCCGAGGAGCGCTCGACCGAGTTCCCCCTCACCCTCGACCTGCGCACGCCGCCCCCACGATGAGCGCCGGGCTCCTCTCCAGCGAAGGGGCTGCCGGTTCGTCGCGGGAGAGTGCGACACGCGAGGCGTTCTCCGCCTTCACGGCCGGGCCCGGGCGGCCCGACGCGGTCCGGGCGGCCGAGGATGCGCCGACGCGCATCCGCCGCTGGACGGAGGGCTACGCGCCCCGCTCCGGCCTGGCCGACGAGCTCGTCGGCCCGGACGGGTTCCTGCGCGGCGCCTATCCCCGCGTCCTCGAACGGCTCGCGCGGCTGGAAGAGCGGGAGATCGCGGCCCGCTTTCTCGCCGCCGAGCGGCACATTCGCGACGCCGGCATCTCCTACCGGGTCTATGGCGACCAGCGCGAGCATCCCTGGCCGCTCGGCTCGCTGCCGCTCGTCATCGATGCCGCCGACTGGGCGGAGCTGTCGGCCGGCATCGTCCAGCGGGCCGGACTGATGGAGCGCATCGTCGCCGACATCTACGGGCCGGGCCGGCTCGTGGCGGAGGGGCTGCTCCCCGCCGGCGTCGTGGCGGGCAGCCCCGAATACCTGCGCCCGGTCCATGGCATGACGCCCCCGGGCGGACGCTGGCTGCCGGTCTACGCGGCGGATGTCGGCCGCGGGCCCGACGGGCGCTGGCGGGTGCTGGCCGACCGGACGCAGGCGCCCTCGGGCCTCGGCTATGCCCTCGAGAACCGGATGGTGCTGGCCCGCGCCTTCCCAGACCTGTTCGCCGATCTCCATGTCGAGCGCTTGCCGGCCTTCTTCCAGGCGTTCCGGGCGGGGCTCGCCGCCGCCTGCGAGCGCAGCGACCCGCGCATCTGCCTGCTGACCTCGGGCCCCTACAGCAGCACCTATGTCGAGCAGGCGGCGCTCGCCCGCTATCTCGGCTTTCTCCTCGTCGAGGGCGACGATCTCGTGGTCCGCGACGGGCTATTGCATGTGCGCACCGTCGCCGGGCTCAAGCGGGCCGATGCCGTCTGGCGCCGGATCGACGCGGATTACCTCGATCCCCTGGAACTGCGCGCCGATTCGCGCCTCGGCGTGCCCGGCCTCCTCGAGGTTCTGCGCCGGGGCGGCGTCGTGACCGGCAACATGCCGGGCTCCGGCGTGGTGGAATCCGCCGCCCTGAGCCCGTACCTGCCCGGCATCGCCCGGGCGCTGCTGGGCGAGGAGCTGCGCCTCCGGGGGCCCCGCACCTGGTGGTGCGGCGATCCCTCGGGTCTCGCTCACACGCTCGACCATCTCGACGCCCTGACGCTGCGCCCGGCCGCGACGGCGGTGCGCGGCCCGGAGCGCGACGCGATCCTCGCGCCCCTGGCCTTCGGGGCCGCCCGCGAGCGGGCCCTGGCGGCGCTCCACGAGCGGGCCTTCGACTGGGTGGCCCAGGAGCCCGCGCCGCTCTCGACCATGCCGACCTGGCAGGACGGGGGGCTCGTGGCGCGTCCCTTCGTGATGCGGGTCTTCGCCGCCGGGACCCCCGAGGGCTGGCGGGTGCTGCCGAGCGCCTTCTGCCGCGTGGCCGAGCGCGAGGACGGCGACCCGAGCGAGATGCGCGCCGGCATCCGCTCCGCCGATGTCTGGGTCCTGTCCGACACGCCCGTCGACGCGCCCCTCCTCGTGCACACGAGCGCGCCACGCATCCGCCGCATCGCCGGGCACTTGCCGGCGCGGGCGGCCGACAACCTGTTCTGGCTCGGGCGCTACCTCGAGCGGGCTGAGGCCGTCATCCGCCTCGTCCAGGCGCATCTCGGCGGCTTCGGCGAGGCGATCACCGCCGACCCTTGCGCCGCGGAGGACGCGCCGACGGCGCGGCGCATCCGCGCCCTCCTGAAGGAATGGCACTGCGTCGAGGACGCCGACCTGCCGACCGCCGCCCTGGCCCAGGAGGCGCTGAGCGGGCGCGCCGCCTACGGCTCGGCCCTCAACCACGTGCTGGAGGCGCGCCGGCTCACCTCGTCCCTGAGGGAGCGGCTGCCGGCGGAGGCGTGGCGCTCCCTGGCGGACCTGCGCGACACCCTCGTCTTCAGCGAGGTTTTCGCCCCGACCGAGGCCCAGTTGCGCGGCCGGGCCGAGCGGGCGCTCGGGCATCTCTCGGCGCTGACGGGCCTCGGCCACGAGAACATGAACCACGGCGCCGGCTGGCGCTTCGCCGATATGGGTCGCCGCTTGGAGCGGGCGATCAACACCTGCGGCTTCGCCGCGAGCTTCTGCGCGGAGACGGCGAGCGCGGACGATCTCGGCGTCATGCTGGCGCTGGTCGATTCGCAGATCGCCTACGGCGCCCGCTACCTCGCGGGCGTCAGCCGCGATGCGGTCTGCGACATGGGGGTGCTCGACCCCTACAATCCGCGCTCGGCCGCCTTCCAGATCGAGGCGATCGTCGCCCATCTCGACGTCCTGCCGGCCCTCGCCGCCGACGGCCTGCCCGAGCCCCATCGCCGGCATGCCCAGACGCTGGCCACCACCTTCCGGACCGCGGAGGCCGGCACCATCGACGGCGAGGCGCTGGACGACCTCGCCTCCGACCTGGAATGTCTCGCCGACGGGATCGCGCGCCGCTACTTCCCCAACGGTCCCGATGCCCTCAGGCCCGAGAAGCTCGTGGGCCTGGCGTGATCTACACGCTCCGTCACCTCACGACCTACCGTTACGCCCGGACCGTCCGGTATGCGCGCTGCACCCTGCGCCTGCGCCCCCGCGACGGCGGCGGCCAGCAGGTGCTGGAGAGTGCGCTGACGCTCACGCCCACCCCGAAGAGCCGGCACGAGCGGCGCGACTTCTTCGGCCTCGACACGGTCAGCCTCGTGATCGACGCGCCGCACCGGGACTTCTCGGTCGAGGCGGTCTCGCGGGTCCTGGTCGAGCGACCGCCGCCGCCGCCGCCCGGCTCCGGCGCGGCCTGGGAGGCGGTGCGGGAATCGGCCCTCGCCCAGCCGAGCCTCGGCCCCGACGGCCCCGCCCATTTCCTCTTCGCCAGCCGGCGCGTGCCCTTGGAGCCCGCGGTCACGGCCTATGCCCGCGCGAGCTTCTCCTCCGGGCGCAGCGCCTACGACGCCGCCCGCGAGCTGATGCAGCGCATCCGCGAGGATTTCCGCTTCGATTCCAAGGCCACCACCGTCTCGACGCCGCTGGCCGAGGCGTTCCGGCTCAAAGCCGGGGTCTGCCAGGACTTCGCCCACGTGATGATCGCCGGCCTGCGCGGGCTGGGCCTGCCCGCGGCCTATGTCAGCGGGTATCTGCGCACCCGGCCGCCGCCCGGCCGGCCGCGCCTGCGCGGGGCGGATGCCAGCCACGCCTGGGTCGCCCTCTGGTGCGGACCGGACATGCGCTGGATCGACTTCGACCCAACCAACGACTGCGTGGTGCGCGACGACCACATCGTCGTGGCGCGCGGGCGCGATTACGGCGACGTGGCCCCCATCGACGGGATCGTCTCCGCCTCCGGGGCGCAGAAGCTCGCCGTCGAGGTCGACGTGATTCCCGAGGGCGAGGCGGCCCAGGCCTGATCCGGGCTCCGCTCGATCAAAGCGGAGCCCGGATCAGGCCTGGGCGGCGCGGCGTTTGAGCGAAGCCCAAATCCGCCATCCCGAAGGGATCAACCGGATTGGGTATGACTCACCGCCCCGCGCGGCACGGCGCGGACGGCGTCGGGCGCAGCCCGGGGCGGCGGTCCGGAATTCCGGATCAATATCCGCCGCCGCCGGCACCGCCCGCGCCGCCGCGGCCGCCACCGACCCCCACGCCACCGCCGCCGCCGCGACCGCCGCCGGGACCGCCACCGGACCGGCCGCCCTGGCCACCCATGCCGCCGTCGATGCTGGCGCCGTCCTGGCCGTCGCCGCCTCGCCGCCCGCTTTCGCCGCGGCGGCCGGGACGGCCGGCGTCGAAGGCCACGAACAGCTCGATGCAGTCGGACGGGCGGAAATCGCTGGTGCCACGGTCGCGCCCGTCGGTCCTCAGTATGGTGACGCAGTAATCCGTCAGACCGGGCTGGTCGTCGCTCGCCCGGGAATAGCGGGCCCGCTCCCGGCGGTCCTCTGCGGCGAGTTCGCGGCCGGACTTGCCGCCGCGCCCCCCCGGCAAGCCCGGCAGGCCGGCGCCGTCGCTCTGATCCACCCGGTGCAGGACGGGATCGCCGCCCGGACCGGAAACCGGAAAGGCGTAGGCCGACAGACCGGCGAGCGTCGCGACGCAGAGCGCTCCGGCGGGGATAAGGATCGTCTTCATCGGTCTGGACCTCCGTGGAGCCTCGGTGACCCGGTCGAGAGCGTTGGCCCGAGAGGTAACCGCCGCCTCCCGGGCCGATACGGCACAAGGACCGAGCGCCTCGTCCCGGACACGAGCGTGGGGACGAGGCTGCGGGCGGGGGAGGAGGCCGCCACTTCCGGCGGCGCCCCGGCCCCGCGCTCTCATACCAAATCCGGTTGATCCCTTCGGGGTGGCGGATTTGGGCTTCGCTCAAACGCCGCGCGGGCTTGCCGGATACGGGCTCCGCTTTGATCAAGCGGAGCTCGTATCAGAAGGCGCTGCCGCCGCGTCCGCCGGCGCCACCCTGGCCGCCGAAGCTGCCGGTCCCGCCGCCGCCGCCCTGGCCGCCCCGGCCGCCGTTCACGGCCGAACCGCCGCCGCCGCCCGACCCGCCCGCACCACCGTAATA
>NZ_CAKLBV010000026.1:36665-61095 GCF_920984675.1 Methylobacterium sp. Leaf118
ATAGCCGGCGCCGCCGGTGCCGCCGCCACCGCCACGGGAGCCATAACCGCCCGCGGAGCCACCGCCGCCGCCGCCCCCGCCGTAACCGCCGTAATAGCCGCCGCCACCGGAACCGCCGCCGCCGCCGCGCCCACCGTAGCTGCCCGACCCACCATCGCCGCCGCCGCCGCCATAGCCCTTGTAGCCCGTCCCGCCGGCGCCGCCGCCGCCACCCTGGCCACCGTAATAGCCGCCGCCGCCGTAACCACCGGCGCCGCCGCGTCCCGATTGCGCCGAGGCCGCGGTCGCGCCCAGGAGGGCGAGAGCCGAGATGACCGTGATCACTGTCACTTTCATGATGATCTCCTGTCCGATGCTGGCTGATGATTGATGGGTAGGCTCTCGTTCCCTCGACACGATCTCACATTGCGAAGACCAGAGTCCGCGCCCCTTGCCCGTCCGGCAAAGCTCGCGAATGCGCAACGCATGACGCCGAACGGCTATTCTCCGCATGTCGGCCTAGCCGACCTCGGCTTGAATGAAGCGTGTTGCTCCCCGTGCCTTGAATGCTTCCTGAATGGAGAATTTTTACGTTGTTCATTGTTTTCATTACGTTATGGCATTGCGCGTCCGAAAGCAAATCAGTCCTCATGGATCGGTCCGGCGAACAGTTTCCTGATTTTCCGTAGAAATTCTTCGATAAACGAGCCGCCACCCGCAGAACGATGTCGATGGGTGGGCCGACCGAGCCATGAATAGGCTCCAAGAGCGGCGGACAAAATCAATGGTGGCGCCCGTATAGCAGCCTCGGTGCCGACGACGATCGCCACCGCCACGGAACGGGCCTGCCACAATGGCACCACAATGCCGCGTCGCGCGACGGATGTGCCTTCAGGGATCGGCGAAACTGTCGGCCGAAGACAATGCCACCGCGAAACTCTTTCTCCCGACCATCGCGTTCCGCCGCAATCTTTCGCTTTGTCGCGGCGGGGAATCCATAAGTCCCGCACTGCGCGCGGTCCATCATGCGCATGATCTGCCCAATCTTTTCAGCCGCACCCTCCGACGGCGATGCTCAGCTCTTGGCTGCCGGCGCAGTATCCAAAATGTCTCATGGGGACCGAAACCTTCCGCGACTCTTTTTCAGGCGGCGCAAGCTCGGCCGTTCGGATGTATCCTCGCCGTATCGAATCAGTTGGAAGACCCACCGCGATGCGACGTCGGCTGTCGGGTGCAATCGGAATCCTCGGGAGCCTGACGTTGGCAACCGCCGCGGGCGCCGCGGACCTGCCCCTCCGGGCGGCGCCCGCGCCCGTCTTCGTCGCGCTGGACTGGTCCGGCTTCTACATCGGCGCCCATCTCGGGACCGTGGTCGATGGGGGCAGGGGGGGCACCTTCGCGAGCGGCGACGGCGGCCTGATTCCCTCCCCGAATTTCGGAGGGCGCGGCGGCCGGACGGGCAACGCGGTCGGCACGCTCGACGGCCGCGATCTCTTCAGCGGCGGTCACGCCGGCTACAACTGGCAGACGGGCAGGCTCGTCGTCGGCGTCGAGGGCGACGTGAGCAGCCTGGGCCGGCTCGACGACATCCTGGTGAGCGGGCGCGCGCGCCTCGGCTTCGGCACGCCCCAATTCCTGATCTATGGCACGGCGGGCATCGCCTACCTGTCCCAGGGCGGCGGTCTCGCCGGCGTGTTCGTGGGCGGGAATGGCGGCGGCGGGGGCAATGGCGGCGCTGTCGCGGGCCTCGGCGGCGATGGCGGCGGGGGCGGCAACGGCTTCAGCACGCTCACGATCCCCGTCTCGGGCGGCGACCGGATCGGCTTCGTCGGCGGCGCCGGGTTCGAGACCCGGCTCTCGCCGCAGGTCGGCGCCGGCATCGAGGCCCTGTACCATGTGTTCGACGGCGCGCCGCTCGGCGGCTTCGCCCGCGACGTCCTCACCGTGCGCGGGCGACTGACCTTCCACCTCACGCCCAGCGACCTGACGGATCCGCCCCGCGAGGCCGGCGACAGCCGCTGGGCGGGCGCTTATGCGGGCGGCCATTTCGGCGCGGCCCACAGCCTGTCGGCCAACGCCATCGACCGCACCGCCCTCGCGCCGGGAGAAGCGGGCGCCCCGGGCACCCGCGGCATCGACGGCGGCGGCGGCGGCGGCGGGGCGGTGGCCTTCGCGGGCCTTCGCCGGAAGCCCTCCGTCATCGGCGGCGTGCATCTCGGCTACAACTGGCAGGCGGGCCACCTCGTCTATGGCGGCGAGGCCGACGCGAGCTTCGCCGACAACGCCACCTTCGAGACCCTCGGCTCGGTCCGCGGACGCCTCGGCTTTCTGAGCGCGGGCGTCCTGTTCTACGGAACCGCCGGCGTCGCCATCAACCGCGACGCGGGCTTCCGCGGCATCTTCGCGGAGAACGGCGGCCCGGGCGGCGATGGCGGCGGGGTCCTCGCCCCACCCGGGGGAGCCGGCGGCACGGGCGGCCGGGCCTTCGCCCTGCGCAACCGGGAGACGCAGGTCGGCTTCGTCGTGGGCGCTGGCCTCGAGGCGAAGATCACCGAGCGCCTGACCGCGGGCGCCGAGGCGCTCTACTACGATCTCGGCGACGCGCGACCGGTCGCCCTGCCGCCGACCGCGGGCCGGTTCTTCACCGCCGGAAGCGGCACCGAGGCCTTCGTGCTGCGCACGCGCCTGTCCTACAGCTTCGCCACGCCCTAACCCCGCAGGGAACGGCCGCACCGGGCGATGGACACCGGGCGATGGACACCGGGCGATGGACTTGCGCCCCCGTTTGGGAGTAAGCCCCGACCCCGTATCCGCCGCGAGGTTCGAGGGAAGGCGACAGCCGTGGTTCAGTCGATGGCCCAGCCGGTCGGCATCGTGCGGGAGGCGATCTTCGCCTTCATCGCGGCCCGCAATCCGGGCCTTCCGCCCGGCTCGGTCACGGGAGAGACCTCCCTCGTGACGAGCGACGCCCTCGACTCCATCGGCATTCTCGACCTGATGATGCATCTCGGCGACCGCTTCGGGGTCGAGATCGACGAGGACAGCTTCGATCTCGCCAATTTCGCGAGCGTCGACACGCTGGCCCATTTCATCGACGACCGCCGCGCCGCCTGATCCCCACGATGGCTCCGAGCCTGCTGCACCACCTGCTCGACGGGGCCGGCGCGGATGATCGGATTGCGGTCGTCGAGGGCGCGCGGACCCTCACCTACGGCGAATTCCGGGCGCGGGTTGCGGCGCTCGCTGCCCGCCTGCGGGGGCTCGGGCTGGCGCCGGGCGACCGGGTCGCGATCCTGCTGCCGAAATCCCTGCGCGAAGGCGTGGCGCTCTTCGCCGTCGCGGCGGCCGGCGGCGTGTTCGTCCCGATCCACCCGTCGTTGCGCCCGCGGCAGGTCCGCCACATCGTCGCCGACAGCGGCGCCCGCGCGCTCCTGACCGACCCGCCCCACGAGGCCGGGCTGGAGGGGGCGCTCGACGATCTGTCCGGATTGCGCATCCTGACGGAGGAAGCGGGCGCGCCGTCCGAATCGCCGCTGGTCCCCGGCGCGCCGGCGCCGCCCGGCCTCGCGGCCATCCTCTACACCTCGGGCTCGACCGGCCTGCCCAAGGGGGTAATGCTCTCCCACGGCAATCTCCTCGCCGGCACCCGCATCGTGCGGACCTATCTCGGCATCGGCCCGGACGACCGCCTCCTCTCGGTGCTGCCGTTCTCCTTCGATTACGGCCTCAACCAGCTCCTCACCGCGGTCGAGCAGGGCGCCCGGACCGTGCTGCTGACGCCGCGCCTCGGCGACGACGTGGTCCGCGCCCTGGAGACCCACCGCATCACCGGGCTCGCGGGCGTGCCGACCCTCTGGACCCTGCTGACCCGGGCCGCGCCGCACCTGGCCAAAGCCGACCTGTCGGCCCTGCGCTACGTGACGAATTCCGGTGGGAGCCTCGCCGTCTCGACCATCGCCCGGCTGCGCGCCCGGCTTCCGCACACCGACGTGGTGCTGATGTACGGCCTGACGGAGGCGTTCCGCTCGACCTACCTGCCGCCGGGGGAGATCGACCGGCGGCCCGACTCGATCGGCCGCGCCATCCCCGAGACCGAGATCTTCCTCGTCACCCCTGACGGGCGCCGCGCCCGGCCGGGGGAGCCCGGCATCCTGCACCATCGCGGGCCGACCGTGTCGCTGGGCTACTGGAACCGGCCGGAGGACACCGCCCGGGTGCTGGTGCCCGACCCGTTCGCGGGCGCGGCGCCCGGCCTGGTCTGCCGCTCGGGCGACCTCGCCGTGGAGGATGCCGACGGCTTCTTCCGCTTCATCGGCCGCGAGGACACGATGATCAAGACGCAGGGGTTTCGCGTCAGCCCGACCGAGGTGGAGGCGGCTCTGATGGAGACCGGCGCCTTCCGCGCGGCGGCCGTGATCGGCCTGCCCGATCCGAGCCTGGGGCAGCGCATCCATGCCGTGACCGTCCCGGTCGAGGATGCGCCGGGGACGGCCGACGTGCTGCAGGCGTTGCGCAAGGCGCTCGCCCCCCACCTCGTGCCGCGCACCATCGAGAGGGTCGAGGCCCTGCCGACGACGCCCAACGGCAAGGTCGATTACAAGCGCCTTACCGCCGAGCGCGCCGCCGCCGAGATCCGGGCCGATGGCTGAGGCGCCCGACCTCGCCGCCGCGTTGATCGCCAAGAATTTTTGGCGCGATGGAGCGGGCGTTCTCCATATCGGCGACCGGCCGCTGACCGAACTCGCCGACGCTTTCGGCACGCCGCTCTTCGTGTACGACGCCGACCTGCTGCGGCGCGCCTATCGGGCGCTGACCACGGCCGTCGTCGGCTTCGCGGAGGTCGACTATTCGGTCAAGGCGAACCCCCATCCGGCGGTGATCCGGGTCTTCCAGGGCGAGGGGGCGGGCGCCGAGATCGCGTCGGGCGCCGAGTTCGACGCGGCCCTCCAGGCTGGCGTTCCCCCGCGAAGGATCCTGTTCGCCGGACCGGGCAAGTCGGCGGCCGACCTCGACCGGGTGATCGCCGGCGGCATCGGCGAGATCCACCTCGAGAACCGCGAGGAGCTCGTTCGCGCGGCGGCCGCGGCCGAGCGCCATGGCGTGACGGTGCGGGTGGCGCTCCGGATCAACCCCGGCGCCACGGCGCAGGGCGGGGCGATGCGCATGGGCGGAAAGCCCTCGCCCTTCGGCTTCGACGAGGAAGAAATGGACGCCGCCGTCGCGGCGGTGGCGGCGCAGCCGCGGCTGCGTCTCATCGGGCTCCATCTGTTCGCGGGCACGCAAGGGCTGAAGGCCGACACGCTGCTCGGCCAATGGGCCTACGGCCTTCGGCTCGCCGCGCAGATGGCCGAAAGAATCGGGCGACCGCTGGAGACGATCGACCTCGGCGGCGGTCTCGGCATCCCGTATTTTTCGGGCGAGACGGCGCTCGACCTCGACGCCCTCCGGGCCGGGTTGCCGCCGCTGATCGCGATGCTGCGCGCCGACCCGCGCCTCGCCGCGGCCCGCGTGGTGCTGGAACCCGGCCGCTTCCTCGCCGGGCCGGCAGGGGTCTACGTGGCGCGGGTCCTGGCGGTGAAGGTATCCCGTGGCCACCGCTTCGTCATCACCGACGGCGGCATGCATCACCATCTGGCGGCGAGCGGCAATCTCGGCCAGATCGTCAAGCGCGACTTTCCCGTGGTGGCGGTGGCGCAGACGGAGCCTTCCGGCGCGGGGGTCTCGCCCTGCACCGTCTCCGGCCCGCTCTGCACGCCGCTCGACGTGCTCGCCCGCGCGGCGCCCCTGCCGGACCTGGCCGAGGGCGACCTCGTCGCGGTGCTGCAATCGGGCGCCTATGGCCTCACCGCGAGCCCGACCGGCTTCCTCAGCCACCCGACCCCGGCCGAAGTGCTGGTGGATGGGGGCCGCGCCGAAGCGATCCGGGCGCGCGGCTGACCCCGGGCGCGATGCCTCGGCTTGGGGGCCCTGGCCGAGCCCTGCGCGCGGATCTGCCAAGGCGACCGTGACCCACCCGCGCGTCGTCAGGCCGGCTCCCGGCCCTCAACCCTGCCGTCGTTCGAAGCGGAACGGTCGGTGCCCCTCCGGGGACGCCCGCATGTCGACCGTCCACAGGCCGCCATCGTCGCCCTGCAGGGTGAAGTGGAGCGCGTAACCGGCTGCGTCGTCACCGGCGCAGGCGCGGACATCGATCTCGTCGAGCCACCACGGTTCCTCCGCGTCCCCGCAGGCCCTTTGCCGGTCGACGAAGAGATCGAGATAGGCCGCTGCCGCGTCGCGACAGGCCGCGAGCGATCCGGCCACCGCCTCCGCCAACGCCGCCTGAGTGGGATTCACCGCGCCGTCCCGGTCGTCGAGATACAGCCGGACCGGCCCGATCTGACCAACCCAGCCGGCCGCTCCCATCCGCGCGTATCGGACCGCCACCGCGCCCCTCCGAGACCCCGCCGTCGCCACTGATCGCCGACCGGCCGGCCGGGTGCAAGCGAGCCCATCGATCCGGGGGTGCCGCCGGGACAGCAAAAAACCCCGGCCTTGCGGCCGGGGCTGAAGTCGGTCTCGAACTTTTAGAAAAAGGCCTAGAAGAAGCCGAGCTTCTTCGAGGAATAGCTGACCAGCATGTTCTTGGTCTGCTGGTAGTGATCGAGCATCATCTTGTGGGTCTCGCGACCGATGCCGGACTGCTTGTAGCCGCCGAAGGCCGCGTGCGCCGGATAGGCGTGGTAGCAGTTCGTCCACACGCGGCCGGCCTGGATGGCGCGGCCGAAGCGGTAGGCACGGGTGCCGTCGCGGGTCCACACGCCGGCGCCGAGGCCGTAGAGCGTGTCGTTGGCGATGGCGAGCGCGTCCTCGTCGTCCTTGAAGGTCGTCACCGAGAGGACGGGCCCGAAGATCTCCTCTTGGAAGATCCGCATCTTGTTGTGGCCCTTGAACACCGTGGGCTGCATGTAGAAGCCCTCGGCGAGCTCGCCCTCGCGCTGGCCGCGGGCGCCGCCGGTGAGGCACTCGGCGCCTTCCTGCTTGCCGATATCGACGTAGCTCAGGATCTTCTCCAGCTGCTCCGAGGAGGCCTGGGCGCCGATCATGGTCGCCGGATCGAGCGGCGAGCCCTGGGTGATCGCCTCGACGCGCTTGATGGCGCGCTCGATGAAGCGGTCGTAGATCGACTCGTGCACGAGCGCGCGGCTCGGGCAGGTGCAGACCTCGCCCTGGTTGAGGGCGAACATCGTGAAGCCTTCGAGCGCCTTGTCGAAGAAATCGTCATCCTCGTTGGCGACGTCGCCGAAGAAGATGTTCGGCGACTTGCCGCCGAGCTCCAGCGTCACCGGGATCAGGTTCTGCGAGGCGTACTGCATGATGAGGCGGCCGGTGGTCGTCTCACCGGTGAAGGCGATCTTGGCGATGCGGGGCGAGGAGGCCAGCGGCTTGCCCGCCTCGAGGCCGAAGCCGTTGACCACGTTGATGACGCCCGGGGGAAGCAGGTCGGCGATCAGCTCCATCACCACGAGGATCGAGGCCGGGGTCTGCTCGGCGGGCTTGAGCACCACGCAATTGCCGGCGGCGATCGCGGGGGCGAGCTTCCACACCGCCATCAGGATCGGGAAGTTCCAGGGGATGATCTGGCCGACGACGCCGAGCGGCTCGTGGAAGTGGTAGGCGACGGTGTCGTGGTCGATCTCGGAGATGCCGCCCTCCTGCGCCCGCACGCAGCTGGCGAAGTAGCGCCAATGGTCGATGGCCAGGGGAATGTCGGCGGCGGTGGTCTCGCGAATCGGCTTGCCGTTGTCCCAGGTCTCGGCCAGCGCGATCAGATCGAGGTTGTCCTCCATCCGGTCGGCGATCTTGAGGAGGATGCGGGCGCGCTCGGCCGGCGCCGTGCGGGCCCAGGCATCCTTGGCGGCGTGAGCGGCGTCGAGGGCGCGGTCGACGTCCTGCGCGTCGGAGCGGGCGACCTCGCAGATCACCTTGCCGGTGATCGGGGAGGTGTTCTCGAAGTAGCGGCCGGCGGCCGGCGCGACCCATTGGCCGCCGATGAAGTTGTCGTAGCGCGCCGAGAAGGGCGACTTCGTCTTGGCTTCGGCTAGGAATTCCGGCTTGTTCATGGGTCTTCCTCCTGGGATTTTTGGTTGGCCGGGGGCGGCGTTCGGCGGCAGAGAAAGCCGAACGGCCGTCAGGATCAAGGTGGACTTTAGGCCAAATCGATCTTGCGGCGCGGCAAGACACGGCAAAGCTTGGTGTTTTTCCGCGAAATCGGAAACGTTCCAGACTTTCCCGACCGACGCCCGGCCTCGCATTCTACTCCCGATCGGGACGCCTGGCGACTCCGCCGCGCGGCCGGGCCGACTCGTCGCGGGCCGTGGCGGGGCGGCTCTCGCCGAGCCGGGGGGCCGGGATGTCGCGGCCGTCCCGGTGCAGCACCAGCCCGGTCGTGTGCCCGGCGCCGTCCTCCTCGAAGGTGATCTGCGCATCGAGGGTCTTGATGAAGAAGACCCGCTCGTCCTCCGGGGCGAGGGGGTGGCGCGGCTCGCCGGTCGCCTGCGCCCAGAGGCGGCCGTTCTCAAGGGTGAGGGTCAGGACGCGGCCCGGCCCCAGGACGTAGCGCCCCGCATGGGCGCTCAGCCGCGCCGGGTCGATCGGCGCCTCGGCACCATCGCCGCGGGGCGCGGCGAGGAGGCGGGCCGCATCGGCCGGGTCGATCCGCGCGGCCACGCGGTCGCGCCCGCCCTGATGCAGCACCAGCCCGTTCGGCCGTCCGTCGGGCTCGGTGTCGAGGGTGATGCGGGCGTCGATCGAGGCCGAGACGAAGGTGCGGTCGCTCTCGGGGGCGAAGGCATGGGCCGGCTGGCCGGTCGCCTGCACCATCAGCCGCCCGCCCTCGCGGCGCAGCGTGAGGAAGGCGCGCGGGCCGAGCCGATAGGTGCCGGCGTAGCGGTCCAGGATGAGGTCTTCGAGCACGATCGGCTCGGGCGGGTTGAGGATTCCGAACCAGAGCGCGGCGAGTTCGCGGGCGATCTTCTGGGCCGGCGTGTTCTCGTTGTTGGCGAGCACGAGAACCGCCAAGCGTTCCTGCGGATAATAGTCGGTCATGGCCAGGAAGCCCGAGACGGCCCCGCCATGCGACCAGAGCGTCCGGCCATGGGCGGCGCCGACATACCAGCCGAAGCCGTAGCCACGCCCGCCATCGTCGAACATCGCCGTGCGGGAGGCCTCGGAGAGGACACGCCCGGAGAACAGCGCTTCGTCCCAGGCGAGCAGGTCGTCGACGGTCGAATAGAGGCCGCCCGCCGCGTAGGCGACGCTGGAGGCCATCGGCGCCGCGTTGCGCCACTGGCCCTGCCCGAACCGGTAGCCCGCCGCCCGGCGGGGCAGGAGGGCGGTGGCGTCGTCGTAGCCGGTGTCCTTCAGGCCGAGCGGGGCGAAGAGGCGCTCGGACAGGTAGCGGGCATAGGGCCGGCCGGACGCGACCTCGATGGCGAGCCCCAGCAGCAGGTAGTTGGTGTTGCTGTACTCCACCCGCTCCCCGGGCGGGAACAGCAGCGGCTCGCCCGTCACCAGCCCGATCAGCGCCTGGGGCGGGCGCTCGATGCGCGAGATCGCCGGCAGGTAATCGGGCAGTGCCGTATAGTTGATGATGCCCGAGGTGTGGTTGAGGAGGTGGCGCACCCGCACGCCCTCCCACGCCTTGGGCGCCTCCGGGTAGAAGCGGGCGACGGGATCGTCGAGGGACAGCGTGCCCGCCTCGGCGAGTTGCAGGATCGCGGCCGCGGTGAACTGCTTCGTCAGCGAGCCGATCCGAAAATGCGTGTCGAGGGTGTTCCGCGCGGCCCATTCGCGGTTGGCCATGCCGTAGGCCCGGCGGAACACCGGCCGCCCGTCCTTGGCCACGAGGATCGCCCCGCTCATCAGGCCGGACTCGCGATAGGGCTCGACCAGGGCGGCGGCGCGCCGGGCGTAGTCGGCCGGCGCCGCTTGGGCAGGGGCCGCTTGGGCAGGGATCGCTTGGGCAGGGATCGCTTGGGCAGGGATCGCTTGGGCAGGGATCGCGAACACAGCGAGGCGCGCGAGGACGACGGTCAGGCGGGCGACATCCAACGGGGCCGGTCTCCGGGGGTCGTGCGGGGCGACGGGGGCAGCCCGCCGGCGCGCATCGGGGGCGCGCCCGGGCGATCACGGTTTCGCCGCGACCCGCTGAGAAAATTTCACGGCTCGGCCGGGGCCGCAACCCGGGCGCGGCCCCGGCCGAGCCGACGCCACAGCGAAAGGCAGACGACCATGACGATCCGTGCGCGCACCCTGCTCGCCGCCTCCCTCGTCGGAGCGGGCCTCGCCGCTTCCTCCCTTCTCGGCCGCGCGCCCGCCCTCGCCCAGAAGGCACCGGAGGCGGCCCCATCCCAACCGGCGGTGCAACCCAAGCCGGCGGCGCCGGCCGAGGCGTCGACGCCCGTCGCCCTGACGCAGGCCCAGATCGACGGTCTGCTCGCCGCCCAGCCGGAGCTGGCCAAGATCGACGGCGGCTCCGCCGACAAGCCCGATCCGAAGGCCGAGGCCAAGGCGCAGGCGGAGGCCGAGGCGATCGTGAAGCGCAACGGTTTCGAGAGCCTGGCGGCGTTCCAGGACGCCAGCGAGAGCATCGACGCGGTGCTGGAGGGCATCGATCCCGAGACCAAGGCCTATGTCGGCGTGACGCCGTTGCTCAAGAAGCAACTCGCGGCGCTCGAGGCCGACAAGGCGATGCCGGCCAAGGACAAGGCGGCGGCGGTCGAGGCGCTGAAGGGCGCCATCGCGGCGGGCGAGCCGGGCGGCAAGCCGCCGGAGGGCAACATCGCCTTGGTGACGCAGAACTACGACACGCTCAACGCGGCCCTCGGACCGGATGACGGCGGGAACGAGACGAACGTCGCCGCCCCGGGCAAGGGCGGACAGGAGGCCCCGGGCAACGCCCCAGGGAAGAAGAAGTAGGCCGCGCCTCGCCCGGCAGCGGGGAGGGGAACGGCGCGCAGACCAGAACGGTCCTCCGGGCGGCAGCCCGAACGGCCCGGCCGGTCAGGCGCCGCCGCGGCCGTCGGGAACGATCGCGGCGCGCGGTGCCTTTCCGCACCGACCCTGCCCGAACCCCTTCTCCACAAGCGGCCGGCCCCCGCGCCCGACCGCCTCAAGGCACCCCACCGTGACACCACCCTCCAGGCCCGTCCCCGGCTCCGCGAGGCCCGCGGCCGGGCCGCCCTGGTCGGGGCCGGGATTTGCCGAGTTCGTCGGCATCGTCGCGCTGATGATGGCGGTCACCGCCATGTCGATCGACAACCTGCTGCCGGCCTTCCCGCTGATCCAGCAGCGGTTCGCGGTGGCCGACGCCAACAGCCTCCAACTCCTCGTTTACGTCTACATGATCGGCTTCGGGCTGGCGCAGATCGTCTACGGACCGGTCTCGGACGCGCTCGGGCGGCGCAAGGTCCTGCTCGTCAGTCTGGCGATCTACGCCGCCGGCTGCGGGCTCGCCATGGTGGCGCCGAGCTTCGAGTGGCTGCTCGCCTCCCGGGTCATCCAGGGCATCGGCGCCGCCGGGGGCCGGGTGCTCGCCACGGCGATCGTGCGCGACCGCTTCGCGGGCCGCGAGATGGCGAGCGTGATGTCGCTCATCATGATGGTGTTCCTGATCGTGCCGATGCTCGGGCCCGCCATCGGCGCCGTGATGCTGCAGTTCGGCTCGTGGATCTACGTCTTCGTCTCGATGCTGGCCCTGAGCGGCGTGCTCGCCCTGTGGTTCGCCGGCCGCATGCCGGAGACCCTGCCTCCGGAGAACCGTCGCCCGCTCTCGCTGGCGGCGACGGGCCAGGCGCTCGCCACGGTCCTGCGCACCCGCGTCGCCATCGGCTATGCCACGGCGCTCGGGCTGATGACCGGCTGCATCATGGGCTATGTCGGCTCGGCCCAGCAGGTGTTCGACACCGGGCTGTACCATCTCGGGCCCCTGTTCCCGGTGGCGTTCGGGCTCGTGGCCGGCGCGATGGGCGCGGCGACGCTGATCAATTCCCGCATCGTGCGCCGCCTCGGCATGCGCACCCTGTCGCATGCGGGCGTCACCGCCTTCACGGCGGTCGGGCTCGTCCAGGTCGGGATCGGGCTGCACTACCAGGGGCAGCCGCCGCTCGCCCTGTTCCTCACGGTGCTGGCGGCGAACCAATTCCTGATCAGCTTCGCGATGCCGAACTTCAACGCCCTGGCGCTGCAACCGTTGGGGGCCATCGCCGGCACCGCCTCCTCGTTCCTGGGCTTCTACACGACGATGCTCGGCGCCCTGTGCGGCTGGCTGATCGGGCAGGCCTTCGACGGCACGGTGATGCCCGTGGCGGTCGGATATGCCGTTCTCGGCAGCCTCTCGCTCCTCGTCGTGGTCTGGACCGAGCGCGGACGCCTGTACCGGGCAGGGATTTCCGGTTGATGATCCGTTCCGCTTAACCGCCGATTCAGCCTGACCGGACAGGCTTTCCGGACAGCTTTCCTGTCTCGGAGCATCCCCCCGTGTTCGGTTCTGCCCAGAACGGCGTGCTTCTCGCCGCCCGCCTCTTCATGGCCGCGGCCCTGCTGCCGACGGGGATCGCCCGGGCGCTCAACGTCTCGGGCTTCGCCCTGACCCTCGCGGGCGCCGGCTGCCCGGCCCCGAACGCCGTCGCGACGGCGGCCGTGATCGTGCAGGTGTTCGGTCCGCTCGCCCTGATCGTCGGCGTGATGCCGCGGGTCACCGGGCTCGCCATGGCCGGGTTCGTCGCCGCGATGGCCGCCCTGCTTCATCCGTTCTGGCAGTTCGTGGGGGCGAGCGCGGCGACCGAACGCACGTTCTTCCTGGCCGATCTCGGGCTGGCGGGCGCCTTCCTGATGTACGCCATGACCGGCCCCGGCGCCTGGAGCTGGCGGGGCTTCTTCGCCGGATCGGGCGACCTGTCCGAGCCGGCCCGCGCCCCGACGGCACCCGCCAAGAGGGCGCCCGTCAAGCGCCCGGCCGGCCGTGCTCCGGCGCGGGCGGCGGCTTAAGGGACCGGCCCGTCGAAGTCGAGCCTTCGCCGGGGCCGGCTTGCACCCCGGCGACGCGGCGCTGACCCGACACCTCGGCGCCCGCATCCGGGGCGAGGCGGCGGAACACGAAGAACGAGCCCGCCGAGATTAGGGCCACGGCCAGGAAGGCGAAGGGAAAATCCTCCGCCCGGAGGCCCGAATGGCCGTGCCAGCCCGCGGCCCCCTCCAGCGCCAGGGCGCCGATGGAGACGCCCAGACTCAGCGACAGCTGCTGGGCGACGCTGGCCAGACTCGTCGCCGCGCTCATCTCCCGCGCCTCGAGGTCGGCATAGGCGATGGCGTTGACGCAGGTGAACTGGAGCGAGCGCACGCAGCCGCCGAGCAGCAGCACGCAGACGATGATCCCGTGCGGGGTCTGCGCCGTGAACAGCCCGTTCACCGCCAGGAAGCCGGCGGCCACCAGGGCGTTCGTCACCATCACCCGGCGGAAGCCGTAGGCGCGCAGGATGCGCGGGCCCACGATCTTGATGAGGAGAGCCCCGGCGGCGGCGGCGAAGGTGATCAGCCCCGAATGGAGCGGATCGAGCCCGAAGCCGATCTGCAGCATCAAGGGCAGCAGGAACGGGATGGCGCCGGTGCCGATGCGGAACAGGCTGCCCCCGGTCACCGCCGCGCGGAAGGTCGGATACCGCAGGAGGTCGAGGCGGATCAGCGGATGTTCAGTGGTTCGCGCATGGCGCAGGTAGAGCCCCATGAGGACGAGGCCGACCGCCATGCAGCCCCAGGAGACCCCGTCGGGCAGGAGATGACGCCCGGTCGCGGCGAAGCCGAGCATCAGCAGCGCCAGCCCCGCGCCCGAGAGCAGGAAGCCGGCAACGTCGAGGGGCGGGCGCTCCGCCTCGCGGATGTCGCCGATATAGAGGCTCGCCAGGACGATGCCGGCGAGGCCGATCGGGATGTTGATGAAGAAGATCCAGCGCCAGTCGGCATAGGTGGTGATGAAGCCGCCGAGCGGCGGCCCGAGGATCGGGCCGATGAGCGCGGGGATCGTCAGATAGGCCAGCGCCCCGACGAGTTCGGATTTCGGGACGCTGCGCAGGATCACGAGGCGCCCGACCGGCACCATCATGGCCCCGCCCATCCCCTGCACGAAGCGGGCGGCGACGAAGCCCGTGAGCGAGTTCGAGGCCGCGCAGGCCAGCGAGCCCGCCATGAACACGCACAGGGCCGCCCGGAAGACGTTGCGGGCGCCGTAGCGGTCGGCGGCCCAGCCCGAGACCGGGATGAAGATCGCCAGACTGACGAGATAGGCGGTCAGCGCGAGCTTGAGGGCGATCGGGTCGGCGCCCAGGCTCGCCGCGATGGCGGGCAGGGCCGTGGCGATCACCGTCGAATCCGTGTTCTCCATGAACAAGGCGGTGGCAACGACGAGGGGAACGATCTGGGCAGGACGCATCGGCGGAAACAAGCGGCGGGCGGCGCGAAGAGTTGCAAGAAGAGTGGCACGGACCGGAGGGCCGGTCGCGTGGGTCGAAGTGTTAGGAATGCCGTGCGAAGCATCGTTGCTCAACGGTCACAGACCGTCGGATACGCCCCGGCGGAGGCCGCCGAGGGGGCTGCCATCCTTCCGGCAGGGGCCCTCTACGGCTAGGCTTACGCCAGACGCGAAACTCCGCCCCGGCGGGCCGCGCGCCGGCCCGCCCTCCGCGAAAGTGAACGATGCTCCTGCGGTCGCAACGAACCCTCGCCACCCCCGCCCGGGCGGCGCGCATCGGCCTGAGTGCGGTGGCCTTCGCCCTGCTCGCGGGTTGCGGCGACGTGGTCCTCACCGACGGTCGCTCGCTCTCGCGCAGCGACCAGTTCATGTCGACCGACGCGGTCGCCTCGGAAGCCAAGCTGTTCATCGACCCGACCCTGCTCTCGACGGTCCGCACCGTGCGGATCGTGCCGACGGCGTTCCAGGAGACCGTGTCCGGCCCCGGCCTCAACCCGGTGGAACGGCGGCTGATCGCCAACGCCGCCGACCGGGCGCTCTGCTACGATCTCTCGCTGCGCTACGACATCGTGTCCTCGGGCCGCGCCGACCTCACCGTGCGCGCGGCGATCACCCGCATCGACCTGACCAACGTGCCGGCGGCCGGCGCCACCATCGCGGCCTCGACCGCGCTCTCCATCGCCGGCCAGGTCGGCGTGGGATTCGCCAACACCATCGGCAAGGTGCCGGTGCCGCGGGTGCCGATCGGGCTCGGCAGCCTCACCATCGAGGCGGAGGCGCTCGACATCCGCAACCGCCAGCGCGCCGCGATGATCTGGGGCGGGGCGGCCAACGCCTTCACGAACCAGGCCCGGTTCTCGGCGGCCTCCGACGCCTACGATCTCGCCGGCGAGTTCGGCCAGGATTTCGGCTCCTACCTCGCCACCGGCAAGGACCCGTTCCGGGGCGAACTGCAGATTCCGACCTACGACCGCGTCCGGATCACCACGCTGGGCGAGGCGCCCCTGGATCCGGATTGCGAGGCCTTCGGCCGCGCCCCCGGCATCGACGGCATCCTCGCCGACTCGATCGGCCTGCCGCCCGACTGGACCGACCGCGGCCCGGGTTTCGCGCGGCCCTGATCGGACGCCGGGCGTCGGAAGCCGGACCTCGGGAGCCGCGTCGACGGCAAGGCCCTCGGGCAACGGTGCGCCCTCGTCCCATCCGCGCGCCGGCTCCGCCAAGCAAGCGATCCTCTACAGGGCGCGCTCCGCCGGCTTTGCCGGCTGCGGCGCGGGCTCGGACGGCTCGGCCCCCTTGCCGACGGTGCGGCGGGCTCGGAACGCGGGCCGCGCATCCTCCTCCTTGCGCCGGAGCATGGCCCGGAACTCGTCCCGGCGCTCATGGATCGAGGCGATGACCTTGCCCATGGGCACGCCGACATCGACGAGCACGGCCTCCGAGAGCTGGAGCGAGGCCTCGATCGTCTCCGGGACCGCGTCGGTGACGCCCATGTCGTAGAGCTGGGTGGCGTGGCGCGCGTCGCGGGCGCGGGCGACGATGGTGAGGTCCGGGCGCTCGGCGCGGGCGGCGAGCACCACCGCCTCGACGGCGCTCGGCGTGTCGAGAGTGACGACGAGGGCCCGGGCCGTGGCGATCTCGCAGCGGCGCAGGATCTCGGGATTGGCCGAATCCCCGAAATAGACCGGGCTGCCGAGCCGCCGGTGCTCGGCGACCCGGGTGGGATCGGCATCGAGGGCGATGTAGGGGATGGCGTGGCGCTTGAGCATCTCGCCGACGAGCCGCCCGACCCGGCCGTAGCCCGCCACGATCACCCGGTTCTGGACCGCCTCGGGCACCGGCTCGGCGCGGGCCCGGTCGAGTTGCGCCCGAGAGACCCGCCGGCCGGCGCGACGCCCGAGGGCGGCGAGCCCCGGAATGGCGATCATGGTCACGGTGGTGACGATGAGGGCCGCACCGCCCACCGGCTCCGGCACCAACCCGGCCCCCATGGCGCCGCCGATCAACACGAAGGCGAACTCGCCGCCGGGGCCGATCAGGAGCGCGGCCTCCAGGGCAACCGCGGGGGCGAGCCCCATGACCCGGGCGCCGGCCAGCATCACCGCCCCCTTGATGACGACGAGGGCGAGGGCGAGACCGAGGATCGCGCCCGGCGCCGCGACGAGCTGGGCCGGGTCGAGGTTCATGCCGACGGAGACGAAGAACACGCCGAGCAGCAGGCCCTTGAACGGATCGATGGTCGCCTCGATGGCGCGGCGATACTCGGTCTCGGCGAGGAGGAGCCCGGCCACGAAGGCCCCGAGGGTCATCGACAGGCCGCTCGCGGCGGCGACGAGGGCGGTCGCCACGATGACGAGCAGGCAGGCGGCCATGAAGAGTTCGGGCGAGCGGGTCCGCGCGACGAGCTGAAACAGCGGGCGCAGGGCCACGCGCCCGGCGACCACGATCAGGACCAGAGCCACCGCCGCCTGCCCGAGCGCCAGAGCCAGGGCGCCGCCGAGATCACCGCCATCCTTGCGCCCGAGCACCGCGATGGCGAACAGGATCGGGGCGACGGCGAGATCCTGGAACAGCAGCACCGCGAAGCTGGTGCGGCCCGCGGGCGTGCCGAGCCGCTTCTGCTCGGCCAGCACGGGAACCACCACGGCGGTGGAGGAGAGGGCGAGGGCGAGGCCGACCAGCACGGCGCCCGCCACCGGCTGGGCGAGGGCGATCAGGATCGCGGCGAGGATCGCGGCGGAGGCGATCACCTGGATCGAGCCGAGGCCGAAGACGAGCCGGCGGAGCACCCGCAGGCGCTCCCAGGACAGCTCGACCCCGATCATGAACATGAGGAAGATCACCCCGAATTCGGCGAGATGGGCGATCTCGGAGCGGTTGCCGATGGTGAAGGGCGCGAGCCAGGCATAGCGCTCGGCGAACCGGCCCAGGCCGAACGGTCCGAGCAGCGCCCCCGCCCCGATGAAGCCCAGGACCGGACTCACCCGGAGCCGGTGGAACAGCGGCACCACCACCCCCGCGGTGACGAGGAAGAGGATCGCTTCCTTGTAGCCGCCCGCAGACGCGCCGGCCTCGGCGGCGATCTGGGTGGCGGCCTGCACGGGAACGGTCATCGGGGATCGCGATACAATTGGAAGTCGACGGGAGCCGCTCACGCCGCGGAGGCGAAGAACGGAACGGGCGCGGTATCATGAGTGGCAGTCGCACGGGGGAGCAACCGTTTTCATCCCGGCCGGGTGACGATCTTTGCAGCGCGGCAACAGGCACCGCGCTTGTCCACCGATCATCGGCGCAGCCGGCACAACTTCGGCACAACTTCGGCACAATACCCGCTTACGCTTCGGTAACGTGATGTTAGGAGGTGGCGGAATTCGCCGCCCGCCAGAGGCCGATAAGACCCATGCTGCAGAGGACGCCGCCGAACCGGGACGTCGCACGCGAACGGCGCGAATGGGCGCTCGACCAGAACCGCTGGAAGCATGAGCGCGACGTCGAGCGCGGCTACCGCATCAAGTGGGGCTACGTGTCGATCGCCTACCTCGTCGAGTTCATGGTGATCGGCGCTTCGCTCGCGGGCGCGTGGCTGTTCGCGGATTATTACAGCGACGGCGACAACCGCGCCTTCCACTTCATGCTGCTGGCGCCGCTGGTCTACGCCGCGGTCGAGCTGTGCCGCGTGCCGCTCGGCATCCTGGCGCGCACCCAGCGCTCGTGGTTCGTGAAGGGGCTCGCGATCCTCGGCATCATCTTCGCCGCGGGCGTGACCACCAAGTCGGTCTCGCAGCTCGGCGAGATGATGTTCCATCCCCGCCTGATGGACGCGGCCAAGGCCAAAACCGCCCTCAAGGACGCCCAGGCCGACCGCGACAGCATCGACACGCGGATCGCCGCCGCCAATGCCCGGGTCGAGCAATACGCGACCGAACTCGAACAGATCGAGAAGCGCTCCGCCGAGAACGCTTCGCAGCTCGCCGGACTGCCTGCTCAGCGCTGCGAGCGCGTCTACGGCACCAACAGCCGGGGCGTGCGCTACTCGAACCTGAAATGCGTCACCGACCCGCGCACCGCGACGCTGAACGCCGCGGTGTCCAAGGCCGGCACCGATCGGGGCGCCGTGGTCAAGGAGCTGGAGGAGGCGCGCAAGGCCCGCGGCCTGCTCGACCGGGGGGCCGCCGACCGCAAGGTGGCCGATGCCGAGCAGACCTACCGCAATGCGGTCAACCGCTCGCAGCTCCACTCCTTCACCGCGATGGTCTACGGCGTCGACCCGATCGACGTGAGCGACGCGCAGGTCCACGCCTTCCTGCGCATCTTCGTGTTCGTGCCCGCCCTCTGCGCCGCCTTCGCCTCGACGATCCTGGCGCTCTCGGCGGTCTCGGTGCGCAAGACCTTCATGGACGAGGACGACCTCGGCGCCTCCGTGAACGCGGAGGCGGCCCCCTACCTGCTCGCCTCGGTCGCCGAGACCGTGCGGCAGGAGATGGCGACCAATCCGCTCAAGCCCGCAACGCGGGAAGGCTCCGTGATTCCGCTCGACCGCCGCACCGCCCCGGTCGTGCCGCCGAGCCCGCCGACCTCCGTGCCCGCCTCCGCCTGAGCTTTCCGACGAGTCCGCGCCCATGAGCATCCTCACCGACGGCACGCACGAGAACATCGTCCTGGCGCAGAATGTGAACGGCCGCCTGCGCGCGGAGGCCCGCATGGCCTTCGCCCGGTCTTTCCTGCTGAGAGCGACCGGAGCAGGCGCCTTCCTGGCCCTGGCGGGCGCCGGGTTCGGCGCCGCCTCCTACGGCTACGCCACCCTCAACCAGTTCGACACGGCGGCTGAGAAGATCGCGAGCGCCATGCAGACGGCGCTCGCGGACGTCACGCTCAAGACCAAGGGCGAGGTCACGCTGACCGACACCACCCTCCGGCTCGAGGGGGTGCCGGCCCAGCGGGCGGACGCCGCGCCGACGCCGACCAAGGCGCAGCTCGGCACCGAGGCCGCCCCGGCCTCCCGGGCCCCGGTCAACACCACCTTTACGGTGTTCAAACAGGTGCCCTATCTCGACGGTCAGATCGTCACCGGCTGGAACTTCAAGGCCAGCGAAGACAAGCCCTACCAGCAATACTGCTACTTCTCGCGCCGCTCGAGCGAGTCGAAGGGCCAGGTCGAGATCAAGATCGACCTCGCGATGGATGGCAAGACTCTGCCCCAGCCCCAGAAATCGGACGTGAATCTGGGCATTCTCGCCACCAACTGCGTGTGGCACGACGGGAAGACACTGTAGCGGAACCGGTCCCCGGCGCCTTTCAGGCGGGACCGCCTCGACGACGCGCGGCGCGAACCCGACGGCACGGACCGGTTGCCGAGCGGCGCCGCCGCGGGTTAGACCATCGTCCTGGACATGGGATCCGGGACGTTTCTCTAACCTGATGCGTCGTATCGGCTTTTCCTGAGAGCCGGCGTCCGTCTCCCGGGCCGATGCCACCGTCCAGCCGGACCCCGATCCCACGCGAGCCCCCATGCGATTCACCGGAACCGACACCTACGTCGCGCCGCCCGACCTCACCATTGCGGTCAACGCCGCCATCGTCCTAGAGCGCCCCCTCCTCGTGAAGGGCGAGCCCGGCACCGGCAAGACGGTGCTGGCGGAGGAGATCGCCCGGGGCCTCGGCGCGCCGCTGCTCACCTGGAACGTCAAGTCGACCACCAAGGCGCAGCAGGGGCTCTACGAGTACGATGCGGTCTCGCGCCTGCGCGATTCGCAACTCGGCGACCCGCGGGTGTCGGAGATTGCGAACTACATCCGCCGCGGCAAGCTGTGGGAGGCCTTCACGGCGCCGGTACGGCCCGTGCTGCTGATCGACGAGATCGACAAGGCCGACATCGAGTTCCCCAACGACCTCTTGACCGAACTCGACCGGATGGAGTTCCACGTCTACGAGACCGGCGAGACGGTGCGGGCGGCCGTGCGCCCGATCGTCATCATCACCTCGAACAACGAGAAGGAGCTGCCGGACGCGTTCCTGCGGCGCTGCTTCTTCCACTACATCAAGTTTCCCGACGCCGAGACGCTGAACCAGATCGTCGCGGTGCATTATCCGGGCATCAAGCACCGCCTCGTCGAGGAGGCGCTGCGGGTCTTCCTGGAAACGCGCGAAGTGCCGGGCCTCAAGAAGAAACCCTCGACCTCCGAGTTGCTCGACTGGCTCAAGCTCCTCGTCGCCGAGGATATCTCGCCCGAGACCCTGCGCGAGCGCGATCGCACCAAGCTGATCCCGCCCCTGCACGGAGCGCTGCTCAAGAACGAGCAGGATGTCAGCCTGTTCGAGAAACTCGCCTTCCTGACGCGCCGGGAGGGCCGGGGCGGCTGAGCGCCCCGGCCCGGTCGGCCGGGCTCAGTTCGCCCGGCGCGAGACGGAGACCGCGTAGGCCGGCGAGCGGATCGCGAACATCGGGTCGTCGGCCGGGCCGGCAATGCCCTCGGGCAGGTCGACCACCGGGTCGAAGGTGCGGGCGTCGCAGGTGGCGTCGGGCTCGATTCCCGTGATCGCGAGGGTGCCGAGCGTCTCGGTCCTGCGCTGGTCCTCCGGCCACGCCACCGTCGGATCGCTGGTCGTGTCGCCCGCCTCGGCCAGGATCGCCACGAGGTCGAACCGGGCCGGGCCCCTGGCCAGACGCTCTTTCAGCTCCTCGGCATAGAAGCTGTCGGGCTTGGCCTTCACCTCCTCGTCGGTCAGGCCGGCCTTGTCGGCCGAGACGAACTTGAGACGGGCGATCTTGGTGTCGCCCTTGGCGTTCGTCAGCGTGTAGGCGTGGACCGCCCAGTAATCGACGCCCGCGAAGCTCGCCGGAACCGGCCGGGCGTTGAGCCAGCCGGCCTGGCGCGTCGTCTCCGGATTGGCGGCCGAGAACGCCTTCACCTTCTCGGCATCCGGCTTGCCGTCGGGACCGGGGGCGCGGACCTGCAGGAACTCGAGGAGCTGGGCCGGGGTCTTGGTCGAGAAGACCGGCGCCGAAATCGTCACGAACACCATGTCGCCGGAGGCCTCGCTCATCCGCATGGCAAAGCCACGGGTGACGGGCTTGGCCTTGTCCGACACCTTCGGATTGCTGCCGCCCATGGAGAAGCGGGCGGTCACCGGCACCGCTTTCGCGAAATGCGGGGCCTTCGACAGCGCGGCCGCGCCCGAGGCGGGCGTGAACGTGCCCTTGAGGCAGACACCCTTGGCGCCGCTGGCGCGCACGCCGGTGTGGTTGCCGCCGGCCGCGAACTGCCCCGCGACGATGGCCGCGGGGTCGGCCTCCTCCGCCTGCGCCGCGGTGAGGAGAAGGCCGGTCGCGGCGAGGCCGCCGAGCAGCGCGCGAGTTCGGTTCATGATCGTGGGGTCCCCTCACCGTGGAATCGCGCTAGAGAGCGCGTGCCCACTCTTGGATTGCGCGCAATCTTTTTGCAAGCGCCGCGCCCGTCACGGCCGCGTCATCGCCCCGTCCGGGCCCCGTCCGGGCCACGGGCCGCGCCGCGGTGTCGATTTCTCCCGCCGCCCCAGATAAGCCGGCGTCGCCCCTCCCGCGCGGTGCCACTTCATGAAGACGAAAAAACTCGGCCGCACCGGCCTCGACGTGTCGCCCCTGTGCCTCGGCTGCATGACCTACGGGGTGCCGGAGCGCGGGCCCCATTCCTGGACCCTGCGCGAGGAGGAGAGCCGGCCGCTGATCCGCAAGGCGGTCGAGCTCGGCATCAACTTCTTCGACACGGCCAACTACTATTCCGACGGCACCTCCGAGGAGATCGTCGGCCGCGCGTTGAAGGACTTCGCCGATCGCGACAGCATCGTGCTCGCCACCAAGGTCTATTACCCGCTCACCGACCGGCCGAACGCGGGCGGCCTCTCGCGCAAGGCGATTTTCTCCGCCATCGATGCCTCGCTGAAGCGGCTCGGCACCGACTACGTCGATCTCTACCAGATCCACCGCTGGGATTACGCCACGCCGATCGAGGTGACCCTGGAGGCGCTGCACGACGTGGTGAAGGCCGGCAAGGCCCGCACGATCGGCGCCTCGTCGATGTTCGCGTGGCAATTCGCCAAGGCGCTCTACACCGCCGACCTCCACGGCTGGACGCGGTTCTCCACGATGCAGAACCATCTCAACCTGCTCCACCGGGAGGAGGAGCGGGAGATGCTGCCGCTCTGCGCCGACCAGGGCATCCCGCTCCTTCCGTGGAGCCCGCTCGCCCGCGGGCGGCTGACCCGGGATTTCGATGCCGGCAGCGCCCGGCAGGAGAGCGACCTCGTTGGCAAGGGGCTCTACGACGCGACCGTCGAGGCCGATCGCCAGGTCGTGGAGGCGGTGGCCGAGGTGGCGCGGGCGCGGGGCGTCTCGCGGGCGCAGGTGGCGCTCGCCTGGGTCCTGCAGACGCCGGGCGTGGCCGCACCGATCGTCGGCGCCTCCCGGCCCGAGCATCTCGACGACGCGGTCGCCGCCCTCGATCTCGTCCTCACGCCGGAGGAGATCGCGCGGCTCGAGGCCCCGTACGTCCCCCACGCCGTCGTCGGGTTCCGTTGATGCGCCGCCTTCTGCTGCTCCGCCACGCCAAGTCCGCCTATCCGCAGGGCGTGGCCGATATCGACCGGCCCCTCGGGGGCCGTGGGCACGAGGCGGCGCCGCTGATGGGCGACTACATGGCCCGCGAGGGTCTGCGGCCCGACCACGTTCTCGTCTCGCCCGCCCGCCGCACCCAGGAGACCTGGGCGGCGATCGCGCCGCTCCTGGAGGCCCCGCCGCACGAGACGGTGCCCTCGATCTACGAGGCCGCCTCGGCGCGCATCCTCGACGCGATCCGCTCCGCGCCGGACACGGCCCGGACCCTCCTGGTGATCGGCCACAATCCGGGGCTCGCCGAGGCGGCTCTCCGCCTCATCGGCACGGGGCCGCCGGCGCTGCGTCGTGACCTGCGCGAAAAATTTCCGACGGCGGCCCTCGTCGTGATCGGGTTCGAGGAGGGGGCCTGGGCGACGCTCGCCGAGGGAGCCGGAGACCTCCTGCGTTACGTGCGCCCGCGCCAGCTCGCGGCGGAGATGGACGACGACTGATCCCGCGCCGCGAGGGGGCAGGACCGCGGGTCGTCTCCCTCGCATCCGGCGTCCGAGAGGCGCCCCGTCTTCGCGCAGACCATCTTCGCGCAAGCCGTCTTAGCGCGAAGTTGGGCGAACCCTTGTCCCGCATCCGCCGTTTCCCCGATACGGCCGAGTTCACGCCGTCCGCCCGGAGATGCCGTGCTCCTCGAAGCGCTCCTCGCCCTGACCATGCTGCCGCGGCAGGCCGAGGCCCTCGGGCAGGCCGCGACCGCGGCCGCGCGGGCGCGCCTTCCCGTGCTCGCGCAGGCCGAGGCGCCGCCGCCTTCGCCGCCGAGCTTCAGCTTCGTGGCGCGGGCGGTCTCGAACTGGCGGGAGGAGGCGGGCGCCCATCTCGCCCCGGCCTCCCTGGCCTTCGTGGTCCGCCACGCGGCGGCGGAGCCGAACTTCGTCGCCCGCTGCGTGCGGCTCAACAATTACTGGTGCATCAAGCAGGCCCGCTGGAACGGCGAGCTCGGGGGCGATGCCGAGGGGCATACCGGATTCGCCACCGCCGCCGACGGGGCCGATGCCGCCGTGCAGCTTCTGCGCCGCTACCAGCGCGATTACGGACGCCGCACGGCGCTGGCGATCGTGCGGCGCTGGGCGCCCGCCGAATGCGGGATGCCCCGTCCCGTCGCCCGCGCGGCGGCCCCGCGGGGGCGGATCGCGGCTCCCGCCGTCTCGGCGGACCTCGCGCCGAAGGGGCTCGGCCGGACCCTGCGCGCCCGCTTCCTCGCACGCCACGGCCGGGGCGGAGTGGCGCGGGCCCTCCCGCCGCCGACGGGCGGGTTGCGGGTCCAGCCGTGGTCGGCCCGGGCGCGCCTCGCCGGCCATCCGGGC
>NZ_CAKLBV010000027.1 GCF_920984675.1 Methylobacterium sp. Leaf118
GCCGCCCCGGTCCTTGGGCGCCAAGGCCGTGAGCCGCCCGCCGGGCCGCAGGGCCCGGATCGCGAGCGCCAGCGCGAAGCGGCGCTCGACCGTGCCGGGGGGCGCGAGCAGCACGGCGGCCTCGAGGCTTTCGGCCGCGATGTCCTCCAGCCGCGCGGAGCCGGGGATCAGCGGCGAGACCTGGGCGGCCCCGTCCGGCACGGCGACGAGTTCGGCGGACGGCAGTCCGTGGACGATGGCGGTCGGGTCAGAGGTGGCGGTCATGGACTCGGGTCATGTCGGGTTCACGGAACCGAAGCCTCCCGCTTTTCCCCTCCTCCTGCGGTGCCCGCGCAAGCGGGCCTCGACGAAGGGGTCCGGATCCCGCGCGATCCCTGGTGCCCTCCGTCGAGGCTGCGCTTCGCTCCGCGCCACAAGATCAGGGGGAAGAACGGGAAGTGCGGCGTTGAGAAAAAATCAGCCCGTCGGGAATTCGAGGCCCATCTCGCGGTAGCGAGCCGGGTCGTCGGCCCAGTTCTCGCGGACCTTCACGTGCAGGAACAGGTGAACCTTGGTCTCGGCCACCTCGGCGATCTCGATGCGGGCGGCCTGCCCGATCGCCTTGATGGTCTGCCCGTTCTTGCCGAGCACGATCGAGCGCTGGCTCTCGCGCTCGACGAAGATGGTCTGCTCGATCCGCACCGAGCCGTCGGGCCGGCCCTGCCACTGGTCGGTCTCGACGGTGGAGCGGTAGGGCAGTTCCTCGTGAAGCCGGTCGTAGATCTTCTCGCGCGTGATCTCGGCGGCGAGCATCCGCAGCGGCGCGTCCGAGACCTGATCCTCGGGGTAGAGCCACGGCGAGGGCGGCATCCGCTTCGCCAGCGCCTTGCGCAGGGTCTCGACCCCGTCACCGTTGAGCGCGGAGATCATGAAGGTGTCCTCGAAGGGCACCTGTGCGTTGAGCGTCGCCGCGAGTTCGAGCAGGCGCTCGCGGGGGATCAGATCGATCTTGTTGAGGATCAGGATCTTGGGCCGCTTCACGTCGGAGAGGCGGCGGAGAATCGCCTCGACCTCGCCGTCGGCGCCTTTCCGGGCATCGACCAAGAGGCAGACCGCGTCGGCATCGGCCGCGCCGCTCCAGGCGGAATGCACCATCGCCCGGTCGAGGCGGCGCTTGGGGGCGAAGATGCCGGGCGTGTCCACGAGCACGATCTGGGCCACGCCCTCCATGGCGATGCCGCGCACGAGCGCCCGGGTCGTCTGCACCTTGCGGGAGACGATCGAGACCTTGGCGCCGACCAGCGCGTTGAGCAGCGTCGACTTGCCCGCGTTCGGCACGCCGATCAGGGCGGCGAAGCCGGCCCGGGTCTCCTCCGGCGCGTGCGTCACGGCCCCGTCGGGGGCGATCTCGTCCTCAGCCATGTGTCAGCCCCGCGTCCCGTCCTGTCCCTGAGTGCCGCCGATGCCCTCACGAGCAAGAACGCCTCGCGCCGCCTCCTGCTCCGCGACGCGCTTCGAACTGCCCTCGCCGTAGCCCGGCTCGATCCCTTCGACCCGCACCGCGATCCGGAAGACCGGGGCGTGATCGGGGCCGGAGCGCTCCACCACCTCGTAGACCGGAATCGGGAGGCTGCGGGCCATCGCCCATTCCTGCAAGCTCGATTTCGCGTCGCGCCCCCGAGGCGCGCCGGTCTCCTCGCCGGGCCGGAAGGCCGCCTGCACGATCGCCTTGGTGGCGGCGTAGCCGGCATCGAGGAAGACCGCGCCGAGGATCGCCTCGCACACGTCGGCCAGGATGGTCTGGTTGCGCCGCCCGCCGGTCTGGACCTCGCCGGGGCCGAGATTGAGATGGGGCCCGACCTCCCAGGCCTCCGCCACCGCCGCGCAGGTCTCCCGCCGCACGAGGCCGGCGAGACGCCGCGACAGCTCGCCCTCCTCGGCATCGGGGAAGGCGGCGTAGAGCGATTCGGCCACGGCGAGGCCCAGCACCCGGTCCCCGAGGAATTCCAGGCGCTGGTAGCTGCCGACCCGGCCCGAGACGCCGGCCTTGCTCACATGGGTCAGGGCCAGGGGGAGCAGGGTTTGGTCGGCGAAGCGGTAGCCGATGCGTGCCTCCAGCACGTCGAGCCCGGGCCGCGGCCGCTGGGCGCGCCGGACCCGGCTGGACGGCCGGTCCTCCGGGACGTCGTCCGTCGTCATCTCAATGGACCGCCACCAGGCGGCGGCGCCCGCGCAGGGCGATGCGGCAGCTGACGTCATCGGTGAGGTCGGACGTCGGCAGCGCGAACACCGCGCCGTGGCCGCGCGACCGCTCATGGGGCAGGAACGCGCCCGAGCGCGCCCAGCGCGAAAGATCGCCGACCGGCCGAAATCGCGCCATCGCGGCCGCCCGCCGACCGGCGCGGCCCAGTCCTAACGCGAGGGCAAGACCCAACTGGAGGGCAAGACCCGACGCGAGGGCGAGACGCGCCCCGGCGAAGGCCTGGGCAGGCCTGAGCGCCGTGCCCTCGGCTTGAGCGATCGTCGTCACATCAGTGGATCGTCGAGAACATGCGGCTCCAGCGCACGTCGGCCGGCCAGCGCCAGAGCTGCCAGGCGGGCGTGCCTGCGTCGATCGAGAAGAAGATCATCTCGGCCCGGCCGACGAAGTTCTCGAAGGGAACGTAGCCGACGCTGGCGAGGTCGCGCGAATCGGTGGAGTTGTCGCGGTTGTCGCCCATCATGAAGTAGTGGCCGGGCGGCACCGTGTAAACGTTGGTGTTGTCCCAGCTACCGCGGTCGCCGTCGCGCTCGATCACCTTGTGCGAGACGCCACCCGGCAGGGTCTCCATGTACTGGGCGACCTTCACCTGCTGGTCGAACGCGTCCAGGGTGTCGTAATCGGCGATGCGCTCGCGCTTGACCGGGGTGCCGTTGATGACGAGCACGCCGGAGACGACCTGGATGCGATCGCCGGGCAGGCCGATGACGCGCTTGATATAGTCGGTGGCGTTGTCCTTCGGCAGCTTGAACACGGCGATGTCGCCGCGCTTCGGCTCGGCCGCCCAGACCCGCCCCTGCGCCTGGAACGGCAGGTACTCGGACAGAGGCAGAGAGTATTTCGAGTAGCCGTAGGTGTACTTCGACACGAACAGGTAGTCGCCGACCAGCAGCGTCGGGATCAGCGAGCCCGAGGGAATGTTGAACGGCTGGAACAGGAGCGTGCGCACCACCAGTGCGATCAGCAGCGCCTGGACGCCGACCTTCACGGTCTCGCGGATGCTCTCCCAGGTGGTGGGTTCGGCGGCCCGAAGCTCCGATTTGCTGTCGCGATCCACGCCCGCGCGTTCCATGCTCGTTGCCGTCGCAGCCTCCGGCCTCGCCGGAACGTCCGGCCCGTGCCGTTCATCCCGCGTCCGTTCTGCTGGGCCGGGGGTCTAGACCATGCGCGGCCTCCCCGCAACGCGAGGATGAGCCGGCTCAGACGGGCTCCGCCCTCAGCCCGGCGGGAGCGGGACCGCCTCGATGATCACGAAGGCTTGTGCCAGAGGGGGTTCGTCGGTGAGCGTGATGTGCAGCCGCGCCTCATGGCCGGGGGGGACCATGCCCGCCAGGTGCTCACGCGCACCTCCGGTGAGGTGCAGGGTCGGCGCGCCGCCGGGGAGATTGACCACCTCCATGTCGCGCCAGAACACGCCCTGGCCGATCCCGGTGCCGAGCGCCTTGGCGCAGGCCTCCTTGGCGGCGAAGCGGCGGGCATAGGAGGGGGCGCGGGCCGCACGCCGGTCGCATTTCGCCCGCTCACCCTCGGTGAAGACCCGGTGGGTGAAGCGGTCGCCGTATTTCTCCAGCGACGCCTCGATGCGACGGATGTCGCAGAGATCGGTACCGATGCCGAGGATCATCGAATCTTCCCGCGAACCGGCCTGCCGGTGCGGAGGCGTCCGCCGCCGGCGCGACGGGGCGCCGTCGCGCCGGCGGAGCGTCCTTTGCGGACCGTCCGTCTCATGAGCCGCTGCCCCTCACCGCCGCGCCCGGTCCATGGCGGCGCGCATGTCGTGCACCGCCTGCCTGAGCCCGACGAAGATCGCCTCGGCGATCAGGGCGTGGCCGATATTCAGCTCGCGCAGGTGCGGCACCGCCGCGACCGGGCCGACGCTGTCGAGGGTCAGGCCGTGGCCGGCATGGATTTCGAGGCCGAGCCCGGCGCCGTGGGCGGCGGCGCGGACGATCCGGTCGAGTTCGTGCGCCACGCGCTCTGCGTCGCCCGCCACCGCCGCCTCGCAATAGCTGCCGGTGTGCAGCTCGACCACGGGGGCCTTCAGGGCATGGGCCGCCTCCATCACCGCCTCGTCGGGCTCGACGAACAGCGAGACGCGGATGCCGGCCTCCGTGAGCGTCGCGATACGGGGCGCGAGGTGGTCGCGGCCACCGATGATGTCGAGGCCGCCCTCGGTGGTGCGCTCCTCGCGCTTCTCCGGCACGAGGCAGGCGGCGTGCGGCCGGGTGTGGAGCGCGATGCCGACCATCTCGTCCGTCGCCGCCATCTCGAGGTTCAGCGGCACCGGCAGCGCCTTGAGGCTGGCGATGTCGGCATCGCGGATGTGGCGGCGATCCTCGCGCAGATGGGCGGTGATGCCGTCGGCGCCCGCCGCCACGGCCTCCTGGGCGGCGCGGACCGGATCGGGCAGGAGCCCGCCGCGGGCGTTGCGGACGGTGGCGACGTGATCGATGTTCACGCCCAGGCGCAGGGACGACACGGGGGGCTCTTCCGGGTTTCGACGGCAGCGGGATGCGGGTTTAGCCGCTGGCGCCGAGTGTTGGAAGCGTCGAGGGCACGGCGAAGGCCGGCCCGGACGGGCGCACGGCCGCGCCCGCGCCCAGCCGCCGCAGGCCGGCCCGCGGGACCAGATCCCCCGGCTCGCGCAAGCCCCAGACCCATCCGAGCCGCCGGAGCGCCGTGAGCACCCACCAGCCCGGATCGGCCTGGCCGGGCTCGACGCCGAGGCGGGCCGATCCGGGCCAAGCGTGATGGTTGCCGTGCCACGCTTCGCCGAAGGTGATGAGCGCCGCCGCCGGCAGATCGTGCCCCTGCACGGCGACCCCGTCGACCGCCCAGCCCTGCGGCCCGCGCCGGTGCGTGACATGCCCGACCACCCAGTGCCCCGTCACCGAGACCGCCACCCGCACGGCGACGCCCCAGACCAGCCAGGGCATCCCGCCGACGAGGAAGAGAGCGAGGCCGAGCGGCACCTGTTGCAGCATCCAAGTCGCCTCGAGCCGGCGCAGGAAGGGATCGTCCCGCAGCCGCGCCTCCGGCACGAAACGCGGCGGATGGGCGAGATCCAGCCGGCAATGCATCTGCCACCACGCATCCTTCAGGAGCGGAGCCCGGTGTGCATGGAGATCGTGACAGGCCGCCTGCCGCTGCGCCCAGTCCCGCAGGTCGTGCAGGCGCACCATGCCGAGCGGCCCCGCCATCCCGACCAGCGTGCCGAGCCAGACCATGGTCCGCTCGAGCCAGAGGGGCGCCTCGAAGCTCCGGTGGATCAGGAGCCGGTGCAGCCCGAGCGAGTGCCCGAGGCAGAGCGTCACCGCGCTGAGGACGAGGAACACCATCACCGCCCCCGGGGTGACGAAGACCGGCCCGAGAGCGAGGGCGACCAGCGTCATCCCGCCGATCCAGAGCGATCGCCCCGGCGCCCAGGCGACACGCCCCTCCGTCGCGGAGACGCCCGGACCGGCGATCACCCGCTCCGTCGAGAGGCACGTTGCGGCGGTCCGCTGCATGAGGCTGCTCCGTTTCGATATTTAGGCAATTACTTAAATGCCGAAACGCCCGATGGTCAAGCGGGCCCGTTTTCGCTAGATCGGATCGGCTATCATGCAGCGCATCTTCGAAGCCCTCGCCTCCGCCCCCCGGCGCCGCATCCTCGCGATCCTCGCCCATGGCGAGATGAGCGCGGGGGACATCGCGGCGCGCTTCGAGATGACCCGCGCCTCGATCTCGCAGCACCTCTCCGTGCTGGAAACCGCCGGCCTCGTCGTCGGCGAGAAGCGGGGCCAGTTCGTCTTCTACCGTCAGGTGCCGGACAGCCTCGTGAACACCCTCGCCGGCTTCGTCCAGGAAGCCTGCCCCATCGGCCGCCCGCTCCGACACGAGAGCGCCGCCCGCGCCCGGCGCCAGAAGTCCTGACCGGGCGGCGGTGACCGGCTCGTCCGCCCATGCGGCGGCGCGGGCCGTTGCGCGGGCGCGGCCGATGCCCAGATTGTGCCGGGCCGACCCGGACGGCCGCCACAGGGATTGACCACGCATGCACGGCACGCTCTCCCGGCCGGACCCCGCACCGCCCCGGCCAGCCGCTTCCCGGCTGCCGCTCACCCTGCGCCTCGCCCTGCGCGAGCTGCGCGGCGGGCTCTCGGGCTTTCGGGTGTTCATCGCCTGCATCGCGCTGGGCGTCGCGGCGATCAGCGGCGTCACCTCGATCGCGGCCTCGCTCTCGGGCGGGCTCGGGCGGGAGGGCCGGCGGATCCTCGGCGGCGACCTGACCTACGCGCTGGTCAACCGCGAGGCGAGCCCGGCCGAACGCGCCGCCCTGTCCGCGCAGGGGCCGCTCTCCGAGGTCGCGACGCTCCGGGCCATGGCGGTGGCGGGCGACGGCGCGGCGCTGGTCGAGCTGAAGGCGGTCGATGCGGCCTATCCGGCGGTCGGCGCGGTCGAGACCGATCCGGCCCGCCCCCTGCCCGCGCTGCTGGCCGAGCGCGACGGCGTCTACGGCGCGGTCGCCGACCCGGCCCTGCTGACCCGGCTCGACCTCAAGACGGGCGACCGGGTGACCCTCGGCGGCTTTCCCGTGGAGATCCGCGCCGCGCTGGTCTCCGAGCCCGACAAGGTCGCGGCCGGCGTCGGGTTCGGGCCGCGCCTGATGATCGCGCTGCCCGCCCTGCGCGCCACCGGCCTCGTCCAGCCCGGCAGCCTCAACCAGTGGAGCTACCGCCTCCAGCTTCACGGCCTCGACGACGCGCGCCTCGCCGCCACCGACGCGGCGATCCAGAAGGCCCTGCCCGAGTCGGGCTTTCAGGTGCGCTCGCGGCTCAACGCCGATCCGCGCTTCGCCAAGGGCATCGAGCGCTTCACGCAGTTCCTCACCCTGGTCGGCCTCACCGCGCTCATCGTCGGCGGGGTCGGCGTCGCCAACGCCGTGCGGGCCTTCGTGGACGGGCGGCGCGCCTCGATCGCGACCCTCAAGAGCGTCGGCGCGCCGGGCTCGCAGGTCGTCGCCCTCTACCTCGTGCAGGTCATGCTGATCGCAGCCCTCAGCACGGCGCTCGGCCTCGCGCTCGGCGCCGCCCTGCCCTTCATCCTCGATGGGGCGTTGCGCGACCAGTTGCCCCTGCCGCTCAATCCCGAGATCGCGCCGGGCCGCCTCGCGCTCGCCGCCGCCTACGGGCTGCTCACCGCGCTGGCCTTCGCGATCCTGCCGCTGGGGCGCGCCCACGACGTGCCCGTGGCCGGGCTGTTCCGCGACACCGTCGATCCCGGGCGCAACCGGCCGCGAACCCGCTATGTCGTGGGGCTCGCCATCGCCCTCCTGGCGCTCGCGGGCCTCGCCCTCATCACGGCCTTCGACCGCAAGGTCGCGCTCCTGTTCATGGCCGCCGCCGCCCTCGCCTTCGGGGGCTTGAGGCTCGTCGCCGCCGGCATCATGGCCGGCGCCGCCCGCCTGCCGCGGCCGCGGGCGATGGTGCCGCGGATGGCCCTGGCCAACCTCCACAGGCCGGGCGCGCTGACCCCGGCGGTGGTGCTCTCGCTCGGCCTCGGCACGACGCTCCTCGTGACCCTCGGCGCCATCGACGCCAACATCACCCGGGCGCTGGAGAGCTCGCTGCCGGGCCGCGCCCCGAGCCTGTTCTTCCTCGACGTGCCCTCCCGCGACGCCGACGCCTTCACGACCTTCCTGGCCAACCGCGCCCCCGACGCGAAGATCGAGCGGGTGCCGATGATGCGCGGGCGCATCACCGCGTTGAACGGCGTCCCGTCCGGGCAGATCAAGGCGCCCGAGGACGCCGCCTGGGTGCTCGATGGCGACCGCGGCATCACCTATGCCGAGAGCCCGCCCGACGGCGCGCAGATCGTGGACGGCGCGTGGTGGAGCGCGGAGGACGGCCGCCAGCCCCTGGTCTCGTTCGAGGCGGACGCGGCCCGCGCCCTCGACGTCAAGGTCGGCGGCACCGTTACGGTCAACGTGCTCGGGCGCCCCATCACGGCGCGGGTCGCCAATCTGCGCAAGGTCGAGTGGCGCTCCCTCGGCATCAACTTCGTGATGGTGTTCTCACCGGGCACCTTCCGGGGAGCGCCGCACGCCGACCTCGCCACCCTGTCCCTGCCGCACGGCCCCGATCCGAAGCTCGAGGCGGAGATCGTGCGCGACGCCGCCAAGGCCTTCCCGTCGGTGACGAGCGTGCGGGTGAAGGACGCGCTCGATGCGGTCAACGATCTCGTCCACAAGCTGACGCTGGCGATCCGCGGGGCGAGCGTGGTCGCGGTCCTGTCGAGCCTCCTCGTGCTGGCGGGCGCCCTGGCCGCGGGCCATCGCGCCCGGCTCTACGACGCGGTGGTGCTGAAGGTGCTCGGCGCGACCCGGGGCCGGCTCCTCTCGGCCTACCTCCTCGAATACGGGGCGCTCGGCGCCATCACCTCGGTCTTCGGCATCCTGGCCGGAACCCTGGCCGGTGGGCTCATCGTCACCCGCGTGATGCGCCTCGATTTCCGGCCGGACTTCGTCGGGGCCCTGGGCGTGACCGGCCTCGCGGTCGCCTTCGCCGTGGTGGTCGGGCTCGCGGGCACGTGGCGCATCCTCGGCCAGAAGCCGGCCCCCTATCTGCGCCAGTTCTGAGGGGGGCTGGAACGCGAGCCCGCAGCAGACGGGGAAAGTCGTGCTTTAATCCCGCAGCGAACGCAAAAACTTCCATCAACCGAACGACTTGAAATCCGGGCCGTGAGCTTCAGCGCCCTCTTGTTTATGACTGCGTGACCGAACATATTCAGGCCAAGGCGCGTCCACCGCGCTGAAGGTCGCGCGTGGACCGGTACCATCCCCACGCCGGGAGCTTCCAAGGGAAACTTTCATGGCATTCGACAACAGCCCGTTCCGCTACGGCGCCCAGCCGCAGGGGTACGCCGGTTCCCAGGTCGAGGTCGACCAGGGCCTGCGCAGCTTCATGCTGGGCGTCTACAACAACATGGTCGTGGGTCTCGGGATCTCGGGTCTCGTCGCGCTCGGCCTCTTCCAGCTCGCCGTGGCCGACGCGCCGGGCGAGGCCGTGGCCCGCATGGGGAACGTGCCCCTCACCCAGCTCGGCGCGACGCTCTACGGCAGCCCCCTCAAGTGGGTGCTGATGCTGGCACCGCTGGCCTTCATCTTCGTGTTCTCCTTCCGGATGGACCGGATGTCGGCCTCGTCCGCGCGGATGATGTTCTGGGCCTTCGCGGCGGTGATGGGCGCCTCGATGTCCTCGCTGCTCCTCGTCTTCACGGGCGGCAGCGTGGTGCGGGTGTTCTTCATCACGGCGGCGACCTTCGGCGGCCTGAGCCTCTACGGCTACACCACGAAGCGTAGCCTGTCGGGCATGGGCTCGTTCCTGATCATGGGTCTGATCGGCCTGATCATCGCCTCGCTGGTCAACCTCTTCATGGCCTCCAGCGCCCTGTCGTTCGCCATCTCGGTGCTCGGCGTGCTCATCTTCGCGGGCCTCACCGCGTACGACACGCAGAAGCTCAAGGAGATGTACCTCTACAGCGGCATGGACGCCGAGGGTGCGGCCAAGATGTCCGTGAACGGCGCCCTGACGCTGTACCTGGACTTCATCAACATGTTCCAGTTCCTGCTCTCGCTGATCGGCGACCGCCGCTAAGCCTCGGGACCTCAGAGCCTGACAAGGAAAAGCCCCGGCCTTTCGGCCGGGGCTTTTTCATGCGCGCTCCCGTTTCGAAGCCGGTTCATCCGATCCCGCACGCTGGTCCCGCGGTGCCGCACGGAGCGCGTATCGGAGGGGTCGAACGAACCGGAGCGTCCGGCGGCTTCAACTATCGAAAAGACTCACTCCGTCAGGGAGCGGGCCTCTTCCGGCAACATGATCGGGATGCCGTCGCGGATCGGGTAGGCGAGCTTGGCGGAGCGGCTGATCAGCTCCTCGCGCACCGCGTCGTATTCCAGCGTCTCCTTGGTCAGCGGGCAGACCAGCAGTTCGAGGAGGCGCGGATCGACGCGGGTCGCCTCGACGGGCGGGGTGGGGCTGTCGGCCATGATGTCGTTCCCTGAAAGTCTTCGCCGCTGCGACGGCCGTGTCCATAGCCGGAAACGGCCGCCGACCCATACGGCAAAACGCTATTGCAGCGTCGGCTCCGCGCCGCTGGCGCGCACCAGCTCCATCTCGGTCACCGCGATCAGCACCTCGGCCCGGGTCCGGAGATCGGCAGCTTCCAGCATCGCCTGCTTCTCGCGCACGCCGAACGGGCTCATCATGCAGAGCGCGTTGACGAGCGCCTCGTTCGGCGCCTCCTCGATGCCGGACCAGTCGACTTGGAGCTCGTTGGCCTCGACGAAGCGGCGCAGGGTCTGCAGCACGCCCTCCCGGTCGACGGCCGCCTCGCCCGCCCGCGGCTCGAAATCGGCCGCGAAGGCGTCGTAGGACACCTGGCAGCGGCGATAGGTGGCGGTCGTCGCGAGCTCGCTCTCGACGCGGAAGCGGCTGACGCCGGTGAGCGAGATCAGGTAGCGCCCGTCGCCGGTCTCGGCGAACTGGCTGATGCGGCCGGCGCATCCGACCCGGTAGAGCCGCGGCGCCAGCGGCGCGCCGCTTCCGTCCGCGTCCGGCTGGATCATGCCGATGATCCGGTCCCCGCGCAGGGCGTCGTCCACCATGGCGAGGTAGCGCGGCTCGAAGATGTTGAGCGGCATCTGCCCCCGGGGCAGCAGCAGAGCCCCGGGCAGCGGAAACACCGGGATGATGGCGGGACAATCCGCCGGCGCCTTGAAATTCGCCTGCGCGCTCATGCGGATCTCCCGTGCGGGTCGTCGGAGGGCCGGCGCCCCGAGCTCATCGGCGCCGGCTCACGAGAACAGGATCGTCGAAAGCTGGCGGCGCCCGCGGATGGCGGCCGGATCCATCAGGCCCCAGGCCTCGAAGAACTGGAGCAGCTGCTTGCGCGCCCCGTCCTCGTTCCAGGTCCGGTCGGCCCGGGCGATGGCGACGAGTTGGTCCACGGCCTCGTCGCGCTTGCCGGCCGCGTTGAGGCCGAGCGCGAGGTCGAAGCGGGCCTGATGGTCGTTCGGATCGGCCTCGATCTGCCGCTGCAGGCCGGCGAGGTCGCCCAGGCTCTCGGCCTGGTCGGCAAGGTCGAGGGCGGCGCGCACGCCGGCCAGCGCCGGGTCGTCGGCCTTGTCGGCCGGCACCATGGCGAGGACCTGCCGGGCGTTCTCGATCTCGCCGAGTTCGATCTGGGTTTTGGCGAGCCCGGCGATGGCCTTCAGGTTGGCGGGCTCCTCGCGCAGGACCGCGGCGTAGAGCTCGGAGGCCGAGGCGAGATCGCCGGCGGAGGCGACGGCGGCGGCCTCGTCGAGGATCTGGTCGATCTCGGAGGGGCCGGCGAGCCGGTCGACGAAGGCGCGCACCTCCGATTCCGGCACCGCGCCCATGAAGGCGTCCACGGGCCGGCCGCGGTCGATCGCGATCACGGCGGGAATGGATTGCAGGCCGAGCTGCTGGCCGATCTGCTGCCAGACGCCGGGATGCTCGTCGATGTTGAGCTTGGCGAGCTTCACTCGGCCGCCCGCCGCTCGCACGACCTTCTCGAGGATCGGCGTGAGCTGCTTGCAGGGCCCGCACCAGGGCGCCCAGAAATCGACGATCACCGGCTGGTTCATCGACTCGGCGATGACCTCCTGCCGGAAGCCGGCGGTGGTGGTGTCCTTGATGAGACCGTCGGCGGCAGGGGCACCGGCGGGGTTGGCGTCGAGCATGGAGCCCTCTGGAATCGGAACGCGCGTTTTCGCGTGCGTTACATGGGGCCCGCGCCCCCGCCTGACCAGACGGTTTCGGGCGCGGGATGCCCCTTGGATCAGGGCTTGGCGCCCTCCTTGGTGTCCGGCTTGCTCTCGGGCTTGGCCTCGGGCTTGGCCTCGTTCGCCGCCGTGTCGGTGATGAAGGTGCCCGCATAGGTCTTGCCCTGCGACGTCACTTCGCAGTCGATCATGGTCTTGCCGGGCTCCGGGCGGGAGAATTTGCAGGCGCCGACCGCGGGCGAGGGCGAGCGGGCGATGCCCTCCGCGTTCTTCATGCCGGGCACCACGAGGCTGATCGGCTGGAGCTGCTCGGATTCCTCGGTGGCCTGGTGCTGCGCCCCGGCGCCGCTGAAGCTCAGGGACTGACCGTCCCAGGCAGCGAAGTCGAAGGTGGTGCGCCCGCGCGAGACCGTGTTGACGAGCTGCTCCTTGCAGTTCTGCGTGATGTCCTGGCCGCCGATGACCAGCCGCTCGCACCGGCCGGTCATCTTGACCTCGGCGCCCTGCTGGGCCGCCGCCGGACCCGCGGCGATCAGACCGAGGAATGCGAAAAGGGGGAGAGCGCGGGTCGTCATGGCGGGGTTCCTCCGAGAGCCAAGCCGCCTTCGCGGCCTTCGTTCGATCGCCGTGGTTCTGGCGCGCTCGGCGCCCGCTTCAAGCGCCGAAGCGCAGGGCGCGATCGTTGGGCGCATCGAAGTCGAGTTCCGGACCCAGCGGAACGATCCCGGTCGGGTTGATGTGCGGGTGGCTGCCGTAATAGTGCCGCTTGATCTGCGCGAGGTTCACCGTGGCGGCCACCTGCGGCAGCGCGTAGAGATCGCGCAGATAGTTCGAGAGGTTCGGATAGTCGGCGATGCGGCGGCGGTTGCACTTGAAGTGGCCGACATAGACCGCGTCGAACCGGACCAGGGTCGTGAACAGGCGGATGTCGGCCTCCGTCAGCCGGGCTCCGCAGAGGTAGCGGGCGCGATCGAGCCGCGCCTCCAGGGCATCGAGCTCCTCGAACAGCGCGGCGAAGGCCTCCGCGTAGACCTCCTGCCGCGTGGCGAAGCCGGCCTTGTAGACGCCGTTGTTGACCCGGTCGTAGACGCGGGCGTTCACGGCATCGATCGCCTCCCGCAGAGCCTCCGGGTAGAGGTCGGGCGCGGACGGGTCGGCGCCCGCGCCGCCGAAGGCGTCGTTGAGCATCCGGATGATCTCGGCCGATTCGTTGGAGACGATCGTGCCGCGCGCGCGGTCCCACAGCACCGGAACGGTCACGCGGCCGCTATAGTCGGGCTTGGCCCGCTGGTAGATCTCGTAGAGGCGCGTGGCGCCGAACAGCGGTTCCTCGGTCGAGCCCGGGACGCCGCCCTCGGCCTCCGGCTGGAACACCCAGCCCTCCTCGCGCATGTAGGGCGAGACGATTGAGACGGAGATCGCGGCCTCCAGCCCCTTCAGCGCCCGCACGATGAGGGCGCGGTGGGCCCAGGGACAGGCGAGCGACACGACGAGGTGGTAGCGCCCCGCCTCGCCCTTGAACCCGCCCTCCCCCGAGGGGCCCGGGCGGCCATCCGCCGTCACCCAGTTGCGGAAGGCGGAGGCCGAGCGCTCGAAGCGCCCGCCGGACTTGGCGGTGTCGTATCCCTGATCCCGCCACTCCCCGTCGACCAGCAAGCCCATCGTACGCCCTTTCCCTATCCTGCGAGCCGAGAAGATGGGAGCATGACGGGTCCAGAGAAGGCCGCCGGGCTGGCGGGGGCCGCGCGGAATCCCAGATGGTCGGTCGTGAAACGGAGCTGACGATGTCCGCACGCCTGTTCGAGCCCCTGCGCCTGGATGCCCTGGAACTGGAGAACCGCATTCTCGTCGCGCCGATGTGCCAGTACTCGGCCCGGGCCGGCGAGGCCACGGACTGGCACATGATGCATCTGGGCCAGCTCGCGCAGTCGGGCGCCGGCCTGCTGACCCTGGAGGCGACCGCGATCGCACCGGAGGCCCGCATCTCGCCGGCCGACCTCGGCCTGTACGACGCCGGCACCGAGCGGGCGCTCGCCCGCGTGCTGCAGGCGATCCGCGACTACGCCCCGATCCCGATCGCGATCCAGATCAACCATGCGGGCCGCAAGGCCTCGAGCCGCGTCCCCTGGGAGGGCGGCGCGCAGATACCGCCCGAGGCGCCCGACGGTTGGCGCACGGAGGCCCCCTCGGCCCTGACCCATGCCGAGGGCGAGGTGCCGCCCCATGCCCTCGACGCGGAGGGGCTCCGGCGCGTGCGCGATGGCTTCGTCGCGACGGCGCGGCGGGCGATGCGGCTCGGCATCGAAGGCGTCGAGATCCACGGCGCCCACGGCTACCTGCTGCACCAGTTCCTGTCGCCGCTCTCCAACCGGCGCGAGGATCAATACGGCGGCAGCCTGGAGAACCGGATGCGCTTCCCGCTCGAGGTGTTCGACGCGGTGCGCGCGGTCGTACCCGCGGGCCGGCCGGTCTGGATGCGGGTCTCGGCCACCGACTGGGTCGAGGACGGCTGGAGCCTCGACGAGACCGTGGAACTCGCCCGCGCCCTCAAGGCGCGGGGCGCGGCGGCGATCCATGTCTCCACCGGCGGCCTCTCCATCGCTCAAAAGATTCCGCTCGGGCCGGGCTATCAGGTGCCGTTCGCCGAGCGGATCAAGGCGGAGACCGGGCTCACCACCATCGCGGTCGGCCTCATCACCGAGCCGGCCCAGGCGGAAGCCATCCTCGCCGAGGGCCGGGCCGACGCGGTCTCGCTCGCCCGCGCCCTGCTCTACAACCCCCGCTGGCCCTGGCACGCGGCGGCCGAACTCGGGGCGCAGGTGCGGGCGCCCCAGCAGTACTGGCGCAGCCAACCGCGCCAGTACAAGGATCTGTTCGCGGACACGGCCCACGGGCAGCGTTGACCGATCGCTTGCCCGCGGGCCGGCCCCGGGCGGCGCGGCGAGGGGATTTCGGTCGCGCCCGGCGCGAACCGGCGGCGATCCCGGCGCAGGCCCGCACACCCTATTTCGGCACCGCCCCCACCAGCGGTCCGAGGGGACGGCTCAGGTCCGAGCGGCCGAGGCCCGGGGCGTAGAGGCTCGACACGCTGCCGTCGAGGAACAGCGCGTTGCGGCAGCCGAGGTCATCCTTGAACAGGCGGGCGAAGGCCCCGAAGGTCACCGGCTGCTCGGAAATGGCGAAGACCGCGGTGCGCCCGTCGTCGCGCACGCCGACGCCGTTGCGGATCTTCTGGCTCGGGCCGTCCGTCGAGATCTTGGGATGGATCTTCCCCTCGATCACCAGCATCGGGCCCGATTGGGTGGCGAAGTCGGGGCCGACCTTGGCGCGCAGGTAGCGGGCGGTGTCCATCACGCCGGCCCGCTCGCCCTTCACGTAGAAGACGCCGTTGGGCTTGAGGTGGAAGTTGCCCGGCCCGTTGGCGGTCGAGACGCCCTTCATCTCCCGGCCCTCCTCGACATAGAGTCCGACCGGGGCCTGGCCCTTGTCGTACATGCCGGCATTCATCGCGAAGCTGAGGCGGGGACCCTGCCGGTCGGCAAGGGTGCCGAGCGAGGAATAGGGCAACCCGTCCGAGCCGAGCCAGAACAGGCGCACCCGCTCGCGCCGCAGATCGACGGTGCAGACCGTGTAGGGCTGCCCCTCGGCCTCGACCGCCCGGCAGGGACCCTTGCCGGCCGCGGGAGTCTGCGCCGCCGCGGCGGCCGGGAGGAGCGCGAGCAAGAGCGCGAGAGAGGTGAGGCGAAACGCCACGGGCGGTCGATCCCTGTCTGTCGGTGCCCCGTCGGGCGAGGCTGGAGCCGTGAACGGTCTCTCCTCGCGCGAAAGCGGTGCGGCGTTCAAGGGGCGCGGCGCAGGGCCCGCCCTCCGCCGCCACGGGCGGGCCGCCTCTCGCGTTCGAACCTCACGGGATTGAGACCGCAAGTCGCGTGAACCCTCTGTTTCCCGTGAGCGTTTGGTGCTGAGGGGGGACAGCATTCTCTCGGTGGAGATGGTGTGATGATACGGGTTGTTCTGGCATCGGCCGCGATGGCCGGCGCGCTGGCGATGATCCCGGCGACCGCCGACGCTCGTCCCGGCTTCGGCGGTTTCCACGGTGGTGGTTTCCATGGCGGCGGCTTCGGCGGCGGCTTCCGCGGCGGTGGTTTCGGCGGCCCACGCTTCGGCGGCGGGTTCGGCGGACATCGCTTCGGCGGTGGGTTCGGTGGCTACCGGGCGGCCGGCTTCGGGCCGCGCTACGGCGGCGGCTACGGCTGGCGCGGGCATGGCGGGTGGCGCCGCGGCTATGGCGGCGTCGGGCTTGGCCTCGGCCTCGGCCTCGCGACGGGAGCCGCGCTCGGGGCGGGCTATTACGGTGGCTACGGGGGCTATTACGGATCGCCCTACGGCTACTCCAACGTCGGCTACGATCCCTACTATTACGGCGGCTGCTACACCGTGGAAAAGGTGAAGTGGACGCCGTGGGGTCCGCGGCGGGTTCTGGTCGAGCGCTGCAACTGATCCGGTCCGGATCGCTGTGACGGAAGGGGCCCGCGCGGCCCCTTCTTCGTTTCGTCAGCGCCGCATCTCGTCCCGTCGCATCGGCATGGCGTCGATGGTCGAGAACAACCGCTGCGGAGGGATCGGTTCGTCCGCGCTCAGCTTCGCCCCTCCGTCCTTGCCGACCAGCACCGCGCGGAAGCCGTCGGCGGGAAGGCTGAGAGCCTTGCGGATCGCCACCGCCCGCGGATCGTGCCCCACCGCCTCGACCGCCACGAGGTCCCGCTCTGCCGTGCCGGTCCGGGCCGAGGCGAGCGCCTGACGCTGCGCCGCGAGCCGGGGATCGTCGGCCTCGGGCGCGGCGATGACGAGCACCCGCGATTTCCAGAGATACGCCGCCAGGGGGTTGCTCCCGCCCGCCGCCATCGCCCCGCCTCCGCTCATCAGCGCCGCGAGGACGAGTCCGACCTGTCCCGACCGCATCGCCGTCCCCCGCCGCGCCTTCATTGCCGGGATCAGCGTGCGACCCCTCTGCCCGGTTCCCTGTCCGCCCCGTTCGGGAGACGTCCATGGCTCTTATGAATCGTCGGATCGTCCTGGCCTCCCGGCCGCACGGCGAGCCGAAGCCCGAGCATTTCCGGCTGGAGGAGAGCCGGGCGCCGACGCCGAAGGAGGGCGAGGTTCTCCTGCGCACCCGCTGGCTGTCGCTCGATCCCTACATGCGCGGCCGCATGAGCGCGGCGAAGTCCTACGCGCAGCCCGTCGAGATCGGGGAGACCATGGTCGGCCAGACGGTGAGCGAGGTGGTGGCCTCCCACCATCCCGCCTACGCGCTCGGTGATCGCGTGCTGAGCCCCGCGGGATGGCAGGATTACTTCGTCTCGGACGGGACCGGCCTGCACCGGCTCGATCCGGCGGCCGGCCCGCCGAGCGCCTTTCTCGGCGTTCTCGGCATGCCGGGGCTCACGGCCTATGCGGGCCTCCTCGAGATCGGCCGCCCGCAGCCCGGCGAGACCGTCGCGGTGGCGGCCGCCGCCGGGCCGGTCGGCTCCCTCGTCGGCCAGATCGCCCGGATCAAGGGCGCGCGGGTGGTCGGCATCGCGGGCGGGCCGGAGAAATGCGCCTACCTCACCGACGTCCTCGGCTTCGACGCGGCTCTCGACCACCGGGCCGGCGACTTCCCCGACGCCCTGGCGCGGGCCTGCCCGGACGGCATCGACGTGTATTTCGAGAATGTCGGCGGGGCCGTGTTCGCGGCGGTGCTGCCGCTCCTCAACGATTTCGCCCGGGTGCCGGTCTGCGGCCTCGTCGCGGGCTACAACCTGAGCGAAATGCCGCCCGGGCCCGACCGGGCTCCCCTGCTGATGCGCGCCGTGCTCACCCGGCGCCTGACGCTGCGCGGCTTCATCGTCTCGGATTTCGCCGGCCTGCACGGCGCCTTCCTGCACGACGTCGGCGATTGGCTGAAGGCCGGCCAGGTCAAGGCGCGGGAGGATGTGGTGGAGGGGCTGGAACAGGCGCCCGCCGCCTTCGCCGGGATGCTGCGCGGCACGAATTTCGGCAAGCTCGTCGTAAGGGTGGCCTGAGATCGGCGGCGGGACGGCGCCGAGGGGTAGTCCCTCGGCGTGTCCGGCTCCCGCGCAGTCCCAGCACGATCTCACGCCACGGCGCTCTTGCGGGACAAATAGAACAAAACTAGAACATGATTCCGCCGCGTGGACGGGCTCGCCGGTGTGAAGCGGGCACAAGCGCGGCGGACGGCTTGCCCGCGCGGGGGCGGACCTTCAAGGTCCGGCCATCGCGGGCGAGGATGGGCCCTGTGAGATCGGATCGGATGGAGAGAGTGAGATGGCGGGCAGCGTCAACAAGGTGATCCTGGTCGGCAATCTCGGGCGCGATCCCGAGACGCGGCGGCTGTCCTCGGGCGACCCCGTGGTGAACCTGCGCATCGCGACGTCGGAGTCCTGGAAGGACAAGGCGAGCGGCGAGCGCAAGGAGAAGACCGAGTGGCACTCGGTCGTCATCTACAACGACAACCTCGCACGCGTCGCGGAGCAGTACCTGCGCAAAGGGTCGAAGGTCTACATCGAGGGCCAGCTTCAGACCCGCAAGTGGACCGACCAGTCGGGCGTCGAGAAATACACGACCGAGGTGGTGCTTCAGCGATTCCGCGGCGAGATGACGATTCTCGACGGTCGCGGTGGCGGCGGCGGCGAGTTCGCGGGCGAGGACGATCAGGGCGGCGGCGGCGGTGGCCGGATCAGCCGCGGCGGCGACCGGGATGGCGGGCGCGACGATTACGGCTCGGGCCGTTCCTCCGGCGGCGGCGGCGGCGGCGACCGCCGGCCCTCCTCAGGGGGCGGATCGAAGCCGAACTACGACCTCGACGACGACATTCCGTTCTAGGACCTCGACCCGAAAGGGGGGACGCCGGCTCTCGACAGGGGGCCGGCGTTTCCCGTGGAGGATCAGGCGCGCCGTGGCTTCGTGGCCCGACGCGTCCGGGTCGAACCTCCCCAATGGTGGCCGCGAAGGTTTGGTCAGGCCTGGGCGGAGACCGGATCGCCCGCCGTTCCGTAGCCGCGTCGGGCGGCGGCGCGGTTGACGAGGCCGAAGCGCAGCACGGACTCCTCCCAATAATCGATCGCCCGCACGAGCCGGCGCCGCGCCCGCTCGGTCTCCTCGGGCGCCGCATCGGACGGCGTCTCGGCCAGCCCCACCGCCGCGATCAGCACGTTGTCGCGCTCGTCCTCGATGCGCCGGTCGCGCTCGAGATGTCCGCGCACCTCGGCATCGAAGAGGGCGATCACCCGCCAGGGCAGTTCGTCCTTGTCGACGCCGCCGGGAAAGGTCGCGGCCAGGCGCCGCCCCTCGGCACCGGCCCGGCGCATCAGGTCCGACAGGCTCGTCTCCATCCGGTCTCCTTCCGAGGTTCGCTCCGCCCCCCACCGAGGCCCGTTCGGCAACGCCCGTCGCGCCGAGATGGCCCCGCCGCCGGGCTCCGAATCGGCGAAGAATCGCCCCGCGCGAGGGCCGAAGGGCGCGCGCGGCGGGCCGATTGGACGCCCATTGGGGGGCCAAAGGCTTCGTAAGTCACGGCCACGCCGGTCGATTTCGTCCGCGATTGTGCCTTATTGCCTTCACACTCACCGGTGAAGTGCAAAAGGCGGCAGATCGACCGCGAATGCAGTCTCGGGGGCGAGAATGGTGGATGTCGAGAACCTTCCGGCTTGGGCGCGGCGACGGCTGGACCGGCATTTCAAGCGCGGCGGCAGCGGACGCATCGTTCGCTGGATGACGGTTTCGGCCGGCACGGTCGCCGATCCCGTGGCCGACGCGCCGCCCGCCGATTCAGGCGCGCCCCTTCCGCCGGACAACATCCTCGTCTTCGCGCGCTCGGCGGCGCCTGCGGCCCCGGAGCCGGCCCGCAGCCTCGCGGGCTGACGCCGCCCCGCCTGCGCGTCCGCCCGACGAGGCCTGGGCTCCGATCGTCGGGCGACCGCGCGTCGGGACGGCCGTGATCTGACGGATCGGGATCGGGCCCGGCGTCGTGCGAAGAAACCGGGCTCGCCGCCGTTCCAGCGGTTCGGGACGGCGCAAGCGTGGCAGGAATGCCGCACCGTGAGGAGAAGCGCACGCGCGCGGGCCGGTTGAGGGGTGAGCCACAGAAAGGGCATAACATCTGCTTAGCCGCCAGGGCCGAAGGGGGGTCCATGGGCAGCAAGCGGGATGGTTCGATGAGACGGACGGGATGGTTCGGCGTGAGCGCGGCGGCGGTTGCGGGCCTCGCCTTCGCGACGGCCGGCACGGCCGCGGCGAGCGAGATCGTCAGCGGCAAGGCGCGGGTTCTCAACGGCGACACGCTCGTCGTCGGTGGCCGCGTGGTCGGGCTCTACGGCGTGGCCGCGCCGGGTCTGAAGCAGACCTGCCTGAACGCCAAGGGACAGGGTTACGCCTGCGGGACCACCGCGGCGAAGGCGCTCGCGGCGCATCTGCGGGAGGCCACGGTGTCCTGCCGGATCCGCGAGACGGACAGCTACGGCCGGGCCCTCGCGGTCTGCCTGCGGGACAAGGACGATCTGAGTGCCTGGATGGCGGAGCGCGGCTTCGTCATGGCCGACCGCCGCCGGGGCCAAGCCGCCTATGTCGGCGCCGAGACATTGGCCTGGGGCAAGCGCCTCGGGCTCTGGGCGGGCTCCTTCGAGGACCCGACCAACCGGCCGCGCACGGCCTATAACCGCGCCAACGCCGTGGCCGAGGCGCAGCCCGGCGCCCACTGAGCCGAGCCGGGCGGTCTGGCGCGAGAGCAAGCGGGCCACGCAAAGGCCCCACGTCAGGAAGCCACGGCGGACAATCCGGTGCCGGGGCCGCCGCGGTCGCCGATCCGCCGCATCGCGCGCGTGTCGTTCGAGGCCTCCGCCCCGGTCGGGCGAATCGTCCGGCGGTTCGGACCCGCCGGAGCGCCGCACCAGGCGAGGATGGGAGGGCTGCCCATGTCGATCGAACAGGATCTCGGCTTCCGATCCAAGCTGGTGCTGCACAAACTCGGCCACGATCTCGGACGCTCCCTCGACGAGCGCGGCGCCCTGGATCTGCCCCGGGCATGGCACGCCCTGGTCGACGAGATCGGCGACCGGGCCGACGACACCCTCACCCTCCAAGTCCATCGCACCCTCCAAGTCCATCGCACCCTCCAAGTCCATCGCACCCTCCCAGTCCCTCTCACCCTCCAAGTCCATCGCAACGACGATCCGACGCTCGGCCACGACCGCATCGTGTTCGACCTGGCGGAGTGACGGGGCTGCAGGCCGGGGGACCGCGGGCGATCGAGCGCTTGCGGTCCCGGAAGGCCAATGCCACCTAGAGCCTCGGCCCGAGGGAGGGACGCCGGCGTTCGGTCAACGCCCGAACCGGCGGAGAGACCTCGAGCATCGACCAGGGATGGCGGGGGCGAAGGCGGGGATCCGGACCCGGCCGCGCCGTCGTATCGCGCGCCGTCCTGCCCGCTCCGGGCCGATGCTTCAGGGAACATCGAGACCACACCATGCCCAGCCCGACCTCTCGCGCCGCCGTCCTGCTCGCAGGCCTCCTGCTCTCCGGTGTCACGGGGGCGGCCCTCGCGCAGACGGCGGCCGAGCCTCGTGCGCCCCTCACCGGCCGCAGCGTCACCGCGGCCGGCCAGACCAAGCCGCCGACGCCGGGGCAGCTCTCGGCCTCCTCGCAGGCGCAGATGCAGAAGGCGCAGCGCGCGGCCCGGGATCGCGACAAGGCGTGGGACGCCAAGATGAACCGGACGATGGGCTCGATCTGCAAGGGGTGCTGACCGACCGGAGGGGACGCCCCGGATGATCCGCTTCGAGGGCGTGGGCAAGCGCTTTCCCGGCGCCGAAAGCCCGGCGATCGAGGGCCTCGATCTCACGGTGCCGGAGGGCCTCACCCTCGCGCTGATCGGCCCCTCGGGCTGCGGCAAATCGACGACCCTGCGGATGGTCAACCGCCTCGTCGAGCCGGATACCGGCCGCATCCTCCTGGCCGGGCGCGACGTGGCGGCGAGCGATCCGGTCACCCTGCGGCGCGGCATCGGCTACGTGATCCAGGGGGTCGGCCTGTTTCCCCATCGCAGCGTCGGCGAGAACGTCGCGACCGTCCCCGAGCTGCTCGGCTGGACGCGGGCGCGCATCGCGGAGCGAGTCGATGCCCTGCTCACCCTCGTCGGCCTCGATCCGGCCCGCTACCGCGACCGCCGGCCCGACGCGCTCTCGGGCGGGCAGCGCCAGCGCGTCGGCGTCGCCCGGGCGCTCGCCGCCGACCCACCAGTGCTGCTGATGGACGAGCCGTTCGGCGCCGTCGATCCGGTGACCCGTAGCCGGCTTCAGGACGAGATCCGGACGATCCTGCGCTCCCTCGGCAAGACCGTGATTCTCGTGACCCACGACATCGGCGAGGCGATGCGGATGGGAGACCGGATCGCCGTGATGCACGACGGCCGCCTCGTCCAGTCCAGCACGCCGGAGGCACTGCTCGCGGCCCCCGCGGACGCCTTCACGGAGCGCTTCCTCGGCTCTGGCCGGGCCCTGCGCCGGCTCGACCGGCTGCGGGTGGGTGATTTTGCCACCGCCGCCCCGCGGGCGGGCGAGGCTCCCACGATCGCGCCGGAAGCGAGCCTGCAGGAGGCGCTCGACCAGATGCTCGCGAGCGGCGCGACGCATCTCGCGGTCGGCAGCGGCAGCCTGACCCTCGACGCCGTGCGGGCCGCCGCCCGGGCCGAGGCCGGGCCGGGCTGAGACATTCTTGGGACGATCCCGCGATCCCGCCCGCGGCGCTAACGCTTCTTCTTCGGATCGCGGTTCGACGCGCCCCGGATCAGGCCGGCAAGGCCCGCCTCGATCACCGCATCCGCGGCCTCGGAGGGCGAGAACCATTGCGACACCCGCTGGCCGCGCTCGGGAAACTTCTTGAGTTGCTTGCGCACCTCGAGCGGGAAGACCGTGACCTGGCACAAGACGGCGTCCCGGTTCTTCAGGCGCTTTTCGTAGAGGTAGAAGCCGAGGGGACGCTTGCCGACATGGCCGACGATGCCGGCCTCCTCGTAGGCCTCGCGCGCCGCCGCCTCGAAGGGCTTGCGGCCCTTCATCGGCCATCCCTTGGGGATGACCCAGCGCCGGGTTTCGCGGGAGGTCACGAGCAGCACCTCGGTCCCCCCTTCGGGAGTCCGGCGCATCGGCAAGACGCCGACCTGGGGGCGCGCATCGCGGCTGGTGTCGATCGGGCCGGCCGTCATGCGTGTGCAACGCCCCATGGGCCGCGCGGTTCGCGCGCGCTCTTGCCCACCGAGCCCGTCCCGAAGGGACACCGTGATGGACCGGACGATTTGACGACATGATGACGGAAAGGCACGGCGCTTCGCCCGAACGCTGTGATCGCGCCGCAGCAAAGGGCGGCAGCCTCCCGTAACGGAGTTCCGCCCCCGACCTCAAGGGAAAATTAACCGGCAAACCTTTCAGAACCGCATCGGTCGCAGGACGCGTCCGTTCGGTCCGAGGCCGCTCAGCCGTTCATGCTGAGGTTCTCGATCAGCGCGTTGAGATCGGCCCGCATGGCCTGGATCTCCGGCTCGGACATGTTGAGCTGGCACATCACCGATTGGCGCACGGCCACCGCCTCGGCGCGTAGGGCACGGCCCGCCTCGGTGAGGGAAATCTCCACCTCGCGCTCGTCCGACTGGCGCCGGCTTCGGCTGAGGAAGCCGCTGCTCTCCAGACGCTTCAGCACCGGCGTCAACGTGCCGGAATCGAGCCTCAGGCGCCGCCCGATCTCGGAGACGGTGACGCCGTCATTCTCCCAGAGGACGAGCAGGACGAGATATTGTGGATAGGTGAGGCCCATCCGTTCCAGCATGGGCCGGTACGACTTCGTCATCCGATGGGCGGCGGCGTAGAGCGCGTAGCAGAGCTGGTTGTCGAGCAGCAGCGGGTCCTTGAGCACCCCTGCGGTCTCGTTGGGAGCATTCACCACGCGTACCATGCCGTTCGACGAAGCCTTCCGTCCGGCAAAGCGACCGGGGCGGGCCACCCTGCGCGGGGCCTCAGCTTGGTCATGCCGCGGATACGATAGCGGATGAACCCCCGGTGGGTACATGCACAAATGTCCCACACCCGCTTTTCCCCGGACTTTCGTCCGCCCGGCGGGACGGGTCAGGGCTCAAATAGCAGAAAGGCGGCCCGGAGGCCGCCTTCCGCTCGACGTGGAGGAGTGCCCGCCGGTCAGGCGGCGTCGGCCGACGCCTGGCTCGGGCCGGAATCCTTGCCGCGTGCATCGACGTCGCGGTCCACGAACTCGATGACGGCGAGCGGGGCGTTGTCGCCATAGCGGAAGCCCGCCTTCATGATGCGGCAATAGCCGCCCGGACGCGACTGGTAGCGCGGGCCGAGCACGGTGAAGAGCTTCTTGACCATGTCCTTGTCGCGGATCTGGGCCATGGCGAGGCGGCGGGCGTGGACGCTGTCGGTGCGGCCGAGGGAGATCAGCTTCTCGACGACCGGGCGGAGATCCTTCGCCTTCGGCAGGGTGGTGACGATCTGCTCATGCTTGAGCAGAGCGACCGACATGTTGGCGAACATCGCCTTGCGATGCTCGGCGGTGCGGTTGAAGCGGCGACCGCGATAGGCGTGACGCATGATGGCTGTTCCTTCTCCGTCACGGCCGCCGTGCCACGGTACGGCCATGTGCCCTGCAGGGCTGTTCTTGAAATTCCGCGTAACCCCGCGGCGGGATGGATGAGGCGCGCCCGACCCCGGGGCATCGCCCCGGTTCGGGATCGGCCCGACAGGCGGCACCCTGCGGCGCCGCCCCGTGTCGCCCGAGAGCGACCGTGTCGCCTCAGTAATGCTCTTCGAAGCGCTTGGCGAGATCCTCGATGTTCTCCGGCGGCCAGCCGGGGATGTCCATACCGAGGTGCAGGCCCATGCCGGCGAGCACTTCCTTGATCTCGTTGAGCGACTTGCGACCGAAGTTCGGGGTGCGCAGCATCTCGCCCTCGGACTTCTGGATCAGGTCGCCGATATAGACGATGTTGTCGTTCTTCAGGCAGTTCGCCGAACGGACCGACAGCTCCAGCTCGTCCACCTTCTTGAGCAGAGCCGGGTTGAAGGGCAGCTGCGGCGCGAGCGGGGCGGCCTCTTCCTTGCGGGGCTCCTCGAAGTTCACGAAGACCTGGAGCTGGTCCTGGATGATGCGGGCCGCATAGGCCAGCGCATCCTCCGGGGTCACGGCGCCGTTGGTCTCCAGCGTCATGGTCAGCTTGTCCTTGTCGAGATCCTGGCCCTCGCGGGTGGTCTCGACGCGGTAACTGACCTTGGTGACGGGCGAGTAGAGCGCATCCACCGGGATCAGGCCGATCGGCGCGTCCTCGGGGCGGTTGCGATCGGCCGGGACGTAGCCCTTACCGGTGGCGACGGTGAACTCCATGCGGATCTCGGCGCCGTCGTCCAGCGTGCAGATCGCGAGCTCGGGGTTGAGCACCTGGATGTCGCCGGTCACGGCGATGTCACCCGCGGTGACGACGCCCGGGCCGGTCTTGCGCAGGGTCATGCGCTTGGGCGTATCGGTCTGCGAGCGCAGGGCGATCGTCTTGATGTTGAGGACGATGTCGGTCACGTCCTCGCGCACGCCGGGGATCGACGAGAACTCGTGGAGCACGCCGTCGATCTGCACCGAGGTGACCGCGGCGCCCTGGAGCGAGGAGAGCAGGACGCGACGGAGCGAGTTGCCGAGCGTCGTGCCGAAGCCGCGCTCCAGCGGCTCGGCCACCACGGTGGCGACCCGCTTGGGATCATCGCCGGCCGACACCTGGAGCTTGTTCGGCTTGATGAGCTCTTGCCAGTTCTTCTGAATGACCACAGTCCTACCTCTTCACAATCCCGCGCCGCCGGCGTCCCGGAAGCGCTTCGGCCGGCTCAGGGCGCGCCCCTCAGGCGCCCGAGCCGGTCCCGGATCCTCACCCCTCGCCGCCGACCCAGAGGACGGGAACGAAGCTGTAGCCGGCGCCGTCACGGGCGACGTGCCCGAGGGCCGGAAACTCAAGATGCGAGCCGCCGATCAGCGTCCCCTCGGTCGCGACCTCGTCGAGGATGCGCGTGCGGGTCGCCCGGGCCTGATCGCCATCGACGTCGAAGGCGACACCCGCCTCCGGTCGCTTGAACTGGATCGCCGGCATGTGCACCACGTCGGTCCACATCAGGAGCGCCTTGTCCCCGGAGACGATCCGCATGCCGCAATGACCCGGCGTGTGCCCGGGCAGCGGCACGGCGGTGATGCCAGGCACCAGTTCGCCACCCTCGTGGCGGCGGATCCGGGCACCGTAGGGCGCCACCGCCTTGCGGGCGTTCTCGAAATACGGCCTGGCCGCCTCGGGCGCCCGGGAGAGCGCCTCGTCGGGCAGCCAGTGGGCCGCCTCGTCGGCATGCACCACCAGTTCGGCGTTCGGATAGGCGGCGCTGCCGTCCTGGGTCACCAGCCCGCCCGCATGGTCGGGATGGAGATGGGTCAGCAGCACCGTCTCGATCGACTCCGGCGCAATGCCGGCCAGGGCGAGCGCGGCGGGCACCCGGCCCATCGTCGCGGGGCCGAAATGTCCGTAGCCGGAATCGATCAGCACCGGCTTGCGGCCGGCGCCGGTCACCACGAACGCGTTGAGCGTGACGACCGGAGCCTCGCTGCGGAAGCCCGCGCGCTGGAGCGCGCCGGCCTCCTCCTGCGGGATGCCGGTGACGAGGTCGAGCGAGCCCTGAAACCAGCCGTCGTTGAGCGCGGTGACCGTGAGGTCGCCGAGGGTCCAACGTAGCACGCCGGGTAGGGGCTTGTTCGATCCGTCCGCCATAGGCTTCTCCGCTCCGCGGTCGCTCCGGTTCGCCGTATCAGACGCGACGGCGCTTGCGCGGGCGGCAGCCGTTATGCGGAATCGAGGTCACGTCGCGGATCGAGGTCACCGTGAAGCCGGCAGCCTGGAGCGCGCGGAGCGCCGATTCACGGCCCGAACCGGGGCCCGAGACCTCGACCTCGAGGGTGCGCATGCCATGCTCGGAGGCCTTGCGGGCGGCGTCCTCGGCGGCGACCTGGGCGGCGTACGGGGTCGACTTGCGCGAGCCCTTGAAGCCCATCGCGCCGGCGGACGACCACGAGATCGTGTTGCCCTGCGCGTCGGTGATGGTGATCATCGTGTTGTTGAACGAGGCAGCCACGTGCGCCACGCCCGAGACGATGTTCTTGCGTTCGCGCCGGCGGACGCGGGTCGGTTCCTTGGCCATTGTTTCGCTCTGGTCCTTCAATCACGCCCGTATTTCCAGGCGCTCGGGATTCTTTTGGGATTTGGCGGCGCGACCTTGGACGGTCGTTCCGCCTGTGCCGGCCCCGTAGCGGGACACCCGGCGCGACGCGAAGGAGGCCGAGCGAAGCACGGCCTTCCAATGCCAAAAATTACTTCTTCTTGCCGGCGATCGGCTTCGCCTTGCCCTTGCGGGTACGGGCGTTGGTGTGGGTGCGCTGGCCGCGGACCGGGAGCTGCTTGCGGTGACGGAGACCACGGTAGCAGCCGAGATCCATCAGGCGCTTGATGTTCATCGACACGTCGCGGCGCAGGTCGCCCTCGACCATGTAATCGCGGTCGATGGTCTCGCGGATCTGGAGCACCTCGGCATCGGTGAGCTGGTTCACGCGACGCTCGGCCGGGATCCCGACCTTCTCGGTGATCTCCTCGGCCTTCTTCGGACCGATGCCGTGGATGTACTGAAGCGCGATGACGACGCGCTTGGCGGTCGGGATGTTGACGCCTGCGATACGGGCCAAGATGATCTCTCCATGGGGCGGACCCTGACGGCCCGCAATCACTGCGAAGATGCGCGTCCGGTGGAGGCCGGCCCCTGCGCACCCGCCCGAAACGACAAATCGGCCCGCGAGCGCCCCTTCAAGGCACTGTCGGACCAGATCCCGCTTGAGCGAAGGGGGCCCGCCTAGCGCAGGCGCGCCCCCCTGTCAACGACCTCATACCGCGCTGCGGCGAAGGAACGGCGCGTCGGGCCTACGAAACCGCCTTCTCGCGATACGACTGGAGCAACGCGGTCACGTCGCCGGTCACCTCGTCGATCGGCTTCATGCCGTCGATCTTCCGCAGCAGGCCGGTGCCGGCATAGTAATCCGACAGGGGCGCCGTCTGCTTCCGGTAGGCCTCGAGACGGGTCTTGAAGACCTCGGGGGTGTCGTCCTTGCGCACGGGCTGACCGCGGGCCGCGGTCTCCTCGGCACGCCGGGCGATGCGGCCGACCAGGGCGTTCTCGTCGACGACGAACTCGACCACCGCGTCCAGCGCGATGCCCTTGTCGGCGAGCATCCGGTCGAGGGCCTTGGCCTGTTCCACGGTGCGCGGGAACCCGTCGAGGATGAAGCCGGACTTGGCGTCGGCCTCCTCCACGCGGTCGGCGACAATGCCGACGACCACCGCGTCCGGCACGAGGCCGCCGCTCTCCATGATCGACTTCGCCTCGAGCCCGACCGGCGTGCCGGCGGCCACGGCCGCGCGCAGCATGTCGCCCGTGGAGAGCTGCGGGATGCCGTAGCGTTCCACGATGCGCTCGGATTGCGTGCCCTTGCCCGCCCCCGGCGGTCCGAGCAGGATGATCCGCATGACGTCTCCTCGTCGTCAGGGCCCGGCACCGGGCTCGTTCTTCCGTCCCGGCCTCCTCCCGCGGAGCGAGGCCGGTCTCACTTCACTGTGATGCGAGAATTCGGCGCTCCCGTCCATCGAACCTTTGGACGGGACGCGCCTGAAGCGGGATTAGCGTCGCCGGGCGCCCGTGGTCGAGGCGCCGCGCAGCTTGGCCTTCTTCACGAGCCCCTCGTACTGGTGCGCCATCAGGTGCCCGTGGATCTGCGCCACGGTGTCCATGGTGACCGAGACCACGATGAGCAGCGAGGTGCCGCCGAAGCCCAACGCCGCCGAGGTGTAGGAGGCGACGATCTCGGGCACGAGGCAGACGAAGGTCAGGTAGCCGGCGCCGATCACCGTGATGCGGGTCAGCACCTTGTCGATGAAGGCCGCGGTGCGCTCGCCCGGGCGAATGCCGGGGATGAAGCCGCCATGCTTCTTCAGGTTGTCGGCGGTCTCCTGCGGGTTGAAGACGACCGCCGTGTAGAAGAACGTGAAGAAGATGATCAGGGCGGCGTAGGCCACCATGTAGAGCGGCCGGCCGTGGCCGAGATAGGCCGTCAGCGTGCCGAGGATGCCGGTCGAGCCCTGGTTCGCCGAGAAGCTCGCGATCGTGGTCGGCAGAAGCAGCAGGGACGAGGCGAAGATCGGCGGGATCACGCCCGAGGTGTTGAGCTTGAGCGGCAGGAACGAGGTCTGGCCCTCGTACATGCGGTTACCGACCTGGCGCTTGGGGTAGTTGATCAGGAGCCGGCGCTGGGCGCGCTCCATGAACACGATGAAGTAGACCAGCCCGACCGCCGCGAGGCCGGCCCCGAGCAGGATCGCCGGCGAGAGGGCGCCGGTACGGGTCAGTTCGAGGGCGCCGAAGATCGAGGCCGGGAGGTGGGCGACGATGCCGGCGAAGATGATGAGCGAGGAGCCGTTGCCGATGCCGCGGGCCGTGATCTGCTCGCCGATCCACATCAGGAACAGGGTGCCGCCGGTCAGCGTCACCACGGTCGACAGGATGAAGAACGGTCCGGGCGCGATGACCGCGTTGGAGCCCTGCAGGCCGAAGGCGATGCCCCAGGACTGGACCAGCGCCAGCACCACCGTGAGGTAGCGGGTATACTGGTTGATGACCTTGCGGCCGGATTCGCCCTCCTTCTTCAGCGCCTCGAGGCTCGGAACCACCGAGGTGAGGAGCTGAACGATGATCGAGGCCGAGATGTAGGGCATGATGTTGAGCGCGAAGACCGCCATGCGCTCCACCGCCCCGCCCGAGAACATGTTGAACAGGCCGAGCACGCCGCCGGCCTGGTTCTGGAAGTTGCGGGCGAACTGCTCCGGGTCGATGCCGGGGATCGGAATGTAGGTGCCAAGGCGGAACACGATCAGCGCGCCCAGGGTGAACCAGATGCGCTTCTTGAGTTCGTCGGCCTTGGCGATGGCGCCGAAATTCAGGTTGGCGGCGAGCTGCTCGGCGGCTGAGGCCATGTCACGATTCCTAGAGCATCGGCCCAAAAGGTGGACATCGACTCGCGAGCGGAGCCGATGCGGCACTGAGAGGCGTCATGTCCCGGGTCGTCTCGGACGGTCCCGGAATGCGGAAGCGGCGGCCGCGTGCGAGCACGGGCCGCCGCTTCGGCGTTCGATTTAAGGGTCGGTTCAGGCCGACGCAACCGCGCTGTCGGGCGTGCCGCGGTGGGCGACGCCGGCGGCGAAGGTGGTGGTGACCGAGCCGCCGGCCTTCTCGACGGCCTCGATGGCCGACTTGGAAGCGCGTGTGATCTCGAAACTGAGCTTCGCCGTCAGCTCGCCGACGCCGAGCAGCTTCACGCCGTCGCGGGCCCGGGAGATGATCCCGGCCTGGACGAGGGCATCGACCGTCACGGTGGCGTTGGCGTCGAGCTTGCCGGCATCCACCGCTTGCTGGACGCGACCGAGGTTCACCTCGTTCAGGTCGTGGGCGTGGATGTTGTTGAAGCCGCGCTTCGGCAGGCGACGGTGGAGCGGCATCTGGCCGCCCTCGAAGCCCTTGATGGACACGCCGGTGCGGGCCTTCTGACCCTTCACGCCGCGTCCCGCGGTCTTGCCCTTGCCGGAGCCGATGCCCCGGCCGACGCGCATGCGGGCCTTCACGGCCCCTTCATTGTCGCGGATCTCGTTGAGCTTCATGGGTAAGCCCTCCTCACGCCGCGGCGTCGTCGAGGACGCGCACGAGATGCGCGACCTTGCGGATCATGCCGCGAACCGAGGGAGTGTCCTCCAGCTCGGCGACGCGGTGCAGCTTGTTCAGCTTGAGGCCGATCAGCGTCGCACGCTGGGAGGCCTCGCGGCGGATCGGCGAGCCGATCTGCTCGACGCGGACAGTCTTGTTTGCCATGCTGCCCTCCCCTTACGCCACAGCGGCTTCGGAGGCGTCGGCCGGGTCGGAATCGCGGCGGCGGGCCTGGAGGGCCGACACCTTGAGACCGCGACGGGCCGCGACCGAACGCGGGCTGTCCTCGTTCTTGAGCGCGTCGAAGGTGGCGCGCACGAGGTTGTAGGGGTTGGACGAGCCGAGCGACTTGGCGACGACGTCCTGCATGCCGAGGGTCTCGAACACGGCACGCATCGGGCCGCCGGCGATGATGCCGGTGCCCTGCGGGGCCGCGCGAAGGATGACCTTGCCGGCGCCGTGGCGGCCGTTGACGTCGTGGTGCAGGGTGCGGCCCTCACGCAGGCTGACCCGGATGAGGCCACGCTTGGCCGCCTCGGTCGCCTTGCGGATCGCCTCCGGCACCTCACGGGCCTTGCCGTGACCGAAGCCGACGCGGCCCTTCTGGTCGCCGACGACGACGAGCGCCGCGAAGCCGAAGCGACGGCCGCCCTTCACCACCTTGGCGACGCGGTTGATGTGGACGAGCTTGTCCACGAACTCGCTGTCGCGCTCCTCGCGGTCGTCGCGGCGACGACCCTCGCGTTCACGTGCCATTCTTGTGTTCCTATGATCTCACTGACGCGAGCCCGAAGGCCCGCTCGCTCGATGGCTTCCCTCCCGGCGACGGGAGGGAAGACGCGTCCTCAGAAGTCCAGGCCACCCTCGCGGGCCGCGTCGGCTAGAGCCTTGACGCGTCCGTGGAAGATGTAGCCCGAGCGGTCGAAGACGACCTTGGTGACGCCCGCGGCCTTGGCCCGCTCGGCGACGAGCTTGCCGACCGCCTCGGCCGCCGCCTTGTCGGCACCGGTCTTGAGGCTGGCGCGCAGATCCTTTTCGAGGCTCGAGGCCGCGGCGAGCGTACGGCCCGCGGCGTCGTCGATGACCTGGACGTAGATCTGCTTGGACGAGCGAAACACCGACAGCCGCGGACGGCCGTTGGCGGTGGCTCGAAGGGCCCGACGGACCCGCGCCTTGCGGCGCAGGAGGGCTTCGTTCTTGTTCGACATGAATCGCCCCCCTTACTTCTTCTTGCCTTCCTTACGGAAGATGAACTCGCCCGCGTACTTGACGCCCTTGCCCTTGTAGGGCTCGGGGCCACGATAGTCGCGAATTTCGGCCGCAACCTGACCGACACGCTGCCGGTCGATGCCCGACACCACGATCTCCGTGGGCTTGGGCGTCACGATGGTGATGCCGGCCGGGATCTCGTATTCGATGTCGTGGCTGTAGCCGAGCGAGAGCTTCAGCGCCTTGCCGGCCATCGCGGCGCGGTAGCCGACGCCGGTGATCTCCAGCTTCTTCTCGAAGCCCTTGGAGACGCCCTCGACGAGGTTCGCCACCTGGGCGCGCGAGGTGCCCCACAGGGAGCGGGCCTGCTTCGACTGGTCCTTGGGCTGCACCGAGACGGCGCCGTCCTTGAACTCGACGTTCACCTGGGCCGGCACGACGAACTGCAGTTCGCCCTTGGAGCCCTTCATCTTGACCGTCTGACCCGTGACCGTGGCGGTGACGCCGGCGGGGACGGGGACGGGCTTCTTGCCTACGCGAGACATTGAGCTGTCCTCCGGATCAGAACACCTTGCAGAGCACTTCACCGCCGACGTTGCGCTCGCGCGCCTCGTGATCGGCCATGACACCCTGCGGAGTGGAGATGATGGTCACGCCGAGGCCATCGGCGACCCGCGGCAGCTCGCCCACCGACGAGTAGACGCGGCGGCCCGGCTTCGACACGCGCTTGATCTCCCGGATGACCGGGCGACCGTCGTAGTACTTGAGTTCGATCGCGAACTCGGTGCGGCCGTTACCGAGGTCCGACACCGCGTAGTCGCGGATGTAGCCCTCGGACTTCAGGACGTCGAGAACCGAGGCGCGCAGACGCGAGCCCGGGGTCTGGACGACGTTGCGACGGCGCGACTGGCCGTTGCGGATGCGGGTGAGCATGTCACCCACGGGATCGTTCACCATGGATGCCTCCCCTTACCAGCTGGACTTCACGAGACCCGGGATCAGACCCCGGTTGCCGAGCTCCCGCAGAGCGACGCGCGAGACGCCGAGCTTGCGGTAGTAGGCGCGCGGGCGGCCGGTCATCTCGCAGCGGTTGCGGATGCGGGTGGCCGACGAGTTGCGCGGCAGCTCGGCGAGCTTGAGGCGCGCCTCGAAGCGCTCCTCCATCTCGCGGGACTCGTCGTTGGCGATGGCGAGCAGAGCCTTGCGCTTCTCGGCGAAGCGCTTGACCAGCTCCTTGCGGTGGTTGTTCTTTTCGACTGAGCTCTTCTTAGCCATGTCTTCTCTCTCCGGTGTCCGCGTCTAAGCGGCGCTGCATGAGCGCGGCTTACTGCCGGAACGGGAACTTGAAGTGGGCGAGGAGCGCCTTGGCCTCCTCGTCGGTGGTGGCGCTCGTCTGGACGACGATGTCCATGCCCCAGGTCTGCTCCGCCTTGTCGTAGGAGATCTCCGGGAACACGAGGTGCTCCTTGAGGCCCATGGCGTAGTTGCCGCGGCCGTCGAAGGAGCGCGGGTTCAGGCCGCGGAAGTCGCGCACGCGCGGCAGCGCGATCGTAACGAGACGGTCCATGAACTCGTACATGCGCGCCTTGCGCAGGGTCACCTTGCAGCCGATCGGCATGCCCTCGCGGACCTTGAAGGTCGCGATCGCCTTGCGGGCGCGGGTGATGACCGGCTTTTGACCGGCGATGAGAGCGAGATCGCCCGCCGCAACGGTGGCCTTCTTCGAATCCGCGGTGGACTCGCCGACGCCCATGTTGATGACGATCTTCTCGATCTGCGGCACCTGCATCGGGTTCTTGTACCCGAACTGCTCGATGAGCTTCTGCCGGACGACCTCGTCGTAATGCTTGCGCAGACGCGGGACGTAGGCGTTCTTGTCGGCCTCAGCCATCGATCTGATCCCCCGTGGTCTTGGCGAACCGGACCTTGCGCCCGTCGTCGAGGATGCGGAAACCCACGCGGGTCGGCTTGCCGTTGGCATCGGCGACCGCGATGTTGGAGAGCTGGATCGCAGCTTCCTTGGAAATGATGCCGCCTTCGGCGTTCTGGGTCTGCTTCTGGTGCTTCTTGACCAGATTGACGCCGCGCACGAAGGCCTTGCCGTCCTTCGGCAGCACCTGGATGACCTCGCCGGAGCGACCCGCGTCGCGGCCGGTGAGGACGACGACCGTGTCGCCCTTCTTGATCTTGGCGGCCATCACAGCACCTCAGGAGCGAGCGAGATGATCTTCATGTGGTTGCGGGCGCGCAGCTCGCGCGGCACCGGCCCGAAGATGCGGGTGCCGACCGGCTCCTTCTGATTGTTGATCAGAACGGCGGCGTTCTTGTCGAAGCGGATGACGGAGCCGTCGGCGCGCTTCACGTCCTTGGCGGTGCGCACGACGACCGCCTTCATGACGTCGCCCTTCTTCACGCGGCCGCGCGGGATCGCCTCCTTGACGGAGACGACGATGATGTCGCCGACGCCGGCATACTTGCGCTTGGACCCGCCGAGCACCTTGATGCACATCACGCGGCGCGCACCCGAGTTGTCGGCGACGTCCAGATTCGTCTGCATCTGGATCACGGGAGTGACCTTTCCTGGTTTCAGGCGGGTTTCCGCACGCGGACGGTATTGCCCGGCGGACGACGCCTGATGGGGACTTGACGTCCCCGGATGTAACGAACCGCGCAAACGGCGTCGTGAGACGCCGGCGCGGTCACCGCGTTGGGAGGGTGCGAACACCCTTGCCGAATGTCGCGAAGGCCGGCCGCATACTACGGCGCGAGAGCGGGCGCAAGGTCTCCCGCGGCAGACCGACCCACCACCGTCGGTCCGGACGCGGTCCGTGATCGCCTGCGGCCAATCGCGACAAGCCCCCCGGACCCGGTTCAGGATCGGGCCCGCCGCCTGCTAGAGAAGGGCGGTCCGTCAACCGTCGGCCCGGCCATGTCCCCAGCTCTCGCGCATCTCGTCTTGCCGCCCGACCGCCGCCAGTCGCCGACGGCGCTGCAGGTCCAGCGCGGGGTGCGCCGCCTCTTCTCCGAGATGGGCTGCGTCTCCCTGCCGGAATTCTCCCTCGCCAACGGGCGCCGGGCCGACGTGATCGCCCTGTGCGGCGCAGGGCGCCTCACTATCGTCGAGATCAAGTCGAGCGTGGCCGACTTCCGGGCCGATCGCAAATGGCCGGAGTACCGCGACTATTGCGACCGGTTCTTCTTCGCGATTCCCGAGACGGTGCCGGAGAGCCTGATCCCCGAGGAATGCGGGTTGATCGTCGCCGACGCCTTCGGCGCGGCGGTTTTGCGGGCGCCGCTGGAACACCCGCTGAGCGGGCCACGGCGCAAGGCCGTGACCCTCCGCTTCGCCCATGCGGCGGCGGGCCTCCTCCACGCTCTGGCCGATCCGGGTGCGATTCGCGAAGGTGCGCTCTGAGGCGTCCGCGCCTCGTCAGGCGGCGCGCACCGTCCCGAGGAAGCGCTGCACCTCGCCCCGCAGATGCTCCGACTGGCGCGACAGGCTCGCGGCGGCCGTCAGGACCTCATTGGCCGCCGTCACGGTCTGCTCCGCGGCATGGGCGACGCTCGCGATGTTCGCGGTCACCTGACCGGTCCCCGTCGCCGCCTGGGCGACGTTGCGCACGATCTCCTGGGTCGCCGCCCCCTGCTGCTCGACCGCCGCGGCGATCGACGTCGCGACGCCGCTGATCTCGCGGATCCGGAGGGTGATGTCGCCGATGGCGCCCACCGCCTTGCCGGTGGATGCCTGGATCCGGCCGATCTGGTCGGCGATCTCGCCGGTCGCCCGGGCCGTCTGGGTGGCGAGTTCCTTGACCTCGCTCGCGACCACGGCGAAGCCCCGGCCCGCCTCGCCGGCCCGCGCCGCCTCGATCGTCGCGTTCAGCGCCAGCAGGTTGGTCTGTCCGGCGATCGTCGAGATCAGCGCCACCACGTCGCCGATTTTGGCCGCCGCGCCGCTCAGATCCTGGACCAGGGTCGCGGTCTGGGCCGCCTCGTTCACGGCCACGCCGGCCATGGCGGCGGAGCCATCGACCTGCCGGCCGATCTCCTGCACCGAGGCGCCGAGTTCTTCGGCGGCGGCCGCGACCGTCTGGACGTTGGTGGCGGCCTCCTCGGCCGCGGCGGTGACCGTGCTGGACTGGTCGGCGGTCTGCGCGGCGGTGCCGGCCATGCCCTGGGCGGTCGTCTGGAGCTGCGCGGCCGCGGTGCCGACGGAGTCCACGATCCCGCTCACCGCCCGCTCGAAGCCGTCGGCCATCGCGTGCATCGCGGCCTTGCGCTGCGCCTCGGCCCCGGCCCGGGCGAGCGCCGTTTCCGCCTCCAGGGCGCGGGCGCGGATCAGGTTGTCCTTGAACACCTGCACGGCGGCGGCCATGGCGCCGATCTCGTCGCGCCGGGTCCGGTGGGGCGTCTCGACGGTGGCGTCGCCCGCGGCGAGGCGGCCCATGGTCTGCGTCATCGCCGCGATCGGCCGCGTGATCCGCCTCAGGCCCAGCAGCGTGGCCGCGAGCGCCACCGCGAGGGCGACGCCGACCGCGAGGGCGGCGACGAATGTCGCGGTCCCGACATCGGACGAGGCCCCATCGGCCTCCTTCTGCGCCGCGCCCTCGTTGAACGCGGTGGCGCGATCGAGAACCGCGCGCACTTCCGAATAGGTGGCGACGTTCGCCCGGCTCACGAGGATGTCCAGGGCCTCCTGCCCGCGTCCCGCCTCCGTGAGGGCCTCCAGCGCACGGCTCTTGCGCAGATAGCCCTCCCACAGCTCCGCGAACGGTCCGAAGATCGCCCGCTCCTCGGAGGAGGCGATCAGCGGCTCGTAGCGCTTGCGCGCCGCCGCCACGTTGTCGATCGCCGTCCGGGACTGGCGCAGGGCATCGGCCCGGTGCTCGGGATCCACCGAGGTGGTGACGAGGCGATATTGCTTGATCCGGACCTGATCGACTTCGCCCCGCAAGGCATTGATGGCGACGACCGACGGCAGCCAGTTGCCGGCCACTTCGGAGATGCGGCCCTGGATGCTGAACAGCTTGACCACGGACAGCGCGCCCTGGGCGCAGGCGATCAGCGCGAGCAGGCCGAACAGCCCCGCGAGCGTGCTCGTCAGGGACAGGCGCAGACCCGCTCCCGATCGATGTCCGAGATCCATCGTGTTCTCTCCCAGGAAGCGGTGTCGCCAGGAAGCGGTGTCGCACGGCCGCCTCCGCCGACATCGCACCGACCGGTGGATGATTCCCCGCCCGAGACTGACCATCGTCTCTGGCGGAGACCTGGGGAAGGTCGAGCATCTTGCTTAAAGCCGACTTAATCTCAGCAAACCCGACCTGACAAAGAAGTAAATCCCATAAGACCACATGAGGTTGTCTGACAGCGTCCGCGCGACACCTCACGATCATTGGACCACAGGTCGCCGGGCGGGCCCGGGGCGGATTGCGCGGCCGGCGCACGGGCAGCGGCAGACCCCGCCCCCGCTCGCGCCGGGCCGGTTCGCGCCATGGCAGCGGCTCACGATCAACTGTTCGTGATCGACGGCTGGCGGGTCCATATCGGACCGCGCTCGCTCACGCTTCGGAGGAGGCCCGAGCCATGAGCGAAGGATTTACGGGGGAGAGGATGGCGGCAGGGGGCCCGGCTGCAGGGCGCGGAGCACGTGGACCCGGAGGGCGGAGGACAGGTTGCGCGCGCCGCGCTCGGCATCGACCGCCCCGATCAGCGCCTGGACCGATTGTCCGCGCTCTCGGGCCATCGCCTGCAAGGCCGACCAGAATTCCGGTTCCAGGGAGACGCTGGTGCGATGGCCGGCAATCATCACGGACCGTTTGGCGATGCCCGTCGCGGGCGCGCCGCTCATGTCTTGTCGGGGTCGCTCAGCCGGTGGCCCTCGAGACGCGACGCCTCGAGCGCCTTGCGGGTCTCGACGAGGGTCTTCGTCGCTTTCGGCCGGCCGAACAGGACGCGGTTCTCGGCGGCCTTGGCCTCCCGCGCCGCCTTCTCGCGCGCCTTGCGCACTTGCCGCAGGTTGATGATCTCGGCCACGCGTCAGCCCTCCGCCATCGACCCGGCGCGGACCTTTCCGCACCGGGACAGGAGTTTGCGCCTATTCCGCGGAGGGCGCCAGCATGGTCTCGGGCCGCACCACGCGCTCGAACTCCTCCTCCGTGACGTAGCCGAGGCGCAGCGCCTCCTCCTTCAGAGTGGTGCCGTTCTTGTGCGCGGTCTTGGCGATCTCGGCGGCCTTGTCGTAGCCGATCGAGGGGGCGAGCGCGGTCACCAGCATCAGCGAGCGGCTCATCAGGTCGCTGATCCGGTCGGTGTTGGCCGTGATCCCGACGACGCAATTGTCGGTGAAGCTCACCGAGGCGTCGGCGAGCAGGCGCACCGATTGCAGCACCGCGTTGGCGATCACCGGCTTGAACACGTTGAGCTCGAAATGGCCCTGGCTGCCGGCGAAGCTCACGGTGGTGCCGTTGCCGACGACCTGGGCGCAGACCATGGTGAGGGCCTCGCACTGGGTCGGGTTGACCTTGCCCGGCATGATCGAGGAGCCGGGCTCGTTCTCCGGCAGCGACAGCTCGCCCAGTCCCGAGCGAGGCCCGGAGCCGAGCAGGCGGATGTCGTTGGCGATCTTGAACAGGCCGCTGGCCAGGGCGTTGAGCGCGCCCTGGAGGAAGACGAGGGCGTCGTGGGTGGCGAGCGCCTCGAACTTGTTCTCGGCGCTGGTGAAGGGCAGTCCGGTCAGCTCCGCGACCTTGGCCGCGAACCGCTCGGCGAATTCCGGATGCGCGTTGAGCCCGGTGCCGACCGCCGTGCCGCCCTGGGCCAGGGCCAGCACGCCGGGGAGCGTCGCCGCCACCCGGGCGCCGCCGAGCGCCACCTGGGCGGCGTAGCCGGAGAATTCCTGGCCGAGCGAGACCGGCGTCGCGTCCTGGAGATGGGTGCGGCCGATCTTGACGATGCTCTCGAAGGCCTTCGCCTTCGCGTCGAGGGCGTCGTGCAGGTGGGACAAAGCCGGGAGCAGCCGCTCCTGCACCTCCCGGGCGACCGCGATGTGCATGGCGGTCGGGAAGGTGTCGTTCGAGGACTGGCCGCGGTTGCAATGGTCGTTGGGGTGGACCGGCGACTTGCCGCCGCGCTTGCCCCCGAGCCGCTCGTTGGCGAGGCTGGCGATGACCTCGTTGGCGTTCATGTTGGACTGGGTGCCCGAGCCCGTCTGCCAGACCACCAGCGGGAACTCGTCGTCGTGCCGGCCGGCGACCACCTCGGCGGCGGATTCGGCGATGGCGTCGGCGATCTTCGGGTCGAGCCCGCCGAGATCCCGGTTCACCAGCGCGGCGGCCTGCTTGACGATGCCCAGGGCGTGGACGAGCGGCGCGGGCTGGCGCTCGGTGCCGATCTTGAAGTTCTGGATCGAGCGCTGCGTCTGCGCGCCCCAGTACCGGTGGGCGGGCACCTCGATCGGGCCGAAGGTGTCGGACTCCGTGCGGGTCTCGACAGCGGGGGACTCGTGCGGCGACATCGTGGCCTCTTCGTTGGGTCGGCTGGCCCCCTACTTAACGAAGCCTGATCGTCGGCGCGATGCCGCTCGCAAAGGGCGGATGACGCATCGATCGCTCCGTTACCGCCAAGATTGCCGCCCAGATTACCGCCGAGGTTTTCCCCGCCGATGCAGGACACGCTTCCTCTCGCGGCCGCACCGTTCCGGCCGAAGGTGCCGCCGCCGCTGACCCGGCCGCTCGGCCTGTTCGCCTTCCTGAAGGCGGCGCGGGAGAACCCGATCGGCACCTGGATGAAGGCGCATTTCGAGGAGTTCGTCGTGGCGGGCGAGACCGCCATGGGCCGCGTGACCGTCGTCAGCGACCCGGCCTTGGTGCGCTACCTCTTCGTCGAGAACGCCGCCAATTACCGCAAGGACGACCTCCAGAAGCGCGTGCTGGCGCCGGGCCTCGGCAACGGCCTGCTCACGGCGGAGGGGGACGAGTGGCGCCTGCAGCGGCGTACCCTCGCGCCGATCTTCTCCGCGCGTCAGGTCGCGGGGTTCACCCGCCCGATGGACGCGGCGGGGGCCCGCCTGGCCAAGCGCCTCGCCCGCCGCGACGGGGCGCGCGTCGACATGGCCCAGGAGATGACCCGCGCCACCCTCGACGTGCTGGAGCGGACGATCTTCACGCAGGGATTGCCGGGCGACCCCGACGCCCTGGGCCGGGCCATCACCCGGCTCCTCGAATCGGTCGGGCCGATCGATCCCCTCGACGTGTTCGGCGTGCCGGGCTTCGTGCCCCGCATCGGCCGCCTGCGGGCGCGCCCGGCCCTGCGCTTCTTCGCCGAGGTCGTCGACACGCTCCTGGACGGGCGCAAGGCCGCCATCGCCCGGGGCGAGGCGCCCCACGACCTGATGACCCTGCTCCTGAACGCGCAGGACCCCGAGACCGGGCGCGGCCTGTCCGACCTCGAGGTGAAGGCCAACATCGTCACCTTCATCGCCGCCGGACACGAGACCACCGCCAACGCCCTGACCTGGGCGCTCTACTGCCTCTCGCAGGACGCGCCCGCGCAGGAGCGGCTGGCGGCGGAGGCCGAGGCCGCCCTCGACGAAGCGAGCGGGACGATGGCCCTCGACCAGCTGCCCTTCGCCCGGGCGGTGATGGAGGAGACGATGCGGCTGTTCCCGCCGGTGCCCTTCATGAGCCGCCAGGCGCTGCGCGACGACCGGATCGGGCGGATCAAGATCCCGCGCAACTCCACGGTGATCGTGGCGCCTTGGGTGATGCACCGCCACCGCCGCCTCTGGGACGAGCCCGACGCCTTCCTGCCCGAACGGTTCCTGGGCGAACGACGCGAGGCGATGGCGCGCTACAGCTACCTGCCGTTCGGGGCGGGACCGCGGGTCTGCATCGGGCAGAGCTTCTCGCTGCAGGAGGCGACGCTGGTGCTCGCCCATGTCGCCCGCGCCGTGCATCTCATCCTGCCGGCGGACCACCCGCCCGTCACACCGCTTCACCGGGTGACGCTGCGGCCCAAGGACGGCTTGCGGATGGTGGTGCGGCGAAGGGGCTGAGCGCCCCTCGGAGGGGCTGAATGCCCCTCAGTTCTTCTTGCGGAAGGCGTCCAGGCTGACGACCTCGGCGGTCGCGTCCTTGTCGCTCTTCTCGGCGGCCTCGGGAGCCGGCTCCTTGCCCTCCCCCTCGCCCTTGCCTTCGTTCTTGGCTTCGTTCTTGGACGCACCACGGGCCGCCTTGCCGGAGGCGGGCAGGGCCGGGACGATCTTCGGGCCGGAGGTGGGAAGCGTCGTCAGGCCGGTGCCGAGCGGCTTGATCTCGGCGGGCTCGGAGGCCGCCCCGCGGGGACCGGTCTTGACCGTGGACGGCGTCGCCTCGGTCGACTCGGCCTCCTCCGCCGTCTCCGCGAGGTCGAATTTCAGGCCGAACTGCACGGAGGGATCGAAGAAGCCCGACAGAGCGTCGAACGGAATCAGAAGGCGCTCGGGCACGCCCGAGAAGGACAGGCCGACCTCGAAGCTGTGCTCGGTCACGCCAAGATCCCAGAACTGGTGCTGCAGGACGATCGTCATCTCCTGCGGGTATTTCTCGCGCAGGCGCTGCGACATGCGCACGCCCGGCGCTTCCGTCCGGAAAGAGACGTAGAAATGGTGCTCGCCCGACAGCCCTTCGCGGGCCGCGTCGGTCAGCACCTTACGCACGACGCCGCGCAGGGCATCCTGAACCAGCAGATCGTAACGGATCAGATCTTCGGCCATCGGCGCTCGCTTGCCCGGTCACGGCCGGGAGGCGGCTGCGTCGGGTCGTGGAATGAAGTGGAGGTTTCTGTTGCCAGGTACCTCCGAACCCCGCCGAACGGTGCTACCCGCTAGGACTTTAGGTCGGTTTTTGGCACCGCTTACGCGGCGACAGCCACCGGAGCAAAGTTGTCGTTGGCAACTATTGCAGAGGCCCGATAACGGCGGAACCATGCCGAGCGAAAGATCTCCCTTTACGCCCTCGTCGATCCTATTTCGCCCCCGCCGGAACCCAGCACATCGGCCGGTGACGGCCATGCGGCCATCGGTCCTGGGTTCGGGTGGAGGCGCCGGGTACCGCCCCCGGGTCCGATAGGTTTATTTCGAAGAACGTTTATCGCCATAGCCGGCCTTGCGACCGGCACGGTGAATATAGAGGGGCTGTCGGCGGTTTTGAAGAGCGATCCGCGCTCAGATCCGCTCCGCGCCGGGAGCGTGGCCGATATGCCGCCCCCCGGCGAGCGCGCGCTCGCGGCCATCCCCCTTCCATCCCCCCTTCCAGCCCGCTCCGGTTCGTGGCTCCGCTGGCTCGGCCGGGTGCTCGCCCTCGTGGCGCTTCCGCTCGTCGTCCTCGTCCTGGCGACGCTGCTCGCCGTCCTCCTCGTGCGGGTCGTCGGCGACCTCCGGCTCGGGATCGACCCGCTCACGCCGACCCTTCTGCGCCCGCGTCTGCCGCTCGCGGAACTCGCCGCCCGCGGCGTCGTCACGGATGCCGTGCGGCAGGGCGTGATGGCCCTGTCGGTGGTGGGCCTCGCCCTGTGGGCGAGCCGGGGCCTGGGCCGCGGGGCCTGGCGCGCGCGGCTCGGCCTCTCCCGGCCCGCGATTCCCCGGGCGCCGATGGGCCGGCTCTGGCTGCTCCTGCCGCTCTGGCCGGTGATCCACCTCCTGTGGGTCAGCGCCACGGCGTCGGCGCTCCATGTCAATTTCGCGCAGGGCGTGCGGATCTCGCCCTTCCTCTCGCCCGCGATGGTCGTCCTCTGGTTCGCCTTCGTGGTCGTGCTGGCCCCCGTGGCCGAGGAACTGCTCCTGCGGGGCGAGACCTTCGCCCGAGCGAGCGCCTTCCTGGGCCCGGCCGGCACCATCGCGGCGACGGCGCTGCTGTTCTGCCTCGCCCATGTCGGCCTGGAGCCCGGCACCAAGAACGCCTTTGCCCGGCCGCTGACCCTGCTGCCGCTGGCGCTGACCCTGGGCTGGCTGCGCTGGCGCACGGGCCGGCTCTGGCCCTGCATGCTGCTGCACGGCTGGAGCAACCTCGCCCTGGTGACCTATCAGCTCTCGCCCGGTTTACGCTGAGACGAGAACCCGACTCGACATCCGCTCCGCCGCCGGTCAGACCGGGAGCACCATGCGTGCGTATCACGATCTCCTGACCTGCATCCTCGACGACGGCGTCCGCAAGGAGGACCGGACGGGGACCGGCACGCTCTCGGTCTTCGGCCACCAGATGCGGTTCGACCTCGCCGAGGGCTTCCCGCTGGTGACGACGAAGCAGCTCCACCTGCGCTCGATCGTCCACGAATTGCTGTGGTTCCTGCGCGGCGACACCAACGTCGCCTATCTGCGCAAGAACGGCGTCACGATCTGGGACGAGTGGGCCGACCAGAACGGCGATCTCGGGCCCGTCTACGGCCGGCAATGGCGCTCCTGGGGCAAGCCCGACGGGGGCACCGTCGACCAGATCGCCGGGGTGCTGGCCGAGATCGCCCGCAATCCGGACTCGCGCCGCCTCGTCGTCTCCGCCTGGAACCCGGCCGATCTCGACCGGATGGCGCTCGCCCCCTGCCACTGCCTGTTCCAGTTCTACGTGGCCGAGGGGCGGCTCTCCTGCCAGCTCTACCAGCGCTCGGCGGACGCCTTCCTCGGCGTGCCCTTCAACATCGCGAGCTACGCGCTGCTCACGGCCATGATGGCGCAGGTGACCGGCTTCGCCCCGGGCGACTTCGTCCACACCTTCGGCGACGCCCATCTCTACGCCAACCATCTCGATCAGGCGCGGCTGCAACTCACGCGCGCGCACCGGCCCCTGCCACGGCTGCGGCTGAACCCGGAGGTCCGCTCGCTGTTCGACTTCCGCTTCGAGGACATCGCGATCGAGGGGTACGATCCGCACCCCGCGATCAAGGCGCCGGTGGCGGTCTGATGGCCCCCCCCCGCATCGCGCTCATCGCGGCGGTCGCCCGCAACGGCGTCATCGGCCGCGACAACGGCCTGATCTGGCACCTGCGCAGCGACCTGAAGCGCTTCAAGGCGCTCACCATGGGCAAGCCCATGCTGATGGGCCGCCGGACCTTCGACTCGATCGGCCGCCCGCTGCCGGGGCGGCGCAGCCTCGTCCTGACCCGGGACCGCAGCCGCGTCATCCCCGGCGCCGAAACCGTCCACGATTGGGGAGCGGCGCTCGCGGCCGCGGGGACCGAGGAATTGATGGTCGTGGGCGGCGCCGAGATCTACGCCCTTGCCCTTCCCTTCGCCGACCGGTTGCATCTCACCGAGGTGGCGGCGAGCCCGGAGGGCGACGTGCGCTTCCCGGATTTCGACCGCTCGGCCTTCCGCGAGACCGCCCGCGAGAGCCACCCCGCCGGGGAGCACGACGCGTTTCCGTTCCAGTTCGTGGATTGGGAACGCGTCGCCGGCCGTTGATCGAACCGGGGCGCATTGGCCGCAGGGGCGCGGCGACCGGACGATCCCCGCCCCGGTTGCGGTTGACCGGAGGCGGGACCACCTGCCAGCCTTGACAGGACAGTCCGGGGCCACTCAGGTGCGCGGCACGATCGTGCGATGCCGCAAATGCGTTCTCGCGGCTGAGAAAAATCGCCTTTCCCGCCACCCGGCGGGCCGGCGGGTCGAATGAGGGAGCGGCCATCCCGCGGCGGGCGGGGGCCGGCTTGAGCAGGAGTTCACGTCGAGAATGCCTTGGAGCAATCAGAGCGGCGGCGGCGGCGGCGGCCCCTGGGGCCGGCCCGGCGGCGGCGGCGGCGGCGGTAACGGCGGCGGTCCCTGGGGTGGCGGGGGCGGCGGCAAGACGCCCCCCGATCTGGAGGATCTGCTCCGGCGTGGACAGGACCGGCTGCGCGGCGTGATGCCCGGCGGCGGCCTCGGCGGCGGCAAGGGCATCCTGATTGCGGCGGGCCTCGTGCTCGGCGCGTGGCTGCTCACCGGCTTCTACATCGTGAAGCCCAACGAGGTCGGCATCAACACGATCTTCGGGCGCTACACCGGCTCCACCCGCGAGGGCCTGCGCTACAACTTCCCCTATCCGATCGGCACCGTGCAGAAGCCCAATATCGGCGTCGTGAACTCGATCCCGATCGGCTACATCACCGGCAGCAGCGCCACCCGCACCCGGGACGTGGCGGAAGAGAGCCTGATGCTCACCGGCGACGAGAACATCGTCGATCTCGACTTCGAGGTGCAGTGGCGCGTCAACCCGCTCAAGGCCGAGGATTACGTCTTCAACCTCGCCAACCCGGACGGCACCATCAAGGCCATCGCCGAGAGCGCCATGCGCGAGGTGATCGGCCGCCGCAACATCCAGCCGATCCTGACCAACGAGCAGTCGAGCATCGCCCAGGAGGTCAAGGAGATCCTTCAGGCCGCTCTGGACGAGTACGGCGCGGGCGTGCGCATCGAGGTGGTGCAGCTCACCAGCGTCAACCCGCCGCCCGAGGTGCGCCCGGCCTTCATCGACGTGAACGCCGCCCAGCAATACGCCCAGCAGGTCCGCAACGAAGCCGAGACCTACGCGAGCCGCGAGGTTCCGCAGGCCCGAGGCAAGGCGAGCCAGATCGTCCAGGGGGCCGAGGCCTTCAAGACCCAGGCGACGGCGGACGCGACCGGTCAGGCGGCCCGCTTCAGCCAGGTCTACGAGTCCTACAAGGTCGCACCCGCCGTGATCCGCGAGCGCATCTTCCTGGAGACGATGGAGAAGGTGCTGGGCTCCGTGAACAAGGTGATCATCGATCAGAACGGGTCCGGCGTGGCCGGTGCCACGGCCGCCGGCGTCCTGCCGGTGCTGCCCCTGACCGATGGCGGGCGGAGTCAGAACAGCGGAGCGACGAGCCGATGAACAATCCCGCCCTTCGCACGGGCCTGATCGTGATCGCGGCGGCGATCGCGGTCGGCCTCTACGCCTCCGTCTTCACCATCGGGCAGATGCAGCAGGCGCTGGTGCTCCAGCTCGGCCGCGTGCGCGACGTGCTGAACCCGGTCGGCCAGAACAAGCCGGGCCTCTACTTCAAGGTGCCCTTCGCCGACAGCGTGGTGCTGTTCGACAAGCGCGTGCTCGACCTCGACCTGCCGGTGCAGCCCCTGCTCACCGCCGACCGGCAGAACCTGGAAGTGGACGCCTTCGCCCGCTACCGCATCGTCGATCCTCTGAAGTTCTATCAGTCGGTCGGCACGATCGCCCTGGCCAACCAGCGTCTCGCCAGCTTCACCAACTCGGCGCTGCGCAACGTGCTCGCCCGTTCCAGCCGCGACGCGCTGGTGCGGACCGACCGCGCCAAGCTCATGAACGAGATCCAGGAGAGCGTGAACCGCGAGGCCCAGGGGCTCGGCGTCGAGATCGTCGATCTGCGCATGACCCGCGTCGATCTTCCCGCCAAGAACAGCCAGGCGGTCTACGACCGCATGACGTCGGAGCGGAAGAAGGAGGCGACCGACATCCGCGCCAACGGCGATCAGGCGGCGACCCTGATCCGCGCCAAGGCCGACCGCGACGTCACCGTGATCCTGGCCGAGGCCAACCAGCAGGCCGAGGAGCTGCGCGGTGCGGGCGAGGCCGAGAAGAACCGCATCCTGGCCGAGGCCTTCGGGCGCGACGCGGACTTCTTCGCCTTCTACCGCTCGATGCAGGCCTACGAGCAGGCGCTGAAGGGCCCGGACACCCGGCTCGTGGTGAGCCCGACCTCGGACTTCTTCCGCTACTTCTCCGACCCGCAGGGACGTCGCCCGGCGGCCGAGCGCAACGCCACCGCGTCGGCGCCCGGCACCACCGGAACCGTCAAGTAACGACGCCCGCGCCTCGCGGGCACCCGCCCGTCCCGCGGCATCGCGGCCGGCGCCCTTGATCGGGCGGCCGGCCGCGGAATCTATCGGCTCGCCCCGCAAGGGGACGCCCCAGGAATGGTGAGGAACCCGCCCATGAGAGTCGCCGCGAACGTCGTCAGGGGCGAAAGGTCATCGCTCGCCCGGCGCGCCTCCTCGGCGTTGGCCGCCGCGGTGCTGGGCCTGTCCGTCACCGTGACGGCCCTGCCACTCCCGGTCCTCGCGAAGGGTCCGGAATCGCTCGCCGATCTTGCCGAGAAGGTGACGGACGCGGTCGTGAACATCTCGGCCTCGACCACAGTGGAGGCCAACAAGAGCGGCGGGCGCACCATGCCGCAGCTCCCCCAGGGCACCCCGTTCGAGGATCTCTTCGAGGAATTCTTCAAGCGCCGCGGCCAGAACAGCCCGCGCAGCGAAGACGACAGCCCGCGCTCGCCCTCCCGCAAGTCGAACTCGCTGGGCTCCGGCTTCATCATCGACGCCTCGGGCCTCGTGGTGACGAACAACCACGTCATCGGCGACGCCAACGACATTCAGGTCATTCTCAGCGACGGCTCGAAGCTGAAGGCCGAGATCCTCGGCAAGGACCCGAAGATCGACCTCGCCCTGCTGCGCGTGAAGCCGACGGCGGAGCGCCCGCTCCGGGCGGTGCCCTTCGGCGATTCCGACAAGATGCGCCCGGGCGACTGGGTGATGGCGATCGGCAACCCGTTCGGGCTCGGCGGCTCGGTCTCCGCCGGCATCGTCTCGGCCCGGGGCCGCAACATCGAGTCCGGCCCCTACGACAACTACATCCAGACCGACGCGGCCATCAACAAGGGCAATTCCGGCGGACCGCTGTTCAACATGGACGGCGAGGTCATCGGCATCAACACCGCCATTCTCTCGCCTTCGGGCGGCTCGGTCGGCATCGGCTTCGCGGTGCCCTCCGGCACGGCGAGCCCGATCGTCGACCAGCTGCGCCAGTTCGGCGAGGTCCGCCGCGGCTGGCTCGGCGTGCGCATCCAGAACGTGGACGACGCCACCGCCGAGGCGCTCGGCCTGAAGGGCGGCGCCAAGGGCGCCCTGATCGCCGGCGTGGACGACAAGGGCCCCGCCAAGACCGCTGGCCTCGAGGTGGGCGACGTGATCGTCCGCTTCAACGACGTGCCCGTGAAATCCTCGAGCGAGCTGCCCCGCATCGTCGCGGCGACGCCCGTCGGCAAGACCGTCGAGGTGCGGGTGGTGCGCAAGGGCGAGGAGCAGACGAAGTCCGTCCTGCTCGGCCGCCTCGAGGATGGCGAGAAGACCCAGGTCGCCAGCGCGAAGCAGCCCGAGGCCGAGCCGTCGATCCGGCAGGTGCTCGGTCTCAACCTGACCGGCCTCACCGACGAGGCCCGCAAGCGCTACAACATCAAGGAATCCGTCAAGAACGGCGTCGTCGTCACCCGCGTCGATCCGAACTCGACGGCGGCCGACAAGCGCATCCAGCCCGGCGAGGTCATCGTCGAGGTCGGCCAGGAGACGGTGAACGCCCCCGCCGACGTGACGAAGCGGGTCGACGCCCTCAAGAAGGAGGGCCGCAAGTCGGTGCTCCTGCTGGTGGCCAGCGTCAGCGGCGACGTGCGCTTCGTCGCCATCGCGCTCGACTGAGCCGCCTCCCGGCGAGGCGGCGTGAGCCTCCTCGCCGTCACGGCGCCCCACGGCTCGGCCCCGCGCTCGGGCGCCTGCTCGCCCCGGTGCCGGTGATCGCCTGGCCGCTCATCGCCTTCGTGCGCGCAGAGCGGACGCGGCCCTTCGCGGTGCGGCGATCGGCGCGGCCGGCCCGTGCGCGTTCAACCTCGCGGTGATCCGCCTCGCACCGACAGGGGGCATCGCCGTCACCTACGCAGCGGCGCTCGCGGTGTCCCTCGGGCTGGTCGGGCTGCCTACCGGCGGGGTTAAGGGCGTCCGCGCCTCAGTGCACGAACTCGGCCGCGGAGAACCCCTGCAGGTAGAGCAGCGCGGTGAGGTCGCCGTGCTCGATTCGCACCCGCGCCGCGGCGGCGACCTTGGGCTTGGCCCGGAAGGCGACGCCGAGACCCGCCTCGCCGATCATCGGGAGGTCGTTCGCCCCGTCGCCCACGGCGAGGGTGTCGGCGGGCGCCAGGCCCAGGCGGTTGCGCAGCGCGATCAGGCTGGCGCGCTTGGCCTCCGCCCCGACGATGGGCTCCACCACCGCGCCGGTCAGCTCACCCTCGGCCACGTCGAGGACGTTGGCGCGGGTCTCGTCGAAGCCGAGCGCGCCGCCGACCGGCCCGGTGAACAGGGTGAAGCCGCCCGAGACGAGGCAGGTATGGGCCCCATGGGCGCGAAGCGTCGCCACCAGGGTGCGCCCGCCGGGCGTGTGGCGGATGCGGTCGCGGATCAGCGCGTCGATGGCCCCCACGGGCAGCCCCTTGAGCAGCCCGACCCGCTCGCGCAGGGCAGGCTCGAAGGCGATCTCGCCGCGCATGGCCCGCTCGGTGATGGCGGCGACCTGCGGCTTGATGCCGACGACATCGGCGAGTTCGTCGATGCATTCCTGCTCGATCATGGTGGAATCCATGTCGGCCAGGAACAGCCGCTTGCGGCGGTGGGCGCCGGCCTCCAGCACCGCCACGTCGATCGGCTCGGCCCCGAGCGCCGCCCGCAGGCGCTCGGTCAGGCCGGCCGCCTCGCCGGGCGCGCCCGGCACCAGGATCTCGGCCGCGACCTCGCCGTGCAGGATCCGCGGCTGGTGCTCGGTGCCCATCACCCGTCGGGCCTCGGCGAGGACCGCGTCGGTGATGGCGGGCCGGGCCGGGTTTGCTATCAGCGTCGCGACGAGGGTCATGGGGAGCAGGCCGTGCCGGTTGCGGACGGAGGCGAGGAGGACCGTCCGGCCGCGATTCTCATCGCAGGGCCGACCGCCTCGGGCAAGTCGGCCCTAGGGCTGGCGCTGGCGCGGGCCTTTGGCGGCACGGTGATCAACACCGACTCGATGCAGGTCTACGCGGATCTGCGCGTCCTCACCGCCCGGCCGAGCCCGGAGGAAGAGGCCCTCGCCCCGCACCGCCTCTACGGCAGCGTCGACGGGGCCGTGAATTTCTCGGTCGGGCATTTCCAACGGCAGGCCTCGGCTCTCGTCGCCGAGGCCGACGCGGCGGGGCGTCTGCCGATCTTCGTCGGCGGCACCGGCCTCTACTTCCGCGCCCTCGACGAAGGCTTTTCCGATCTCCCCGAAATCCCCGACGCCATCCGGACAGGCCTTCGCACGGAGGCCGAGGGACGGCCGACCGAAGCGCTCCACAGGTGGCTCGCCGAGCGCGATCCCGAGAGCGCCGCGCGCCTGCGCCCCTCCGACCGGATGCGGGTGATGCGCGCCCTCGAAATCTTCGCCGCCACCGGCCGCTCGATCGGCTCGTTCCACGATCGCCGCGAGCCGGGCCCGCTGGCAGGGCGAACACTCCTGAAAATCTTCCTCGCGGTGGAGCGCGACGCGCTGCGCCGCCGCATCGACGCGCGCTTCCTCGCCATGATGGAGGGGGGCGCCCTCGACGAAGTGGCCGCCTTGCATGCGAGGACGCTCGACCCGCTCCTGCCGGTCATGCGCGCCCACGGCGTGCCGGGGCTGATCGCCCATCTCGACGGCGCGCTCCCGCGCGAGGAGGCGGTGCGGCGGGGTCAGGGCGACACCCGCCGCTACGCCAAGCGCCAGCACACGTGGTTCCGCCACCAGATGGGGGCGGACTGGCACTGGCTCGAGCCCGAGGCGGCCCAGGCGATGGCCGTCAGACGCCTTCGCGCTGCAGCCGGGCGATGAGCGAGGACGTGTCCCAGCGCTTGCCGCCCATGGCCTCGACCTCGGCATAGAACTGATCGACCAGGGCGGTCACCGGCAGGCGGGCGCCGTTGCGGCGCGACTCGGCGAGCAGGATGCCGAGATCCTTGCGCATCCACTCCACCGCGAAGCCGAAATCGAACGTGTCGGCGTTCATGGTCTTGCCGCGGTTCTCCATCTGCCAGGATCCGGCGGCGCCCTTGGAGATCACCTCCAGCACCGCCTCGACGTCGAGCCCGGCGCGTTTGGCGAAGTGGATCGCCTCGGACAGACCCTGCACCAGCCCGGCGATGGCGATCTGGTTGACCATCTTGGTGAGCTGGCCCGAGCCCGAGGGCCCGAGCAGCCGGCAGGAGCGGGCATAGGCCGCGATGACGGGCTCGGCCTCGTCATAGGCACCGGCCTCGCCGCCGCACATCACGGTGAGGACGCCGTTCTCGGCCCCCGCCTGACCGCCGGAGACCGGGGCGTCGACGAAGCGCAGGCCCGCCGCGTCGGCCGCCGCCGACAGGGCGCGGGCGACCTCCGCCGAGGCGGTGGTGTGATCGACGAAGACCGCCCCCCGCTCCATCCCGGCGAAGGCGCCGTCGGGGCCCAGCACCACCGAGCGCAGATCGTCGTCGTTGCCGACGCAGGCGAACACGATCGACGCGCCGGCGGCAGCCTCCCGCGGCGTCGCGGCGGACCGGCCGCCATGGGCCGCGACCCAGGCCTCGGCCTTGGCCGGCGTGCGGTTGTAGACGGTGACCTCGTGGCCCTTCTTGGCGAGGTGGCCCGCCATCGGCGAGCCCATCACGCCGAGGCCCAGGAACGCGACTTTGGCCATAGGTATCGAATCTCCAGCGTCGGATCGGGATGCCTGGAGATACGCCGGATTGCCGGGCGGGTCCGCATTCAAAATGCGGTTTTCAGCCCGGCGATGCCGCGAATCGCGTTCCCGCCGGGCTCCCGATCGGAGGCCCGCCCGGCGCTATTGCAGCCGGTGGCCGATCACCTTGTCGATGCGGTTTCCATCCATATCCACCACCTCGAAGCGCCACGCGCCGATATCGACCGTCTCGCCGGTCTCGGGCAGGCGCTGCAGCGCGGTCAGAACGAGGCCGGCCACGGTCTCGTACGCGCGCCGCTCCGGCAGGGGCATCTCCACCCGCTCCGCGAACTCGTCCACCGGCATGGCGCCGGAGATGAGCCAGGAGCCGTCCTCCCGCCGCACCAGTTCGGGGTCCGGGTCGGTCGTATCCGCCTGGAAGGCGCCGGCGATGGCGTCGAGGATGTCGGCCGGCGTGAGCACGCCCTCGAACAGGCCGTACTCGTCGTGAACGAGGGCGATCGGGACCGCGGCCTTCTGAAGCTCCCGCAGGGCGTCGAGGGCGGTGAGCTGGTCCGGGAGGATGACCGCCGGCTTGACCTGCGCGCGCACGTTCAGCGGTAATCCGCGCGCCAGATCCGGCAGCAGGTCGCGGACTTGGAGCACGCCGACCATGTTCTCGGGGCCCCCATCGGCGACGGGCAGGCGGGCATGGGGGGAAGCGAGCAGGATCTCGCGATGCTTCGCCTCGCCGTCCTCGAGGTCGAGCCACGTCACCTCCGTTCGGGGCGTCATCACGCCGCGCACGCGCCGGTCGCCGAGGCGCAGGACGCCGGCGATCATCTGCTGCTCGTGCCCCTCGATCACGCCCGCGGCTTCCGCCTCCGCCAGGATGGTCCGGATCTCCTCGTCGGTGACCGAGGAGGGCGGCTCCTGCGTCTGGCCGAGGAGGCGGAAGATCATCCGCGTCGAGGCGTCGAGCAGCCAGACCAGGGGGCCCGCCAGGCGCGAGACCACCGTCATGCTCGGCGCGACGAGGCAGGCGATGCCCTCTGGATCGCGCAGGGCGAAGTTTTTCGGGACCAGCTCGCCGATGACCACGGAAAGATAGGTGATGACGAAGATGACGAGTCCGTATCCAGCGGGCTCCGCGATCCGCTCCGGCACCCCCTGCCCCTGCAGGAGTTCCGTCATCCGCTGCCCGAGCGCGGCGCCGGAATAGGCTCCCGCCAGAACGCCGATCAAGGTGATGCCGATCTGCACGGCGGAGAGGAAGCGCCCGGGATCGTCGGCGAGGGCGAGCGCCGCCCGGGCCCCGCGGCGCCCCTGCTTCGCCAGGGTGCTCAGCCGCGCCCTGCGCGCGGACACCACCGCCAGTTCGGACAACGAGAAGGCCCCGTTGAGCAGGATCAGGAACAGGGCGACGGCGAGTTCGAACACGGGGTCCTTTCAGCGGCCCTGTCGCGCGCGACCTCCGGGCGAAGGGCGACGCGACCGGACCGTTCGACGCGGGGGACCTGCCCTGGCGGAGACAGCCGGCGGCCTTCGAGCGGGCGCGCGAGGCGGCAGGGCGGACGGCCCGATGACGGTCATAGACGGACGGTCAGGCCAGACTCAATGCTCAACCCGGCTCCGTCCCCGGCTCGCCGCTCCGAGTCGCCGCTCCGAGTCGCCGCTCCGGGTTGCTCTGGCGGCCTCGAACGGAGGCGCGCGGCGGCCCGCCGTTCAGGATGGCATTCGCGTCACTCCGGCGATGGGGACCCGGCCCTCCCGCCGTTGCCTGCCCTGTCCGGTTCGGCTAGAGACTCATCCCAGGGATCGCATCCGGGACGATTCTCTAAGGTCTTCTGCGGCCTCGGTTTTTTTCCGAGAGTCGGCCCCTTCCCGCGGACCGATGCGACAGGCGTTCCTCACCGATGGCGGATCGTCCCCGAAATCCCTATGCCGGTCTGGCGGACCACGCCTTCTGGGACCGATCGGTCGGCGCGCTCCCCCTCTTCGCCCTCGACCCCATGGCGGGCGTGCCGGTGCCTGCGGATTTCCGGCTGACCCGGCAGACCCGGATCGCCACCGCGGGAAGCTGCTTCGCCCAGCACATCGCCGACCGGCTCCAGGCCGGCGGCTACCATTATCTCGTCACCGAGGACGCACCCGACGGGCTGAGCCCGGAGGCGGCGCGGGCGCGCAACTACCGTCTGTTCTCGGCCCGCTACGGCAACGTCTATACCGCACGCCAGCTCCGCCAGCTCATGGAGCGGGCCTATGGCCGTTTCGCGCCCGTGGACACCGCCTGGACGCGGCCGGACGGGCGTTTCGCCGACCCGTTCCGCCCCCGCATCGAGCCCGACGGCTTCGAGAGCCCGGAGTCGGTGGAGGCGGACCGCCAGCAGCATCTCGCCCGGGTGCGCCAGCTCTTCGAGACCCTCGACGTGTTCGTCTTCACCCTCGGCCTCACCGAGGGCTGGCAGGCGGCCAGCGATGGGGCGGCCTTTCCGCTGAGCCCGGGGGTCGCCGCCGGCACCTTCGACCCGGAGCGCTACGTCTTCGACAACCAACCGGTCGAGGCGGTGATCGCGGACCTCACCGCCTTCGCCGACGCACTCCATGCGGTGAATCCCGCAGCCCGGCTGATCCTCACGGTCTCGCCGGTGCCGCTCGTGGCGACCTATATGCGGCGGCACGTCCTGCAATCGACGGTCCACAGCAAGGCGGTGCTACGGGTCGCGGCCCAGAGTCTGGCCGACCGCCGCGACGATACCCTGTACTTCCCCTCCTACGAGATCGTCACCTCGCCGGAAGGCGCCTTCCGTTATCTAGAGAGCGATCTCAGGTCCGTCAGCCAGGACGGTGTCGACCATGTCATGCGCGTCTTCTTCCGCCATCTCACCGAGGGCGGGCAGGCCGATGCCCTGCCGACCTCCTCGCGCAGCCTACACGCGGCGCGGCGCGAATTCGCGCAGCAGGCGGCGGTCGTCTGCGACGAGGAGCTGCTCGCAGGGGGAGGCCCGCGTCCGTGGCTAGGCGAATCGTCGTCGTGGGCAACAACTGCCAAGTCGCCGTCCTGGCGGGCTGCCTGGGGTTCCTTGCGCCGGATGCTGAGGTCGCCCAGGTAGAACCCGCGACCTTCCCGCACCTGTTCGATTCGAGCCCGGAACGCCTGCTGGCGGCGGTCGCGGAGGCGGACCTCACGGTCTCGTTCCCCTTCGAGGCGGGACCGCTCGGCGCGGTGACCGCCGCGCGCATCGCCGCGGCGGCGCGGGTCTACGTGCCCGTGCCGCTCATCCTGTTCCCGGCCTTCCATCCCGACATCGTCTACATCTTCCACGAGGGCCGGAACCCCGGCTCGCCGATGGGCGACTACCACTCGGCGCTGATCGTCTACGGCTTCGCCCGCGGCTTCTCGGTGGACGCGATCCTCTCGCTGTTCCGGGCGGAGGTGTTCGCGCGGGTGGGCTATCTCGACGGCTGGTTCGACAGCCGGGACGCGCTGCTGGCGATGAGCCGGGCCCATGGCCGCGATCTCGACGGGCTCTTCGCCGGCTGGATGCGCCGCGGCTGCTTCATGCACACGATCAACCACCCCAAGCTGTTCGTGATGGAGGATCTCGCCCGCGACGCCCTGCGCCGCGCCGGCCTCCCCGCCCGGACGGCCTCCTGCGAGGCCTATCTGCCCGATCCCCTGAGCGGGGGCGTCTGGCCGGTCTATCCGGAGATCGCCGCGCGGATCGGGCTCACCGGCAGCACCACCTTCAAGCCGCCGCGCGGCGGCTTCGATTTCCTGGCGGACGCCGCCCGCTGCCTCGAGCTGCGGGCGATGGTGGAGGGATCGCTGTCGATCTACGCGCAGACGCCCGGGCTCGCGCAATCCTGCGAGCGGGTGCGCCACTGGCTGGAGGACCGCACGGTCCGGGACATTCTGCGGCCGGTCGCCGGCTGACGGATCAGCCGCCGGTGACGCTCATGTGCCGCGGCACCGCGGCCGGACGGGCCCGTTCGATGACGAAATCGTGGCCCTTGGGCTTGCGGGCGATCGCATCGATCACGGCCTGGGTCACCAAGGCGTCGTCGGGGGAGGCGCGCAAGGCCGCGCGGAGATCGGCGGCGTCCTCCTGGCCGAGGCACATGTAGAGCTTGCCCGTGCAGGTGAGTCGCACCCGGTTGCAGCTCTCGCAGAAATTATGGGTCAGCGGCGTGATGAAGCCGAGCCGCCCGCCGGTCTCCTCGACGCGGACATAGCGGGCCGGTCCGCCGGTGCGGTCGGGCAGCGGGGTCAGGGTGAAGCGCTCCTGCAGCCGCGCCCGGGCGACCGAGAGGGGCAGGAACTGGTCGGTGCGGTCGCCCTCGATCTCGCCGAGCGGCATCACCTCGATCAGCGTCAGGTCCATGCCGCGCTCATGCGCCCAGACCAGCATCGGCGCGATCTCGTCCTCGTTGACGCCCTTCAGCGCCACCGCGTTGAGCTTGACCCGGATCCCGGCCGCCTGCGCCGCCTCGATCCCGCCCAGCACGGTGGCGAGGTCGCCCCGGCGGGTGATCGCGCGGAATTTCTCCGGATCGAGCGTGTCGAGGGAGACGTTGATCCGCCGCACGCCGAGATCGGCGAGTTCGGGCGCGAAGCGGGCGAGCTGCGAGCCGTTGGTGGTCAGGGTCAGCTCGTCGAGGGCGCCGCTCGTCAGGTGCCGGGACAGGCGCCGGAACAGCTGCAGGATGTCGCGCCGCACCAGCGGCTCGCCGCCGGTGATGCGCAGCTTGCGCACGCCGCGGGCGACGAAGACCGCGCAGAGCCGGTCCAGCTCCTCCAGCGTCAGCAGATCGCGCTTGGGCAGGAACTGCATGTCCTCGGCCATGCAATAGGCACAGCGGAAGTCGCAGCGATCGGTGACCGACAGGCGCAGATAGGTGATCGCCCGCTGGAACGGGTCCACCAGGGGTGCCGGGCGCGTCTGCGGCGGCGCGTCGTCGCGAGGACCCCACATGCGCGTCTCTGCACTCGACTCGGGTTGCGGGGCGGCGGTTTTGTCGGCTGACAGATCCAGCATCAGCCTCCATATGAAGGTCGTGGCAAGGTCCGGCAAGCGCAGCGGCGCACGGCTGGTATACAAGACATCGAAGACAGCCCGGGACGGGACCCTCATGAGCGAGCGCTGGCCCACCGAAATCCGCCTCTCCGGCGACAAGCGGGTGCTGACCGTGGCCTTCGACGGGGGCGGGCGCTTCGAATTGCCCGCCGAATACCTGCGGGTGTCGAGCCCCTCGGCGGAGGTGCAGGGCCACTCGCCGGCCGAGCGCAAGGTGCTGGGCGGAAAGCGCGACGTGGCGATCCTCGCGGTCGAGCCCGTCGGCAACTACGCCGTGAAGCTGTCCTTCGACGATCTGCACGACACCGGCATCTTCGGCTGGGACTACCTGTTCGACCTGGGCCGGGAATACCGGAACCGCTGGTCGACCTATCTGCGCGAACTGGACGAGCGGGGCCTGAGCCGCGACCGGGCCGCCAGCGCGCCGGCCCGTGGCAAGGCGGCCGACACGGGCCACGCCCACGGCGACGGGGGCTGCGGCAGCGGACGCTGCGGCTGCCACTGAGATCGGGCCCGCGGGTTCGGCGCATCGAACCGCGACGCCGCTCGACCGTTGCCGCAGCGACAGCAACGGAGATCCCTTCATGTCCGCCACCGACCCCCGGCACGCCATCGGCCAGACCGTGAACACCGTCGATCAGCTCAGCAGCGTCGTGCTGCTCGGGCTCTCCGTGGCGGGGGGCATCGCCGTCGTCGTGCTCGACCTGCTCCTGCTCGGCTGAGTGCCCAACCGACGAAAGGCCATCGCCCTGCGGCGATGGCCTTTCGTGGTCCGTTGGCCTCGTGCGCCGGCGGCCGCCTGTCGCGGCCGCGGCTTTAGTCCGAGAGCCCTGTCAGCGCTGGACGACGACCCGGGTGCCGACGTTGACGCGGGTGTAGAGGTCGGCGACATCCTCGTTGGTCATGCGGATGCAGCCCGAGGACACGGCGGTGCCGATCGTCTCCGGCTCGTTGGAGCCGTGAATGCGGTAGATCGTGTTGCCGAGATACATCGCGCGAGCGCCGAGCGGGTTCTCGACGCCGCCCTTCATGTAGCGGGGCAGGTCGGGACGGCGACGCAGCATCTCGGCCGGCGGGCGCCAATCCGGCCATTCCCGCTTCATCGTGATCGTCTGCTGGCCGCCCCAGGTGAAGCCCGGACGGCCGACCCCGACGCCGTAGCGCATGGCCTGATTGCCGGCCATGACGAGGTAGAGCCGCCGCTCGGCGGTCGAGACCACGATGGTGCCCGGGGCATAGGCGCCGGGGAAGGGCACAACCTCGCGGGCGATGGCGGTGGCCTGCGGCACCGCCGCCGCGGCCGGGCTCTGCTGGAGCGGGTCGCCGTAGGGGAGGACGGCGTTGGCGGTGGGCAGGACCGCCTGCGGACGCACGCGGACCGTGAGCACCTCGGTCAGCGGCTGACGGGTGAGCGGATCGATCTCGTAGGCGGCGGCGGGGCCGGCCAGCGCGACCGTCGCGCAGGCGAGCCCGCTGAGGGCAAGGACGAAGCGGCGCATCGGATCCTCTCGGGGACGGACGAATTGTAAAGGGAACGCGATTCGAACGTGTGCGCACGATGCCGTGCGGATCATCGCCAACGCGTAAACGGTCGGGGGTCAAAGCCAAGCTTGAATCGGGCCACGGCACCGGTTCGGTCGCCCTCGTGACCGTGTGGCAACACTGTGTCAGCTTGGCCGTAACCCCGCCAGAGCGCGGGACGGAAACCCGGCCCGGGACGTGTCGCCGTCGGTCCATGGGGGAATTCGGCACGATGGGCGCGATCGCCGTCACCCTCTACGACTCGGCCGAGCTCGAGGCCATCGCCGACATCTTCGCGCGGGCGATCCGCGAGACCGCATCCGCCGATGACGGCCCGGCCCCGATCGCGGCATGGTCGCGCGTCGACCGCGCGGCCTGGAGCGCGCAGCGGGCGGAACACACGACCTGGATCGCCCGGATCGGGGGTGCGCCCGCGGGCTTCGCCGACCTCGCGCCGACGGCCATCTCGATCGGCTCTATGTGCATCCCGGCTTCGGGCGCCGAGGCGTCGCCCGGGCCCTCGTCGCGGCGGCGGAGGCGCATGCCGTCGCCCTCGGCCTCGATGGCCTCACCACGGAGGCGAGCCTGACCGCCCGGCCCTTCTTCGAGGCGGTCGGTTTTCGGGTCCTGGCGGAGGAGACCGTAGAGCGGGGCGGCCAGCGCTTCCGGCGCTACCGGATGCGCAAGGACGGGCTTACGCCGCGTCCAGCCCCAGATCGATGATCGCCGCGCTGTGGGTGATCCAGCCGACGGAGATCAGGTCGACCCCGGAGGCCGCCACCGCACCGACGGTGTCGCGGTTGATCCGGCCCGAGGCCTCGGTGAGGGCGCGGCCATCGACCGTGCGCACGGCACGGGCCAGGGTGTCGGGGCTCATATTGTCGAGGAGCACCGCGTCGATGCCGACCGAGAGCGCCTGTTCGAGCTGAGCCAGGGTGTCGACCTCGACCTCGATCTTGACGAGGTGCCCCGCCCGGGCGCGCGCCCGCTCGATCGCCGGGACGATCCCGCCGGCGACCGCGACGTGGTTGTCCTTGATGAGCACGGCGTCGTCGAGACCGAAGCGGTGGTTCGAGCCGCCCCCCGCCCGCACGGCGTGCTTCTCCAGCGCCCGCAGGCCCGGCGTGGTCTTGCGGGTGCAGACGATGCGGGCCTTGCCGTGGGGCCGGGCCGCCTCGACCAGGGAGGCCGTGGCGGTGGCGACTCCGCTGAGGCGGCAGAGCAGGTTGAGGGCGACGCGCTCGGCGGTCAGCACCGCGCGGGCCGGGCCCGACAGGCGGATCACCGTGTCGCCCGGCGCGATCCGGGTCCCGTCCTGGCGCTCGACCACCACCGTCAGGGACGGATCGATCAGTTCGAAGGCGATCGCCGCCGCGTCGGTGCCGGCGACGATGCCGTCCTGACGGGACGCGATCACCGCCTCCATCCGCTCGCCCGGCGGCACGATCGCGTCGGTGGTGATGTCGCCGGCCCGGCCGAGATCCTCCAGGAGGGCGGCCCGGACCACGGGCTCGACGAGGAGGCGCGGCAAGGGGAGCAAGACGGGGAGCAGGGCGTCGTCAGGCATCGGTGAGCATGTCCTGCTGCGGAAGCGCTTCGCGCGCTTCGGCCTCCGTCGTCACCGCGTGGCGGGGCGGGAGCTGTCCCGGGAAATCGCTGCGCCAATGGGCACCGCGGCTCTCGCGCCGGTCGAGGGCGGCGCGGGCGATCATCAGCCCGGTGGCGGCGGGCTCGCAGCCCTCCGCCTCCAACCGTTCGAGGCGGGCGATGGCCTGCGCGAGGCCGGCCGCGTCGCGCACCACGCCGACATGGCGCTCCATCACGGCGCGGACCTCCGTCAGCGCGCCCTCGTCCGCCCGCAGGGGGTCGGGCAGAGGCTCGGGCCGGATCGGCGCGCGGCCGGTGGGGGCGTCGCCGATCGAGGCCGCGATGCGGGGGGCGAAGGCCAGGGCCTCGAGGAGCGAGTTGCTGGCGAGCCGATTGGCACCGTGCAGGCCGGTGGAGGCGACCTCGCCGCAGGCCCAGAGGCCCGGCACGGAGCTGCGGCCGAAGGCGTCCACGAGGATGCCGCCCATGTGGTAATGCGCCGCCGGCCGGACCGGGATCGGCTGCACGGCGGGATCGATGCCGGCCTCGGCACAGAGCGCCGCGACGGTCGGGAAGCGCCGGGGCATCCGGGCGCCGAGGCCGTCGCCGCGGGCGTCGAGGTACACGGTGCGGCCGCGGGCGAGCGCCTGGAAGATCCCACGGGCCACCACGTCCCGGGGCGCAAGGTCGCCGCCGGCCACGCCCGCCATGACGCGCGCGCCGGTCTCGTCGACCAGCACCGCGCCCTCCCCCCGCAGGGCCTCGGTCGCCAGGGGCATCGGATCGCGGCCCGCCGCGATGGCGGTGGGGTGGAACTGCACGAATTCGAGGTCGCGCAGGGCCGCGCCGGCGCGGGCC
>NZ_CAKLBV010000028.1 GCF_920984675.1 Methylobacterium sp. Leaf118
CCAGCTCACGCCAGACCCGCAAGGACGAAAACAAGCCGCCCACGTTTCTCTTTCTCAATCTCAACTTGTCAAAGAGCTGCATCTGATTTGCCAGACGCTACTACTGAAGTCAAGTGGCAATTTGCTTTGGCTGGTGCCGGTCGCTGCTTGCCGTCGTCTTCGGTAGTCTTTCCGGGCGGCCCGTTTGTCTCGTCACCGCGTCAGGAGCCGCCGTATAGGAGGGCCTGATTCCGGTGTCAACCAGCTATTTTCCGACGCTCAGGATCTCCGCCGGTCCGGACCCCGCGGAGGGCCGCTCGCGCGTGGCCCGTCCGGCCCGGCGCTGCGGTAACCGTTCGGTAAACAAACGTCCTTAACACCGCCTTCATCGGCCGCCTTCCCCGCGCGGGTAGACCTTCGCGGTGCCTGCGCTGGCGCAGGGCGGCGCCAAACCTTCATTGGAAAGCCACAGACCATGTCGGCGACGGTCGCAGCGGACAAGGGAACCGCCCCCAAGGCGGCCGAAAGCACGCTTTCGGCCGAGGAGTTGCTGAAACAGGCGGTCGGCGCCGGCCCGGAACCCCGGGTCGCCCCCGTCGAGGCACCGGCCCCGGGGACGGGCGCGCCCCGGACGTTTCGCCTCGGCGCGAACGGCCGGCTCGCCGCAGCGGCCTCGATCGCCCTGGCCTGCGGCCTCACGATCGGCCTCAACGCGGCGCCGCGGGAGCGCTCCGGCGAGGCTCTCGGTCAGCTGCGGGCCGGGATCGAGGCCGGACGGGCCGAGACCCAGCGCCTGGCCCAGGACGTGGACCGGCTCGCCCGCGCCGCGACGGCCCTGCGCGAGGCGAGCGAAGCCGCCCGCGGCGAGATCAAGGCGCTGAACACCAGCCTCACCGAGAGGATCGGCCGGACCGAGCAGGCGCTCGACCGGCGCCTCGCCGCCCTGTCGGACACGATGGTGCAGGCCGAGCGCGAGCAGAGCGTGAAGATCGCCGGCCTCGCGACGCAGATGGAGAAGAAGCCGCCGCTCCCGCCGTCACCGGTGGCGGCGCTCCCGGCCAAGGCCGAGACCAAGCCGGAGGCCAAGCTTACCGAGCCGGTCCAGACCGGCAGCCTGCCCGACAAGGCGAAGCCCGACACCGTCGAAGGCTGGGCGGTGCGGGACGTCTATGACGGGGTCGCGATCCTGGAGGATCGCCGTCGCCGGCTGGTGGAGGTCGGCGCGGGGGACGCGGTGCCGGGCGTCGGCCGGGTCGAGGCGATCGAACGCCGGGGCCGGGCCTGGGTGGTGGTGACGCGCCAGGGCGTGATCACGCCGCAGGCGTGGTGACCCTCGACCGCCCCACACAGGGATCAGCCGAGCGGCGCGGCCTCGTGAATGGGGATGGAGCCCAGGGTGCTGCCGGGCAGCGTCGGCACCAGCTCCGCCAGCATGGTGGCGCGCTCCAGGCGCGCGCGACCGCGCTCCCGCGCCTCGTCCCGCGCGGCGGCGGCCGGGTGGAGGATCATCGCCAGGAGCGCGAGATCGTCGTCCTGGCTCGTCAGATGCTTCGCTTCGAAGACTGGCATGACCGGCTCCCACCCCATCCCGGGGCACGCGGTCGCCGAGCGAGAACTCGACTGTAGGCGAGTAACGGGCAGAGCGGGAACAAGTTCCGGCCCCATCCATAATTTAACCGCAAATTCATATTTGCGCCGCGCAAGAGTTCGCTGCAGTGCGAAGGGACACCCGGCGGGCCGAATAGTGGCGGTCCATCCTCCGGCGCCGATCCGAGCCGGGCCCTCGTTCACCCGGGCGGGACGGGGGACAGCGGCAGCGTGTAGAGGCGCGCGGGGAGACCGCGGAACGGGGTCTCGATCCGGAACAGATGACCGGCCATCGGGTCGATCTGCGGGTCGCGCCCGCGCCGGCAGGTCGTGACGTAGAGCGTCGACAGATCGGGACCTCCGAAGGCGCATTTGGTCACGAGGGCCGTCGGCACGGGGACGACGCGCTCCACGGTCCCGTCCGGCCGGAAGCGGGTGATCCGCGACGCGCCGTAATGGCAGATCCAGAGATGATCCTCTGCGTCGAGGGTGAGGCCGTCAGGCTTGCCCCAGCCCGCCTCGAACCGCAGCACCGTCTCCGGCGCGCCGATGCGGTCGCCGTCGAGCCCGTGGACGCGGACGATTCCCTGGGCGGTGTCGAGGGTGTAGAGGCGCCGCCCATCCGGGCTCGGCACGGGCCCGTTGGTGACGGCCGCTCCCCCGCCGAAGCTCTGGAGCCCGCGCCCGTCGAAGCGGTGGTAGCGCCCGGTCTCGGCCTCCTCCGCATCGTCCATGCTGCCAAAATAGAGGCGGCCGTCCGGGCCGACCTGGCCGCTGTTGAGGCGGTTGCCCGCGGGCTCGCCCTCGGGCCGGACGATCGGCCGGCGGGACCCGTCGGCGAGGTTCAGGGCGGCGACGCCCGATCGGAAGCCTGCCACCACCACCGCCGGGTCCGGTGTCAGGACGGCGAAGCTGAGCGTCTCGTCGAGGGCGAGGCGCTCGGTTGTCCCGGTCTCCGTCCAGTGGCGCCAGATCGCCGGGTCCTCGATGTCGACCCAGAGGAGGGAGGCGTCGCGGGCGTCCCACACCACCTCCTCCCCGAGGGTGCAGCCGCAGGCGACCATGACGCGGGCGGGTTCGGGATGGACGATCGGGGTCATCGAGGCTCCGGGACGGGCGGGTGACCTCCGTCAACACCGGCCGGGGCGGTTGGTCTCCCGCCAAACCGGGACGAACGGAGGCGGGTCCCGGAAACCGGCCGCCCCCGCCCGGGCCGACCCGTCAGCGCGTCGTCTCGGCGAGGATCTCGGTGTTGATCGCGAAGGCCGCCATGGCGCCCTCGGCCGCCGCCACCACGGCGAACTGCACGCGGCGCGAGGCGTCGCCCGCGACGTAGAGCCCCGGCACGTTGGTCTTCTCGTAATCCCCGGTCGGCACGACCCCGCGGGCCTCGTCGAGGTCGCAGCCGAGCTGCGTCACCAGGGGCGAGGGGCTGCAGGCGAAGGGCATCACGAACACAGCCGCGCAGGGAATGTCGCTGCCGTCGCGGAAGGAGAGACGGCTCGGCCGGTCCCCGTTGCCCTCCAGCCGGGCCACGGGGGTCGTGACCACGCGGATGCGGTTGCGGGCGAGGCGGTCGCGGTCCTTGTCCGAGAGGTCGCCGTCGGTGCCGTCGGTGCAGAGGGTGACGTCCTGGCTCCAGCCCGAGAGTTCCAGGGCGACGCCGCAGCCGCCATGGCCCCGTCCGTAGGCGATGAGGGGGCGGTCGCGGACCTCGTAGCCGTCGCAATAGGGGCAGGAATGCACCCCCGTGCCCCAATAGGTGGCGAAGCCCTCGATCTCAGGGATGTCCTGGGACAGGCCCGTCGCGAGGATGAGGCGGCGCGCCCGCTCGCGGCGCCCATCCGCCAGGGCGATCGCGAACCCGTCGCCGTCGCGGAGGGCTTCGACCACCTCGATCGTCCGATGCTCGACGGTGTCGTAGCGGGCGAGGTCGGCGCGGGCCCGGGCGCGCAGCTCGGCCGGCGGGGTTCCGTCGCGGGTGAACAGCCCCCAGGTGGCGGGGGTGCCGGCGTTGCGGGGCCGGTCGGCGTCGCAGATCAGGACCCGTCGGCGGGCGCGGCCCAGGATCAGGGCGGCGTTGAGCCCGGCCGGGCCGCCGCCCACGATGATGACGTCGTGCATGAAGCCTCCCGCGGGGTCCCCAGCGGGAGCAAGCGCGCGGGAGGAGTGGGGTTCCGCGCGCGGCTCAGGCCGCGGACTTCACCGGCACGCCCTTCTCGGACAGGAATTGCTGCAACTCGCCCGACTGGAACATCTCGCGGGCGATGTCGCAGCCGCCGACGAACTCGCCCTTCACGTAGATCTGCGGGATGGTCGGCCAGTTCGAGTAGGCCTTGATGCCGTCACGGATGCCCATGTCGTCGAGGACGTTGACGCCCTTGAACGGCACGCCGAGGTAATTGAGGATCTGAACGACCTGGCCGGAGAAGCCGCACATCGGGAATTGCGGCGTGCCCTTCATGAACACGACCACGTCCTGGGACTCGATCTCGTTCTTGATCGCGGTGTTGATGTCGCTCATCGGAAATGTCCTCGTCGGCGTGTCGTCGGGTTCAATGGCTTGAAGTCAGGTGAGCCCGGCAGAATTCAAGGCCGGACCGCCCCCGGCATGGTCAATCCTGAGGAACGCCCGTGGTCAGCGCAAGAGCGTGGAGCACACCGCCCATGCGCCCCTGGAGCGCGCCGTAGACCATCTGGTGCTGGGCCACCCGGGTCTTGCCCTTGAAGGCGGAGGAGATGACGGTGGCGGCGTAGTGGTCGCCGTCGCCAGCGAGATCCTTGATCTCGACCGTCGCGTCGGGCAGCGCCTCGCGGATCATCGCCTCGATCTCGCGCGCATCCATGGGCATGGGGGTCTCTCGCTCTCGACTTCGTGTCAGGCCGCCGGGGCGGCCGGCTGGCTCGCCATGTAGGACGGGAACCAGCCCTCGTGGGCCTCCCTGAGCTCGTCCACGGATATGGTCTCGCCGTCGGGCAGTACCAAGATGTCCCCGCCGACGATGCCGACCGTCGCGGCGTCGATCCCCTGGGCGGAGGCGCTGTAGAGGAGGTCGGCGGCGGCCTCGGCCGGGACCGCCACGAGGTACCGGGCCTGATCCTCGCCGAACAGGTAGGCATGGGCCGGCAGCCTCTCCTGCGGGACGGCGGGAAGCGCCGCGCCGATCCCGCCGGCCATCGCCATCTCGGCCAGGGCCACGGCGAGGCCGCCGTCGGACAGGTCGTGCACCGTGTCGGCGATGCCGGAGACGATCAGGCTGCGCACGAAGTCGCCGACCTTCCGCTCGGCGGCGAGATCGACCGGCGGCGGCGCGCCCTCCTCGCGGCCGAGGATCTCGGCGAGGTAGAGCGACTGGCCGAGCCAGCCCTCGTGGCGGCCGAACAGCACCAGCACATCGCCCTCGCGCTTGAGCGACAGGGTGGCGTAGCACTCCACGTCGTCGAGCACGCCGACGCCGCCGATGGTCGGGGTGGGCAGGATGCCGACGCCGTTGGTCTCGTTGTAGAGCGAGACGTTGCCGGACACGACAGGGAAGTCGAGCGCCCGGCAGGCTTCGCCGATCCCCTGGAGGCAGCCCACTAGCTGTCCCATCACCTCGGGTTTCTCGGGGTTGCCGAAATTGAGGTTGTCGGTGATCGCGAGGGGGCGCCCGCCGACGGCGGTGATGTTGCGCCACGCCTCCGCCACGGCCTGCCGGCCGCCCTCGACCGGATCGGCCTCGCAGTAGCGCGGCGTCACGTCGGTGGTGAGCGCGAGTCCCTTCGGGCCGTCCTCGACCCGAACGATCGCCGCATCGCCGCCGGGCTTCTGCACGGTGTTGCCGAGGATGAAGTGGTCGTATTGCTCGTAGACCCAGCGCTTCGAGGCGAGTTCGGGCGAGCCGATCAGGCGCTTGAGCGCCTCGGCGTTCGGCACGGGCGCCGCGACGCTCGCGGCGGCGATCACCGGATGGTGGGTGTTGGCGATGTGCGGGCGGTCGTAGAGCGGGGCCTCGTCGCCGAGTTCCTTGATCGGCAGATCGGCCACCGTCTCGCCGTTGTGCTTGATGACGAAGCGGAGCGTGTCGGTGGTGTGGCCGATGACCGCGAAGTCGAGGCCCCACTTCACGAAGATGGCCTCCGCCTCCGCTTCCATGCCGGGCTTGAGCACCATGAGCATGCGCTCCTGGCTCTCGGAGAGCATCATCTCGTAGGGGGTCATGCCCTCTTCGCGGGTCGGCACCTTCTCGAGATGCAGCTCGACGCCGAGATCGCCCTTGGCGCCCATCTCCACCGCGGAACAGGTGAGACCGGCCGCGCCCATGTCCTGGATCGCGATGACGGCGCCGGAGGCCATCAGCTCCAGGCAGGCCTCGAGTAGCAGCTTCTCGGCGAAGGGATCGCCGACCTGCACGGTCGGACGCTTCGACTCGCTGGCCTCGTCGAACTCGGCGGAGGCCATGGTCGCGCCGTGGATGCCGTCGCGGCCGGTCTTGGAGCCGAGATAGACGATCGGGTTCCCGATGCCGGTCGCCGCCGCGTAGAAGATCGCGTCGGTGCGGGCGAGGCCCACCGCCATGGCGTTGACGAGGATGTTGCCGTCGTAGCGCCTGTGGAAGCCGACGAGCCCGCCGACGGTCGGGACGCCGAAGGAATTGCCGTAGCCCCCCACGCCGGCGACGACCCCCGAGACCAGATGGCGGGTGCGCGGGTGGTCCGGGGAGCCGAAGCGCAGGGCGTTGAGCGCCGCGATCGGCCGCGCGCCCATGGTGAACACGTCGCGCAGGATGCCGCCGACGCCGGTCGCCGCGCCCTGATAGGGCTCGATGAAGCTCGGGTGGTTGTGGCTCTCCATCTTGAAGACGCAGGCCAGCCCGTCACCGATATCGATGACGCCCGCATTCTCGCCGGGGCCCTGGATCACGTGCGGGCCCGTGGTCGGCAGGCCGCGCAGGTGCTTGCGCGAGGACTTGTAGGAGCAGTGCTCGTTCCACATCGCCGAGACGATGCCGAGTTCGGTCAACGTCGGCTCGCGGCCGACGAGGGCGCGGAAGCGTTCGTACTCGTCGGGCGTCAAGCCGTGCTGGCGCACGAGGTCGGGGGTGATCGGAACATCGTTGCGAAACATCCGCAGCCCTTGCCAGTCCCCTTTGCCGCAGGAAAGCCCCGCGGGCACGATCACGCAACCCACGACGAGCGGGACCCGCCCGTCCGGGCGTCTGGTCCGGTGCGGGGACCGCTCTAGAGCGGAACGCCACGGGCTGCAAACGCGGAACGGCGTTGCAGCATGATCGCGCGCGATCGAGTTGCCGGTTTTCCTCAGCTTGCCTCTGCGGCACTTGCCCCGGTTCGGGCGGGCCGCTCCAGACAGACAATGCGGAGAACGGCCGGGATCTCGGGATGGGACGCGGTCGGGCGCCACGCGATCCCATCCGGCTCGGGAGCCGGAGGCCGGCTCGTCAGGCCGAGGCCCTAGCCGTCCTGCGGCCGATCGGCGATTCGGGCGACCGCCGCGTGGATCGGCTCCGGCCCGGCCACGAAGGCGGCGTAGTCGAAGGCCTGGGGCGCGCGGCTCGACATCAGAAGCTGGAAATGCATTCGAAACAGGTTCCAGCGCCGCCTTGCCACGATGTCCGGCTCGATCAGATCCTCGATCGGCACGCGCAGGACCGCGATGCGGCCCGGGGACGGAGCCGGGAGCCCGGAGGCGCTGAGCGGATCGCGCAGGTGGATCGACAGCCAGTCCCACTTGGCCCGCACGTCGAGCCAGCCGATGCGGGTCTCGGCGCCGATCCGGGTCAACGCAGCCCGGGCCCCCTTGGCCCGGTCGTCAAGGGTGATCCAGGGCGTCACGCTGCCGATGGTGACCAGCGTCACCGGCGTGCCGCGCCCGCCGAAACCCGGATCCTCCGCGAGGATGCGGTCGAGGACCTCGAGCGCGAGGAAGCTCGACGAGGAATGACCGATCACCACGATCTCGGTGGAGGCCCCTTCGGCGGCGCGGATGCGCGCGGCCCAGGGGCCGAGCCGCTCGCGCATCGCGGTCTCGCGGCCCGAGCCGTGGTCGTGGGTGAAGGCGGTGTCGTCGACGAGGTGGGCCACGTAGAGCGGCCTGCCGCGCGTGAGGCGCATCACCACGCCGAGGATCGCGTAGGCGAGGAGCGGCACCAAAGCGACCACCGCCAGGGGGGGCAGGCCGGCCAGCGGCGTCAGGGCCACGAGCCCGAAGGCCAGCGTGAGGCTCAGCAGGATGAAGGCGAGGTAGAGGAGGTGGACGCCGAGGATGACCCGGTGGAAGCGCCGCCCCTCGCGCCGCAGCGCTGTGAGATAGCCGCTGCGCCACAGCCGCCACCACAGGACGGGCAGTTCCGCGAGCCGGCGAAGGTTGCGGCGGGGAAACCGCGCGCGCACGATGTCGTCCCAGCGCAGCAGGCTGTAGCGGACCCGCGTCGCCGCGCCCTCGACCTCGCTCGTCACATCCCAGTCGAGGCTGATGTCGTCGCCGGAGCGGGTGGGCTCGCCGACGGTGATGCGCAGACCCCGGCGCTCCGCCGTGATGCGGCTCTCCCGGCGGAACAGGCCCCAATAGGTCTCCGGCGCGCGCGGGTCGAAGCCCGGCAGGTAGAAGACCTGTCGCGCCGGCTCTGTGTCGTCGGAGCGGGAAATGGCGGCCTCTCGCGGGAACGGCGCGGCCCGCCGGCCGCCTCACCCGCGCTGCCTACACGATCGGTTGCGCGCAAAGCGAGGGCAAAAACGGCCACGGCCACGGCTTCGCACCCGGGGTCGGCACGCCCTCGCCCTCCGCGGCCCCCGTCGCTCGTCCCATCGTGACCGGAGGGCGCAGCCCGGGCGACCGCCGCGCCGCTTGGTTCGAGCGCCGTAGCGCGACCCGTCCGAGAGCCCGGCTGGGGCGTCGCCCGCCTCACCCCGCCTCCAGCCACTCCCGGAGCTTCGTCCAGCGCCGCCGGGACGCGCCCTCGCGCACCGCCCTGCGGATCGCCTGGGTCTGGCCGATCAGCACGACGAGGCGGCGCCCGCGGGTGAGGCCCGTGTAGAGGAGATTGCGGGCGAGCATGGTGCGGTGCTGCATCACCACCGGGATCACCACGGCGGGATATTCCGAGCCTTGCGCCTTGTGGATCGTCGTGGCGAAGGCGGGCACCAGCGTGTCGAGTTCGGCGAAGGGATAGATCACGGCACGCCCGTCGAAATCGACGCGCACCGCCTCCTCCGCGAGGTCGACCCCCGCGATCGTGCCGAGATCGCCGTTGAAGACGTCGCGGTCGTAATCGTTGCGGGTCTCCATCACCCGGTCGCCGGGGGCGAAACGCCAGCCGAATCGCTCGACCTGGACCGGCGGGTCCGGATTCAGCACCGCCTGGAGCCGGTGGTTCAGGTTCCGGCTGCCCAGGGATCCGCGGATCATCGGCGTCAGCACCTGGATGTCCCGGGCCGGATCGAGGCCGAAGCGGCGGGGGATGTGGCGGGACACGGTCTCGACCAGGGTCTCGACGCCGGCCTCCGCGTCGTCGATCGTGACGATGTGGAAGTCGCTCGGCGCCCCCCGGGGCGGCGCCTCGGGCACGTGGCCGGCATTGACCCGGTGGGCGCTGACGACGATCCGGCTCTCGGCGGCCTGGCGGAAGATCTCGGTGAGGCGGGCGACCCGGACCCGCCCGGACGCGATCACGTCGCCGAGCACCTGCCCCGGCCCGACGGAGGGAAGCTGGTCCACGTCTCCGACGAGGATCAGGCCGGCCCGCTCCGGCACGGCCTTGAGGAGCGCGTGCATCAGCGGCAGGTCGACCATCGAGGTCTCGTCGATCACGACGAGGTCGGCATCGAGGGGGTTCGCCTCGTTCCGCCGGAAGCCCCCATGGGCGACGTCGATCTCCAGCAGGCGGTGGATCGTGCGCGCCTCCAGCCCGGTCTGCTCGGTCATGCGCTTGGCCGCGCGCCCGGTCGGCGCGGCCAGCAGCACGCGGACACCCTTGGCCGAGAGGATGCGCAGGATCGCGTCGAGGGTGCTGGTCTTGCCGACGCCCGGCCCGCCGGTCAGCACGCAGAGCTTCGTCGACAGGGCGAGCCGCACCGCCTCGGCCTGGGACTCGGAGAGCGCCTTGCCGGTCCGCGCCTCGACCCAGGGACGGGCGCGGGCGAGGTCGATCGACGGCCAGGGCGGGGTGCCCTCGGCCCGGTCGAGGAGGCGGGCGGCCACCGCGCGCTCGGCGCCGTGCAGGCCTTTCAGGAACAGGCCAGGCTCGCCGGCCAGGGTGTCGGCCACGACCTCGCGCCCGTCGCGCAGGGCGAGCGCCGCGGCGCAGCGCACGAGGTCAGGCCCGACCTCGAGCAGGTCGGCCGCCGCGCGCACCAAAGCCGCGACGGGCAGCCCGCAATGGCCCTCGTCCATGGCCTTCTGGAGCGCATCGCTGATCCCGGCGGCGAGCCGCTGCGGCGCCTCGCGGGGCAGGCCGAGCCGCAGCGCGATGGCATCCGCCATGCGGAAGCCGATGCCGCGGATGTCCCGGGCGAGGCGATAGGGATCCTCGGCCATCACCCTCAGGGAATCCCGGCCGTAGGTCCGGAAGATGCGGGTCGCCCGCGCGGTGCCGACGCCGTGGGCGTGCAGGAAGATCATGATGTCCCGCACCGCCCGCTGCTCGGCCCAGCCCATGACGATGCGGGCGGCGCGGGCCTTCCCGATGCCCTCGACCTCGGTGAGGCGCGCGGGCGCGGCCTCGATGATCTCGAACACGGCCTCGCCGAAGGCCGCGACGATGCGCTTGGCCATCATCGGGCCGATGCCGCGCATCTGGCCCGAGGCGAGGTAGCGCTCGATGCCCTCGATGCCGGTCGGCGGCGTGACCTGCAGGGTCTCGGCCCGGAACTGGAGCCCGTGTTCGCGATCGGTCGTCCAGCGGCCGGACGCCGTCAGCCACTCGCCCGCCGCGATGGCGGGGGCGTGGCCGATCACCGGCACGAGGTCGCGCTTGCCGCGGGCATGGACCTTGAGCACGCAGAAGCCGGTCTCGACACTGTGGAAGGTCACCCGCTCGACCGAACCCGCCAGCACATCCATGCATCACCCGATCGAAGGTTTCGAAAGGCGGAGTCCTTTCGCGGGTCCAGCGCTGAGCCCCGGCCGGCGGAGCCAACCGGGGGCTCAGCCCCAAACCCCTCCAAAGGGATGATCCCTTCGGGAACCCGGACTTACGCGGCGCGTCCGCGGGCCGGCTTCTTGGCCGGCGGCCAGCCGAGCGCCCGCAGGCGGGCTTTCGCATAGTCGCGCACCTCCTCGCGGGTGCCGGTCGGCATGGCGTTGAGGAGGCCTTGGGTCCGCTCGTCGAGCATCAGGTCGGTGACAGCGTTGATCGAGGCGGCCTCGTCGATGAGGCGCTTGAGGTCGGCCTCCTGCTCGGTGACCTCGTCGAAGGCCGGAGCGGCATCGAAATCCTCGTCCACGGCCCGGATCGCCATGGGCTGGTTCTGGCGGAACTCGTCGGCCTCCTCCTCGGAATAGACGAGGCCGTGCAGCTCGATCAGCTTGAGGATGACCCGGTCCTTCGCCCGCTTCTCGGCCATGGCGTAGACATAGGCCGCCTGACGGCCGGAGACGCGGTAGTTCACGTTCACCAGCGCCTCGCCGATCGACCACTCGACCCGCTCCTCGCCCGCCTTCTCGCCGGGCATGCGCCCCGTGACGAGAATCACCGCCTCGTCGCGCTCCGAGCGGATCAGCGTCGGCGGATCGAAGCGCAGCCGGGTATGGGCGGCGATCCGCTCCAGGGTCTTGTGGTAGATCACGGCGGTGCCCTGCACCCGCCAGACATTGCCCGCGAAGGGCTCGCCGTAGCGCACGAGGATATCGGCGATCTGCTTGTCGGCGGTTCTCATGGTGCGTCCCGGGTTGGGGGTCGAGCCCGCGAGCGAAAGGGCGCCGGAGCGGCGCCTGTTCTCTTTTTGTTCTTGTCCTGATTTATATGTGGATAAGTGTGGACGGCGCAACGTCCCAGTCTGCGGCAGGCCGTCGCTGGCGCGCGTGTGCGGCCTGTGGATAGCCTGTTGAAAAAGGGTTCGGGGCGGCCCGTGCTCCGGGGCCGCCCGGCCGGATCAGCCCGGCGCCGACCGGCCGGGCCCCGAGGCCTCGGCGAGGAAGTCGCGGATCGCGTCGGTGAAGCGCTCGCCATAGGCGTCGCGTTTGCGCTCGCCGACGCCGTGGACCGAGCGCAGCGCCCAGAGGTCGACCGGCTTGGCGCGCGCCATCTCGATCAGGGTGCGGTCCGGAAACACCATGAAGGCGGCGATGCCGTCCCCGCGGGCGATCGTGGCGCGCAGGCCCCGCAGATGCTGGAACAGGGCCTCGTCGGCCTCGTTCAGGCCCTCCGCGCCGTCCTCGGTGCGGGCGCTGGAACGCCGGCTTCGCGGCTCGGCCTTCTTCGGCTCGGGGTCGGGGCGAACCTGGACCGTCTCGCGGCCGAACAGGATCGCCTCGCCCTTCTCGGTCATCACGAGGCCGCCATAGCCGTCGCTGTTCTCGGCCACCGCCCCGGCGGCGAAGAGCTGGCGCAGGAGGGCGCGCCAGGCGGCCACGGGCTTGTCGGCCCCGACGCCGAAGGTCTTGAGCGCCGCGTGGCCGTTGCGGCGGATCGGCTCGCTCTCCTTGCCGTGGACCACGTCGCAGACATAGGCCGCGCCGAAGCGCTGGCCGGTGCGCACGATCGCCGAGAGCAGCTTCTGCGCCGCCACGGTGCCGTCGATGAGGGGGACGCCGCCCCGGCAGAGATCACAGCGACCGCAAGGGTCGCTCGCCTCGCCGAAATAGCCGAGCAGGGACTGGCGGCGGCACGTCGCGCCCTCGCAGAGCGCGATCATCGCCTCGAGCTTGCGCCGCTCGACCCGGCGGCGTTCGTCGGGGATCTCCTTCTCGTCGATCTGGCGACGGCGCAACGCCATGTCGTCGAGGCCGTAGAGGGTGAGCGTGTCGGAGGGCAGCCCGTCGCGGCCCGCTCGGCCGATCTCCTGATAGTAGCCCTCGATGTTAGTCGGCATGTCGGCGTGGCAGACGTAGCGCACGTCCGGCTTGTTGATGCCCATGCCGAAGGCGATCGTGGCGGTCATCACCACGCCGTCCTCCTGCAGGAAGGTGTCCTGGTTCTTCGCCCGCGTGCCCTGGTCGAGCCCGGCATGGTAGGGCAGGGCGTTGAAGCCGTCGGCCTTCAGGGTGTCGGCGAGCTGCTCCACCCGCTTTCGCGACGAGCAGTAGATGATGCCGCTCTCCGAGCGCCGGTTGCGCAGGAAGCGCTCCAGCTGCCGCGTCGGGTTGTCCTTCGCCTGGAAGGTCAGGCGAATGTTCGGCCGGTCGAAGGAATGGACGAAGGTTTTCGGCGGGCGGCCGGCGGGAAACAGCCGCTCGGCGATCTCGGCGCGGGTGGCGGCATCCGCCGTGGCGGTCAGCGCCAGGGTCTGCACGTTGCCGAGGGCCTCGCGGGCCCGGGCGATCTCCCGGTATTCCGGCCGGAAGTCGTGGCCCCATTGCGAGACGCAATGCGCCTCGTCGACCGCGAGCCGGCGCACCCCCACGCTCTGCAGGGCCTCCATGCAGCCGTCCATCAGGAGCCGCTCGGGCGAGACGAACAGCAGGCGCAGGGCGCGCGCGCGGATCTTTCGCCACGTCTCCCGCGCGGTGACCTCGGCCACCGTCGAATTAAGGGTCGCCGCCTCGATGCCGAAGGCGTGCATCTGCTGCACCTGATCGTGCATCAGGGCGATGAGCGGCGAGACCACCACGGTCAGCCCGTCATCGACGAGGGCGGGCAACTGGTAGGTCATCGACTTGCCCGAGCCCGTCGGCATCACGGCGAACACGTCGTCGCCGTCGAGCACGGCAGCGATCACCTCGTCCTGGCCGGGCCGGAAATCGTCGTAGCCGAAGGTTTTCTGGAGCGCGGCACGGGCCTCGGCGAGGCGTGAGGTCATCGGGTCTCGGAGGCTCGAGCGCGGGGGAAAGGACGTGGCTTACACCGATCCAGGATGGGGTCTACCCTATGGGGGCAATGCCGCAATGGCCGCCGAGGCGTCGCCCCATGCCCCTTGTGATCGACGAGGGGACCGATCGACGGGCCCAGCCTCTGGCGGCTCTGCTGCGGATCGAGAAGATCGAGGCCGTGCGGGGCGCCGCGCCTCAACGGGCTGCGGCGCTCCGATACGTCAGCCGCGAGCGGAGTCGCGCCACACCGGCCGAAGACGGATCGTGCGGCAGAACGGGATGAAGGCTCTCTCCCGCCTCGGGCCTCACCGCGTGGCAACCGCGAGAGCCGCACCCGCCATGAGGGTGCCGGCGCCGCGATTCACCGCCCGCCGAGCGCGCACCGAGACGAAGAGGCGCCGGACGCGGACCGCAGCCAGGGTGTAGGCGGCGAGCGTCGTGCTGAGCACGACCACGATCGTCACGGCGACCTCGACCATGCCGAGCGGCGTGATGTGGTCGAGATCGATCACGCTCGGCAGAAGGGCGAGGAAGAACAGGACGACCTTGGGATTGCCGAGGGTCAGGGCCAAGCCGCCGAGGAAGAGGCGCAGGCCGCTCTCGCCGCGAGCGGGCTCGCCCTCAAGGGGCTCGACCGGCGCGGTCCAGGCCCGCCATCCGAGATAGGCGAGATACGCCGCCCCGACGTAGCGGATGGCGACGAAGACGGGAGCGACGCCCTGCGCGAGCAGCGCGAACCCGGTCGCGGCGATCGCGAACCAGACCAGGTCGCCGACGATGAAGCCCGCGACGAAGGCCGGGATGCCCCGCGGGCCCCGCGCAAGGACGCGGGCGACGAGCGCGACGACGCCGGGACCGAACGACGCCACCGCGACCCCATAGACGGCGGCGAAGAGGACGATGCTCGACAGAGGCATGCGGCAACTCAGGCGATGTCCGGTGCGACGATGCGACCGTCCGCGATTCTGATCAGGTCGGCACGCCCCGACAACTCGGAAAACATCGCCGGGTCGGCGCCCGTCATCCAGACCTGGCTCTCCAGGGTTTCGAGGGCGTCGAACAGGCCGCCGCGGCGGCGCGGGTCGAGATGGGCGGCCACCTCGTCGAGGAGGATGAGGGGGGACAGCCCGCTCATGGCGCGGACCAGCCGGGCATGGGCCAGGACGAGGCCGATCAGCAGGGCCTTCTGCTCGCCGGTCGAGGCGGTGGCCGCCGGCACGTCCTTGGGACCGTGGCGGACGACCAGATCGGTGGTCTGCGGCCCGATCAGGGTACGGCCCGCCGCCCGGTCGCGATGGCGCCCCTGCATGAGCGCCCGGCGGAAGCGGTCCTCGGCTTCGAGCGCCGGCCAGACCGCGACGAGGTCGTCGAGGTCGCCCTCCAGCCGCACGGCCGCCCAGGGGAAGGGCGCTTCATCGTCCCGGGTCTCGGCGATCAGCCGGTCGAGGCGCTCGGCGGTCTCCCGGCGGGCGAGCGCCACGGCGACGCCGAGTTCGGCGACCTCCCGCTCCACCGCGTCAAGCCAGCGGCCGTCATCGGGGCGCTCGTCGAGGAGGCGGTTGCGCGAGCGCAGGGCCCGCTCCATCGCCGAGACCCGGGCCCCGTGGCTGGCATCGACGGCGAGCACGAGCCGGTCGAGGAAGCGGCGGCGGTCGCCGGCCGGACCGCGGAACAGGCCGTCGAGATCGGGGGTGAGCCAGACGATCCGCAGGAATTCGGAAAAGGCGACGGGGGAGGGGGCCGGGGCCCCGTCGATCCGGCAGAGGCGGCTGCCGCGGGCCTCGTGGACCGGCGGCTCGTAGCCGGTGCCGAGCCGATGCTCGGCCTCTCCGCTCTCCAGCACCACCGAGACCGCGAAGCCGCCGGGCCCGCCGACCCGGGCCATGGTGGCGAAATCGGCCCGGCGCAGCCCCCGGCCGGGGCAGAACAGCGAGACCGCCTCCAGCACGTTGGTCTTGCCCGCCCCGTTCTCGCCGACCAGCGCCACGAAGCGGCGTCCGGTGGCGAGGTCGAGATCGCTATGGTTGCGGAAGTCGCGGGCGATCACGCGGATCAGGCGCGTCGCCGGGGCTGGTGCTTCATTCATACGGCAGAAGGCCGGACCGATCCCGGGCGGAGTGGATGACGCGATCGATCAGGACGGCTTCATCGCTGACACGGTGGAGGATCAAGTAGGAGGGGAACACGAGGATGCGAACGTCCGCCGCGATCTCCGGCGCCGGCCGCCCCTGGAATGGGGTGCCGGAACGGGAACGGCAACGCACGCGACGTTCCGCGACGAAGGTCACCGCCCGCTTCGGATCGTCGTTCGCGATGACGTCGCCGATGTCTCTCAGGTCCGCCCGCCCCCGTCGCGCGATGACGACGGGTCTCACGAGCCGGCCGTCTCACTCGCTCCGTAGCGCGCGTCGAGCACATCCTCGACCGGCTCGTAGTGGCCGCTCTCGACGCCCTCGGCCCAGGCGGTTCTCAGCTCCACGAGCCGCGCCTCGCGCAGACGGACCAGGCGGATCCCCTCCAGCACGGCCGCGTCGGTCGAGGCATCGCGCCCGGCCGCGACGAGATCGTCGACGAAAGCCGCGTTTTCCGGCGTCAGGACGACTGGCTTCGACATGAGCTCCCTCGCACCGACCCATCGAGCCGGTCGAATCCGAACGAGGCGAGCGACCCGTTCGCCTGATACGGGCTCCGCTTGATCAAAGCGGAGCCCGTATCAGGCAAGCCCGCGCGGCGTTTGAGCGAAGCCCAAATCCGCCATCCCGAAGGGATCAACCGGATTTGGTATCACACCCGCATCGGCATCAGCACGTAGAGGGCGGCGGCGCCCTCGCGATCCTGGATCAGGGTCGGCGAGCCGGGATCGGCGAGCTTGAACAGCGCGGTGTCGCCCTGGAGCTGGGCGGTGATGTCGAGGAGGTAGCGGGCGTTGAAGCCGATATCGAGGGCGCCGGCCTCGTAATCGACATCGAGTTCCTCGGTCGCCGAGCCGGCATCCGGGTTGGTCACCGAGAGGGCGAGGCGCCCGTCGGTCATGGAGAGCTTCACGGCGCGGCCGCGCTCGGACGAGATGGTCGAGACGCGGTCGACGGCGCGGGCGAAGGCGTCACGCTCCACCGTCAGGCGCTTGTCGTTGCCGGTCGGGATGACCCGCTGGTAATCCGGGAAGGTTCCGTCGATCAGCTTGGAGATCAGGGTCACGCCGCCGGCGAAGGTGAGGCGGATCTTGGCGGGCGAGATCTCGACCGCGACGCTGTCGCCGCCGTCGTCCACCAGCTTCTGGATCTCGGCCACCGCCTTGCGGGGTACGATGATGCCCGGCATGCCGCGGCTGCCCTCGGGCGCGGCGGTCTCGACCCGAGCCAGCCGGTGCCCGTCGGTGGCGACCGCCCGCAGGGTCAGCGTGCCGTCGACCTCCATCGTGTGGAGATAGATGCCGTTGAGATAGTAGCGCGTCTCCTCGGTCGAGATGGCGAACTGCGTCTTCTCGATGAGGAGCTTCAGTTCGGCGGCGGGAATCGCAAACGAATGCGGCAGTTCGCCCGCCGCGAGATCGGGGAAGTCGCCCTCGGGGAGGGCGCCGAGCGCGAAGCGCGAGCGGCCGGAGCGGATCGTCATCTGCCCGGTCTCGCCGGAGGTCTCGAGGGAGACCTGGGCGCCGTCGGGGAGCTTGCGGACGATGTCGTAGATGACGTGGGCCGGGACCGTGGTGGCACCCGCGTCGATGACGTCGGCCGCGACTGTCTCGGTCACCTCGATATCGAGATCCGTCGCCTTCAGCTGAAGCCCGCCCTCGGCCGTGCGCAGGAGGACGTTGGACAGGATCGGAATGGTGTTGCGGCGCTCCACCACCCGATGCACGTGGCCGAGCGATCTGAGGAGGGCCGCGCGCTCGACAGTGACTCTCATCGACGAATCCGTAATTTCTCGAAACAACGCCCGCCCGCCCGCGATCCGGCCCTTGGACCTCGGACAGGGTGGGGCCGCACAGCTTGGCGAAGCGCCCCGGCGAAGGCAAGGGCGCGCGGGCGGCTGTCCCGGATGACCGCGCGGCCTCACGCGCCGGCGCCCGCGGGACGCGCCTCACGCAGGGAGGGCGAGCCGAGCCTCGGCCCGGGAGGTCCGCACCGGCTCGCGGGACGGAGCCGGTGCGGCATGAGCGCCGAGAGAACCGCCCGGATCCGGGACGAGGGTCAGTCCTGCAGCATCCGCTTCAGCAGCTCGACCTCATCGCCGAGCACCGCGTCCTCGCCGATCTGCTTCTCGATCTTGCGCACGGCATGGAGCACCGTGGTGTGGTCGCGCCCGCCGAAGCGGCGGCCGATCTCGGGAAGGGAGCGCAGGGTGAGCACCTTCGAGAGATACATCGCGATCTGGCGCGGCTTGACCACCGCGGCGGTGCGCCGCTCCGACAGGATGTCCGAGCGCGAGACGTTGTAGCGCGAGGCGACGAGCTTCTGGATGTCCTCGATCTTCACCCGCTTGGGCTCGCGGTTCTTCACGAGGTCGCGGATCGCCGATTCCGCGGTTTCCACGGTCACCGGCGCGCCGGTGAGGGTGGCATGGGCGAGGAGCCGGTTGACCGCGCCCTCGAGGTCGCGGCCGTTGGCCGTGATGGCGCGGGCCACGTAGGACGAGACGGCGGGGGAGACCTCGAAATTCGGGTGGCTCTGGCGCACGGCGGCGAGCCGGGCCGAGAGGATCGAGGTGCGCAGGCCCTCGTCCAGCGTGCCGATCTCGACCACGAGCCCGCCGGCGAGGCGCGAGCGCACCCGCTCGTCGAGGGCTTCGAGTTCGGTCGGGGGCCGATCGGAGGCCACCACGACCTGACGGCCGGAATCGATCAGGGCGTTCAAGGTGTGGCCGAACTCGGTCTGGATCGACTTGCCCTGAATGAACTGTACGTCGTCGAGGATGAGCAGGTCGATCGCCCGCAGGCGCTCCTTGAAGGCCAGGGCGCTCTGGGTCTTCAGGGCGTTGACGAAGCCGTACATGAAGCGGTCGGCGGTGAGGTAGATCACCCGCCGTCCCGCCTCACGGGCGGCGTGGCCGGCCGCGTGCAGCAGGTGGGTCTTGCCCAGGCCCACGCCGGCATGGACGTAGAGCGGGTTGTAGAGCGTGCTCTCGCCGTCGTTGCGGGCGATGCGCTCGGCCGCCGCATGGGCGAGGGCGTTCGAGCGGCCGACCACGAAGCTCGCGAAGGTCAGGCGCGCGTCGAGGGGCGCACCGTTGAGGTCGACCGACGCGCTGTCGCCCCGCGGGGCGGCGATCTCGGTCTCGACGCCGGGGCCGGGGCCCTGGAGGGCGGCGGGCGTCGCCGTGGCGTGGAGCCGGGTCAGCGGCCCCGTGGTGGGGTTGGACTTGCCCGCGGCCGGCGCCGAACGCACGGGGGCAGAGGGGCCGCGCACCCCGACCTCGATCCGGCTGACGCTGTCGGCCTCGGCCCGGAAGGTGGTGAGGACCCGGTCGAGATAATGCGACTCGATCCAGCTCTTGAGGAAGCGGGTCGGGACCGTGAGGCGGGCGACGCCGCCGGCGACCTCTTCCAGCTCGAGCCGGGCGAACCAGCTCGCGAACACGTCTTCCCCGAGTTCGGCCCGCAGGCGCCGCTTCACCCGAGCCCAGGCGGCGGGCACGTCGGTGCCGTGCCTGCCGTCGCCGCCATTGCCGTCCGCCATGCTGCCGTCGAGGTGCATCACCAACTCCCCTCGCACCCGCCCAACGGACCGGACCGGCGCGTACGCAAACTACACGAGAGGACCCCACCGACCGGGCGGGACCCGCCGAACTCCGCGGCACTGTCAAGAGCCAGGCCTGCGGTCATCGTCTAAGAAGCCTGTGTATCAACAATCCTCTATCGTTCTCCTAACAACGGGACGATCGGGGACAACTTCTTCGCCGGCACGGAGTCGCGAAGCGGCGCCCGGCGAGTCGAAGGCGTGCGGGCATCTTGGGGAAGACTCGTGCGGCCTCGGTGCTCACCTTGTGGGGCGACCCCGCCATCAAGGTTCTGTTAAGCTACACGCCCGGCTACGACTCAGCGAGTCGAGAACGATTCGAACGTGGTTAACCGATATTTGCCGACGCTCGAACCGGCCGGGGCAAGGGCGAATCCGGGATAACGGCACGATCCCTGTGGAGAAGACGCGGAGTCCGGTGCATGGGCGGGCCGCTGAGGATGGGCTCGGGCATGGGGCCGGGCATGGGGCCGGGCATGGGGCCGGGCCTGCCCCGGCACGGCGTCCGGCGGCGGAGCGAACAGGCAGGGCGCCGAACCAGCAGGGCGCGCCAGGAAGGCGGGAGCGCGTGCGGAGCGGCCGGTCTCGGCGCACGAAAAAAGCCCGGCGCAAGGCCGGGCTCGGATCGTCGCATCGATGAGGCCCGGCCGATCGGCCGGGAACCAGGCTCAGGCCGCGATGGCCTTCACCCGGGCGGCGAGGCGCGAGACCTTCCGCGAGGCGTTGTTCTTGTGAACGATGCCATGCTGGGCCGCGCGCATGATCTCCGGCTCGGCGGCGCGGAGGGCGGACAGGGCCTCGCCCTGGTCACCAGAGGCAATCGCCTCCTCGACCTTGCGGACAAAGGTGCGCATGCGGGAGCGGCGCGAGCGGTTGATCGCCGTGCGCTTGGCGATCTTGCGTGTCATCTTCTTGGCCGACACGGTGTTGGCCATGGGGCATCCTCGTCTGGTCGTGGCGGCAACGACCCGAGCGGGGGAGTCCCGTATCGGTCGGCGCGGCCTGAATGATGGGCAATGACGAAGCGTCCGGTCACCGAAGGGCGTACCGGCCGCGGAGCGGGTCCTATAGCGGCGCCCCAGGGTCTCGTCAACAAATCGTCACGGCAACGGCGCGACGGCGCGGACGCTCAGCGCTCCGTGAGCTTCATCTCGATGCGCCGGTTCTTGGCATAGGCCTCTTCCGTGGTGCCGGATTCGAGCGGCTGGAACTCGCCGAAGGCCCCGGCCAGCAGCCGCTGCGGCGGGATGCCCTTGCCGCGCAGGTACTGCACCACCGCGATGGCCCGGGCCGCCGAGAGCGCCCAGTTCGAGGGGAATTGCGCCGACTGGATCGGACGGGCGTCGGTATGGCCGTCGACCCGCAGCACCCAGGGGATGTCGGCGGGGATCTCCCGCGCGATGTCGACGATGGCGCCGGCGATGCGGTCGATCTCCGGCCCGGCCTCGGGCTTCAGCGCCGCCGAGCCCGCGGCGAACAGCACCTCGGATTGCAGCACGAAGCGGTCGCCGACGATGCGGATGTCCGAGCGGCTGCCGACGATCTGGCGCAGGCGCCCGAAGAAGTCCGAGCGGTAGCGGGCGAGTTCCTGGACCCGCTGCGCGAGGGCCACGTTGAGGCGGCTGCCGAGTTCGGCGATGCGGGCCTGGCTCTCGCGATCGCGCGATTCGGAGGCCGACAGCGCGTCCTCCAGAGCGGCGAGCTGGCGGCGCAGGGCCCGGATCTGCTCGTTGAGCAATTCGACCTGGTTCTGGGCGCGCTGCGTCGCGCCCCGCTCGGCGGCGAGCTGCGCGTCGGTGTCGGCGCTCCGGCCCTGGCTCGCCTGGGCGGCGTCGGAGAGCGCCTGGAAGCGATCGCGGTCGGCTTCCGTGGCGGTGAGCGTGTTGCGCAGGCCCGAGGCGGCCTCCTCCTGCGCCCGGCGCGCCGAGCGCTCCAGGGCCAGGAGATCGGTGAGATCGGCGATCTGGCGGTTGAGGCGGGTCAGCACCGCGTCGCGGCCGGTCAGCTCCTGCGACAGGAAGAATTGCCCCACGACGAAGACCGTGAGGAGGAAGACGACGGCGAGGAGGAGGGTGGCGAGGGCGTCGACGTAGCCCGGCCAGACATTGAGGCTGCGGTGGGCCCGGACGCGGCTCGACGCCATTACTCCGCCTTCCCGCGGGCGAGCCGCTCGAGCACCTGCTTCAGCTCGCGCTCGCGGGCGGCCTGGGCCTCGACCCAGTCGCGGATCATCTGCTGCTCGGCCCGCATGTGCTGGACGAGGCCCTGGATCCCCTCGGCGAGGTTGGTCATCGCCTGCGTCGCCGCCCGCCCGCCGGCGCCCTCAGAGACGACGCCGGTGAGCCGCTCGACCGCGGCCTGAAGCTCGCGGGCGAGGGCCGGGTCCTGCGCGGGCGCGGCGGCGGTCACGACCGCCTGGGCCTCGCCGGAGACCAGCCAATCCTCCAGCTCGTTGTGGAATCGGGCATGGGCCTGGCCCGCCTGAAGGTCGAGGAAGCCGACGACGAGGGAGGAGGCGAGGCCGAACAGCGAGGCCGAGAAGGCCAGGCCGATGCCGGAGAGCGGTACGGCGAGCCCGCTCTTCAGCTCGTCGAACATCACCGCGGCATCGCCCCCGCCGCGCATCCCGCCGATGACCGCGCCCACCGCCGAGAGCGTCTCGATCAGGCCCCAGAAGGTGCCGAGCAGGCCGAGCAGGATCAGGATGCCGGCGACGTAGCGCAGGATCTCCCGGCCCTCGTCGAGGCGGGCCGCGATGGTGTCGAGCAGGGCCCTGGTCCCGGAGAGCGTCACGCCCTCGCGCCGCGCCTCGAGCGCCGGCACGAGCGGCGCCAGCAGCAGGGGCTTCTCCTTCGGCGCCTGCCCGGCGGCGACCGCGTTGACGTAGCGCGTCTCGCGGAACAGGCGGGTGACCTGCCCGAAGGCGAGCAGCACCGCGATCAGCAGCACGCCGAGGATCAGACCGTTGAGGCCGGGATTGGCGAGGAAGGCCGGGGTGATCTGCCGGTAGAGGACGAAGGCGAGGAACCCGACCAGCGCCAGGAAGACCAGCATCCGCACCAGGGTCATGCCGGGCTTGGCGAGGGGCAGGTTCTCGGGAGACGCGGGACGGGCCGCCATCGGGTCCATGCTCGTGTTTGAGGCCGACGCCGGGGGGATGGCACCGCGCGGGAGTGACGCGGCGGCACTCTGGCGACTCGGTCCCGCGCGATCAAGTCGGGCCGTGGCCGCGTCCCGGACCTCTTGCGGTTGGAACGCCGGGTCGCCGGGCCCCGTGCCTCACGGGGCCGCCGTCATCCCTCCCAGTCCCGCGGCCAGCTCTCCTCCAGATGGGGCCCGAGCCGGACCGCCCAGACCCTTTTTGCGAGGCCGGTGGCGTCGTCGGTCTCGACGGCGACGCCGCAGAGCGTGCCGGGGCCGGAGGCGGTTTCCAGCCGCGAGCCCGGCGTCTTCTGGAGGAAGCGGCGCACCGGCTCCTCCTTCTGCATGCCGAGGACGGAATCGTAGTCGCCGCACATGCCGGCATCCGACAGATAGGCGGTGCCGTGCGGCAGGATGCGGTGGTCGGCGGTCGGCGCGTGGGTGTGGGTGCCGACGACGAGACTCGCCCGCCCATCGAGGAAATGCCCCATCGCCTGTTTCTCGCTGGTGGCCTCGGCATGCATGTCGACGATCACCGCATCCGCCGCCGCCCCCAGCGGGCAGGCCTCCAGTTCCCGGTCGGCCGCCGTGAAGGGATCGTCGAGGGGATCGAGATAGATGCGGCCCATCACGTTGACGACGAGGACGCGGGCGCCGCGCGGGGTCTCGATCACCGTGGCGCCGCGGCCGGGCGTGCCCGGCGGGTAGTTGGCCGGCCGGATCAGCCGCGGCTGGCGGGCGATGAAGACGAGCGCCTCGCGCTGGTCGAAGGAATGGTTGCCGAGGGTCACCGCGTCGGCGCCGGCCTGGAGGATCTCGTCGCAGATCGACTCCGTGATGCCGAAGCCGCCGGCGGCGTTCTCGCCGTTGATGACGACGCAATCGAGCCGCCAGCGCTCGCGGAGTTGGGGCAGGCGATCGGTCACCGCTTGGCGGCCGGGTCGGCCGACGATGTCGCCGAGGAAGAGGATGCGCATGAGCATCGGCCCGAAAGTGGACACCGGCCCCGAAGCGGGCGCCGCGTGGTCGCGAGGATGGAGCGCTCAGCCCTGCCGCAGCGGCACGGGGCCCTGTTCGGTCACCAGGTGGTCGAGCGGTCGGTCATGCGGCTCGGCGGGCACCGCCGCGACCTCCTGCACCGAGAAGGCGATGCCGACGGTGAGCACCGGGCCGTTCTTCGAGAGCCGCTCGATCGCCTGATCGTAATAGCCCGCGCCATAGCCGATGCGCTGGCCCGCCCGGTCGAAGGCGGCCAGGGGCACGATCAGGGCGGTCGGGTCGAGGGGGGGAAGGTCGTCGCGGGGCTCGGACAGGCCGAAGCCGCCCTTCACGAGTTCCTCGCCCGCCCGCCATTCGCGGAAGACGAGGCCCTGCTTCGTGACCTTCGGCAGCGCCACCCGCTGGCCGCGGGCGAACAGGCGCTCGATCAGCGGGCGCGGGTCGATCTCGCTGCGGATCGGCCAGAAGGCGCCGACCAGGGGCGCCCGCGCGAGATCGGGCATCGCCGCGATGGTCTCGGCGGCGCGGCGCGCGCCGTCGGCACGATCCTCGGGCGAGAGGGCGTCGCGGCGGGCGAGCGCCTCGGCACGGATCTGCGCCTTGAGGGCACGCGAGGGGGAAGAGTGCGGAGCCACCTGAGCCGTTGGAGTGTCGATCCCGGGAAACCTACAGAGTAGGTGGGCGCCGTGTTGGCCAAGTCCACGGACGAGGCCAGTGACAGCTCCCGAGGGAGTCGATAAGGCCCCGGGGAAAGTTCTCCTGACGAACTCGGCAGCCCCGCCCGTCAGATGTAGAGCCGGCGCGGCTCCGGCGCTAGGGGCAAAGCGTGCGACCCGGAGGCCGGCCCCGGAAAAGTCGCCGGAGCGATCGGACCGGCAGGCTCAGGCGCAAACGATCCCCGCCCGGCCTTATCCCCCCGAATGTCCCGACAGCGCCCGGGCGAGCCGGTCGATGCGCTCGGCGGCGACGCCGACCCCCGTCGCAAGGCGGGCCTGCTCGCCGGCCTCGCGGGCGGCCTCGCGCTCCAGCTCGCCGATCCGGCGCCGGGCCTCCTGCAGCTCGTCGGCCAAGGTCAGCGCGGCCATGACCTGGAGGCGCATGTCGCCGATCTCGCCGAAGGTCCCGCGCATGCCGGTGATGCGCCGGTCGAGATCCTCGGCCAGCGTCGTGAGGTGGCCTTCCTCGCCCTCGCCGCAGGCCATCCGGTAGCTCTTGCCCGCGATGGTGACGGTGACGTGCGGCATCCGACGACGACTCTTCTCACTCGCGGCCGGGGGGGCCGGACAGCACATCCTTCACGGTCTCGATGGCGCGATCGAGGCGGCGGCCGACTTCGCCGGTGGTGGCGTTCATCCGGGCGAGCCGGGCACCGGCGGCGTCGAGCTCGGCGGCGAGCCGGGCGCGGTCCTCTTCGAGAAGCGCGAACTCCGTCTCCCGGTCGCCGCGGCTGCGCTCGGCCTCCAGCCGACGGGCCACCGCCGTCTCGAGCAGCGCCAGGGCCGCGTCGAGGCGGTGCATCGCCTCTTCCAGGGTGACCGCCGTGTCCTTGTCCACCGTTTTCGCCATACCGACCCGACCGACCCCACCTCCGTGCCCGCCCCCGAGCGGGACGAGGTTTCCGCCAACGGCTTCCGAAATTCCAGTCCGTTCGCGGGCCATGCCCGATCTTTGACAGCCCCGGTCGCCATGGTAGAGAGCCGGCGCCCGGCCCCCGCGCTCAGTTCTCCGTGCCCTCGCGCGGCCGCAGCCCAACGGAATCTCGACCGTGCCCCTTCCCGGCTTCCCGCGCAGACCGTCCGCCGTCCGGACCTGCGCGGGTGCGAGCCGTCGGCCGGTTCATGCCAGGTTCAGCGCGGCCCCGCATGGAGCGGTCCCGCTGTCGTCGGACGAGGGGCGCCCTCGCACCGCATCATCGGTCCCCCATCGGCGCACCCGCGCGCCCCAATACGAAGGAGTCACGCCGTGACCGTCAAGGTTGCCATCAACGGGTTCGGGCGCATCGGCCGCAACGTGCTGCGCGCCATCCACGAAGCCGGCCGCAGCGACATCGAGGTCGTGGCGATCAACGATCTCGGCCCCGTCGAGACCAACGCCCACCTGCTGCGCTACGATTCCGTGCACGGCCGCTACCCGGGTGAGGTCGCGGTGGACGGCGAGTACCTCGTCGTCGACGGCAAGCGCATCAAGGTCACGGCGGTGCGCAACCCCGCCGAGCTGCCCCACAAGAATCTCGGCGTCGACGTCGCGCTGGAATGCACCGGCATCTTCACGTCGAAGGACAAGGCCAAGGCCCATCTCGAGGCGGGCGCCCGCCGCGTCCTCGTCTCGGCTCCCGCCGACGGCGCCGACCTCACCGTCGTCTACGGCGTCAACCACGACAAGCTCACGGCCGAGCACCTCGTGGTCTCGAACGCCTCCTGCACCACGAACTGCCTCGCCCCGGTCGCCCAGGTCCTCAACGCGACCGTCGGGATCGAGCGCGGCTTCATGACGACGATCCACTCCTACACCAACGACCAGCCCTCGCTCGACCAGATGCACAAGGATCTGTACCGCGGGCGGGCGGCGGCGCTCTCGATGATCCCGACCTCGACGGGCGCGGCCAAGGCGGTGGGCCTCGTTTTGCCGGAGCTGAAGGGCCGGCTCGACGGCACCGCGATCCGCGTGCCGACCCCGAACGTCTCGGCGGTCGACCTCGTCTTCACGGCCAAGCGCGCGACCTCGGTTCAGGAGATCAACGACGCGATCAAGGCCGCCGCGGAAGGCCCGCTCAAGGGCGTGCTCGGCGTGACCGACCGGCCGAACGTGTCGATCGACTTCAACCACGATCCCCACTCCTCGACCTTCCACCTCGACCAGACCAAGGTCATGGACGGCACCTTCGTGCGCATCCTGTCCTGGTACGACAACGAGTGGGGCTTCTCGAACCGCATGGCCGACACCGCCGTCGCGATGGCCAAGCTGATCTGACCCGAGCCGATCCGCGGGCGGCTTCACCGCCGCCCGCGCGAGGCACGCAATCACGCACGATGTCCGGGCGGCCCCGCCCGCCGAAGCGTCCGACGAGCAGGGTGAGCCGCCGATGACCGAGACCGCGCCGACCAAGACGACCGGAACCGACTTCATCCCCGTCACCCCGGCCCCCGCGACGCCCGCCCCCGCGGCTCCGCCCGCCCCGCCGCCCGTTTCTCGGGGCCCCGTCGGCCCGGCCGAGACCGCCGCCTCCGCCCCCGTCAACGTCGCCGACCAGCTCGCCCGCATCGAGGACAAGGCGGCGCGGATCGAGGACAAGTACGCCCGCTCCGAGGCGTTGCTGTCGCGGGTCGAGGAGAAGGTCGAGGGCGCCTCCGCCCGCATGAACGAATCCGCCCGCCAGGCCGACCTCGCCTCCCTGCGCGGCGAAGTGCGCGGCATGGCCGACCGGGTGGCGCGCCTGCCCGGCACCGGCGCCCTGGTGCTGACCGCGCTGATCACCTCGGTGCTCACCGTCGCCCTGATGGTCGCGGTGCAGCGGGCCGATCTCGATCGGCTGCTGCCGCCGAGCCTCGGCGGCCAGACCCAGACCCAGACGACGAATCCCTGATCTCTCCCGCGAATTGACAGGCCCATGACGGACTTCCGCACCCTCGACGATGCCGGCCCGCTGAACGGCAAGCGCGTGCTCCTGCGCGTGGACCTCAACGTGCCGATGGAAGCGGGCCGCGTCACCGACGCGACCCGCATCGAGCGGGTGGTGCCGACGATCCGCGAGATCGCCGACCAGGGCGGCAAGGTGATCCTGCTCGCCCATTTCGGCCGTCCGAAGGGCAAGCCGGACCCGAAGGACTCCCTCAAGCCCATCCTGGCGACGCTCGCCGAGAAGGTCGGCAAGCCGGTGGCCTTCGGCGAGGATTGCGTCGGCGAGGCCGCCGCCTCGGCCGTGAACGCCTTGCAGGACGGCGACGTGCTTCTTCTCGAGAACACCCGCTACCACGCGGGCGAGGAGAAGAATTCCACCGACTTCGCCGAGGCCCTGGCGGCGAACGGCGACCTCTACGTCAACGAGGCCTTCTCCGCCGCCCACCGGGCCCACGCCTCGACCGAGGGCCTCGCCCGCCTGCTCCCGGCCTATGCCGGGCGCCTGATGCAGGCCGAGCTCGACGCGCTCTCCAAGGGGCTGGAATCGCCGGCCCGTCCCGTGATCGCCATCGTCGGCGGCGCCAAGGTCTCCACCAAGATCGACCTCTTGGAGAACCTCGTCGCCAAGGTCGACATGCTGGTGATCGGCGGCGGCATGGCCAACACCTTCCTGCACGCGCAGGGCAAGGATGTCGGCAAGTCGCTCTGCGAGAAGGATCTGGCCGAGACCGCCCAGCGCATCCTGGCGGCGGCCAAGGAGAAGAACTGCACCATCATCCTGCCCGCCGACGCCCTGATCGCCCGCGAGTTCAAGGCGAATGCCGAGAACGAGACCGTGCCGGTCGACAGCGTGCCCTCCGATGCGATGATCCTCGATGTTGGCGCCGCCTCGATCGCCTCGATCGACGGCGCCATCGATGCGGCGCGCACGCTGGTCTGGAACGGGCCCCTCGGCGCCTTCGAGCTGACCCCCTTCGACACCGGCACGGTCGCGGTCGCCCAGCACGCGGCGGCCCGCACCCGGGCCGGCCAGCTCGTCAGCGTGGCCGGCGGCGGCGACACGGTGGCGGCCCTCAACCATGCGGGCGTGGGCGAGACGTTCTCCTACGTCTCGACCGCGGGCGGCGCCTTCCTCGAATGGCTGGAAGGCAAGGAACTGCCCGGCGTCGAGGCGCTGCGGGCGAAGGGCTGAGACGACGTCGCTGCCGCCTCGTCTCCCCGCCGCGGGGAGGGGAGGGCGGCCCCGTTCCGTGACCTGAAAAGGCCTTCAGCGAAGGCCCAACCGCGCGAGGTATCGACCCATGGCACGCATCACCCTTCGGCAGCTCCTCGATCACGCCGCCGAGTACGGCTACGGCGTGCCCGCGTTCAACCTGAACAACATGGAGCAGGGGCTCGCCATCATGGCGGCGGCCGATGCCACCGATTCGCCGGTGATCCTCCAGGCGAGCCGCGGCGCCCGCGCCTACGCCAACGACGTGGTGCTGGCGAAGCTGATCGACGGCCTCGTCGAGATCTACCCGCACATCCCGGTGTGCATGCATCTCGACCACGGCAACAACGAAGCCACCTGCGCCACCGCGATCCAGTACGGCTTCACCTCCGTCATGATGGACGGATCGCTTAAAAGTGACGGCAAGACCCCGGCCGATTACGCCTACAACGTCGAGATCACCCGCAACGTCACCAAGATGGCCCATTGGGCCGGCGTCTCGGTCGAGGGCGAACTCGGCGTCCTCGGCTCGCTGGAGAGCGGCACCGGCGAGGCCGAGGACGGCCACGGCGCGGAAGGGGAGCTGTCCCACGACCAGTTGCTCACCGACCCGGAGGAGGCGGTGAAGTTCGTGCGCGAGACCAAGGTGGACGCGCTGGCCGTGGCGATGGGCACCAGCCACGGCGCCTACAAGTTCACCCGCCAGCCCGACGGCGACGTGCTCGCCATGAACGTGATCGAGGAGATCCACCGCCGCCTGCCGACGACCCACCTCGTCATGCACGGCTCCTCCTCGGTGCCGCAGGAGCTGCAGGACATCATCAACAAGTTCGGCGGCCAGATGAAGCCGACCTGGGGCGTGCCGGTCGAGGAGATCCAGCGCGGCATCAAGCACGGCGTGCGCAAGATCAACATCGACACCGACAACCGGATGGCCATGACCGGCCAGATCCGCCGCGTCCTCACCGAAACGCCGGAAGAGTTCGACCCGCGCAAGTACCTCAAGCCCGCCATGGAGGCGATGACCAAGCTGTGCAAGCAGCGCTTCGAGGAGTTCAACACCGCGGGCCAGGGCTCGAAGATTCGCCCGATCTCCGTGGCCGAGATGGCCAAGCGCTACGCCAGCGGCTCCCTCGATCCGCGCATCGACGCCTGATCCCTCCGCGCCCGGTCCATGACCGGGCGCCCGAAGGCCCGGCCCGCACAGGTTAGGATCCGAGGTTCCCATGGCCGAGACCGAGACGGCGGGGCCCGCACCCCGCCTCGCCCTGCTCACTCCCTACGGCCTCGGCCTCCCGGAGGCCGAGGCGACCGCGACGGCGCTCACGGCCGCCTGCGCCGCGGGCGACGTCGCCGCCGTACTCCTGCGGCTGGCGCCCTCCGACGAGCGCGGCCTCGTCAACCTCCTCAAGCAGCTCTGTCCGGCCGCCCAGGAGTGGGGCGCGGCGGTCGTTGTCTCCGTGCCGGGCTTTGCCGGCGACCTCGTCAGCGTCGCGGCCCGGGGCGGCGCGGACGGGGTGCATCTCGACCGGCCGGACGAGCCCGCCCTGCGCGACCTGCGCGGGCGCCTGCGCGACGGGCGCATCCTCGGGGCCGGCGGCGTGCTCGGCTCGCGCGACACCGCCATGCTCGCCGGTGAGGCGGGCGCGGATTACCTGATGTTCGGCGGGCTGTTTCCCGACGGGGTCGCCCCCGATCCGGACGAGGTTCGCGAGCGCGCCGCGTGGTGGGCCGAGATCTTCGAGACGCCCTGCATCGCGGTGGCGGCTCAGGCCGGCGAGGTCGCGGGGCTCGCTGCGACCGGGGCCGAGTTCGTCGGCCTCGAAAGCGCCCTCTGGCTCGGCGATGCCGAGGCCGTGCGGATCGCGCAGGCGCAGCTCGACACGGTGCGATGACGGTTTTCGGGGTTTCGAACACGTCCTCCCGCTCGCGCCAGGCTGCGGACCGGGGGAGGGCGAGGCGGCGGCTGCGCCTCGGTTCGCTCCTGGCGGTCTTCGCCGTCACAGTGCCGGCCGGCTTGCAGGCCGCCCCGAAGCCGCCCGCCCCGGAGGCCGCCGCGCCCAAGGAGGCCAAGCCGACAGGCAAGGGCCTGGAGCGCGAGCTGCCCTCGCCCTACTCGTCGAACGCCGAGGGCGCGAAGCCCGCGACCGGCCAGGCCAACGCCGATGCGGCCTACGGCGCCTACCAGCGCGGGCGCTATGTCACCGCCTTCCGCGAGGCGACCAAGCGCATCGAGGCGAACCCGAAGGACGCCGCCGCGATGACGCTGCTCGGCGAGCTGTACAATCAGGGCCTCGGGGTCAAGCAGGACCCGAAACGGGCCCGCGAATGGTACCGCCTCGCCGCCGCCCAGAACGAGCCCCACGCCATGGCCTCCCTCGGCCTGATGGCGATGGATGGCCGCGGGGGCCCGAAGGACGTGAAGGCCGGGCGGACCTGGCTGGAACAGGCGGCCCAGCGGGGCGAGGCGAGTGCCGCCTACAATCTCGCTTTGATCCAGATCGGCGACGGCGGGCCCGACGACCTCACGGCCGCCGTCACGAACCTGCGCCGGGCGGCGGAGGCCGAGATCGCCCCCGCCCAGCACGCCCTCGGGGTGCTCTATCTCCAGGGGCGGGGCGTCGCGAAGGACACGACCCAGGCCGCGACCTGGTTCCGCCGCGCCGCGGATAACGGCGACCTCGCGGGCGAGGTCGAGTTCGCCATCCGCCTGTTCAACGGCGACGGCGTGGTCAAGGACGAGGCGCGAGCCGCGCGCTACTTCCTGCACGCGGCTCGCCGCGGCAACGCCATCGCCCAGAACCGGGTCGCCAAGCTGTACCTGCTGGGGCGCGGTCTTCCGAAGAACCTCGTCGAGGCGGCGGCCTGGAACCTGACCGCGGCGGCGCAGGGGCGCTCCGACGAAGGGCTCGATCAGGGCACCGCCGGGCTCAAGCCCGAGGAGCGCAAGCGCGCCGAGGCCCTGGCCACCGAGCGGGCGAATCTCCAGCGGTAGAGGATCGTCCGGGAGACCGGCTCCGCGACGACGCGCTCCGGTCCGGCGCCCCCTCGTCGTTGTACGAAAGCCAGCCCCCCGATCGGGACGCTGCCCCGCAGCGGGCGGTCAGTGGCGTCCGTCCGGCTCGCCCTCCTTGTCGGCGGGCGGGACGGCGCTCGCCACCGCGGTCGGCTCCAGCATCGGCTGGAGGCGGGCGGCGAGCTGTTTGTCGAGATGGCGGGCATAGGCGCCCTTGAAATAGCGCTCGCCGGTGCCGCGGCCGTAGGCCTGATCGTGGGCGACCGCCATACGCTGCACTTCGGGCCGGCACAGGAAGCCGATCACGCCCGCGGCCTCGTACCAGTGGCCGTCGCGGGCCAGCCGAATCGCCCGGGGATTCGAGAGCACGGTCTCGGCGAAACAGGCGGTCGCCGCTTCCTCGAGCGGCTTCAGCACCGCGTGTGGGCTGCCGGGCACGTGCTGGCGGGCGGGTCGCGCCTCCGCCGCGTGGGAGACCAGGGCGACGGCAAGACCGCAGAGCAGCACGGCTTTCATGGTGGCGTCTCGAACCGATGTCGAACGCGCACATTGTTCGCTGAACAAACGGACAGATCTAGGGCGAGGCCGGGGCTTTCAGGCCGTCCCGGGCGACAATCCCGGGCTGTCGCCGCGCCGCAACACCGGGCGTCAGCCCCGGCGCACCGCGTTCCAGCTGCCGCTGCAGCTGATCAGCCCGCCCCCGACGGTCTCCCAGGTGCCCGAACCGCTGCCGCCGGCGGTGAGGCGCCCGACCACCTGCGCGGCATCCTGGCCGCGGGAGATGATGCCGCGCACCGCGCCGTTCGGCGCGACCCGGCCGCTGATGTTGAACTCGCCCCCGCCATAGATCGCTTCGCCGCGCTGGATCTGGACGCCGTAGCGGTAGGCCCGGTCGCAGGGTCCGTCGCGGGTCACGACCTCGATGCTCCAGCGCCCGTCGTAACGGTGCGGCACCGGCACCTTGCGCTTGGCCGCGTCGGCGGGACCGAGGACCGCCAGGGTGACGACGGCGGAAAGGCAGGTCGCGAGGATGGGCAAGCGCATGGCGTCGGGTCCGGCTGTCCAAGCGGCGGCTTGGCAAGGGGGCTTCGGCAAAGGGGCATTGCAACGGGGGCTCGGCCCTTGGGCCTCGCCCCTCTCACGGCCGAAGATTGGTTCGACGCCCGCGAGGTCAAGGCTTGCCCGTCTCCCGCCGCGTGCGCCTGCGCAACCCGCGGCCCAGCCTCGCTTGGCCGGCGTCAGCCCTTCGCCCGCTCCGCCGCCTCGGTCAGCAGGGCGAGCAGGTCGCATCCCGCGAACAGGAAGCCGTGGATTCCGGCCGCCTTCAACGCCTCCGCGTCGGCCGGCTTGCCGGCGAGGTAGAGCGTGCCGCAGCCGGCCGCCTTCAGGGCCTCGGCCGCGGGCCCCGCCTCGGTCTCGTAGAGCTTGTCCGACGAGCACAGGCAGGCGACCCGCGCCCCGGACGCCTTGAACGCCTCGGCGAGCGCCGCCGGGTCGGAGAAGCCGTCATTGCCCAGGGCCTCGATGCCGCCGGCCGCGAAGGCGTTGGCCGCGAAGGTCGAGCGGGCGTTGTGGACCGCGACCGGGCCGAGATTGGCCAGGAACACCGCCGGACGCCGGCGGCTCTCGGCGAGATGCGCGTCGGAGGCGTCGCGCAGGGCCTCGAACGGCTCGGCGAGGCGCCGGGAGGGCAGGGCGCCCGCGCCGCGCTCCGGGGCCTGGCGCGGGGCCACGTCGAGCACCGCCACCGGCTTCTCGGCCAGGAAGGGGAACTCGCTCGCCCCCGTGAGCGGCGCCTTGCGGGTCGCCACCGCCCGCTCGCGGCCCGCATGCACGGCCGCGATCCGGCCCGCCAGCGCGCCCGCGGCGAGGCTCTGCACGATGCCGCCCTCGCGCTCGATCTCCTGGAAGGCAGACCAGGCCCGCTCGGTCAATTCGGCGGTCAGCGTCTCGAAGCCGCCCGCGCCCGCGGCCGGATCGGACACCTTGGCGAGGTTCGATTCCTCCACCAGCACGATCTGGCTGTTGCGCGCCACGCGCCGGGCGAAGGCATCGGGCAGGCCGAGGGCCAGGGTGTAGGGCAGGGCCGTCACCGAATCGGCGCCGCCGAGCCCCGCCGAAGCGGACGCCATGGCCGTCCGCAGGATGTTCACGAAGGGATCGCGGCGGGTCATCATCCGCCAGCCGGTCTCGGCGAGCACCCGCAGGGGCTTGGGCTCCAGGCCGCAGGCCTCCTCGATCCGGGCCCAGAGCCGGCGGATCGCCCGGAACTTGGCGATGGTCAGGAACTCGTCGGCATCGGCCACGAGCAGCACCGCGATCGCGTCGCGCGCCCGGTCGAGATCGTGTCCCCCGGCCTCGAGGGCGCGGAGATAGGCGACGCCCGTCGCGAGCGTGGCGGCGAGCTCCTGCACCTCGCTCGCACCGGCCTCGTGATAGGGGCGGCCATCGGCCAAAGCCACACGCCCGCGGACGCCGGAGAAATCGGTGAGCGCCTGCACGAGCTGGCCCTCCCAACCCTCGACGGCGTGGCCGGTCGCCGCCTGCGTCCCGATCGGGTCGAGGCCGAGATCGAGGTCGAGTTCGGCCGGGTCGTCGCCGCGCCGCGCGACGAGGTCCTTGAGGAGCCCGGCAAGGGCGAAGCCGCGGGGGCCCGCATCGAGGCGCAGGGCGATCAGGGGCAGCATCACGCCCTTCAGCGCCGCGTCGAGCGCGGCCCCATCGGGCAGGTCGAGGCCGAAGCCGCGGGCGGCAGGCGAGGCCGCGTCCACGAGAACCAGGGCGTCGGCGCCGCCTTCGAGGTCGGCGAGCGCCTGGACGGCGGCCTTCTCGGCGTCCGGCTGGTCGATGCGCTGGGCGAGCCGCCACGGACCCGGCGCCCGAACCGGCTGCGCCACGGGGGCGGCGGGGGGGTAGAGCGGCTCGATCCGCAGGCCGTCGGCGGTCTTGGAGACGAGACGCTTCTCGAAGTCGCCGCCCTTCAGCGCGGCCTCGACCGCCCCGCGCCAACGCTCCCGGGTCGCGGGCTCGAACAACTCGGCAAGCGGACGGTCTTCCATCGTGAACCCTGACGTGCGGCGATTCCGATCCGCTTCTGTGGGAGAGCGGCGGCTTGGCCGCAAGCCCTCGCACGGCCTGCGGCGAAACGACAACCGACTTTAGTCTCTGTCGCCCCGCAGGCCTCGTTCAAAATCCTGAGGGTTCAGCCAAAAATAATCAGTCCGGCAAAGCCCAGCGAGCCGACGATGATGCGCCACCACGCGAACAGCCAGAAGCCGTGGCGGGACACGTAGTCGAGCACCGTCCGCACCACGATCAGGGCCGAGACGAAGGCGGCCACGAACCCGATCGCGATGAGGGCCGCGTCGTCGGAGGAGAGGTTCTTGTAGTTGTCGAGCAGGTCCTTGGCGAAGGCGCCGGCCATGGTCGGCATGGCGAGGTAGAACGAGAACTCGGTGGCCGACCGCTTGCTCGCGCCCATCAGCATGGCGCCGACGATGGTGGCGCCGGAGCGCGATACGCCGGGGATCATGGCGAGGCACTGGAAGGCGCCGATCTTGAGGGCCATCGGCAGGCTGAAGGTGAACACGTCGGTCTTGCGCGGCTGCTCCACCCTGTCGGTGTGGCGCTCGTCCGGCGGCGTGGACTTCGGCTCGCCGAACATGTCGTCGATCACGAGCAGCACGAGCCCGCCCGCCACCAGGGTGGAGCAGATGATCCACGGGTTGAACAGGTAGAGCTTGATGACCTTGGAGAAGAGGCCGCCGACGATTGCCGCGGGCAGGAAGGCGACGAGCACGGCGAGCACGAAGCGCCGCGCGGTCGGGTCGTGCGGCAGGCGGGTGGCGATGCCCCAGAGCTTGCCGAAATAGGCGTAGAGGATCGCCAGCACGGCGCCGAGCTGGATCAGCACCTCGAAGGTGTTGTTAGGCGAGTGGAAGCCGATGAAATGGCCCACCAGCAGCTGGTGCCCGGTCGAGGAGACCGGGATGAACTCGGTCGCGCCCTCCACCACGGCGAGCAGGAGCGCCTTCGCGATCTGGACGAGATCCATGGTCTTGTGTTCCCCGCGCCTGTTGGCTGCGCGTCTTGCCCGCGCTTCTTGGCCGCGCCCCTGGCCCTTCGGCCGGCCGGCGCGATCACGCGGAGTGCGGCAGACGACGGCGGTGCGGCAGCTTTGGGGCGGCAGGGTTGACGCGCGGTTACCGCGGACGCGTGAGTCTGTTAAGGAGGCAGCAACGAACCAACCATAATCCTGGCCTGCCGGCCGGACCCTTCGTCCGGTGGCAGCGAGTTGCCGAGCCGGCGGCTTTTTGGACCGACACGCTGAACCACGGCCTCGATGGCAACCCTTCACCACGCACCGTTCTGCCCCCATTCCCGCTTCATCCGCCTCGCGCTCACCGAGATGGGCATGGAGCCGGTGCTCGTGGAGGAACGGCCCTGGGAGCGGCGGCGGGACTTCCTGACGATCAACCCGGCCGGCACCACGCCGGTGCTGGTGGAGCAGACCGGCCTCGCCGTGCCGGGCGCCGCCGTGATCGCCGAGTATCTCGACGAGACGCGGGGCCTGGGCCTCAACGGCCGGCGGCTCCTGCCCGACACCACCGTCGCCCGGGTCGAGGTGCGGCGCCTGCTCGACTGGTTCCTCGTCAAGTTCAACGCCGAGGTGACCGAGTACCTCGTCACCGAAAAGATCGACAAGCGCTTCATGCCGAGCACGGCCGGCGGCGGCCCGCCGGACATGAACGCCATTCGCGCCGCGCGCACCAACGTGCGCTACCATCTCCAGTATATCGGCTACCTGATCGGCGGACGCCGCTGGCTGGCGGGCGACCACCTGACCTATGCGGATCTCGCGGCCGCCGCCCACATCTCCTGCGTGGATTACCTCGGCGACGTGCCATGGGACGAGGACGAGATGGCGAAGGACTGGTACGCGCGGGTGAAGTCCCGCCCGTCCTTCCGCGCGCTCCTCGCGGACCGGGCTCCCGGCATGCCGCCGGCGGCCCATTACGCGGATCTGGATTTCTGAAACCCGCCACCCCGGCCCTGACCGGCCGCGCCCTGCGCGAGACCGTCGAGGCGCGGGCGCGCAAGCTCGGCTTCGACGCCGTCCGCGTCACCCGCCCCGACGCCGTGCCCGCCTTGCGTGAGCACCTGCCCGCCTGGCTCGTGGCGGGCCATCACGGCACCATGGACTGGATGGAGGCGCGGGCCGATCAGCGCGCCGACCCGCTGGTGCTCTGGCCCGAGGCGCGCAGCGTCCTGATGCTCGGCATGAATGCCGGGCCGCAGACCGATCCCCTCGCGCTCCTGGCCCTGAAGGATCGCGGCGCGATCGCGACCTACGCGCAGCGGCGCGACTATCACGAGGTGGTCAAGGGCAAGCTGAAGGAGCTCGGCGGCTTCCTCTCGGCGCGCTCGGGGCGGCCGGTCAAGGTCTTCTGCGACACCGCCCCGGTGATGGAGAAGCCCCTGGCGCAGGCCTCCGGGCTCGGCTGGCAGGGCAAGCACACGGTGCTGGTCTCGCGCGCGCACGGCAACTGGCTGATGCTCGGCGCGATCTTCTCCGCCGCCGAATTGGAGCCCGACCCGCCCGAGGGCGACCATTGCGGCTCCTGCCGCCGCTGCCTCGATGCCTGCCCGACCGACGCGTTCCCGGCGCCCTACCGCCTCGATGCGCGCCGCTGCCTCTCGTATCTCACCATCGAGCATCCGGGGCCGATTCCGGCCGCGTATCGCGCGAAGATCGGCAACCGGATCTTCGGCTGCGACGATTGCCTCGCCGTCTGCCCCTGGAACAAGTTCGCCGGCGCCGCGCGGGAGATGCGCATGGCCGCCCGGGCGGATCTCGCGGCCCCGCCGCTCAAGGACCTCGCCCGGCTCGACGAGGCGGCGTTCCGGGCCCGATTCGCCGGCACGCCGATCAAGCGCACCGGCCGCGATCGCTTCCTGCGCAATGTCCTGATCGCCATCGGGAACTCCGACACCCCCGCGCTCGCCGACGAAGCCGCGCGCTGCCTGACCGATCCCGACCCCACCGTCCGCGGGGCCGCCATCTGGGCCTGCGGCCGGCTGCTGCCCGCGGCCGACCTCGCCCGCCTGTTCGACGCCCATGGACGCGACGAGACGGATCCCCATGTGAGGGCCGAATGGCACGCTCTCGGCCCGACCCGCGGGGAGGGGGCGCCCGCCCCGGAGAATCCGCCCGCATGAACCTGTTCGTCTTCGGCCTCGGCTTCTCCGCGCGCCACTTCGCGGAAACCCGGCGGGCCGACTTCGCCGCCGTGCGGGCGACCGTGACGGAGGCCGAGCGGGCGGAGACGCTCGCCGCCGCGACGGGCTTCGCGATGTGCGCCTTCGGCCCGGACACGGACGGCCCCGGCATCGCCGACGACCTCGCCGACACGGATGTGCTGCTCGTCTCCGCCCCTCCGGGGCCGGGCGGCGACACGGCCCTGCGGCGCTACGGACCCGCCATCGCGGCAAGCCGCATCCGGTGGATCGGCTACCTCTCGACCATCGGGGTCTACGGCGACCAGGGCGGCGCCTGGATCGACGAGACCACGCCGGCCACGCCGACGAGCGCGCGCTCGCGGGAGCGCCTCGCCGTCGAGGCGGCGTGGTGCGCCCTCGGCCAGGAGACCGGCAAGGCGGTCCAGATCTTCCGGCTGTCGGGCATCTACGGCCCCGGCCGCAACCCGATCGTGAAGCTGCGCGAGGGCCGGACCCAGCGCATCGTCAAGCCGGGCCAGGTGTTCAACCGCATCCACGTGGCCGACATCGCGACGACGCTCGCCGCCTCGATCGCGCGCCCGCGCGGCGGCGCGGTCTATAACGTCACCGACGACGAGCCCGCCCCGCCCCAGACGGTGATCGAGCACGCCGCCGCGCTGACCGGCCTGCCCCTGCCGCCCGCGGTCGATTACGAGACCGCCGACCTCAGCCCGATGGCGCGCAGCTTCTACGGCGAGAACAAGCGGGTTCGGAACCGGCTGATCCGGGAGGAGCTGGGCGTGAGGCTCGCCTACCCGACTTACCGCGAGGGCTTGGCCGCCCTGGTGGCGGATGCGGAGGGCGGCGCGACCGCCTCCTGACGCGGCCGCGGCCCGAGACCACGGCGCGCGGCAGGCGCGGGCGTTTCCGAACCTCCGGCCAGCCGGGCGCGGGGGAGGCCGTGTCGGCCTTTTCGGAAAAAGACGATGCGGAACAGGGATCGTCAGGGATTCGACATTCAGGACGATTCTGGAGGAGCCCCGGCCCCTACGCGAAGCGAATGCCGAGTTCCTGGCCCGTGCGCCGCACGACCCGACACGCGATCGGAGCCTCGCCCTCGAGATGCAGGGTGAACGCGTCGGGGATCCCGTCCGCCTCGACCGAGAGCTTCGCGCCGCTCGGCGAACGGTTCAGCAACAGGCCATCGACCGTGCGCGGGGCGCTGCTCCCCGCGGGGGTGAAGGCGAGGCGGACCGGGCTCAGGCCCCGCACCCGGTCCTCGACCCGCCGCTCCTCCAGCCCGACGCTCCAGGAATCGAGGTTCCTGGCGAAGCCCGCCACCGTCTCGGCGGTCGATTGCATATCGGCATTGACCTGCCCCGTGGTGGCGCGCTGCTGCACGCTTGCCGCGGCGGTCTGGGCAATGGTGTCCTGCACCGTGTCGACCACCGAGGCGGTGGCGGCCAAGGCCGCGCCGACCTCCCGGGAGACCGCCTGCATCGCGGCGATCTCTCCGGTGATGCGGGAGGTCGCGGTTCTGGCCTGTTCGGCGAGGCCCTTCACCTCGGTGGCGACGACGGCGAAGCCGCGCCCGGCGGCACCCGCGCGGGCGGCCTCGATCGTGGCGTTCAGGGCCAGCAGGTTGATCTGATCGGCAATCGAGGTGATCGCCTCGACCACGCCGTTCATGGCGGAGGCCGCCGCGCCGAGCCGGTGCGAGAGCCGACCGGTCGCCTCCATCCGGGCCTGGATGTCGCCCACCGCCTGTTGCGAGCGGTCCATCTGCCCGGCAATCTCCGTCGAAGTGCGGTGCATCTCCTCGGAGGCCGTGGCGACGCCGCGCACCCGCCCCAAAGTCTGTTCGGCCATGGCGATGGCACTCGCCCGCACCATCATGCTCTGGGTGATGTCGAAGGCGTATTTCACGACCTTGAACGGGCGCCCGCTGGGGTCGAGGACCGGGTTGTACGAGGCCTGGATCCAGACCTCGCGACCGCCCTTGCCGATGCGCTGATAGGCGGCGGAGCTGAACCGGCCGGCCCGCAGGCTCTCCCAGAAGGCCGCATAGGCGGGGCTGCGGGCATAGTCCGGCATCACGAACAGGCTGTGGGACTTTCCGACGATCTCGGGCAGGGTGTAGCCCATCGCAGTGAGGAAGTTCTCGTTGGCGTCGAGCACGGTGCCGTCCATGGCGAACTCGATCACCGCCTGGGAGCGCCGGGCCGCCTCGACCTGGCCCGCCATGTCGGCGGCCACCGTCTTGGTCGCGGTGACGTCGCTGGCGTATTTCACGACCTTGAACGGGCGCCCGGCGAGGTCGAAGATCGGGTTGTAGGTCGCCTGGATCCAGACCTCGCGCCCGCCCTTGCCGATGCGCTTGAACTCGCCGGCCTGGTACTCGCCGCGGGCCAGCCGCTCCCAGAACGCCCCGTAGGCCGGCGAGGCCGCCTCGGCGGGATCCACGAACAGGCGGTGATGCTGGCCCTGGACTTCGGCGAGGTCGTAGCCGAGGGCGGCGAGGAAATTGGCGTTGGCGTGGCGGATCGTGCCGTCGAGATCGAACTGGATCACCGCCTGCGAGCGGTCGATCGCCGCGATCTGGCCCGCGCTCTCGGCGGCGGCGTGCCGCTCGGCGGTGACGTCGAGGGCGAACTTGACGATCCGCACCGGTCGCCCGCGGGCGTCGAGGACCGGGTTGTAGGTCGCGCGGATCCAGACCTCGCGCCCGTCCTTGGTGCGCCGCTTGTAGGCCGCGGCCTGGAACTGTCCCTCGCGCAGGGCCTCCCAGAACGCCGCATAGGCCGGCGCTCCCGCCTCCGCGGGATCGACGAACATCCGGTGATGGCGCCCGCGCACCTCGCCGAGCGTGTAGCCCACCAGGGCGAGGAAGTTGTCGTTGGCGTCGAGGATGGTGCCGTCGAGGGCGAAGGTGATGACGGCCTGGGATCGGTTCAGCGCATCGAGTTTGGCGGAGGCGTCGGAGCGACGAAGCGGTGAGAACATCGCGGGCAGCCCGGCTGGAATCGGTGCGAGCCAGAGAGTCAGAGGCGGCTTAACGGCCCGCTAAGCCCATCCGGCCCAGAGCCACAAAACAGCATAGCCTCACGACGTTGTCAGAGGAGGCCGTCGTCGCCGTCCGCCTGGACCGACAAACCGCGCCTCAAATCTCCTCCCGCACGCCCTTTCCATGACGTTCGAAGTAGAACGGAACCGGGCGGTAGGGCGGGAAACCGGCCTGCGCCGCCGCCTCGAGGTCGTCGAGGACGACGCGGGTGATGCGGGGCAAATCGAGGGTCCTGCGCGCGTCGTCGAGGGTGACCCAGGCCAGTTCGGTCAGTTCCGCATCGGGGCCGACGATGCCGGGGGACTCGCCGGCGACCGCCCGTCGATCGACGGCGAAGAAGCGGGTGTCGAACCGGCGCGGGCGCTTGGGCGGCGTGATCGCCCGGGCGACGAGGTGCAGGGCTTCGAGGTCGGGCATCACGCCCGCCTCGAGGAAAGCCTGCCACGCGCCCTCGGGGGCCGATTCCGGCGGGCCGTATTCGCGGGTGCCGATCAGGAGGCCGGTCTCCTCGTAGGTCTCGCGGATCGCCGCGAGGGCCAGGGAGCGGCCGAGATGGTGCGGGGCCCGGGGCAGCTTCGCCCGGAGGCCGTCCTCGGCGCGCTGGGACAGGGCACCGGCCACCGGCATCTGCCGATCGGAGGCCTCGATGCGCCCACCGGGAAACACGTATTTGCCGCCCATGAAGGCGAGCCGCTCGTTGCGCCGGCCCATCAGCACCCGCAACGCCTTGCGGGAGCGATCGAGCAGGATCAGCGTGGCGGCGTCGTGCGGGCGAAGGGTGGCGGCGCGCCGGGGCGCCCCGGCATCGGTGATCGGGACGTCAGGCGTTTCCGAGACCGGGGGCGCCGCCTGCTCTTCCTGCTGACTCACCGCCGCGCCTCTCCCCTGCTTCCGCGCCGCCCAGAACGGGCGGAGCCACGCCGAACCCGTGCATCCCGAACGCGTATTGCAGGCCGATCACCGCGCCCTTGACCGGCTGGAGCAGCCCCAGCGCCAGAACGAGGGTGAGCAGCGGCCACACGGTCAGCGAAAGCCAGAGCGGCACGTCGTAGCCCATCTCCACCTCGAGCACGAGGTAGCCGACGATGTGGCCGACGAGGAAGATCACGAGGTAGGGCGGCAGGTCGTCGGCCCGGTGCTCGGCCATCGCGAGGCCGCAGGCGTCGCAGGCGGGCCGCACCTTGAGGAAACGGCCGAACATCTTGCCGTCCCCGCAATGCGGGCAGCGGTTGACGAAGCCGCGGGCCATGGCCCGGCTCAGCGGCACGCGCGCCGCATGCCCCGGCGGGGGGACGTCGTGCCGATGCGAGGCGGGGTGCTGGGGCAAGGCGGGATCCATGGGGCGATCGTAGCCGCTTCCGCTCAGCGGCGCGAGCCGCGATGGCGTCGCGAGCCGTCGCCGTCGGTGGCGGGCGGCTTCGGACCGGCGCGGCCGGGCCTCGACGGCGCGCTCGCCTTCCCGGCCCGGACCTTGGGCCGACCCGGCTTGGCCGACCCGGCCGGCCGGCGCCCGCCTCCCTTCGCGCCCGAGCGGGTGCGGCCCTCCGACAGAATCTCGAAGCGCAACGCCCCGGCCACCGCTGCGGCCTCCACCAGCCGCACCTCGACCGGGTCGCCGAGGCGGAACGTCTCGCCGGTCCGGTCGCCGACGAGGGCGTGCTGGGTCTCGTCGTGGCGGTAGTAATCGGCCCCGATGGTGGCGGCGGGCACGAACCCGTCGGCCCCGGTCTCGGCGAGCTTCACGAAGAGCCCCGCCCGGGTCACGCCGGAGATGCGCCCCGTGAAGGTCGCGCCGACCCGGTCGGCGAGGTAGCCGGCGACGAGCCGGTCGATGGTGTCGCGCTCGGCCGCCATGGCCCGACGTTCGGCGCCGGAGATCTGCTCGGCCACCGCGTCGAGGGCTCCGGGCGTCACGTCGGCGGGCAGCCCGTCCTTGCCGAGGCCGCAGGCCCGCACCAGGGCGCGGTGCACCACGAGGTCGGCATAGCGCCGGATCGGCGAGGTGAAATGGGCGTAGCGGCGCAGGTTCAGCCCGAAATGGCCGAGATTCTGCGCGGCGTAGACCGCCTGGGCCTGGGAGCGCAGCACGACCTCGTTGACGAAGATCGCGTGCTCGCTGTCCGAAACCTGGGCGAGGATGCGGTTGAACAGCGAGGGCCGGAGCGCCCCGGCCTTGGCGATCTTGATGCCGATGGAGGCCAGCACCTCGGAGAGCGCCCGCATCTTCTCGAGCGCCGGCTCGTCATGCACCCGGTAGATCAGCGGCGAATTCGCCGCCTCCAGGGTCTCGGCCGCCGCGACATTGGCCTGGATCATGAACTCCTCGATCAGCCGGTGCGCCTCCAGACGCTCCGGCACGATCACCCGGTCGACCCCCCCCTCCGGCGTCAGCAGCACCTTGCGCTCGGGCAGGTCGAGGGCGAGCGGCCCCCGCTCGTCGCGGGCCCGCGTCATCGCGGCATAAGCGGCGTAGAGCGGACGCAGAGCCGTCTCGAGGATCGGCCCGGTCGTCTCGTCGGGCCGACCCTCGATCGCGGCCTGCGCCTGGGCATAGGCGAGCTTGGCATGCGACCGCATCAGGATGCGGTGGAAGCTGTGCTTCCGCTTCACGCCGTCGGCACCGATGGTCATCCGGACGGCGAGCGCCGGCCGGTCCTCGCCCTGTCGGAGCGAACAAAGGTCGTTGGAGATGCGCTCGGGCAGCATCGGGACGACCCGATCGGGGAAGTAGACCGAGTTGCCGCGCAACAGCGCCTCGCGGTCGAGGGCCGAGCCGGCGCGGACATAGGCCGCGACGTCGGCGATGGCGACGGTGACGAGGAATCCGCCCGCATTGGCCGGATCGGGATCGGGCTCCGCCATCACCGCGTCGTCGTGGTCCTTGGCGTCGGGCGGGTCGATGGTGACCAGCGGCGCCGCGCGCCAATCCTCGCGCCCGCGCTTCGTCGCCGCCTTGGCCGCGTCGGCCTCCTCCAGCACCGCGGGGGGAAAGACGTGGGGGATGTTGTGGACGTGCAGGGCGATCAGGCTCACCGCCTTCTCGGTGCCGAGGGAGCCCAGCCGCTCGCTGACCCGGCCGCGTGGGAGACCGAAGCGAGTCTCGCGCTCCACCGCGACGCTGACGAGGTCGCCGTCGCGCGCGTCGCCCTCTTCGCCCGGCGGGATCGCGATCTCCTTACCCTGCGATTTCTTGTCGACCGGCAGGATGCGCCCGCCGTCGCGGCCCGCGCGGTAGATGCCGATGATCTCGGCGCGGTTCTTGCCAATCACCTTGATGATCCGGCCGGTATAGCGGCCCGGCGCCTCCCCGTCGGGCGACACGCGGATCAGCGCCCGGTCGCCGAGGCCGGGGGCGGGGCGGTTGCCCTTGCGGCCGGCCCGCGGCATCTCGACGGTGATCCGCGGCGCCTCGCCCTCGCCCTCCCACTGCGCCGGCCGCGCCACGAGATCGCCGTCCCGGTCGCGGGCGACGATGTCGGCGACGACGACGTCCGGCAGGCTTCCGCCCCGGCGCAGGCCGCCGCGCCCGCGTTCCAGGCCGCCTTCCTCCTGGATCGTCTTGAGGATCGCCTTGAGCCCGATCTTGTCGGCGCCCTTCAGCCCGAAGGCCTTCGCGATCTCGCGCTTGCCGACGGCCTCCGGCGAATCAGCCACGAAGGCGAGGATCTGCTCGCGGGTCGGGAGGGGGGCGCGGGTGCCCTGCGGATCGATGCGTTTGGCCAAGAAGTCTCACCGCACCGGCCGCTCGCGGGCGGCGCGGTCGTCTCGTGGGTTCGGAACGGCGCGATGGCCGTGATTCGTTCCCAACATGGGCGCTCGGCGCGCCCGTCACAACATCGCCGCCCGCGGCGTAAACAGATTCGCGACAGATCTTCAGCCCGTCGATGCGCTCCCACGGATCCGCTCGACCGCCTGTTCCAGGTCGAAATCGGACGCCAACAGCGCATCGAGGTCGAACGGCGACCGTTGCGGCAGGGTCAGGCTCACCCGGCCCTCCGCCGGTCGGAACTCGGGGGCCTCGGCGGCACGCACCGCGATCGTCCAGGCGCCGTCCATGCGCAGGCTTTCCGGGTCCGGCGGTGAGGCCCGCAAAGTCGCGAGTCGCTCCGCCGCCGCCTGACGGAAGGTGAGGCTGCGGCCGTCGTCCGAGATGAGGGCCGCCCTGACCAGGTCGGCGAGGATGTCCCCGACCCTGTCCACGTTCGGGTTCATGCGCTGTCCGCTCCGGTGCCGATCCGCGCGGGGAGGGGCAAGGGCGATGCCAGGATCGTCAGTACGGCGTGCCGTCCGCGCGCTTCGCCCGCAAAGCCTCGGCGTACCAAGTCAATTCGTCGAGGAACTTCCGGGTCGCCTTGGTGAGCCATTCCTCGGCCGGCTCGCCCGCCTCGTCGAGCGCCTTCTGGACCCGGGGGATCGGCAGCAAAGAGGGGATGCTCGGCGTGCCGAGTTCGGCCAGCATCGCCCGCAGCTGCATCGCCGCCCGGACACCGCCATACGGGCCGGCGGAGTAGCAGCAGATGCCCGAAGGGCGCCAGAAATACTCCTCCAGGAAGTGGTCGAGGGTGTTCGACAGCGCCGGCGGGACCGAATGGTTGTACTCGGCCGAGACCACGACGAAGGCGTCCGACCGGCGGTAGAGGGCGGCGAGCCGCTCCAGGGGCTCGGGCGCCTCGCCCTTCGGATACTCCTTGTACATCCGGTCCAGCAGGGGAAGCTGCAGCGCAGCGGGATCGACCAGCGGCGCCTCGTGCCCGCGGGCTTCGAGGGCCGCGACCATCAGGCGGGCGGCGCGGAGACCCAGGCGCTCCGAGCGCACCGAGCCGAGGATGACGGGAATGGTGAGCGGCATGGGGCGGGCCCTCTCGGCGGTGGCGGGAGCGACGCGTCGACCGCATCGGCCCGCGACCCGGTTCCGGCGCTCGGCCGCTTCGTCCCGTGTCGAGGAGCGACCCGGTTCCCGGGCGATCCTCTCGCTGACTGTTGGGAAGAGGCTTTCTGCCGAGAGCGGGCGTCCGCCTCTCGGGCCGATGGACGCGGCGGGTTCCATTCGAACCCGCCGCGGCCTGGATCGGGAGATCGGATCGAGGAACGGAGTACCTGTCCCGGATCCGACCTCCGGCAGAGATCCTTACAGGGAGTAGTACTGCACGAACTCGATCGGGTGCGGGGTCATCTCGTAGCGCAGCACCTCGGCCATCTTCAGCTCGATGAAGGAATCGATCTGATCGTCCGAGAACACGCCGCCGGCCTTGAGGAAGGCGCGGTCCTTATCGAGGTTCTGCAACGCCTCGCGCAGGCTGCCGCACACGGTCGGGATCTCCTTCAGCTCCCGCGGGGGCAGGTCGTAGAGATCCTTGTCCATGGCCGGGCCGGGATCGATCTTGTTGAGGATGCCGTCGAGGCCGGCCATCAGCAGCGCCGAGAAGGCGAGGTAGGGATTGGCCATCGGATCGGGGAAGCGGACCTCGACGCGCTTGGCCTTCGGGTTCGTCGTCCACGGGATACGGCAGGAGGCCGAGCGGTTGCGGGCCGAGTAGGCCAGCAGCACGGGGGCCTCGTAGCCCGGCACCAGGCGCTTGTAGGAGTTGGTGGACGGGTTGGTGAAGGCGTTGAGCGCCTTGGCATGCTTGATGATGCCGCCGATGTACCACAGGCATTCCTGGGAGAGGTCGGCGTACTTGTCGCCGGCAAACAGCGGCTTGCCGTTCTTCCAGATCGACTGGTGCACGTGCATGCCGGAGCCGTTGTCGCCGTAGACGGGCTTGGGCATGAAGGTCGCGCTCTTGCCGTAGCTCTGCGCGACGTTGTGGATGCAGTACTTGTAGATCTGCATGTGGTCGGCGAGCAGGGTCAGCGTGTCGAACTTCATGCCGAGTTCGTGCTGGGCGGAGGCCACCTCGTGGTGGTGCTTCTCGACCTTCACGCCCATCGACTGCATGGCGGCCAGCATCTCGCCGCGCATGTCCTGCGCCGAATCCTGCGGCGGCACGGGGAAGTAGCCGCCCTTGGTCTGGATGCGGTGGCCGAGGTTGCCGCCCTCGTAATCGGTGAAGCCGTTGGTCGGCAGCTCGGTCGAGTCGAGCTGGAAGCCGGTGTGGTAGGGGTCGGCGCCGAACTTCACGTCGTCGAACACGAAGAACTCGGCCTCGGGGCCGACGAAGATCTCGTCGCCGATGCCGGTCGAGCGCAGGTAGGCCTCGGCGAGCTTGGCGGTGCCGCGGGGATCGCGGGAATAGGGCTCGCCGGTCGACGGCTCCAGCACGTCGCAGACGATCGACATGGTCGAGGCCGAAAAGAACGGATCCATGCAGGCCGTGACCGGATCGGGCATGAGCAGCATGTCGGACTCGTTGATCGCCTTCCAACCGGCGATCGACGAACCGTCGAACATCGTCCCCTCGGTGAAGATCTCCTCGTCGACGAGGCCGACGTCGAAGGTCACGTGCTGCCACTTGCCGCGCGGGTCGGTGAAGCGGAAGTCGACGTACTTCACGTCGTTGTCCTTGATGGCCTTCAGCACATCGGCGGCCGTTTTCATCGTGTGCATCTCCCTGATCGTCTCGTAAGCGGAGCGGCGGAGAGCCGCCCGGGCCGGGTTGGCCCCCGGCCGGTCGTGGCGTGCCGCGCGTGGATGGACGAATAAGCCTCGCGAGCCCGTGCGTGCCGCGGGCGCGGCCCGAGGCGCGATCCGGTTCTTGCCGTTCTCGCGCCCTCCGGCCGGCCCCGCCGACGGGCGCGGACGATATCGTCCGCGCCCCGCGGTTGCCACCCGTCGAAGGACAGAAATCGTCGCCCGTGCGGGCCTTTCGCGGAAATCCGTGCCCCAATTCGCGCCATTCGCGGCGGCGGATTCGCCCGGGACCGCCGCGCCGCGCCGCGCCGGAACTGGCACGCCTCGTGCTAGAGGCCGGAGCGAGGCGGCCGGCTCTGGGCCGGACGCTTCGGGGGTCAGGCGAAGGCTCCGTCCGAAGGTGGTTCGTTGCTCAGAGGACGGCGAGGCAAACGCTCGCCGGACCCGGCTTCCCGAACCGGCGGACGGGCCGGCAGCGATGCCGGATCCACGGGGCTGCGTCAGACGGATTTCGTCGATCAGGAACGAGAGACACGCGATGACCAAGTACAAGCTCGAGTACATCTGGCTCGACGGCTACACTCCGGTTCCGAACCTGCGCGGCAAGACGCAGATCAAGGAGTTCGACGGCTTCCCGACCTTCGAGCAGCTGCCGCTCTGGGGCTTCGACGGCAGCTCCACCCAGCAGGCCGAGGGCTCCTCCTCCGACTGCGTGCTCAAGCCCGTGCGCCACTTCCCCGATCCGGCCCGCACCGACGGCGTGCTCGTGCTGTGCGAAGTGATGATGCCGGACGGCAAGACCCCGCACCCGTCGAACAAGCGCGCTACCGTGCTGGACGATGCCGGCGCGTGGTTCGGCTTCGAGCAGGAGTATTTCCTCTACAAGAACGGTCGCCCGCTCGGCTTCCCCGAATCCGGCTATCCCGCCCCGCAGGGCCCCTATTACTGCGGCGTCGGCGCCTCGAATGTCGGGCCGGTCGCGCGCAAGATCGTCGAGGAGCATCTCGACCTCTGCCTCGCCGCTGGCATCAACCACGAGGGCATCAACGCCGAGGTGGCCAAGGGCCAGTGGGAATTCCAGATCTTCGGCAAGGGCTCCAAGAAGGCGGCCGACGAGATGTGGGTCGCTCGCTACCTGCTCCAGCGCCTGTGCGAGACCTACGAGATCGACATCGAGTACCATTGCAAGCCGCTCGGCGACACCGACTGGAACGGTTCGGGCATGCACTGCAATTTCTCGACGACCTACATGCGCGAGACCGGCGGCAAGGACTATTTCGAGGCCATGATGGCGGCCTTCGAGAAGAACCTCGACGACCACATGGCCGTCTACGGCCCCGACAACCACATGCGCCTGACCGGCAAGCACGAGACGGCGCCGTGGAACAAGTTCTCCTACGGCGTGGCCGACCGCGGCGCCTCGGTGCGGGTACCCCATTCCTTCGTCAACAACGGCTACAAGGGCTACCTTGAGGACCGCCGCCCGAACTCCATGGGCGACCCCTACCAGATCGCCTCGCAGGTCCTGAAGACGATCTCCGAGGTTCCGCTCCCGGCCGAGGCCGTCCAGAAGGCCGTCGCGTAAGGGCTTTCAGGGTCGTCGGCCCCCCCGGGATCGATGACCGCTTCGACAGGCCGCTCCCGCCGCGAGGTGGGGGCGGCCTTTCCGTTTAGGGGGCCGCGTTCCGATAACTGAGCGGGGCGCCCGATCGATCGCGGCATCACGCCTCGCCTCACACGCCGAAGATCGACCACCCGGTGCGTTTCACGAGCATCTCCAGGGCGATGCGCCCGAGATGGGAATTGCCCGCCGCGTCGAGCCCCGGCGACCAGACGCAGATCGAGGCCTTGCCCGGCGCCACCGCCAGGATGCCGCCGCCGACGCCGCTCTTGCCCGGCAGCCCGACCCGGTAGGCGAAGTCGCCCGAGCCGTCGTAATGGCCGCAGGTCAGCATGATGGCATTGATGCGCCGCGCCCGCTCCGACGAGATCACCGAGTGGCCGGTGAGGGGATGGCGTCCGGAATAGGCGAGGAACAGGCCCGCCGTGGCGAGCTGCCGGCACGTCATCGCGATGGCGCAGTGGTGAAAGTAGACGCCGAGCGTGTAGTCGACGGTGTTCTCGATGACGCCGAACGAGCGCATGTAATGGGCGAGCGCCGCGTTGCGGAAGCCGGTGCGCTTCTCGGAGGCCGCGACGGTCTCGTCGATGGCGATCCCGGAATCCTGCGCGAGGAATTGCAGGAAGCGCAGGATCTCGCCGAGGGCTTCCCGCGGCTGATGGCCCGAGAGGATCACGTCGGTCACCGCGATGGCGCCCGCATTGATGAAGGGATTGCGTGGGATGCCCTGCTCGCGCTCCAACTGGACGATGGAGTTGAAGGGGCTGCCCGAGGGCTCGCGGCCGACCTTGCGCCAGAGCCGGTCGCCGACCATGCCGAGCGCCAGGGTGAGGGTGAAGACCTTGGAGATGCTCTGGATCGAGAAGGGGATGTCGGCATCGCCCCCGGCGGCGACGCGGCCCTCGCCGTCGATCACCACGAGGCCGAAGGCGGCGGGATCGACCCGTTCGAGTTCGGGGATGTAGCGCGCCACCGCGCCGCGGTCGGGACGTGCCCGCATCTCCGCGGCGATGTCCTGGACGATGGATACGAGGTCGGACACGGCGTCACTCGGCTGCGGCGCCCGGAAACGAGCGCGGACGCCGCCCGCCCTTCACGAACCGGGCCAAGGGCTCACGGTTCGGCGGGCGGGATCAGATCGCGTCGGTGCCCGTCTCGCCGGTGCGGATGCGGATCGCTTCCTCGATGGTCGAGACGAAGATCTTGCCGTCGCCGATCCGGCCGGTCTGGGCGGACTTGCGGATCGCTTCGACGGCGCCCTCCACGAGCGCGTCCGAGAGAACGATCTCGAGCTTCACCTTGGGCAGGAAGTCCACGACGTACTCGGCGCCGCGATACAGCTCGGTATGGCCCTTCTGCCGGCCAAAGCCCTTCGCTTCGATCACGGTGATGCCCTGGAGGCCCACCTCCTGGAGCGCCTCCTTCACCTCATCGAGCTTGAACGGCTTGATGATCGCCTCGATCTTCTTCATCCCGGGTCGGCCCGATCCGCGCGCGTCGATTGTCTCTTCTGAACCCTACCATCGCAGCCGCGTGACCGCCACGGCGATTTGCGCCGCGAGCGCGGCAAGCTGCGCAGCAAATGTGCAATATGCGCGGAATATGTGGGCATTCCCGCGGTTTTCGATGAATTTTGAGGCAAGACGTGAGCGACATCCATGCATGAGCCGGTGAATTCCTCCGGGAAGGCCCGGCCGTTGCTCACCGTCGAGGCGATGCGGCGGGTCGATGCGGCGGCGATCGCCGCGGGCACACCCGGCCTGACGCTGATGCAAAGGGCCGGCGCGGCGGTCGCGGCGCGGGCGCGGGCCCTGGCTTTGGCCTTGGCCTTGGCCCCGGGAGGGCGGGTACTGATCCTGTGCGGACCCGGCAACAACGGCGGCGACGGCTTCGTCGCCGCGCGCCTCCTGGCCGAGGAGGGCCAGGCCGTCGCGTTGCGCCTGCTCGGCGACCGGGCGGCGCTGACGGGCGACGCCGCGCTGGCGGCGTCCGAATGGACCGGCGCGGTCGGCCCGGCCGAAACCGACCTCCCGCCCTGCGATCTCATCATCGACGCCCTGTTCGGGGCCGGCCTCTCGCGCGACCTCGACGGCGCCGCGCGGGCCTTGGTCGAGGCGGTGAACGCGTCCGGCGTGCCCGTTCTGGCCGTCGACGTGCCGAGCGGCCTCGACGGCGATACCGGGTCCGTGCGCGGCGTCGCCGTGCGGGCCACCGAGACCGTGACCTTCGTCGCCCTCAAGCCCGGCCACCTGCTCCAGCCCGGCCGCGACCTGTGCGGCGCGCTCCACGTCGCCGCGATCGGCACCGGTGAGGCGGAGTTGGAAGCGGGTCTCGCGGGGGCGCCGGCGGTCTTCCGCAACGGGCCGGGCCTGTGGTCGCTGCCGCGGCTCGGCGCGGGCAGCCACAAATACACCCGCGGCCACGCCCTCGTCCTGTCCGGCCCGGCCTTCAAGACCGGCGCGGCCCGGCTCGCGGCCCGCGGGGCGCTCCGGGTCGGGGCCGGGCTCGTCACCCTCGCCTCGCCCGCCTCGGCGCTTCCCGAGAATGCCGCCCATCTCACCGCGATCATGCTGAACCCCTGCGAGAGCGCCGACGACCTCGACGACATCCTCGTCGACGATCGGCTGAACGCGCTGCTGCTGGGCCCCGGCCTCGGCACCGGCCCGGACACCTGCGCGGTCACCGCGGTGGCGGCCTCCGCCGGCCGCGCCCTCGTGCTCGACGCCGACGCGCTGACGAGCTTCCGCAGCGAGGTGCGCACCCTCGCCCGCCACATCCGCGATGGCGAGGCGCGGGCGGTGCTGACCCCGCACGAGGGCGAGTTCGGGCGGCTGTTTTCGGGAACCGACGCCGTGGGGGAGGGGCTCTCGAAGCTCGACCGGGCCCGTCGCGCCGCGGCGATCGCCGGTGCGGTCGTGGTGCTGAAGGGGGCCGACACGGTGATCGCCGATCCCGACGGGCGGGCGGCGATCAACGACCACGGCACGCCCTATCTCGGCACCGCCGGGTCCGGCGACGTGCTCGCGGGCGTGATCTGCGGGCTCCTCGCCCAGGGCATGGCGCCGTTCGAGGCGGCCTGCGCCGGGGTCTGGCTGCACGGCGATGCCGGGCTCCGGCACGGGCCCGGGCTCATCGCCGAGGACCTGCCGGAATTGATGCCCACTGTTCTGCGGGCCCTGGCCTGACGACAGCCGAAAGCCCCCGGCTTCCCGCGAGGGCCGGCCGGGGGGCTTCCCCCGTCAGCCCTGGATCCGCTCCCGCATCGTGGCGCGGAACTCGTCGATGCAGACGAGTTTTCCGCCGCGCTCGGCGTGCCAGAAGGTCCAGCCGTTGCAGGCGGGCAGGCCTTGGACCAGGGCGCCGACCTTGTGGATCGAGCCCATGGCCGGGCCGATGCCGAGCTGGCCGTCGGGGCGCACGGTCGCCCGGAAGCGGCGGCGCTCATCGGTCAGCGTCTCGCCCGGGCGGACGAGGCCCGCCTCGACCACGCTGAGGAAGGGAATGCGCGGCTCGGCCCGCTTCGGGGTCGCCAGCGCCAGCGAGGCCGAGCCCAGAGGCTCGATGGCCGCGATCCGGCTCCGCGCCGCCGCCGCGTAGGTCGCGTCGCGTTCCAGCCCGATGAAGCGGCGTCCGAGGCGCTTGGCCACCGCGCCGGTGGTGCCGGTGCCGAAGAACGGGTCGAGCACCACGTCGCCGGGATTGGTGGCGGCCATCAGCGTGCGGGCGAGCAGCGCCTCCGGCTTCTGGGTCGGGTGGACCTTGCGGCCGTCGCCGTCCTTCAGGCGCTCCTCGCCCGTGCAGAGCGGGATGAACCAGTCGGACCGCATCTGAAGGTCCTCGTTGCCGGCCTTCAGCGCGTCGTAGTGGAAGGTGTATTTCGCCTGCGGCGAGCGCGAGGCCCAGATCAAGGTCTCATGGGCGTTGGTGAACCGCTTGCCGCGAAAGTTCGGCATCGGGTTGGCCTTGCGCCACACGATGTCGTTCAGGATCCAGTAACCGAGATCCTGCAACGCGCTCCCGACCCGGAAGATGTTGTGGTACGACCCGATCACCCACAGGGTCGCGTTCGGCTTCATCACGCGGCGCGCCGCCGAGAGCCAGGCACGGGTGAATTCGTCGTAGGCGGAAAAGCTCGAGAACTTGTCCCAATCATCGTCCACGGCATCGACCACGCTGTGATCGGGCCGGGTCAGCCCGGCTTCGCCGAGTTGAAGGTTATAGGGCGGATCGGCGAAGACGCAGTCGACGCTCGATGCCGGCAACGCCTCCATCGCGGCGATACAGTCGCCGACGAGGATTTCGTCGAGGGGGAGAGGGTTGGGGAGACGCTGAACGGAGGGTGCAAGACCCATCCGCGGCGCCGACGCGATCCGCCCGGTACGCGAGACTTGATTCCGGGCGGTGGCGCCGGCAACCGCGGTACGCGGGGAAGCCATGGCAAACACCGGTTACGCGACTGACAACCGGACCATGCCGCGGGCAGGGTAAAGGCCGCGTTTGCCGTTTCCCGAGTCGCGCGTCTCGATATGGGTCGGCAGTTTTTGCCGGGTCGAGCCATGCGGCGGGCGCAGAGCCGAGGGGCCGGCAGCGAGGGCCGCGCCGGCGCGGCCGGGCGAGACATCGAGCCCGCGCAGATCGGCCGCCGAATGCTTTCGTGGCAAGCAATGAGGATTTTGCGCCGCCGATCGCCCATGCATCGGTAAATATTCAATGCTTGCGACGACAGGGGCGCTCCGAAGCGCAGCGTTATAGTCGCGAAGTCGTCGATTTCGCACCGCAACAACGAGGTCTTATTTTAGCCGGGTTCGGGCTCATTTTCCCGCGTCGTTCAAACACGTCGCAACGACAAGGGAATGCGATCCACGATGAAGGCCACCAGCTGGACCGTCGCCGCCTGCCTCGCCACCGTCATCGGCACCGCCGCGGTGCTGCCCGCCCAGGCCCAGGGGGGCCGGGCATCCTGGTACGGAAGCGGGCACCGCACGGCGAACGGCGAGCGGTTCAACCCCAACGGACTCACCGCCGCCCACCGCTCCCTGCCCTTCGGAACGCGGGTGCGCGTGACCAACCGGGCCAACGGACGCTCGGTCGTCGTGCGCATCAATGACCGGGGTCCCTTCGTCGGCGGCCGGGTGATCGATCTGGCCCGGGGCTCGGCCCGCGCCCTCGGGATCGGTGGCGTCAGCTACGTGTCGCTGGCCGTGCTGCGCTGAGGCGCGGCCGCGCGTCGGTTTCCCCGCCCGCGTGCGGGGCCGGCGTTGCCGTCGGGCCGAGGCCTTCCCATACTCTCCCCGTCACGCTGCAACGCGAGGAGGAGTGGTCGAGATGGCGAAGCCCATGGTGGTCGAGATTCCGCACGAGCTCGGCCGCGACGAGGCCCGGCGCCGCATCGACGAGGGCACCGCCAAGGCGCGGGCGGCCCTCGACAAGAGTGGCATCGCCATCAACACCCTGACCTGGACCGGCGACCGGCTGGATTATTCGGTCACGGCGCTGGCCCAGACCGTCGACGGCCAGATCGATGTCGGCCAGGACATGGTGCGCGTCGAGGTCCGGATGCCGCTGCTGCTCTCGATCTTTGCCGCCCGCATCCAGAAGATCATCGGCAAGGAGGGCAACAACCTCCTCCTCACCAAGAAGTAGCGGAACCTCGCCGGAACCGGCCCGTTCGTCCGCAGGGCCGGCCCCGATGCCGGCGAGAGGTGAGGCGCCAGTCCATGTCGAATCCCGGACCGATTCCGGAGACCCCGCAGCCGGCGATGCCCCCCGAGACGCCGAGTCCGGCGCCGGCCGAGACCCCGGGGGTGCCGCCGGCCGAGTCGCCGCAAGTGCCACCACCGGGCCCCGGCCCCGAAATCCCCGGCGGGACGCCCGCCGAGGCACCGGGGAGCACGCCGGCGGAGATCCCGCTCGACAGTCCCGGCCTTCCCGACTCGACGCCGACGGGCCCGGCCAACCCCACGGCGTGATCCCCGTCAGCGGACGGCCGCGGCATGAGCGGGGCCGTCCGATCCGAAACGCGTTTGTTCCGGGCGGCCGCTGCTGCCATAAGCCCGGCATGGCCGCCCCCCCGCTTCTCACCCTCCAGGACATCGCGCTCACGTTCGGGGGCACGCCGCTGATCCAGCGGGCGGAGCTGACCATCGCCCCGGGCGAGCGGGCCTGCCTCGTGGGCCGCAACGGCTCCGGCAAGTCGACGCTGATGCGCATCGCCGCCGGGCTCGCCGAGCCGGATCGGGGCGAGCGCTTCCTTCAGCCCGGCACCACTTTGCGCTACCTCGCCCAGGAGCCCGACTTTTCGGGATTTGCGAGCACCCTCGATTTTGCCTTGGCCGGCCTCGCCCCCGGCGACGACGCCCACCGCGCCCGCTACCTCCTGGAAAGCCTGGGGCTGACCGGCACAGAGGAGCCGGCCCGCCTCTCGGGGGGTGAGGCCCGCCGCGCGGCCCTCGCCCAGGCGCTGGCGCCCGAGCCCGACATCCTGCTCCTCGACGAGCCGACCAACCACCTCGACCTTCCGGCGATCGAGTGGCTGGAGGCGGAGCTGAAGCGCACGCGCTCGGCCCTCGTCCTCATCAGCCACGACCGGCGCTTCCTCTCCGCCCTGTCGCGCTCGACGGTCTGGCTCGACCGTGGCGTGACGCGGCGGATCGAGCAGGGATTCTCCGGCTTCGAGGCGTGGCGCGACGCCTTCTTCGAGGAGGAGGAACGCGACAAGCACAAGCTCGACCGCAAGATCGCCGACGAGGAGCACTGGCTGCGCTACGGGGTCACCGCCCGGCGCAAGCGCAACGTGCGCCGCCTCGCCGACCTCCACGACCTGCGGAAGACGAGCCGCGAGCACCGCCGCCCGGTGGGGCAGGCGGTGCTGACGGCCAGCGAGGGCGAGGCCTCCGGCACCCTCGTCGCCGAGGCCCGCGGCGTCTCGAAATCCTTCGGCGCGCGCCGCATCGTCAGCGATTTGTCCTTGCGCATCCTGCGCGGGGACCGACTCGGCATCGTCGGCCCGAACGGGGCGGGCAAGACCACGCTCATCAACCTCCTGACCGGGGCGCTGGCCCCCGATTCCGGGGAGATCCGCCTCGGCACCAGCCTCAACATGGTCCATCTCGACCAGCGCCGGGCGAGCCTCAACCCGACCGATACCGTCACGGAAGTCCTCACCGGCGGGCGCGGCGACACCGTCACGGTTGGCGGACGGAGCCGCCACGTGATCGGCTACCTGAAGGACTTCCTGTTCGCGCCCGAACAGGCGCGCACCCCGGTGAGCGTGCTCTCCGGCGGCGAGCGCAACCGGCTGCTGATCGCGCGGACGCTGGCCCAGGCCTCGAACCTCCTCGTCCTCGACGAGCCCACCAACGACCTCGACCTCGAGACCCTCGACCTCCTGCAGGAGATGCTCGGCGACTATGCCGGCACCCTGATCCTCGTCAGCCACGACCGCGACTTCCTCGACCGGGTGGCCGGGACCGTGCTGGTGAGCGAGGAGGAGGGGCGCTGGGTCGAGTATGCGGGCGGCTACACCGACATGCTGGCGCAGCGGGGACGCGGCGTGGAGGCCAGGACGACGGCCAAGGCGGACGCGAAGGGCGATGGCAAGGGCGACGGGAAGGGCGAGACCAAGGGCGATGCGCGGGAGCGCCCCGCCCGCCCGGAGGCGAAGGGCAAGCTCGGCTTCAAGGAGCAGCATGAGCTGAAGACGCTGCCGGCCCGGATCGCCGAACTGGAGGCGGGCATCGGCAAGCTGCGCACGGTGCTGGCCGATCCCGGGCTGTACGGCCGCGATCCCGCCCGCTTCGCCAAGGCCACCGACCTGCTCGGGGCGGCGGAGACCGAGCTCGCCGCGGCCGAGGACCGCTGGCTCGCCCTGGAGATGCTGCGCGAGTCGCAGAACGCCTGAGAATCCGGGCTCGACGCCACGTATGATGCCCTCGTGCAACGTCAGGCATCGCATTCAGTCGGCAAAGTTCTCCTGTCATTACCGTGAGCTGGGGAAAATCCAGCTTCCCCGCCAGCCAATACGTTGCGGTCCTGCAACAGCGTCCCAGGAAGCCGGTTTGCGGCGCTCCCGAGCCCGTGATGTCTGTTGCCCGTACGGCCACGCTCCCGCATGGTGCCCCTCGTGGACGGGGCAACCCCGCCGCAAGCTTCGGCCGGAGCCCGTGCGGGGGGCCAAGCACCAAGGGATAAAAGGACGGTGGGGGTAAGGTTCGCCGCGAGGCGGATCCCCTCAGAAGAAGTCCGATCCCGTGGGTCTCGAAACTTCTGGAGGTTTCACAATGAAGCTCGTCAAGAGCCTTCTCCTGGGATCGGCGGCGGGGCTGACCGTCGTTGGCGCGGCACAGGCCGCTGACCTGCCGGTGAAGAAGGCCGTGCCGATTGAGTACGTCCGCGTCTGCACCGCCTACGGTGCCGGCTTCTTCTACATCCCGGGCACCGACACCTGCCTGCGCATCTCGGGCCGCGCCCGCGCTGAGTATGGATACATCGGCAGCGACACCCGCAACGCCCCCAGCGGCGGCGACCTGTCGGGCTTCACCGGCCTTGCGCGCTTCAACATCGACGCCCGCACCCAGACCGGCTACGGCACCCTGCGCGCCTTCCTGCGCCTCGACGCCGCGAGCCGCACCGGCCACACCAAGTTCTCGTCGGGCACGAACAGCCGCATCGGCTACGCCTTCTCCGGCACCGGCCAGGACCAGCTCGGCCGCGTCCAGAACTTCATCAACGTCGACAAGGCGTTCGTGCAGTTCGCCGGCCTGACCGCCGGTCGCGCCTCCTCGTTCTTCGACTTCTACGCCAACGACTACGAGATCATCGGCTCGTCGCTCGGCTCCAACATGCCGTCGACCAACATCCTCGCCTGGACGCAGAAGTTCGGTGAAGGCTGGTCGGCCACGATCTCGATGGAAGACCCGAACTTCCGTAAGAACCCGCTCTACTCCGATGCCGTTGGCGTCACCCCCATCGTTCCCGGCCAGTCGGGCCTGAACAACGTCTTCACGACGGCCCCGACGCCGCTCATCCTCGCCATTGATCCGGGGACCGGCAACGCCTCGTCCGTTGCCTTCATCGACGCGGTCCAGCGCTCGCGCATGCCCGACTTCGTCGGCACCCTGCGCTACGACGCTCCGTGGGGTTCGGCCCAGCTCTCCGCCGCCGTCAAGGACATCAACACCGGCGGTCTGATCGGCAACAGCGGCGCTGCCATCGGTGTTCTGCCCGGTGGTATTATTCCGCCCGGCCGGGGTGGTGTGGAAGCCGCGCTCGCCGCCCGTGGCGTAAGCTCCGGCGCGCGGACCGACTACGGTTGGGCCGTCCAGGGTGGCGTCAAGGTCAACCTGCCCTTCATCGCTCCCGGCGATGGCCTCTACCTGCAGGGTGCCTATGGTGAGGGCGCCAACATGTATACCGGCATCACCCGCTTCACCGCCGGTTACCTGAGCAACGCCGCCACCTACGCCGGCAACCCGTTCAACCAGTACCTGTCGGACGCCATCGTCAACCCGCTGACCGGCCGCCTCGAACTGGCCCGCAGCTTTACCGCGGTGGCCTCCTACCTCCACTACTGGTCGCCGGAATGGCGCTCGGCCTTCTATGCCAGCTATGGCGAGATCTCGTTCTCCCAGAGCGCCCGTCAGGCCATCAGCCTGACCAGCTTCTTGATCGGTGCGACCTCGGGACAGGCTCCCCCGTCCGTCCTGGCGCCGGGGACCGGCTACGCGCTCTCCGCCGCCCTGCGGGACACCTACCAGATCGTCACCGGCGCGAGCCTGATCTGGTCGCCGGTCAAGGATCTCGATATCGGCGTGGAAGGTCAGTACATCAAAACCGGTCTCAAGAGCGGCCGTGTGGCCGACGCCAACAAGGGTGCGCCCGGCGGCGTGCCGTTCCTGGTCTCCGACCAGGACGTCTACCAGGCCCGCTTCCGCGTCCAGCGCGACTTCTAAGCGATCCTGCCAACACGGCTTCCGCACCCTCACGGGCGCGGGAGCCCTGGACTCGAAACCTCCAAACCCCGGCCGAAAGGCCGGGTTTTTTGCGTCGGGCAGCCTTCGGCGGGCCGAGGTCGCCACGGCCCGACCAAGTGCGCCGCTCCGGCCTTCAAGTCGCCCCGAACGTCCGTATCCTCAAGGGCCTGCCGCGCCCCTCAAGCTGCGGCGGCACGCGAGACCGCTCCTTGTCCTCCCTTGACCCTCTTCTCCGTCACCGGCTCGGCTGGCTCGCCGGGCTCCCGGCGCTCGCCCTCGTCGGCGCCGTGACGGCCTATCTCGCGACCCCGCGGATCGAGGACGACCTCGCCCGGGCCGCTGCCGCCGTGTCCCGGGGCACCGGGGAGGGTCAGCCCGAGCCGTGGCTGCGGGTCACGGTCCGGGGTCGCGACCTCGTCGCCGTGGGCGAGGCGCCCGATGCGGCCCAGCGCATGGCGGCTCTCGAACGGCTCGCCGCGTTGGACGGACCGGCCCGCCTGATCGACCGCACCGGGGTGATCGAGGATGCCTCGCCCTTCGTGTGGAGCGCGGAGCGGGCCGGTCCCGCACGCGTGGCGGTCACCGGCAGCCGTCCGGCGGAGGTCGGCGCGTTCGAGCTGGCGCAGCGTCTCAAGCCGGCCCTGCCGGAGGCCGGCACGCTCGACGACCAGACGCGGGCCGCCCGCGGGGCGCCGCCGGACTTTCCCGACGCCGCCGCCTTCGCGCTGGAGCGGCTGCGGGACCTGACCACGGGCTCGGTCGCGACCCTCGACGACACCGTGATCTCGATCCGCGGCGCGGCTGCCAGCCCCGCGGCCTACGAATCGTTCCGCACCGCCCTCGCGACCCCGCCGCCGGGCTTCACCATCGGCACCGTCACGGTCCTCCCGCCGGTGGTGACGGATCTCCACCTGACGATCGAGCGCCGCCCGGACGGAAGCCTGGAACTCGGGGGCGACATCGCCTCAGCGGAGGCCCGCGCGGCGATGCGCGCCGCCGCGGCGGAGGCCGCCGAAGGCGCGGCGGTCGACGACCGGATGCGCGATGCCCGCGGTGCCGGCCGGACTCCGGACAGCACCGCGCTCGCCCCGCTCATGCTGAAGCTCGCCGGCCTGCTGCATGCCGGCCGCGTCGCCTACGGGGAGGGGCGCCTGTCGGTCGAGGGCAGCGCCCTGGA
>NZ_CAKLBV010000029.1 GCF_920984675.1 Methylobacterium sp. Leaf118
CCCGCCCCCGCCCGGGAGCCGCGCCGGGCGCCCGAGCGCGCCCGCGCCGAGGCGCGTGGCCCGCGCCGGGAGAGTGAGGACGACACGCCGGTCGGGCTCGGCTCCCACGTCCCGGCCTTCCTGATGAAGCCGACCGGGCCGCGCAAAAGCAAGGATTAGGGCGTTTGCCCCCGCGGCGGATGCCGGCGCTCGGACAGGAGCCGAGGCGGCATCCGGACGGGGAATGGGGCGCGCTCGGGGCCGCGGGAACTTTGCCGGTGTTTCCCAGGTGCGCTTAACGTCCTGGCGACCTTCCCCGTGCGAGACTGCGCCATCGGACGGGGGGCACCGTCCAGAGGAGTGGATGGCACCGGATGAGCCACGGCCCCGACCTCGACCGTGAACGCAGCCTCGTCCTGGCGCAGCGCAGCTTCGAGCTGATGCGAGACTACTGCACCTGCGCGACGCCGCGGGCCTATGCCGTCTGGTACGCCTATGTGGCGGGCACGCAGCCGCTGATGAACGACGCCATCAAGCGCCTGACCACGCAGAACGGCACCCTGACCAGCGCCGATATCGAGCAGCTGCACGACACCTACATCGACGGGCGCCGCCTCGCCGTCGAGATGGACCGAATGAACACCAGCCTGATCGCCGAGGTCGAGGGCATCATGGAGATGATCGACGTGTCGATCCACTCCACCGCCCGCTACGGGGAATCGCTGCAGGCCTTCAGCCACGACATCGCCAACACGGCGACAAGCCGCGCCCGGCTGAAGGAGATCGTCGGCACGATCGTCGCCAACACCCGCGACGTGACCGCCAACAACCGCACCCTCGAAGCCCGGATGCGCGAGAGCCGCACCGAGATCGAGACTCTGCGCGAAACCCTGGAGGCGGCCCGCCTCGAGAGCCTGACCGATCCGCTGACGGGCCTCGGCAACCGCAAGAGCTTCGAGGAAGGTCTGCGCCGGGCGACCGAGGGCGTCGGACCCGGCCGGCGCCCGTCGAGCCTGATCGTGCTCGACATCGACTATTTCAAGCGCTTCAACGACCTCTACGGCCACCTGACGGGCGACCAGGTGCTGCGCCTCGTCGCGATCGTGATGCGCGAGCATGTGGCACAGCCCGGCGCCACCCTCGCGCGCTTCGGCGGAGAGGAGTTCGGCATCGTCCTGCCGGAGACGGATGGGCGGACCGCCCGCGAGATCGCCGAGCGGGTCCGCACCAGCGTGACCGGCCGCGATCTCGTCAAGCGCTCGACGGGGGAATCGCTCGGCAAGGTGACGGTTTCGCTCGGCGTCGCGGTGCAGCGCGCCGACGACAATTCGGTCTCCCTGCTGGAGCGGGCCGATTCCTGCCTGTTCGCGGCCAAGCGCGCGGGACGCAACCGCACCGTCGACGAGTCGCAGACCGCCCTGCTGCCGAACGTCGCCTGAGCGGCGTCGGTTCGGGCGGCGCACCAAAGCCCTTCACAACTGCCTTCAAAGGGCCCTTGGCGGGCGGGCCCGGCGCCACGATATGCGCTCCAGTCCGCGTCCCCGGGAGCCTGCCGATGCCCCGCCTACCCGCTCTTCTCCTGCTCCTGTCGATGGGCGGCGCTGCTCTGGCGGCGGGCGACAAGGCGCCGGCCCGCGGGAGCCCCGAGCCGGTGATCGGCTGCACCTCGCTGGCCAATCTGCGCAGCCTCCTGCGCGACACCAAGGGCGACACCACCGCCGCCCTCGCGACCATCCGCGATCCGAAATCCGATCTCGGCTGCAGCACGGTCGAGCGCGTGGCGGTGACCGAGATCACCGACCACGTCGCCCTGGCCGGCCGGGCCTATGACTGCCTCGCCATCAAGGGCACGGCGGTGTGCCACTGGGTCGTGGCGGGCGCCGTCGTGCCCCCCGAGAAGCCCGCGGGCAAACCCAAGAAATAGCGGCGCTTCCGGGATCCAGGGCGGGATCCAGGGGAAGAGACAGGCCTCTTCCCCCGGATGCCTCAGCGCGCCTTCTTCGTCAGCTTCTGGGCGATCTCGAACATCTCCTCCGGCGCGTAATCCGGCGAGAAGGCCGAGGGGACGCCGGTGAGCTGGTGGATCTTGCCCCCGTCCGGCATCCCGTCCACCACCTCCAGTTCGCCCGGCGGATCGCCCGGCAGAGCCTGCTCGCCATTGCCCCAGAGGCCCGCGATCTCGCGGTAATCCTTCGGACTCCAGGTGTAGAGGCGGCGGTGCGAGCCCTCCTGGAGATATTTCTGGCTCTCGGGGATCTTCGAGAGGTCGATGTTGGGCGTCGGCAGGAATTTCTCGATTTCCACGCCGGTGATCTGCTTGAGGGCGAGCGCGTAGGCATGGGCGTGGACCGAGCCGCGCACCAGCAGGTAGCCGCAGACCTCGCGGCCGGTCGGGTCGGAGAGCGTCTCGTAGACCCGCAGCTTGTGCAGCCGCGCGCCGCATTCGAGGTGGAAGTTGTGCAGCAGGTCGACGACGACGTTGCCGGTCGAGGTGATGAAGTCGTTGTTCCACGAGACGCCGTTGCTGTTGATCGGCGCCGCGCCGCCGCCACCCGACAGGAAGGCCGCCGCGAGACGGATGTCCTTCATGTCCTCGAACGGCGCGCCGGAGATGTCGCCGCCGGGCGTCTCGTCACCGTCGTTGTCGGGCCCGTTGTTGAGCATGGCGACGCCGTTGCTGACCAGCTCCACATGGCCGAGTTCCTCGGCCGTGATGCTGGCGACCAGGCTGTAGAACGGCTTGAGCTTGTCTTTGCTGCGGAAGTTGAAGCTCTGGAACATGTAGTTCCCGAGCGTGGACATCTCGCCGTACTTTCCACCCAGGAGTTCCTGGAGGGCGGCGGCCGCGTTGGGGTCCCGGCGCTTGGGAGCGGGCAGCTCCGCCTGGAGCTGATCGACGCGCATGAACATGGGAGGGAATTCCTTACCGCGTGTGAAGTCCGCAGCGGTGAAACCTCCGCTCCCAGCCCCTGTTCCGGCGCCGCGCCCGGTTCCCGACGCCCTCGGCGTCGATGAGGTCGTCGCTCCGATCGGGGCGATCATCGGCCATGCGGGCTAACATGATGCAGGCAAACGACACTTGCCCTGGATACAGGATCTTGCCCTGGATACAGGATACAGTGCGTTGAGCGTGATCCACGGCTCTGATAGCACCCGCGCCACGGCCCTCGCGCGAAGACGGGGGCATTGGAGGAGCGCGTCCCCGTGACACCCTGGAACCAAGTCTACGATCCATTCGGGAACCAATGGCTCTCGACCTTCATGGCCTCGCTGCCGGTCATCGCCCTGCTCGGGATGATCGCGAGCGGCAAGATCAAGGTCCACATCGCCGCCATCCTCGCCCTCATCGTCGCCTTCCTGGTGGCGGTGGTGGCCTTCGGCATGCCGACCGATCTCGCCGTTCGGGCGACCATCCTCGGCGTGGTCACGGGCATGTTCCCGATCGGCTGGATCATCCTCAACGTCATCTTCCTCTACCGGCTCACGGTGGAGAAAGGGTGGTTCGCGGTCCTTCAGCAATCGGTCGCGGGCATCACCGAGGACCGGCGCATCCAGTTGCTGCTGGTGGCCTTCGCCTTCGGCGCCTTCTTCGAGGGCGCGGGCGGCTTCGGCACCCCGGTCGCCGTCACCGGCGCCATCCTGATCGGCCTCGGCTTCTCGCCGCTCGCGGCCTCGGGCCTGTCGCTCATCGCCAACACGGCCCCGGTGGCCTACGGGGCGCTCGGCGCTCCCGTGCAGGGTCTCGCCTCGGTGACGGGCTACGATCCCTACATCCTCGGCGCGATGATCGGCCGTCAGCTGCCGTTCTTCTCGGTGATCGTGCCGTTCTGGCTGATCTGGGTGTTCGCGGGCTTCCGCGGCATGATGGCGATCTGGCCGCCCATCGCGGTCTGCGGCGTCTCCTTCGCGCTCGCCCAGTTCCTGATCTCGAACTACGTCAATCCCTGGATCGTCGATATCGGCGCCTCGCTCGCGTCGATGGGGGCCCTCGTCCTCTTCCTGAAGTTCTGGCGCCCGGCCCAGGTCTGGACCTCGCCCGCTCTGCGCGGCCACGATCCCTCGATCGGCTACGGCGCGCCCAAGCCCGCCTCCCTCGGCGCGGGCGTGCCGAGCGATCTGCCGAAGGTCCAGCTCGGCGGCCGCACCGCCTCCTCGCAGGCGATCTTCATGGCCTGGGTGCCGTGGATCATCCTCTCGGTGATCGTGGCGATCTGGGGCACCGGCTGGTTCAAGGGCATCGTCAACCCGATCTTCTCGTGGAAATACGAGGTACCGGGCCTGCACAACATGATCATGAAGGTGCCGCCGGTGGAGGCCGCCCCGAAGGCCGAGGCAGCAATCTTCAACTTCACCTACATGTCCTACACCGGCACGGGCGTGCTGTTCGCCGCGATCATCTCCGGCTTCATCATGCGCTTCTCGCCGCTGCGCCTGGTCACCGCCTATCTCGAGACGATCTGGGTGCTGCGCTACTCGCTCATCACCATCGCGGCGATGTTGGCGCTCGGCGTGCTCACCCGCTACGCGGGCGTCGACGCGACGCTGGGTCTGGCGTTTGCCGGCACCGGCATCCTCTACCCGTTCTTCGGCACGCTGCTGGGCTGGCTCGGCGTCGCGCTGACGGGGTCGGACACCGCCTCCAACGTGCTGTTCGGCGGCCTGCAGCGGATCACCTCCGAGCAGCTCGGCCTGTCGGGCATCCTGATGGCCTCGGCCAACTCCTCGGGCGGCGTGATGGGCAAGATGATCGACGCGCAGTCGATCGTCGTGGCCTCCACCGCGACCGGGTATTTCGGCCAGGAGAGCAAGATCCTGCGCTTCGTGTTCTGGCACTCGATCGTGCTGGCCTGCCTCGTCGGTGGCCTCGTGATGCTCCAGGCCTACGTCTACCCGTTCACCGAGATGGTGATCCACCCGCCGGCGAGCGTCGCGCCCGCGCACTGAGCGGCGCCGGGGCGACCGCAGACACGAGAGAGGCCCGCCCCGTCGCCACGGGGCGGGCCTTTCGGCTTTTTGCGGTTCGGCGCGGGGCGCGCGGATGCTCAGGGGGCTCCGGTCGAATCCGGCTTCGCCACCGGGGCCGCGGGCCGGGCGAGCCGCCCCTCCTCGGCCTTGTGAATGTACTGGCTGGCCACGAGCCAGCCCTTGAAGAAGCGCAGCGGCAGGGTGCAGGCGATCAGCACCACCGGCAGCGTCAGCGCGAAATGGAGCCAGACCGGCGGATCGTAGGTCAGTTCGAGCCACAGGCCGAAGCCGAGCGCCGGGATGGCGGTGGTCATCATCACGAAGAAGGCCGGCCCGTCGGCCGGGTCGGCGAAGGCGAAGTCGAGGCCGCAGGCATCGCAGGACGGCGCGATCTCCAGGAAGCCCTTGAACAGGTGGCCTCGGCCGCAGCGCGGGCAGGCGCTGCGCACGGCGCAGGCGATGGGGGACTGGGGGATGGGGTCGGGCATCGAACCTCTCCTGGCCAGGCAACCGGGCCCGGCCGCGACGGTTCGCTCCCATCCCAGGCTCGCGACATCCCGGCAAGGGGGCGCGATGACCGGCGCGCCGTCGGGATGAAGGCGCCGGGCCAGGACGTATCTACCCGTGTCCGCCGCCGCACCCACATCTTCCCGATGTTCTTCCGCCGCGCCCGCCCCGACAGCCTCTTGGATCTGCCCGCCATCGAGACCGGGCGGCTGTCGATCGGGCCGCTCGCCCCCGGCGACGCCCCGGCGCTGCACCGCCTCACCGACGATCCGGCCATCACCGGCGCGGTCGACTTCCTCGCCGATCCCTTCACCCTGGAGGACGCGCAGGCGCTGATCGCGGGCGGCCGGCACGGGCGCGACCGGTTCCTCGGCGTCTGGGCGCGCGCGCCCGGCCCGGACGGAGCCACGCCCTTGCTCGGCGTGGTCGGCACGCATCTGCGCGGGGAGGGGGCGATCGAGATCGGCTACTGGATCGGCGGCGCGGCCCGCGGACGCGGCTTCGGGGCGGAAGCGGTGGGCGGCGTCCTCGCCCTAATGCGCCGCCGCTTCCCGCGCCGGGCGATCCTGGCCGAGTGCCGCCCGGGCAACGTCGCCTCCTGGGGCCTCCTGCACAAGCTCGGCTTCCGCGAGACCGGCGCGGAGGGCCATCGCCCGGGCCGGCGCCAGCTGCTGCTCGAGGAGGCCTGATCTCCCCACGACGGCGGGGCGTCCGGCGGGAGCCGGGGAGAGCCCCCGCGCTCCTGTCCGCATGCGGCGCGGAGGGACGGGCTGCCTTGCCCAAAAGGACGGGCAGTCATCCGCGCCGAAATGGCTTAACTCTCATGGTGATGGGGCCGGATGCCGAGGGCGCCGGCCCGCCGGAAGGCGTGACCCACCATGATGGCCTGCGCAGCAGCGGACACCGGAAGCGGCCCCGCGGGGACCGTCCCGCGCCCGGGGGAAGGGACGCTCCGCCTTCTCCTCGTGGACGACCACCCCCTGTTCCGCGAGGCGCTGGCGAGCGCGATCGCGCTCGCCTTTCCCGGGGCCGAGCTGCACGAGGCGGACGGCATCCGCGGAGCCTGCGAGATCCTGGAGCGCACCCCCGCCATCGACCTCACGCTCCTCGACCTGACCATGCAGGGGGTCGCCGGCTTCGACGGGCTCGTCGGCATCCGCACCCGCTTCCCCCGGGTGCCGATCCTGATCGTCTCCGGGCTGGAGGAGCCGCGCATCATGCACGAGGCCGTGCGTCACGGCGCGGCGGGCTTCGTGCCGAAGGCGGTCGACAAGGCGACGCTGACCCGGGCGATCTCCGAGGTGCTCAACGGCGCCCTGTTCCTGCCGCCCGACCTCGCCGCCCCGCCGCCGACCGCCCGCCCCAGCCGGAAGCCGCCCCTCGCCGAGCGCGTCGCCCGCCTCACCCCGCAGCAGATGCGGGTCCTGAGCATGATCCGCCAGGGCAAGCTCAACAAGCAGATCGCCCACGAGCTCCAGGTCGGCGACTCGACCGTGAAGGCCCATGTCTCCGAGATCCTCCGGAAGCTCGAGGTCATCAGCCGCACGCAGATCGTGATCGAGACGGCCTATCTCGACTTCGATCAAACCGGCGGGGGATTCTGAGGCGATCCTCGAACGATCCGCGCGACGGCCCCCGGCCTCGCGCGGCGGGGCCGGAACGATCCGGCGCGGGCACCGTCCCGGACAGGCCGGGCCCGCCGGATTGCGAGGCCGATGCGCGCCGTGACGGCCTCACGATTTCAGCCGCTCGATCAACCCCTGGATCCGTCCGGGCAGCGGCTCCCCGTCCGGGCGGGCGTAGAGATCCCGCAGCTGGCGGCCGATCTCGGCGAGGCTCATCGTGCCCTTGACGATGAGCCGGTCGGCCTGCCGGCCCAGGCTCTCCTTCTCGGCCGGGGTGACCTCCTTGGCGGTCAGCACCACGACGGGGATCGTGCCGTCCGGGCGGCCGCGCAGTGCCCGGAGGAAGGCGAAGCCGTCCATCACCGGCATCATCAGATCGAGCAGGATCAGGCTGGGGCGGGCGACGTCGAGGCATTCGAGCGCCTCGGCGCCGTTGCCCGCCTCGCGCACCTGCCAGCCGTCGCGCCGCAGCGTGCGGCGCACCCGCTCGCGGGCCTCCGGGTCGTCGTCGACGACGAGGACGCTGCCCTCGTGCCCGGCCGGGCGGTAGCGCTCCATCGTGTCCTTGAGGGCGCCCCAGTCGATCGGCTTGACGAGGTAGTCGGTCGCGCCGAGCACGTGGGCGAGGCTGAACTCGTTGACGACGCTGGTGATGATGACCGGCGTGTCGGCGATGTCCGGATCGGTGCGGATCGCGTGCAGCACCGCCCAGCCGTCCATGCGCGGCATCTCGATGTCGAGGAGGATGGCCCGCGGCTTCAACGCCCGGGCCAGCGTCAGCCCGGCCCGTCCGTCATGGGCGGTGCGCACGCGAAAGCCCTCGCGTTCCAGGAAGCGCTGGAGCAGGTCGCGGGCGGCCGGGTCGTCGTCGACGAGGAGCACCACGTCCTGCGGGCTGACCGCGCCCGCGGTGATCGCGCGCACCTGCGCGGCGACGGTCTCGGCCTGCATCGCCTCCTCGCGGGCGGCGAGTTCGGCGGGCAGGCGGATCGTGAAGGTCGCGCCCTCGCCGAACGTGCTCGCCACGTCGATCGTCCCGCCCATGCGCTCGCAGAAGGCCCGGGTGATGGCGAGGCCGAGGCCGGTGCCGCCGAACTGGCGGGTGGTCGATTCGTCGGCCTGGGAGAAGCGCTCGAACAGGCGGCCCCTCTGCTCGTCCGTGAGCCCGATCCCGGTATCGGCGACCGCGAAGGCGAGCCAGCCGGCGCCGGCCTCCTCGGAGCGCCGCACGCTCAGGGTGATGTCGCCGTCCTCCGAGAACTTGGCGGCGTTGCCGACGAGGTTGATCAGCGACTGGCGCAGCTTGAGCTGGTCCTGGTGCATGGTGCCGAGATCGGGCCCGAGGTCGAGGTGGAAGCGGTTGCGCTTCTTCCCGATGAGCGACTGCGTCGCGGCGCAGACATCCTCGACCAGCGTCGCGACATCGAAGGTCTCGGCCGAGAGGGTCATGCGCCCGGCTTCGATCTTCGAGATGTCAAGCACGTCGTTGATGAGCCCGAGCAAGTGGCGGGCCGAGGCCTCGATCTTGCGCAGGTCCGGCAGCAAGTCGGCCTGCCCCAGATCCTCCAGCTCCTCGCCGAGCATCTCGGAATAGCCGATCACCGCCGAGAGCGGCGTGCGCAGCTCGTGGCTCATGTTGGCCAGGAACTGGCTTTTCGCGAGGTTGGCGGCCTCCGCCGCCGCGCGGGCGCGCTCGACCTCGGCCTCGGCCTCCTTGCGGGCGGTGATGTCGATGTTGAGCCCGACCCATTCGCGGATCGCCCCGTCTTCGCCGAGGACGGGCACGCCCCGCACCTCGGTGTCGCGCCAAGCGCCGTCGAAGCGGCGCAGGCGGTACTCGACCGCGTAGGGCCTGGCCGTCTCGACGCATTCGGCCCAGATCTCGGCGGCCCGCGCCCGGTCCTCGGGATGGACCGCGTCGACCCAGCCCCAGCCCTGGTAAGCCTCCTCGCTCTGGCCGGTATAGGCGGCCCAGCGCGGCTGGGGCGGCATCAGCGCGCCCTCGGGCGTGGTGTTCCAGATCACCGCCGCCGACGCATCCACCAGGGCGCGGAAGCGTTGCTCGGAGCGGGCGAGCGCCTCCTGCGCCGCGCGGGTCTCGGTGATGTCGGTGTTGGTGCCGTACCAGCGCAGGACCGTGCCGCCGGCGTCGCGCACCGGCTCGGCGAGCGACAGGAACCAGCGATAGGAGCCGTCCGCCCCGCGTAAGGGAAAGGTGTCCTGCCAGGACCGGCCCGCGGCGATGCAGGCGGCGAAGCGCGCGGCGGCGCCGTCCAGATGGTCCGGGTGGTGCAGCCGTCGCCAGCCGTGATCGGCCATCTCGGCGGGCGTGGTGCCGGTATAGTCGTACCAGCGCCGGTTGTACCAGACGAGGGTGCCGTCGGGCTCGGCGATCCAGGCGAGCTGGGGCAGGGCATCCGCGAGGTTGCGGAAATCCGCCTCGGTCGGCGGAGCGGCCGGCGGGTGGTCCGGAGCCGGGGCCCTCTGATCGTCGCGTGCCGTCACGGTGTCCCTCCCCGAAGGTCTCGCGACCACGCGGCCCGCTGCGGCCGCATGGCTTCTGCTCCCAATGGCCTCAGCGCCCGATGGCCTCAGCGCCGCAGCCGGTTGCCGAGCACGAAGCCGAACAGGCCCATCAGCACGATGCCCACCGCCCCCTGGAGCCCGACGAGCAGGTTCGTGACCCGGCCGTCCGGCTTCACGCCGATCTCCGGCGGGTTGGCGGTCATCATGTTGAGCGCACTGTAGCTCACGAGGTCGAGGGGGTTGCGGATCGGCACGCCCGGGGTCGCCTCGAAGGACAGGCCGCCGGCCACCCCGTAGGCGGCGGCGAACAGCAGAATGCCGATCACGAAGGCCCGGACGATGCGCGAGAGGCTCTCGCCGTAATCGCACAGCCACTCGACGTAACGGTCGGCGATCCAGCGATAGCCGTGGACGGCCATGCCGCGCGGGTCGCGCTTCGACACGGCGTCGCGGGCCTGCGCGCCGGCGTGGCGGCGGCCCATGCGGCGTCCGCGCTTGTAGGCCCAGCTCGCCCCCGCATGGCTGCCGATGCCGTGGAGGTTGCGCTCGAGTGCCAGATAGCTCGCCTGCGCCGCCTCGAACTCGCCCGCGACCTCCTCGCCGACCGCGCCGCCGAGCTGCTCGACCGAGAGCCGCACGCCCTCCAGCCACGCCCCGGCGAAGCGCGCGTGGCGGAGCTGGCAGGTGGTGAGGTCCAGCCGCACCAGGCTGGTGCGGGAGAAGTCCGCCCCCGAGAGATCCGCCCCCTCGAGCCGGCAGCCGGCGAGGTTGGCGCCGCGCAGGCGCGAGCCGGTGAGCCGCGCCTTCTTCAGGTTCGCGCCCTCGAAATCCGCCCCCGTCAGGTTGCAGTCGGACAGGTTCGCCTCCTCGAGGCGGGCGGCGCGGAACACGCTGTCGTCGGCATCCGCCCCGGAGAAATCGGTGCCCCACAGGTCGGCGCCGGGGAAGCGGGCCCCGTCGAGGAGCGCGCGGCGGAACCGGGCGAAGCGCATGACGGCGCCGGAGAAATCGGCATCCTCCAGCATCGCCTCGCCGAAACCGGCCTGGCCCGCCACGACGCCGTGGAAGCGGGCGCCGCTGAGATCGGCGCCGGAGAAATCGGCCTCCTCCAGGCAGGCGCCCTCGAAGCCCGCCGAGCGGGCCAGCGCCCCCTTCAGGCGCGCCCGCCGCAGGTTGGCCCCCGACAGATCGGTCTCCTCCAGCCGCGCCCCGGCGAGGTCGGCCTCCCCGAGGTCGAGTCCGCCGGCCCCGTCCGTCCACCAGCGCGGCGGGGCGCGCGGGTCGATCCGGCCTTCGAGCGCCGCGCGACCGAGCCGCAATCCGGCGAGGCCGCCGCGCCCCTCCGCCGCCAGGGGCGGCTGGCCCGAAGCGAGCCGGGCGAGCACATTCGCGACCCGATCGTCTTCCTCCGCTCCGCCGTGTTGCACCGCCGCGTTCCCCGCCATATCCCACCCTCGCGCCCATGGTCGGGCCCACGGTCGGGCCCATGGTCGGGCCGCGTCCCGAGCAACACGGCCCGAGCGATACAGGCAGCCCGCCCCCGATGGCGAGCCGTTTGCGACGATCGGGCCGTCAGCGCGTTGGTGCGGTGCGCGACGCCGGCACGATTGCTGCGCGCCGGGCGCGCGAGAGGGGATGGGCGGGCGTGTCGGGCAAGATCCTGTTGGTGGAAGACCACGAGGAGATCTGGGACTTCCTGTCCCGGCGCCTCAAGCGCCGCGGCTACGAGGTGATTCTGGCGCATGACGGCGAGGCCGGCGTGCAGCAGGCCCGCGCCGCGCAGCCCGACGTGATCCTGCTCGACATGAACCTGCCGGTCCTCGACGGCTGGTCGACGGCGCGCGCCCTCAAGGCCGGCGGCGACACCCGGGCCATCCCGATCATCGCGCTCACCGCCCACGCCATGTCGGGCGACCGCGACAAGGCGATCCAGGCGGGCTGCGACGACTACCATCCCAAGCCGATCGACTTCCCGAAGCTCCTGAGCCAGATCGGCGCCGCGATCGGAGCGGCGTCCTGAGCACGTCCGCGGCGCGGGGCAGGCGGCGGGCCCGATGAGCGAGGATCCGGTCACGGCGCGCCTCCTGCGGCGGGCGCTACCGGTGGTGACGAGCCTCGCCTCGCTGCTCCTCGTCGTCACGCTGGCCGGGGCGCTCTCCCTCGGCCGCGACATCCTGGTCCCGGTGGCTCTGGCCATCCTGCTGAGCTTCGTCCTGCTGCCGGCGGTGCGCGCCCTGCGGCGCTGGCGGGTGCCGCGGGCCGCCGCCGTGCTGGTCGTCGTGGTCCTGGCCTTCGGCCTCCTCGCCGCCATCGGCGGGCTGATCGCCCGGGAGGCGGCCCAGCTCGCCATCGACCTGCCCCGCTACTCGCTGACCTTGCGCGAGAAGATCACCGCCTTGCGCGCCGCCACCGCCGAGCGCGGCGGCCTGTCGGACAGCTTCTCCGGCTTCTTCGACATGGCCGAGGAGATCGGCAGGGAATTGCAGCCGCCCGTCCCCGAGGGGGAGAGCGACGCCCGGCTCGGCACCGCCGCGCGGCCGATGCAGGTCGAGATCCACGCGCCCCGCTCCGGCCTCCTGAAGACCCTGGGCTCGGTCGCGGGGGGCGTGCTGCATCCGCTGGCGACGCTTGGCCTGATCCTGCTCTTCACGATCTTCATCCTGCTCCAGCGGGAGGATCTGCGGAACCGGGCGATCCGGCTCGCGGGCTCCAGCGACCTGCGCCGCACCACGGCGGCGATCGACGACGCCACCGGGCGGCTGAGCCGGCTCTTCCTGGCGCAGCTCGTGCTCAACCTCGCCTTCGGCGTCGTGATCGGCGCGGGGCTCTGGGCGATCGGCGTGCCGAGCCCGATCCTGTTCGGGGTCATCGCCGGGATCTCCCGCTTCGTGCCCTATGTCGGCGCCGTCATCAGCGCGGTCCTGCCCCTGGCCATCGCGGTCGCGGTCGATCCCGGCTGGTCGATGGCGATCCAGGTCGCGATCCTGTTCATCGTGGTCGAGCCGATCGCCGGCCACGTGGTCGAGCCGCTGCTCTACGGGCATTCGACCGGCATCTCGCCGATGGCCGTGATCCTGGCGGCGACGATCTGGACCTTCCTGTGGGGGCCGATCGGCCTTCTGCTCGCGACCCCGCTCACGGTCTGCCTCGTGGTGCTCGGGCGCCATGTCGAGCGGCTGTGGTTCCTCGACGTGCTGCTCGGCGACCGCCCGGCGCTGGGCCCCCAGGAGATCTTCTACCAGCGCATGCTCGCGGGCGACCCGGCCGAGGCGATCGAGCAGGGGCGTCTGTTCCTGAAGGAACGGGCGCTCGTCACCTACTACGACGAGGTGGTGCTGGCCGGCCTGCGGATGGCGCAGGAGGACGCCGCCCGCGGCAGCCTCGACCGGGCGCGGCAGGCGGAGGTCGGGGAAAGCGTGCGCGCCGTGGTCGAGACCCTCGGGCAGACGCGGGCGCGCGGGCTCCTGCGGCGGCGCTCCAGTCCCGTCGGCGCGGAGGCCGAGGCGGCGCTGGCCGCGATCGGGCCGGACCGGCGCAACGCCGGCACCGTCCTGCGGCGCGAGGATGTCGCCCCCCCCTGGCAGGGGGAGGCGCCGGTCCTGTGCGTGTCGAGCGGCGGCGCCTTCGACGAGGCCGCCACCCTGATGCTCGCCCAGACCCTGACCCGCCACGGCCTCGCGGCGCGGGTCGCCGGGAAGGACACATGGCGCGAGGGACTGAGCGGACCTTGGGCGCCGGGGGAGCGGCCGGCGCTGATCTGCTTCTCCTATCTGGAACCGATCAGCCTGTCGCAGATCCGGCTGACCATCCGACGGGCCCGGCAGGCCCTGCCGGGGGTGACGGTCCTCGTCGGCTTCTGGCGCGAGCGCGACCCGGCCTCCGTCGGCCGCCTGCGCCGCCAGATCGCCGCCGACGGGCTGGCGACCTCCCTCAGCGACGCCCTCGACGCCGCCCTGGAGCGGGCCCGGGCGGCGTAATATCAAATCCGGTTGATCCCTTCGGGATGGCGGATTTGGGCTTCGCTCAAACGCCGCGCGGGCTGGACTGATCCGGGCGGGCCCCACGCTCGGCGGGGATCCGCTTGGGGTGGAGGCCGGCTCTCGGAGAACGGCGATGCCGCAGGCGCGCGTTCGGACCCGTCCCCGATCCGATCTCCGGGACGGGTCTGGTCTGCCGCGGGCGGCCTCACGCCTCCGGGGTCGCCAGGTCGTGGCCGGCCATGCGCTCCAGCGCGCGCACCATGGCGGAGTGGTCCCAGCCCCGTCCGCCCTGGGCCACGCAGGCATTGAACAGCTCCTGGGCGGTCGCGGTGTTGGGCAGGGACACGCCGATCTCCCGGGCGGCCTGCAGGGCGAGGTTCAGGTCCTTCTGGTGCAGCTCGATCCGGAACCCCGGGTCGAAGCTGCGCTTGACCATGCGCTCGCCATGCACCTCCAGGATGCGGGAGGCGGCAAATCCCCCCATCAGGGCCTGGCGTACCCGGGCCGGGTCGGCGCCCGACTTGGCGGCGAAGACCAGCGCCTCGGCCACCGCCTCGATGTTGAGGGCGACGATGATCTGGTTGGCGACCTTGGTGATCTGGCCGTCGCCGTTGCCGCCGACCAGCGTGATGGTCTTGCCCATCGCCTCGAACAGGGGCCGCGCCCGCGCGAAGGCCGCCTCGGGGCCGCCCACCATGATGGTCAGGCTGCCGGCCCGGGCGCCGACCTCGCCGCCCGAGACCGGCGCGTCGAGATAGTCGCAGCCGAGGGCGTTGATGCGGCGGGCGAAGTCCTTGGTGGCGAGCGGAGCGATCGAGCTCATGTCGATCACGAGGGTGCCGGGGCGCAGGCCCTCGGCGACGCCGCCGGGGCCGAACAGGACCGCCTCGACCTGGGGCGTGTCCGGCACCATGGTGATGACGACCTCCGCCTCCTCGGCGACTGCGGCGGCGCTGTCGCAGGCGCGGCCGCCGGCCGCGATCAGGTCGGCGGGAACCGGCCGCGCGCCGGATTTCAGGAGGAGGGTGTGTCCGGCCGCGATGAGGTTGGCCGCCATGGGGCGGCCCATGATGCCGAGTCCGATGAAGCCGATCTTCATGGTGGTGCGCCTCGTTGTGTCGGAAAAGGTCGGGGAGCGGCTCGGCGCCCGCGAGGGCGGGGGGCGGCCATCCGCCGAAGGCAGGGATCCGCAAGCATCGGCCGCGATTCCCCGCGGGGTGATCGCGCTCAGGCGCCGGACGCCTTGAACCGGCCCGCCAGCGCCTCGGAGGTGCGCGCGAGCAGGCCCATGTCAGAGCCGACCGCCGTGAATCGGGTGCCGGCGGCGACGTAGCGATGGGCGAGTTCCTCGTTCGCCGTCAGGATGCCGGCCGCCTTGCCGGTGCGGACGATGCGGGCAATCGTCTCCTCGACCACGCGCACCACCTCCGGGTGGTTCTGCTGGCCGAGGAAGCCGAGGCTGGTCGAGAGGTCGCCGGGGCCGATGAACACGCCGTCGACGCCCTCGACCGCCGCGATCTCCTCCAGGTTGTCCAGCGCCCGGCGGGACTCGATCTGGACGGCGACGAAGATCTCGGCCTCGCAGCGGGCGTGATAATCGGGGATGCGCCCGAACCGGGCGGCCCGGGGCGCCTGCGAGAAGCCGCGCAGGCCGCGCGGCGCGTAGCGGGTCGCCGCGACCGCGCGACGGGCCTGGTCCGCGTCGTCGATGTTGGGGATCATCAGCGACTGCGCGCCGGTGTCGAGGATGCGCTTGATCGTGATCGGCTCGTCGCTCGGCACCCGCACCATGGCGCTGGCGGTGCCCTCGGCCATGGCCTGGAGCTGGCCGTAGATGTCGCGCAGGTCGTTGGCCGAGTGCTCCATGTCGAGGAGCAGCCAGTCGAAGCCGGAGCCGGCCACGATCTCCGTCGAGATCGGGCTGGCGAGGCTGCACCACAGGCCGATCTGCTGCCGGCCCTCGGCGAGCGCCGCCTTGAAGCGGTTCTTCAGGATGTCCATCGGAGGTCTCCGCGAGAGGGGAAAAGGGGTCAGCGCACGAGGCAGGGGCGCTTGTTGTCGAAGCGCCAGCCGGGGATCAGGCCCTGCATCGCCGCCGCGTCGTCCCGGGCTCCGAGCCCGTGGTCGCGGTAGAGGGCGTGGGCCGCCTCGACCTGCGTCCAGTCGATCTCGATGCCGAGCCCCGGCCGCTCCGGCACCCGCACCCGCCCGCCGCGGATCGCCAGCGGCTCCCGGGTGAGGCGCTGGCCGTCCTGCCAGATCCAGTGGGTGTCGATGGCGGTCACCCGGCCCGGGGCGGCGGCGGCCACATGGGTGAACATGGCCAGCGACACATCGAAATGGTTGTTCGAGTGCGAGCCCCAGGTCAGGCCGTGGTCGCGGCAGAGCTGCGCCACCCGCACCGCGCCGGCCAGCGTCCAGAAATGCGGGTCGGCCAGCGGGATGTCGACGGAGCCGAGCTGGATCGCGTGGTTCATCTGCCGCCAGTCGGTGGCGATCATGTTGGTGGCGGTGGGCAGGCCGGTGGCGCGGCGGAACTCCGCCATGATCTCGCGGCCCGAGAAGCCGTCCTCGGCCCCGCACGGGTCCTCGGCATAGGCGAGCACGTCGCCCTGCCCCTTGCAGAGCCGGATCGCCTCGGCGAGCGACCACGCCCCGTTCGGGTCGAGGGTGACGCGCGCCTGCGGGAAGCGCTCGTGGATCGCCGTGACGGCGGCGATCTCGTCCTCGCCGGCGAGCACGCCGCCCTTCAGCTTGAAGTCGTTGAAGCCGTAACGCTCGTAGGCCGCTTCCGCGAGGCGGGCGATGGCCTGCGGGGTCAGGGCCTCCTCGTCGCGCAGGCGCAGCCAGCCGTCGCGGGCCTCAGGGGCGCGGTAGGGCAGGTCGGTGCGGCGGCGGTCACCGACATAGAACAGGTAGCCCAGCATCTCGACGGCGTCGCGCTGCTGGCCCTCGCCGAGGAGGGCGGCCACCGGCACGTCGAGGAACTGGCCGAGCAGGTCGAGGAAGGCGGATTCGACCGCCGCGACCGCGTGGATCGTCACCCGCAGGTCGAAGGTCTGAAGGCCGCGCCCGCCGGAATCCCGGTCGGCGAAGCGCGTGCGCAGGGCGTTGAGCACGGCGTTCCAGGCGCCGATCGGCCGGCCGACGATCAGGTCGTGGGCCTCCTCCAGGGTCTGGCGGATACGCTCGCCGCCGGGCACCTCCCCCAGTCCGGTGGCGCCGGTCGAGTCGGTGAGCACCACGAGGTTGCGGGTGAAGAAAGGGCCATGCGCCCCCGACAGGTTGAGGAGCATCGCATCGCGCCCGGCCACCGGCACGACCGTCATCCCGGTGACGACCGGGGTGCGCGAGAGGCCGTGCGCGGCATCCGGCGCGGCGGGGCGGAGGGATTCGAGAATCATCGGCGTTCTCCCGGCGGACGGTGTCGGCCTCTGGCGGGCCGCTTTCCCCCGTTCTACTCGGGCTCTTCGATGACGGTCCAAGCCAAAGCCTGGATCGATCGATGCCCCATCGGCATCGATCGCGGGGGCCGTTTCCGGGCATGGCGCGGATTCTCGAACGCGGGTTAACGAGGCGCGTGCCAAGTGGCGTGCGTGGGTGCCGCAGCCCTGACGCTCATCTATCCCATTGACCCCCATTCGGAAGGCATGAGGAACGACCCGAGCGTTTGACGCTCGACAGCGCCACGCTGTTCGTCGCCTCCGTCGCGATCGATTTCGGCATCGCCCTCTATTTCCGGACACCTTGGCTCAGCCCGCGGAGCCAGCCGATCCATCGCTGGGCCCGCGGCCTCGGCCACCCACGCCCTGGCCGGCGGCTTCCTCTCCATGCTGCGGCCGGTCGGGCCCGACGGGGTCGCGGTCTGGGCCGCGCAGGTCTGCTTCATCCAGACCTTCGCTTTCCTCGTCGCGCCCGGACGCCCTGGCGTTCGGGCGCTGACGGCACGCCTCATCCCCAGCGACCCGGACCAGGACCGATGTTCCGGGCGTCCGGCGGAGGCCCGCCGCCCCACTGTGGCGGGGGCCATCGACGATGGCTCACCATCATCGCCGAGGGGTCTCATACCCAATCCGGTTGATCCCTTCGGGATGGGGGATTTGGGCTTCGCTCAAACGCCGCGCGGGCTGGACTGATCCGGGCTCCGCTTTGATCAAGCGGAGCCCGGATCAGGCGCCGCCCATCCCCGCGATGAGGCCGCGCAGGCCGGCGACGACCGGATTGTCGTGGTCGCGCCGCCAGGTCAGCATGAGTTCGGCCGGGCGCGGGCGCGGCAGGTCGAGGGGCCGGAAGGCCACGCCGTCGAAGCGCAGGCGCTCGGCCGCCGCGGGCACCAGCGCCGCCCCGAGCCCGGCCCGGACCAGCGCCAGGATCGAGTGGATCTGCGTCAGGCGCTGGCGCATGTCGGGCTGCACCCCGGCCTCGGCGAACAGGCCGAGCACGAGGTCGTGGAAGTAGTGCGCTTCCCCCGGCGCGTAGGCGATGAACGGCGCGCCCGCGAAATCGGTGGGCGTCAGACGCGCCCGTTCGGCGAGGGGGTGCTCCGCCGGCAGGGCCGCCACCATCGGCTCGGCCAGCGCCCGCACGGCCTCGAGCTCCGGATGCGTCGACGGCGGGCGGATCAGCCCGGCATCGATCTGGCCCGACAGCAGCCCCTCGACCTGATCCCGCGTCACCATCTCGCGCAGCACCAGGGTGACCTCGGGCAGGGCGGCCCGGCAGGCCGAGACGAGGCGAGGCAGGAAGTCGTAGGCCGAGGCCGCGGTGAAGCCGAGCTTGAGCACGCCGGAGCGCCCGGCGGCCACCTGCCGGGTCGTGTGGGTCGCGGTCTCGGTGAGCCGCAGGATGTGTTGGGCCTCCGGCAGGAAGCTGCGCCCCGCCGCCGTCAGCCGCACGGAGCGGCTGGTGCGATCGAGGAGCTGCACCTTGAGGACCCGCTCCAGCACCTGGATCTGCCGCGACAGCGGCGGCTGGGTCATGTTCAGCCGGGAAGCGGCGCGCCCGAAATGCAGCTCCTCGGCGACGGCGACGAAGCAGCGGAGCTGGCTGAAATCGAGCATCAACGTCCCCGTCCCGGGCTCCGCCGAGGCCAGGGCGCGGCCCTGACGACCCGCCGTCGGGCGCGCCCGTCGGGAGCCGGTTCGGTCTCGGAGGCCCGACACGGACTCTATCAGGTGATCGGGGCGGGGTTGAACAGGGTGAGGTCGTTGTAGAGGCCCCAATGGTCCGACCAGGGCCGCTTGCGTCCGCTCGCCACGTCGAGGATCAGCCGGAACAGCTCCCAGCCCATCTCCTCGATGGTGGCCGCGCCCGTGGCGATGCGGCCGGCGTCGAGATCGATCAGGTCGGACCAGCGCTCGGCGAGTTCGGTCCGGGTCGCGACCTTGATGACCGGCGCCTCGGCCAGGCCGTAGGGCGTGCCGCGCCCGGTCGCGAACACCTGCAACGTGATGCCGGAGGCGAGCTGGAGCGTGCCGCAGACGAAGTCGCTCGCCGGCGTCGCGGCGAAGATCAGGCCCTTTTCCCGCACCCGCTCACCCGGGGCGAGCACGCCGGCGATGGCGCTGCGGCCGGATTTGGCCACCGAGCCGAGGGCCTTCTCGACGATGTTGTTGAGCCCACCCCGCTTGTTGCCCGGCGACGGGTTGGCCCGGCGATCGGCTCCGCCCTTGGCGAGGTAGGCGTCGTACCACGCCATCTCGCGGATCAGCGCGTCGGCGACCTCCGGCGTGGCGGCCCGGGGCGTCAGGAGGTGGATCGCGTCGCGCACCTCGGTGACCTCGGAGAACAGCACGGTGGCGCCGCAGCGCACCAGCAGGTCGGCGGCAAAGCCCAGCGCCGGGTTGGCGGTGACGCCCGAGAAGGCGTCGCTGCCGCCGCATTGCAGCCCGACCACGAGGTCGGCGGCCGGGCAGGTCTCGCGGGTGCGCCGGTTCAGCACGGAGAGCCGCGCCTCGGCCATGGCCAGGATGCTCTCGATCATGCTGGCAAATCCCGCATGGCGCTCGTCCTGCAGGCGCACGACGCTCGCCGCGTCCTCGCCGCCCCCGCCCGCCTCGCGGCCGGGCAGGAGACGCTCGGAGACGAGCTTCTCGCAGCCTAAGCCCACCACCATGACCTCACCGCCGAAATTCGGGTTGCGGGCGAGGCTCTGGAGGGTGCGGATCGGGATCACCGCCTCGGGCGCGCCGATGGCGACGCCGCAGCCATAGGCGTGGGTGAGCCCGACCACGTCGTCGACGTTGGGAAAGCGCGGCAGCAGCTCCTGCTTGATGCGCCGGATCGCCACCGCGAGGGTGCCGGCGACGCATTGCACGCTGGTCGAGATCGCCAGCACGTTCTTGGTGCCGACGCTGCCGTCGGGGTTGCGGTAGCCCTCGAAGGTGTAGCCCTCGAGCGGGGGCAGGGGGGCGGGCACCCGGGTCGCCCGCTCCAGCCTGTCGAGGGCCGGGGCCTCCGGCGTCTCGACCCGGGATTCCTCGACCCAGGCCCCGCGGGGGATGGGCGCGCGGGCGAGGCCGACCACCTCGCCGTAGCGCCGCACCGGCGCGCCGCCCGGGATGTCGGCGAGCGCCACCTTGTGGCCCTGGGGCACGAACTCCGTCAGCGTCAGCCCATCGGGAAAGACCGTGCCGGCGGGCAGCCCGAAGGCGTTGACCACGATGGCGACGTTGTCGTCCGGGTGCAGGCGGATGGTGCGGGGGGCATCCCCCGTGACGGGGGACTGGGTGTCGGGGGACTGGGTGTCGGGCGACGGGGACTGGGTGTGTGCGAGCATGATCGCCTCCCTTCAGCGCAGCTCGACGCGGCGGATCTCGCCGACCACGGCGAGGTAGCAGAACACCGCCACGAGGGCGTTGAGCCCGACGAAGACGAGGGCGCCGTTGAACGAGCCGGTCTGCTGGACGATGTAGCCGATGACGATCGGCGTGGTGATGCCGGCGGTGTTGCCGAAGGTGTTGAACAGCCCGCCCGACAGGCCGCCGCTCTGGCGCGGCGAGGTGTCGGACACGACCGCCCAGCCCAGCGCGCCGATGCCCTTGCCGAAGAAGGCCAGCGCCATCAGGCCGACCACCACGGCATCCGCCTGGACGTAGTTGCAGCCGATGATGCTCATCGACAGGAGCATGCCGGAGACGATCGGGACCTTGCGCGCCACGGTGAGCGAATATCCGCGCTTCAGCAGCATGTCGGAGATGACGCCACCGAGGATGCCGCCGATGAAGCCGCACAGCGCCGGGAGCACGGCGGCGAAGCCGGCCTGGAGGATCGACAGGCCGCGCTCCTTCACGAGGTAGACCGGAAACCACGTGAGGAAGAAGTAGGTCAGGGTCGTGATGCAGTACTGGCCGACATAGATGCCGAGCAGCATCCGATTGCCGAGGAGCTGGCGCAGGGTGGTCCAGGTGTTGCCGGCCTCGGTCGCGTCCTTGCGCCCGTCCATGTCGAGCAGCGCGCCGCCGGTCTCGAGATAGTCCCGCTCGGCCTGGTTGATGCCCGGATGGTCCTTCGGCCCGAACACGACCTGGGTCCAGAGCAGCGCGAAGGCGATGCCGAGCGCCCCCATCAGGGTGAAGACGTGGTGCCAACCGAAATGGTGCACCACCCAGGCCATGAGCGGGGTGAACAGCACGGTGGCGAAGTACTGCGCCGAGTTGAAGAAGGCCGAGGCCATGCCGCGCTCGCGGGTGGGGAACCACGCGGCGGTGATGCGGGCATTGGCGGGGAAGACCGGCGCCTCGGCGAGCCCCACGGCCAGCCGCAGCGCGAACAGCAGCGCCACGGCGGTGAAGCCGGTGAAGAAGCCCACCGCGCCCTGGATCAGGGTGAAGGCCGACCACAGGAAGATCGCCGCGGCATAGACCCATTTGACGCCGTAGCGGTCGAGCAGCCAGCCGCCCGGCACCTGGGCGAGGACGTAGGACCACGCGAAGGCCGAGAAGACGTAGCCCATTTGGACCGCGTCGAGGCCGAGATCCTTCGCCAGGGCCGGACCGGCGATCGAGATCGTCGCCCGGTCGGCGTAATTGATGGTGGTGGCGGCAAACAGCATCAGGACGATGGTGAGCCGCACGCGGCTGCGCCTCGCCGCGGTCATGGCCAGACCGGCGCTCATGGGCGTTCTCCCTCGGGCAGGCCGCCCGGCTCGTACCGTGGCGGGCATCGGCCGTTCTCGGACCAGCCCCTCTTCGGGAGCGGTCGGCGGCCTTATGCGAGGATCAGCCTAGGAGCGTGCCGGGCCAGGGGTCCAACTCAAAGCCTGGATGGATCGATGCCGAACCTGCATCGATCCGCCGGGTTCGCCGACCGGATCGCGTGTCGGAGCACCGACCCCGACGGTCGATGCCGGCGCGGACAAGGCCGCGGCCTCAGGGCCGGAAGCCCTCGAACACCATCTGGTCGGCATGGGCCTGGGCCAGCGCCCGCTGCTCGGGGGTGCGCACCGTCCAGGTCATCACCGGCATGTTCCCGAGCCGGCGGCACAGATAGGGCACCGGACCCGGCAGGTCGCCGACGCGCCAGGACAGGAAGTCCGGCCGGCTCTCGTGGAGATGGAGCAGGCCGGCGAGTTCCGTGCGCAGCGACGGGCTCAGCGCCGCGTAGGAGGGATCGTCCTGGCTCGCCTCCGCGACGATGCCGCGGGGGACGGACGGCGCGATCTCGGCCAGCGTCGCGACGATGCCGGGATCGAACGACTTGATCGCGATCGGGGCGTCGAGCCCCGCGACGATGGCGGCGGTGCGGCGGGCGAGGCGATGGTCACCGTCGAAGCGGCTCTTGACCTCGACGATCACCGGCACGCGGCCGGCGATGCGGGCGAGAAACGCCGTCAGGGTCGGGACGCGCTCGCCGGTGCCCATCACCGTCAGGGTGGCGAGATCCGCCGCGCTGCGGGCCTCGATCGCCCCCTCCGCCCCGGTGAGGCGCCCCAACGTGGCGTCGTGGAACACCATCGCCTCGCCGTCGGCGCTGATCTGCACGTCGCACTCGATGGCGAAGCCGGCCGCCACGGCGGCCTCCGCGGCGGCCAGCGTGTTCTCCGGGATGCCGGCGGCGCGGTCGTGCAGGCCGCGATGGGCGATCGGGCGCGCCGTCAGCCAGGCGGGGGCGTTGGGCGCAGGGCTCACGCGACCTCGAACATCGCCTCGACCTCGACCGCGGCGTCGAGGGGGAGTTCGGCGACGCCGACGGTCGAGCGGGCGTGGCGCCCGCGATCGCCGAGCACCGCGACCATGAGGTCGGAGGCGCCGTTCATGATGGGCGCCAGACCGGCGAAGGTCGGCACGGCGTTGATGAAGCCGCCGAGCCGCAGGCATTGCACGACGCCGCGGTCGAGATCGCCCACCGCCGCCTCGACCTGGGCGAGCACGTTGAGGGCGCAGAGCCTGGCCGCCTCGATCCCGGCCTCGGGCGCGATCTCGGCGCCCAGCTTGCCTTTGTGGGCATCGCTGAGCTTGCCGTCGGGCCCGAAGCAGATCTGGCCGGAGATGATCACGAGGTTGCCCGAGCGCACGAACGGCACGTAGTTCGCCACTGGCGCGGCGGCCTTGGGCAGGGTGAGGCCGAGCGCCTTCAGGCGTTCCTTGACCGAGTTCATGGGCCGTGGGTCTCCCGTTTCGGTTGATGACCGGCGTCTCAGCACGGTCGCCGGGCGCGACGCAAGGGGCATTCCGGACGGCGGCCGACGGTTCGAGGCCCCGCGGCCGGGAAGGGGAAGAGGGAAGGGGAAGACCCGGCCCGGGGATCCGTCCGGGATGCCGGATCCGGGGCCGGTTGCTCCGATCGTCCGCTGACCCGCCTTTGTCCGAGCACCGGCGCCCCGCTCCGATGGTCGATCGGCTCGGCGGACCTCCGCTCACACCGCCGCCGCATCCTCGGCCTGCGCCTCCGGGCGGCTGTGGGAAAAATCAAAGCGCAGGTCGGCATGCGCCACGGTGGCCGGGCGGTGGGCGACGATGAGGCGGGTCATGCGCAGGTCGCGGAGCGCGGCGGCGATGAGGGCCTCGGTGGGTTCGTCCAGCGCGCTCGTCGCCTCGTCGAGGAACAGGATTTCGGGGCGCCGGTAGAGGGCGCGGGCCAGGATCACCCGCTGGCGCTGCCCGCCCGAGAGGGTCGATCCCATGTCGCCGACCAGGGTCTCGAAGCCCATCGGCGTGCGGGCGATGTCCTCCAGGATCGCGGCGCGGGCGGCGCATTCGCGGATCCAGCCGGGATCGGGCCGCTCGTCGAAACAGGCGATGTTCTCACTGATCGAGCCCGCGAACAGCCCGTCGTCCTGCATCACACCCGCGATGCGCCCGCGATAGGCGGCCGTGGCGCCCGCGCGGATGTCGCGTCCGTCGACGAGCACCGCGCCCTCGCTCGGGGCGATCAGGCCCATCATCACCCGCATCACGCTGCTCTTGCCGCAGCCCGAGGGACCGGTGATGGCGAGGCTCATCCCCGCCGGCACGGAGAGGCCGAGATCGCGGAACACCCAGGGCTCGTCGGCGCCGTAGCGCAGGGACAGGCCCACCGCCCGCAGGGCCGCGCCCCGCAGGGCGCCGCCAGCGAGGGCAGGGGCGGCAAGGGGAGAGGCAGCAACGGAAGAGGCGGCGACGGACGCGGCCTCGGCCTCCGGCGGGGCGGGCGCGGGGACCGGCAGCGTCACCGCGGCCTCCTCGGGCTCCGTCAGGACGATGTCGGCGAGGCGGTCGGTCTGGACGTTGAGCATCCGGAGCTGGAACCCCGCCTGCATCAGGTTGCCGATGCGGGCCGAGAACTGGTCGCGATAGGCCAGGAAGGCCACCAGCATGCCAAGCGACATCGATTGGTCGATGACGGCGCCGGCGCCCAGAACGAGCAGCACGAGCCGGTCGGCCCCGGCCAGGAACTCGTGGCCGCGCCCGAACACGAGGTCGAGCCGCTGGAGCCGCAGCCGCGCGTTCAGCGCCTGGACGAACTGGTTCATCCACACGCCGCGGCGGCGCTCGCGCAGGTTCAGGAGCTTGACGCTCGCCATGCCGCGCACGGTCTCGATGAAGTGGCTCTGCTGGCGCGCCTCCGCGACGAGCGCCTCCTCGGTGCCCTCGCGATAGGCCTTGTAGGCGATGAGGCGGAGCCCCGCATGGAGCGTCGTCGAGGCGAGGGCGACCAGCGCCAGCCAGCCGCCATAGACGAACAGCATGATCAGCATGCCGACCGACATGAGGCCGTCGAGCGCCGCCTGGATGAGATCGGTGGTGAGCCCCTTCTGGATGGTCGCGAGCGAGCCGAACCGGGAGATCACGTCGCCGACATGGCGCTTCTGGAAGTAGTCGAGCGGCAGGCGCGACAGGTGGTCGAACAGCGAGCCCGACCATTGGTAGTTCAGCTTCGAGCCGGTGAGCATGATCGCCCAGGTGCGGGTGACGCCCAGACCCAGTTGCAGCAGGAGCAGCAGGGCGAGCCCGAGGCCGACCACGAGCAGGAGGTCGCGGTCGCCGTTCACGATCACCTCGTCGATGACGATCTGCGAGGCGATCGGCATCAGGATCGAGACGAGTTCGATGCCGAGCGACAACGCCAGGATCTGCGCCATCGCCCCCCGGATGCCGGTGAGCCCCCGGAACAGGTCGGCGATCCCGAAGCGGCGCTCCGCCTTCTCGCGCACGAAACTCTGGTTCGGCTGGACCTCCAGCGCCACGCCGGTGAACTCGCGCGAGACCTCCGCGAGGCTCAGGGCGCGGCGGCCCCGGGCGGGATCGTGGATGACGACGTCGCGGCGGCGCACCTCGGCCAGCACCACGAAGTGGTTGAGGCCCCAATGCAGGATGCAGGGGGCGCGCAGCCGGCGAAGATCGGTGAGCTCGACCCGCAGCGCCCGGGCCGAGAGGCCCATCGTGCCCGACAGGTCGATGAGGTTGCGCAACGTCATGCCCTTGAGCGAGAGGGCGTGGCGGGCGCGCATCGTGCCGAGATCGACCGCGCGGCCGTGATAGCCTAGCACCATGGCGAGGCACGCCATGCCGCATTCGGCCGCCTCCGCCTGGAGCAGGACCGGCAGGCGCCGGCCGAAGCCGAACTTGAGATCCGCGATGAGGCTCACCGGCCGCCTCCGTCCGTGACGAGATCGACGCTGCGCTTCACCCGATAGAGCGGGTCGAGGAGCCAGCGGTAGAGCGGGCGCTTCTCCAGGGCGATGTCGGCCTCGACGCGCATGCCGGCCTCCAGCCGCCGGGGTTCGCCATAGGCGATCACGCTGTCCGCGTCGGGCCTGACGACGATGCGGTAGACGCCGCCGCTCGCCCGCTTCGCCGGGTCCTTGCCCGGATCGGGGGCGGCGCCGTCGTCCTCCAGCGGCGCGCGGGTCACCTCGGTGACCCGGCCGCCATAGAGGCCGAAGCGCTGGAATGGGAAGGCGGCGTAGCGCAGCATCACGGTCGCGCCCGGCTCGATGAAGCCGATGGCCGAGGAATCGACGTAGAGGTTGGCCTGCAGCCGCCCCTCGCTCGGCAGCAGCGTCAGCAGGCTCGCGCCCGCCGCCACCGTCTGCCCGGCCTGCGCCCGGATCGAGGTGAGGATCCCGCGCTCCGGCGCGCGCACCTCGATGGCCCGGCGCGCCTCGCTCTCGGCCCTCTGCTGCTCGAGCTGCGCCGCCGTGCGGTCGAGCTCCGCGAGGTCCCGCGCCAGGGTCTCGTCATAGGTGGCGAGCTTGGCCTTCAGCTCGCCGAGCTTACCGGCCACCTGCAGGCCGCCCTGGCGGAACTGGGCGAGCTGCGAGGTCGCCTGGAGATAGAGGTAGTTCTGGCTCTGGAAGTCGGCGGCCCGGGCAAATCCCCGGGCGACCGCGTCGGCGAGCTCCTCGGCGCGGGCCTTGAGCGGGGGCACCAGCTTCTCCTGAAGGGCGACCTGCTCGGCGACGCGCTCGCCCTGCTCCGCCAGATTGGCGATCTGCTCCTGCAGGCCCCGCTTCTCGGCCGCCGCCATGGCGGCGCGGGCCGTGCGCTGGCGCTCGACGCTGTCGCGCTGGCGGGCGAGTTGGGCGATCACCCGCTCCTGGGTCGGGCCCGAGGCCGAGACCGCGTCGAGGTCGATGGTGAAGAGGAGCTGGCCACGCTCGACCCGGTCGCCCTCCCTGGCGCCCGAGGCGCTGACCCGGCCGGCGAGCGGGCTCGCCACGGTGATGAGCCCGACATCGGGGGCGAGCAGCCCGTCGGCATGGACGCGGCGGGTATAGGTGCCGAGCCACGCGTAAAGGGCGACCGCGGCGACGAAGACGAGGCAGAGCAAGACCACGATCCGAACCGGCAGCGGCTGGACGATCTGCGCCTCGCCGAGCCACGCGCTGCGGCGCGCCTCGGCGACCTCCTGGCGGAAAAGCGGCTTGCTCACCGCCCGTCTCCCCGGGTGACGCCCCCACCCTCAAGAGGTGCGTTGTTCTGTCGCAACTTCACGGTAAACTCCATTTTTTTCAATTTGTTAGATGGGACAAAGGGGGTCGCCGCGCCCCGCCCCGATCGCAGGTCAATTTTTGATCCCGCGCCCCCGCCGCCGCGACATTCCGTCCAGGCGCTCCGAGGGGGCGGCGTCCTCGTCCGGTGCGGCCGTGCGAGGGCAAAATATGTCCACCCGGCCGACCGCCGCGCCCTCTCGATCCGAACTCCTCAAGAGCACGCCTTGCCTCCCGCAACATTATCCCTAACTTTCCTAGCAGGGCGGCACATCGATGCCGTTCTTAATCCACAGGAAGACAAAAACATAGAACGTCTTTCTCAGTATTGAGCCATACGCAGGAGAAAAACCATGCAGCAGAACATTGACACCATCCGTGAGCTCGATGCTGCGGAGCTGGATCAGGTCGGCGGCGGTCTCACTCTCGGTGTCGGCCTCGATCTCAGCAGCGAACTCGGCGCCGTCTCCGGTGTGATCGACCAGGTCGGCGGGCTCGTCGGCGGAACCCTCGACAAGGTTCTCGGTGCCGTCGGCGGCCTGCTCGGCGGACTTCTCGGCAAGTAAGCGCGGCCCCTCCCTAAGGGTCTCGCACGGCGCCCGATCACCGGCCGTCCCCGCACCGGGTGCGATGGCGTGACGGGGGCTTTGCGAGGAAGCGCGATTCGGACCGCTGTCCGCGGGCGCGGTGATCGTCACCGCGCCCGCGGGTTTTCGGAATGGCGCCGCCTCGCGCCCCCGTTTCCCTCCCGTGACCCGGCGGGCCCGGTCGCTTCCCGGCCCGAAATCCCTTCCCCGAGCGACGCCGCGCCACCGAAGACGGTTCGCGCGCGACAACGGGCGTGTCTCCGACAGCGGCATTCCCCCTGCGCAGCGCCTCGCTCGGGCCTCGGCACAGGCCACGCCCCTGAGTGAGCACGACCGTCTCCGGGCGCAGGGGCCCGCCCGGGCGCGGGGCCCGGATCCCCCGATGCGCGCGCCATGTCGTCGAGCGCCCTGCGTCGCGACGCTCCGGACGGCCGCGCCGCGACCGCTCCTGTTGTCACCCGATCCTCGCCCACCCGCCGTTCCGCGTTTTCTGCAGGATGCGCCAGCGCCCTCGCACCCATGCGCAGCGACCAATTGAGCGGTGGCCATTTGGACCGCGAACGGGCGGCCAGTCCCGACGGAACGGATCGCCCGAATTCCCGTTCTAAACTTACATATGTTTGTTCTTGCATCGGGCTCCGGGCCGCTCCCGAAGCCCGCAGCCAAACGGGGGTATCAAACGACGACGCTCCGGGAGAGCGGACCGCCACGGCCTTGTCTCGAGAGCGAAATCCCGAGAGCGAAATCCCAAGAGCGACGTCCCAAGAGCGACGTCCCAAGAGCGACCGGGGATCGTGAGATCCGCCGAGGCGCCGCGAATGATCCGGGAGCGATGCGAACCATGAGCGTGCCCTTCGCCACCGCCTGCGTGCAGGGAGAACTGAGCGCCCCGCCCGACACGATCTTCGGTCAGATCGCGGCCGGCGGCGTCGACGGTCTCGCCTTCATCGATTACGCCTATCGCTCGCCCGGCCAGAGTACGCACAGCGTCGGCGGCTTGCTCGTCGGCACGTGGCACGGCGCGCCGCGCACCCGCCTCACCTTCTCCCGCGAGACCCCGGACGGGGGCGAGGCGGTCGAGGAATGGGCGGGGGAGACCTTCGTCCAGCGCGGGCCGGGCTATGCCGGGACGACGCGCTGGAGCGGCACCTACCGGGCCCGCTACCTCGTCTTCACGCCGGGCGCGGTCGAGCGGATGACCGAGATCCCCCTGGAGCGGGCCGGGATCGCCTCGACCACCCGCCCCCTCTCCGAGCGGATGACCGTGTTCCACCTGCTGGCCGCCCTGGGCCAGGAGGCCCACCGGCCGGGGAGCGGATCCGGAAGCGGCGGACCGGCCGACGCGCTCCTCCTCGACAGCGTCGGCCTCGCCGTGCTGCGGGCCTCCGGGGCGATCCCGGCCGACGGCGCCCGCCGCAGCGCGGCGCTGACCCGCCGGCAGGCGGCCCGGATCCGCGACCTCGTCGCCGCCCGGATCGGCACGCCGCTGTCCCTCAGCGAGATGGCGGAGGCCGCGGGCCTGAGCGAGGGGTATTTCGTGCGCGCCTTCAAGGGCTCCTTCGGGGTGACGCCCTATCAATACGTCCTGCGCGAGCGGGTGGCTCTGGCCCAGTCGCTGATCCGCTCGGGAACGGTCTCGCTCAGCGAGGCGGCGGCCCGCTCGGGCTTCCCCGACGCGCGACGCATGGGCCGCACCTTCCGCAAGGTCACCGGGCGCTCGCCCACCGCCGCCGCCCGCCTGCGCCGAGCCTGACCCGGCGACGGGCCTGACGCGCCCGGACAAGATGAGCCGGCAACAGGGGCAGGATCCTCCGCGAGGGCGGTGCGATTCCTTCCCTGCCCGCCGGGCGCGACATTGACAGACAGACCCCCTTCCATAGTAATCGCCCCGTGCCGCCCGCTCCCCGAGGCGGCACTTTCTTTTGGACCCCTCGTTCGGACCAAGCCCGAGGAACCGGATGCCCGCGACCTCCGCCCTTCTGCCGACCTATGCCCGCGCGCCGCTCGCCTTCGAGCGCGGCGAGGGCGCCTGGCTCGTGACGGAGAGCGGCGAGCGATATCTCGATTTCGGTGCCGGCATCGCGGTCAACGCCCTCGGCCACGCCCACCCGCATCTGGTCGAGGCCCTGACCACCCAGGCGCAGAAGCTCTGGCACACCTCGAACCTGTTCCAGATCCCGCAAGGGGAGCGGCTCGGGGCGCGGCTGGTGGCGGCGACCTTCGCGGACGTGGCGTTCTTCGCCAATTCCGGCGCGGAGGCGAACGAGGCCGCCATCAAGATGGCGCGCAAGTACCACGCCGCGGGCGGCCACCCGGAGCGCTACCGCATCGTCACCTTCGAGGGCGCGTTCCACGGCCGGACGCTGGCGACCATCGCGGCGGGGGGGCAGCAGAAATACATCGACGGCTTCGGTCCCAAGGTCGAGGGCTTCGACCAGGTGCCGGTCGGCGACTTCGACGCGCTGGAGGCCGCCATCGGCCCCGAGACCGCCGCCCTGATGATCGAGCCGATCCAGGGGGAGGGGGGCCTGCGGGTGATCCCGGGCGAGACCCTGCGGCGGCTGCGGCGCCTGTGCGACGAGCACGATCTGCTCCTCGTCATGGACGAGGTCCAGACCGGCGTCGGGCGCACCGGCCGGTTCTTCGCGCATGAGTGGTCGGGGGTGACCCCCGACATCATGAGCGCGGCCAAGGGCATCGGCGGCGGCTTCCCCCTCGGCGTCTGCCTCGCGACCGCCGAGGCCGCCCGCGGGATGACGGCGGGCAGCCACGGCACCACCTTCGGCGGCAACCCGCTCGCCATGGCGGTCGGCAACGCCGTGCTCGACGTGGTGCTCGGCGACGGCTTCCTGGCCCATGTCGAGCAGATGGGCCTGCTGCTCGGGCAGAAGCTCGCGGGGCTGATCGACCGGCACCCGCATGTCTTCTCCGAGATCCGCGGACAGGGGCTGATGCGCGGCCTCAAGCTCAACCTGCCCAACACCGAGTTCGCAGCGGCCGCCCGCGCACGGCACTTGCTCGTGATCCCGGCGGGCGACAACGTGGTCCGGCTCCTGCCTCCGCTGATCGTCGGCGGGGCGGAGGTGGATGAGGCCGTGGCGCGGCTGGAGGCTGCGGCGACCGACCTGGAGGCGCAGATGCGCGGTGCGGCCTGAGGGCCTTTCCCCTGACGCGCCGAGCGGCGCGTCAGGCCCCCCCAGCCGCCTCGCGAGCGAAGATTCGATGAGCACGACCCTGAACGGCAGCGGGCGCCAAGCCCCCCCCACCGACATCCGCCACTTCCTCGATCTGAAGGACTTCTCCGGCGAGACCCTGCGCGGCATCCTCGATTCCGCCGCCGCCATCAAGCGCGCGCGCGTGAAGGGGCGGCGGGCGGACGAGCGCCCGCTCACCGGCAAGACGCTGGCGATGGTGTTCGACCGGCCCTCGACCCGCACCCGCGTCTCGTTCGACATCGGCATGCGCGAGCTCGGCGGCGACACCCTGATGCTCACCGGCAAGGAGATGCAGCTCGGCCGCGGCGAGACGGTGGCCGACACGGCCCGGGTGCTCTCGCGCTTCGTCGACGCGATCGTGATCCGCACCCTCGACCACGCGCTGATGCTCGAACTCGCCGAGCACGCCGAGGTGCCGGTCATCAACGCCCTGACCAAGGTCTCGCATCCCTGCCAGATCATGGCCGACATCATGACCTTCGAGGAACATCGCGGGCCGATCCGGGGCCGCACGGTCGCGTGGTCGGGCGATGCCAACAACGTGCTGGCGAGCTGGGTCCACGCCGCGGCCCGCTTCGACTTCACCCTCACCGTCGCCGCCCCCGAGGAGCTGGCGATGCCGCCCGCCCTCGTGGCCTGGGCCGAGCGCGAGGGCGCGCGGGTCACCGCCACCACCGACGCCGCCGCGGCGGTCGCGGGGGCCGACGCCGTCGTGACCGATTGCTGGGTCTCGATGGGCGATGCCGACGAGCATTTCCGTCACAACCTGCTCGCCCCCTACCGGGTCGACGCGGCGCTGATGGCGAAGGCCGCCAAGGACGCGATCTTCCTGCATTGCCTGCCGGCCCATCGCGGCGAGGAAGTCACCGCCGAGGTCATCGACGGACCGCAATCGGTGGTGTTCGACGAGGCCGAGAACCGGCTCCATGCGCAGAAGGGCATTCTGGCCTGGTGCCTGGGGGAAGCGGGCTAGGGCCCGGAGCCGCGTCACGGGGATCGAATCCGGGACGCCGCACTGAGATCATCGGTCCGCGCCGGCTCTGTCCCGAGAGCCGGCGTTTCCGTTTCCGGCGGATGGCGCGCCCATCCGGAGCGCCCCCGGGGACCGGGCGCGCGACCCGAACGGGGTGAGCGACCACGAAAAAGGGCGGCCCCTCGCGGGAGCCGCCCTCGTCCCGGGATCCGGACCCGATCAGTTGCTGGCGAGGTGCGGGACCGGATCGACCGGGGTCGCGCCCTTGCGGATCTCGAAATGGAGCTGGGGCGAGGTCACGTTGCCGGTCGCGCCGGACTTGGCGATCGTCTGGCCGCGGCGGACCTTCTCGCCGGGGCGCACGTCGAGCTCCCCGTTATGGGCGTAGGCCGAGACGTAGCCATTGGTGTGCCGCACCAGCACGAGCTTGCCGTAGCCCTTCACGTCCGAACCCGCATAGGCCACCGTGCCGTCCTCGGCCGCCTTGACCGGCGTGCCCTCGGGCACGGCGATGTTGATGCCCTCGTTGCCGCCCGTGCCGTAGCCGTTGATGATGCGGCCCTTGGCCGGCCAGCGGAACGACTCGGCCGTCTGCGCCGGGGCCGCCGGAGCCGCCACCGGGGCGGTCGCCTCGGCGCTCGCGACCTTCACCGTCGGCGCGGGCGCGGACGCGGCGGCCTGCCGGGTCTCGCGATCCTTGGCCTCCTTCGCTTCCTTGGCGGCGGTGGCCTTGGCGGCCGATTCCGCGGCGCGGGCCTCGGCGAGCTTCTTGGTGGCGTCCGCCTTGGCCTGACGGGCTTCGGCCTCGGCCTTGCGGGCGGCCTCGGCCTCCGCGCTCTTGCGGGCTTCGGCCTTCGGATCGGCCTTCGCCTCGGACTTCGCCTCCGATTTGGTCTCGACCTTGGCGGTCTGGCCGGGACGGACATGCTTCTTGGCGTCGGCGAGCTTGGACTCGGCCTTCTTGGCCTCGGCCTCCGCGGCCTTCTTGGCCTCGACCGCCTTCTTCACGTCGGCGAGCTTCTTCGTTTCCGCGACCTTGGCGGCGGCAGCCTTCTCGGCGATCTTGGCCTCCGCGATCTTGGCCTCCGCGATCTTGGCCTCCGCGGCCTTCACGACGGCCGCCTGACGCTCGGCTTCGCGCTTGGCCTCAGCCGCCTTCTCGGCCGCCCGCTCCGCCGCCTTGGCCGCGACAGCCTCGGCCGCCTTTCGTTCGGCCGCCCGCTCCGCGGCCTTCTCGGCGGCCTTGTCGATCGGCTTGCCGAACTGGAGCCGGGGGGCCGGCGCCGGGGCGGAGGCGCGCGGCGTCATCGCGCGGCCCGCATCCGGGTTCATGCCGGCGACCGCGCCGATGGGCTCCGCCGTCGCCACCCGGGCGGCGGCGGGCGTCGGGCTCGGGCCGAGGGCGGTGGGACGGGGCGACAGGGCCGGGGCGGGCAGCGCCTGGGACTGCACGCGGGGCGTGCGGATCGCCGGGGTGGAGGCCAGATCCCCCTCCGCGCCTTCGTCCGGCAGGCTGCCGGTGGCCGAAGGCTCGCCCGCCAGCGACGAGAACGGATTGGTGAAGGGATCGCCGAGACGCGACGCATCCGACGAGCAGGCGGCCGCGCCACCGCCGATCATTCCGATGAGGGCGAAGCGCGACAGCGTCCTCAAGCCCAGAACTGAACCCCGAACCCGCATCGACGCACCCGTTCAACACTGACGCAACCTGATGCCCGCATTCAAACGGGATTCAGGTTAAGCATCCGTTCCCGCGGGCCCTTCGACGATCCGATTTGCGGGGGCCGGGCGCCGGTTGCGGCTCTCAGGACACGCGGGCCCGGCCCGGGGTGAGCGGTCCGAGCCGCAGCACCGGCCCCTCCGTGCGGGCCGGCGGGCCGTCCCCCTCCCGGGCCAGCCCGACGAGGCGGCTGCCGCGGGCGCTCCGGAGAGCGGCCACCATCCGCCCGCCGGGGGCGAGGGCGTCCGTGAGGTGCGGCGGCAGCGCGTCGAGGGCGCCGTTGACGAGGATGCGGTCGAAGGTTTGGCCCCCGAGGCCGTCCGGCGCGAGCCCGTCGGCGACCTCCACCGTGGCGTCGTTGAGGCTCGCCCCCAGCCGGTCGCGGGCGGCGCGGGCGAGGGCGCCGTAGCGCTCCAGGCTGCGCACATGGCCGGCCCCGAGCCGCACCAGGAGGGCGGTGACGTAACCCGAGCCGGTGCCGATCTCCAGCACCCGGGCCTCCGCCCGCAGGTCGAGGGCGCCGAGCATCGCGGCGACCACGGAGGGCGCCGTCATGGTCTGACCATGCGGCAGCGGCAGGGCGATGTCGCGGGCGGCGTGGTCGCGCAGGGCCGGCGGCACGAAATGCTCCCGCGGCACCCGCTCCATCGCCCGCAGCACCGCGGTGTCGCGCACGCCCCGCTCGCGCAGGCGCAGCACGAAGGCGGCGCTGCCGATCGCCCGGGTCAGCCCGTCCGCATCGTCGGACGCATTCGTCCCGGGCGGGCCGCGGCTCACGTCCCAAGCACCGTCATGCCGCGACGGGCCTCATGCGCCGAAGGCCTGGGCGAAGCGGGTCAGCTCCGGCTCGTCGGTGAGGTCGAGCCGCAGCGGCGTCACGGAGATGCGGTTCTCGGCGATGGCCTTCAGGTCCGAGCCGTTGCCGGGCTCGAACCGGGCCTTGGCGAAGGCGAGCCAGAAATAGGGGTTGCCGCGCCCGTCATGGCGGGCGTCGATCTGCAGGAGCGCCTGATTGCGCTGCCCCTGCGCGGCCACCGCCACGCCCTGCACGTCCCCGGGCTCGCAATCCGGGAAGTTCACGTTGACGAGGATGCCGGGCTCGATGCCGATCTCCAGGATCCTGCGGATCACCCCCGGCCCATGCGTCGCCGCGCAGGCCCATTTGAGGTTCGCCCGCCCGCCCGCGCCGTAGGCCTGGCTCAGGGCGATCGAGCGCACGCCGAGGATGGTGCCCTCCATGGCGCCGGCGATGGTGCCCGAATAGGTCACGTCTTCGGCGACGTTCTGCCCGCGGTTGACCCCCGACAGGACGAGGTCCGGCCGATGGTCCTTGAGGATGTGGGCGATGCCCATGATGATGCAGTCGGAGGGCGTGCCCTTCACCGCGAAGCGGGTCTCGGCGATCTGGCGCAGGCGCAGGGGATCGTTGAGCGAGAGCGAATGCGAGACGCCCGACTGATCGGTCTCGGGCGCCACCACCCACACGTCGTCGGAGAGGGCGCGGGCGATGCCCTCCAGCGTCTCCAGGCCCGGCGCGTGGATGCCGTCGTCGTTGGTGACCAGAATGCGCATCAGTTCTTCGGTCCCTCGATCCGGTTCAGGCCACCCATGTAGGGCTGGAGCACCGACGGGATCGTGACGCTGCCGTCGGGGTTCTGGTAGTTCTCCATCACGGCGATGAGCGCCCGCCCGACGGCGACGCCCGAACCGTTCAGGGTGTGGACGAAGGCCGGCTTGCCGTCCTTGCCCCGGAAGCGCGCGTTCATCCGCCGCGCCTGGAAGTCGCCGCAGACCGAGCAGGACGAGATCTCGCGATAGGTCTGCTGGCCCGGCACCCAGACCTCGATGTCGTAGGTCTTTTGGCTCGCAAAGCCCATGTCGCCGGTGCACAGCGTCATGACCCGGTAGGTCAGGTCGAGCTTTTGCAGGACCGTCTCGGCGCAGGCGAGCATGCGCTCGTGCTCCTCCGCCGATTTTTCGGGGGCCGTGATCGAGACCAGCTCGACCTTGTTGAACTGGTGCTGGCGCAGCATGCCGCGGGTGTCGCGCCCCGCCGCCCCGGCCTCCGCGCGGAAGCAGGGGGTGAGGGCGGTGAAGCGCAAGGGGAGTTCGTCCTCGGCGAGGATGCTTTCGCGCACAAGGTTGGTCAGGGGGACTTCGGCTGTCGGGACGAGCCAGTAGCCGTCGCCCGCGGCGAACTGATCCTCGCGGAACTTCGGCAATTGCGCCGTGCCGAACATCGCCTCGTCGCGCACGAGGATCGGCGGCGCCACTTCCAGATACCCGTGCTCGCCGGTGTGCAGGTCGAGCATGAACTGGCCGAGCGCCCGCTCCAGCCGGGCGAGCTGGCCTTTGAGCACCACGAAGCGCGAGCCCGAGAGCTTGGCCGCGGCCTCGAAATCCATCAGCCCGACGGCCTCGCCGAGCTCGAAATGCTGGCGCCCCTCCGACAGTGTTTCGCGGGAGGATTCGAAGCGGCGATACTCGACGTTGCCGTGCTCGTCGGCGCCCTCGGGCACCTCCGCCTTGGGCCGGTTCGGGATCGCGGCGAGCCGCGCGTCGAGGGTCTTGCCGGCCTCGGCTTGGGCCGCGTCGAGGCCCGGCGCCTCGTCCTTGAGACGGGCGACCTCGGCCATCAGCTCGGCCGCGCGGGCCTCGTCGCGTGCCTTCTTGGCGCCGCCGATCTCCTTGGACAGCGCGTTGCGCCGCTCCTGATTGGCCTGCGCCGCCGAGACCGCGCCCTTGCGGGCATCGTCGAGGGCGATCAGCTCGGCCGACAAGGGCGCGAGGCCGCGTCGAGACAGATCGCGGTCGAAGTCCTGCGGGTTCTCGCGGATGGCGCGGATGTCGTGCATGGGCGGCTCTCGCAGGCTCGGACGGGCCCGCTTTGCCGCATCGCCCCCGGCACGACAAGAGCGGCCAAGGGGACGGCCACCAGGACGGCCACCGGGGCGCTCGATGCAGGCCCCGGGGCAGGCGCCCCGGAGCCGCATTCGGACAAGATTACTTGATCAGCTTGACCAGCGCCTTGCCGGCCTTGCTGCGCAGCTCCTTGGCATCGAGCGTGCCGTCGTTGTCCGGGTCGGCCGCCTTGAACAGGCTCTCGACCACGGCGAGGTACTCGGTCTTGTCGAGGGTGCCGTCGTTGTCCGGATCGGCGCTCTTGATCTGGCGCGCGGTCAGGATGCCCTTCAGCTCCCGCTTGTCGAGGGTGCCGTCCTTGTCCGGGTCGAGGGCGTCGAACTTGGCCGAGGCCGCGGCCTGGACCTCCTTGAGGTCGAGGGTGCCGTCCTTGTCGGGATCGAAGGCGGCGATGAGCGCGCTCGTCTGGGCGAAGGCGGGGCTCAGGCCGGCGGCCGGCAGGAGGAGGGCGAGGGCGAGCGCGGCGCTGCGGGTGAGGGTCATACGGGATCGCTCCGAAAAATCGGCCGTCGTGCGGCGGGCCACGCTAGCAGCGGTCTGAACATAGGATAGGCATGATGTTGCATTGCGGCAATGCGATGCCGGAAGGGCTGGCATTTCGTCCCGGGAACAAGCGGCAGTCCGCGACGGCGGGCCCTTCCGAAAACCACGGCCGGCCCAGGACCTGGGACGCCCCGGCGCCCCCCCCGCTCACGCCGATGGCGTGATCCGCGGATCGAGGATCGCCGCGCACAGATCCGCGACCAGGTTCAGGAGGATCACCAGCACGGCCACCAGCACCACGGTGCCCATCACCAGCGTGTAGTCGCGGTTGAGCGCCCCATCGACGAAGTAGCGGCCGATGCCGGGCAGGCCGAAGATGGTCTCGACCACGACGGAGCCGGTCATCAGCCCGGCGGCGAGGGGACCCAGCGTCGCCACCACCGGCAGCAGCGCGCCGCGCAGGGCATGGCGCAGGATGCGGAGGCGCGAGAAGCCCATGGCGCGCTGGGTGCGGATATGCGGCTGGACCAGCACCTCGGCGAGCGCGGCGCGGGTGAGCCGGGCGATGCCGGCGGCGTGGGGCAGCGCGAGGGTGACGACCGGCAGAATGAGGTTCTTGGGGGATCCCCCGCCCCAGCCGCCGACGGGGAGCCAGGCCAGCCCGAGGCCGAAGGCGATCTGGAGGAGGGGGGCGACGACGAAGTTCGGCACCGCGAGCCCGAGGGAGGCGAGGAGCCCCACGACCCGATCGGCGATCCCGCCGCGCCGGAGCGCCGCGAGGCTGCCGAGCGACAGGCCCAGCGCCAGCGCCAGGACCAGGGCGAGGCCGCCGAGCGTCGCCGAGACCGGCAGGCCGCGGGCGAACAGGTCGGTGACGGTGAGGTCGCGGAAGCTGAAGGAGGGCCCGAAATCCCCCCGGGCGAGGCTCGCGAGGTAGCGCAGGAACTGCACGGCCAACGGCTCGTCGAGGCCGTAGACCCGGCGCAGGTTCTCCATCGCCGCGGGCGGCAGGGGCCGCTCCAGGTCGAACGGGCCGCCCGGCGCCAGTCGGATCAGGAAGAAGCTTCCCGCCACCACGAGGAACAGGGTCGGCACGCTGTGCAGGAGCCGGCGCAGGAGGAGGGCGATCACGGGTCGAGCCGGAGGGTGCGGGTGGGGGCGACGTTGCGGATATTGGGCTGCATCCCGTGCAGCCGCGGCGAGACGAGCGCCTTCGAGCGGAGATGCAGCACCGGAATCCAGGGCAGCTCGTCGAGCACGATCGTCTCCGCGTCGAACAGCCCCTGTGCCCGGCGGCCGACGTCGCGCTCCTGGGCGGCCTGCGCGAGCAGCCCGTCGAAGCGCGAGTTCGACCAGCGCCCGGCATTGAAGCCGTCATTGCCGGTGCGGAGCAGGAACAGAAAATTCTGCGGATCGGAATAGTCGGCGACCCAGGACATCCGGGCGAGGTCGAAATCCCCGCCGTCGCGCAGGTAGGCGAAGTGGGTCTTGGCGTCGGTGGCGACGAAGCGGGTGATCACGCCGAGGCCGCGCCAGAAATCGGCGAGCGCGACCGCGGTGTTGCGGTTGTTGTCGGTCACGTTGAAGCGGTACTCGACCCGCAACGGGTTGCCCGGACCGAACCCGGCCTCGGCGAGGAGCCGCCGGGCCTCGTCCTCGCGGTCGATCGGCCCGGCCTCGCGGCCCGCCAGGATCGGCGGATCGCGGGCGTTGTCGAGGCCCGGCGGGCAGAACGAATAGGCGGGCGTCATGGTCTCGCCCCACACCACCTGCGCCAGGAACTCCCGGTCGATGGCGAGCGACAGGGCGCGGCGCACCCGCGGGTCGCCGAAGGGGGCCTTGCGGGTGTTGATCCCGATGGCCTGCAGGCCGAGGGCGGGGCCGAGCTGCACCTGCGCGCCGAAGCGCCGGCGCAGCGAGGCGATCTGGTCGGCGGGAAGATCCGAGAGCGAATCGATCTCGCCGGCCGCGTAGCGCCGCACCGCCGCGGCGAGGTCGGGGGTGGGCACGAAGTCCACGCGCGCGATCGGGGCTCGCTCGCGAAAATGCGGGTTGCGGGTGAGGGTGATGCGGTCGTTCGGCACCCAGTCGACGAGGGCGTAGGCCCCGTTCGTGATGTGCCGGCCCGGCCGGGTGAAGGCGTCGCCCCAGCGGGCGAGCGAGGGGCGGTGGACGGGCAGCGCCGTCTGGTGGGTGAGCAGTTCGAGCAGGTAAGGGATGGGCTCCGCGAGCGCGATCTCGACGATCCCCGCCTCGGGGACGGACACGCCGAGGGTCTCGGGCGGCGCCTCACCGGCATTGACCGCCGCCGCGCCCCGGATCGGGAACAGCACCTCGGCGTATTTCGCCGCCGTCTTCGGATCGAGGATGCGGCGCAGGCCGAACAGGAAATCCTCCGCCGTGACCGGGTCGCCGTTCGACCAGCGCCCGTCGGGGCGCAGGGTGAAGCGGTAGGTCAGGCGGTCGTCCGAGATCGTCCAGCGTTCCGCCGCGCCGGGGACGATCGCCCCGCGCCCGTCATAGGTCAGCAGGCCCTCGTAGAGGTCGCGCAGGAGATGGGCCTCGGCCACCGTCGAGGTCTTGTGCGGGTCGAGCGTCTCCGGGTCGGCGTCGTTGCCGCGGCGGTAGACGGGCCCGCCCGCCGCCCGGGCCGGAACGCCAAGCCCGGCGGCAAGCCCGGCGGCGAGCCCGGCGGCGAGCCCGGCGGCGAGCGCCGCGCCGGCCCGCAGCCCGCGCCGCCGGTCGGGCCGCAAAGGCTCAGGCGCCCGTCTCGGCGACGAGGCCGGCCGCCGCGATGCCGGCCAGGGCGCAGATCTCGTCGTTGTCCGAGGTATCGCCGGAGATGCCGACGGCGCCCAGCAGCCGCCCGTCGGGGGCGCGGATCAGCACGCCGCCGGCCACCGGCACCAGCGCGTCCGGGCCGACGAGGTGGCTCACCGCCGCCACGAAATGCGGCTGCTCCTCGGCCCGCTTGGCGATGGCCCGCGAGCCGAGCCCCAGCGCCAGGGCGCCGTTGGCCTTGCCCCGGGCGATCTCGGCCCGGCGGAGCGAGGTGCCGTCCTCGGCCGCCAGGCATTTGAGGGCGCCGCGGGCATCGTAGACGACGATCGCCAGCGGCTTCAGGGAACGCTCCCGGGCGGTCTTCAGGGCCTCGGCCACGAGGGTCTGCGCGGCGGACAGCGTCAGGTCGGTCGTGGCGGCGGTCATGGGGGCGATCCTCGAGAGGTGGCGTTCCCCAGGACATGCACCGGCATGCCCCCTTCCGCCAAGTCGGACTTCATCCAAGGCGGACGTCATCCAAGGCGGACGTCATCCCGTCGGACGCGGCACCGCCTCACGCGACGATCACCTCGGTGCGCACGGAATTGGCGATGAAGCAGGTCTCGTGCGCCGCGTGGTGGAGCGCGGCGAGTTTTTCCGCCTCGGGCGCCTCGCCCGCCCAGTCGATGGCCGGATGCAGCACCACCCGGGTCACCGCCTGCCGGTCCGGCGCGATCGCGGCGAGCGTCCCCTCGGCCCGGTCGCGATAGGCACGCACCGAAAACCCCGCGAGCCGGGCGACGTGGAGGAAGCTCAGCATGTGGCAGGCGGAGAGCGCCGCCACCAGCATCTCCTCGGGATCGACCGCCGCCGGATCGGCCCACTTGCCGACGACGTGGGGCGAGGCCGAGCCCGGCAGGGTAATCCCGCCGTCGAAGCGCAGGGTGTGGGCGCGGCCGTAGCGGCCGGCGGCGAAATCCTCGCCCGCGCCGAGCGCCCAGTCGACCTCCGCGCTATGGAGCGCCATCCGCCGCCTCCCGTTCTTCGTCTCCCGAGACTATCGAAGTCCCGTGCGGGCCGCCACGTTGTGCGGCCCCGCGCCGCCGGTGCATGGTTGCGCCGGAACGGGGAAAGCGGCCGCCATGCGCTACGGCACCATCAAGAAGATTCTCGTCACCGGGGGCGCGGGCTTCCTCGGCTCGCATCTGTGCGAGCGGCTGATCGCCCAGGGCCACGAGGTGCTCTGCGTCGACAACTTCTTCACCGGGGCGCGCCGCAACGTCGCCCACCTGCTCGGCCACCCGTCGTTCGAGCTGTTGCGCCACGACGTGACCTTCCCGCTCTATGTCGAGGTGGACGAGATCTACAACCTCGCCTGCCCGGCCTCGCCGGTGCACTACCAGTTCGACCCGGTGCAGACGACGAAGACCTCCGTGCACGGCGCCATCAACGTGCTCGGCCTCGCCAAGCGGGTGAAGGCCACCGTGCTCCAGGCCTCGACCTCGGAGGTCTACGGCGACCCGGAGGTGCATCCCCAGCCCGAGGAATATTGGGGCCGCGTCAACCCGATCGGCTTCCGCTCCTGCTACGACGAGGGTAAGCGCTGCGCCGAGACCTTGTTCTTCGATTACCACCGCCAGCACATGGTGCCGATCAAGGTGGTGCGGATCTTCAACACCTACGGGCCGCGCATGCATCCCAACGACGGGCGCGTGGTCTCGAACCTGATCGTCCAGGCGCTGAAGGGCGAGGACATCACCCTCTACGGCGACGGCCAGCAGACGCGCTCGTTCTGCTACGTCGACGACCTGATCGAGGCGATGATGCGGATGATGGGCACCGACCCCGCGGTGACGGGCCCGATCAACATCGGCAATCCGGGCGAGTTCACGATCCGGGAGCTCGCCGAGACGGTGCTCGACCTCACCGGCTCGAAGTCGCGCCTCGTCCACCGGCCGCTGCCCCCGGACGACCCGCGCCAGCGCCGACCCGACATCACGAAGGCCAAGGCCGTGCTCGACTGGGAGCCGACGATTCCCCTGCGCGAGGGGCTGAGCCGGACGATCGCGTATTTCGAGGCCTACCTCGCCTCCGAGCCGAAGGAGGGGTGAGGTTTTGGGGGCGGTTCGGGTCGTGGGGCGTGCCGATGATGCGGGTGATGGAACGGCGAAAACATCCAATCTGCCCTCGCCGCATCCCCGATTTCTGTTTGGCGGCTTCCAGAGAGGCCCCTCTCAGCCGCCCATGGATGCCTTGAGATCGACGATCCATTCATGGCCGGGATGCAGAGCCTCAAGCCAAACCATCAGATCATGTTTCTCCTCTGATTCAAGCCTTGGCAAGGCGGCGAGAAAATCGTCCTTGTCTTTCGGTCGCGTGTATCTTGCCTTGAACAGCAGAACCAACGCGGGCGCCAGATACGAAATTCCGGCCGGGTCGATCCGGATGGCCGCCGCTCTCGGCATCTGGAGCGTGGGCTGTCGCTTGTAGGACCAGATGTCTCGGCTTCCCCGCTCCGTCATCAGATCGACCCGCCAGCACCCGGCGGCGATCTCCGCTCCCCAAACCTGCCAGAGATCGACGGGAACGGGTTCGCTCGACGGAAGGTGAACGAGGCTTTTCCCAACGACACGAAAACATTCAAGCTCCGAGAGTTTCCTTCGACAGCCCTCGATCTCGTCCGGAAGGACAGCAAACTCCAGATCCTCATGGTCGCGCGTTTGATGCCCGTGCCAGATGTCCAATGCCCAGCCGCCGACGAGATACCAACGGCGGCTGAACCGTCCAATCCGGTCAAACAATTCGTTCGGCGACCATGCTCGCCAATGATCCTCCGGAATTGGCTCCACCGGAACACCTGTTTCGGGTCTGACCTTCGACGTGAAAAGCGGCTACCGCAAACCGACGACCTGCCCCCGGACACGGGTCGAGCGCCCCGTCGACGAAAGCTGACAACACCCCGCTCCGTGCGCAATTTCCGAATCTGGTACAAGCTCTCACCGGTTGTGTCCGCGGCGGCCTCATTCGGAGCGGAGTCCCGACGCGAGCAGGACCCTCGCCCCATGAGCGATGCCGCGACGACCGACCGTCCCTACACCATCTGCCACATGACCACCTCGGTCGACGGCCGCATCAAGGTGCGGCGCTGGACGACGGTCGACGCGGATGCGCATTGCGAGGCCAGTGCACGCCACGCTCGAGGGCGATGCCTGGATATGCGGGCGCGTCACCAGGCAGGGCTATGCCGACAGCGCGGAGCCTTTGGCCGAGGCGGCGCCGCTGTCGCGGGAGCACCGCGTGGCGCGCGCCGACGCGCCCGGCTAAGCGGTAGCGCTCGACGCCCGCGGAGTGATGGAGTGGGCGGCGCGCAACGCCATCACCGGCGACCCCGTCGTCGTAACTACGGGGCAGGCTTCGGATGACCGTCTGCGCCGCCTGCGGGCGGGGGCCTCTCCTATATCCTGGCGGGCGAGCACGCGGTCGATTTCCCGCTGGCGCTGCGCAAGCTCAAGGCGCTGTTCGGGATCGAGCGGCTCCTGATCGAGGGCGGCGGGCGCATCAACGGCTCGCGGGTGAAGGCCGGGTTGATCGACGAAGTGAGCCTGCTGCTGGCGCCCGCCATCGACGGCGCGTCCGGCACGCCGGCCCTGTTCGACGTCGACGGGGCGGACGGCGACTCGATGGGCGCGCGCCTTCGCCTGAGCCGCACCGCCTGCAAGCCCCTCGCGGACGGCACGGTCTGGCTGCGCTACCGGGTCGCTCCGGCGGGGTGAGGCGGCGCGCCCCACCCCGCATCCGGCCTCATCCGTCCTGCTTGCCGCCCACGCCCGAGGGGTTCGTCATCGGCCCGGCCGGGCCGCTGGCATCGGCGTCCTCGGTGCCGGTCCGGCCGCCGCTTTGGCGGGCGCCCGCGTGGTCGTGATCCTGCTCGATCTGGATGTTGCGGCGGTCGAGGCCGCGCTCGTTCGTGGGCTGGGACTTGTCGCGGTTGCTCAGCACCTGATTCTCGCCGAGCACGCCCTCGGGCCGCTCGGTCATGGCGCCGCTGCCGTCGCGTTTGCCCTTGCCGCCTCCTCTACCCTGCGCGCCGGGGCCCATGCTGTGCCGATCGGCTTTGGCCCTGATGTCGCGCCTCGTTGAGGACGGCGTGGGAGCGCAATCTGTGTTCTCGCCGCTCCGGAGCACACTGAGCCACGACAAACTCAAATATCTCCCGGAGGCGAAATGTTCGAAAACCGCGGGAGAGAGCCTGCCTGTGCGGAAAAGATCTTGGGGAAGGCCGTCCCGCTACGCTCACCCCTTGGCGGCCAGAAGCTCCGCGAACCGCGCCACGAGCCGGCGCCCGACCTCCTCCTTGTCGAGCCGCGGCCAGGTTTCCACCGTGCCGTCGCCGGCCACGAGGTGGACGGTGTTTTCAGCTCCCCCCATCACGCCGCCCTCCGCCGAGACGTCGTTGGCGACGATGAGGTCGCAGCCCTTCCGGGCGATCTTCTTTCGGGCGTTGTCGATCACCGCGTCGGTCTCGGCGGCGAAGCCGATCACGAGGGGCGGGCGCCCCGCGCCGCGTCCGGCAATGGTGGCGAGGATGTCCGGGTTCTCGACGAGCGTCAGCGGCGGGACGGCTTTGCCGTCCTTCTTGATCTTGCCGGCCCGCGCCTCGGCGGGGCGCCAGTCGCCAACCGCGGCGGCGAAGACCGCGAGGTCGGCGGGCAGCGCCGCCTCGACCGCGGCCAGCATCTCCCGGGCGCTCTCGACCCGCACCACCGCGACGCCGGCCGGATCGGGGATCGCCACCGGCCCGGAGACCAGCGTCACCCGCGCCCCGGCCTGCGCCGCGGCGGCGGCTAGGGCATGGCCCTGCCGGCCGGAGGAGCGGTTGGCGAGGTAGCGCACCGGGTCGATCGCCTCGTGGGTCGGGCCCGAGGTGACGAGCACGTGCCGCCCCGCCAGCGCCCCCTTGGGGCTCGCCCGGCCGGCCAGGAAGCCGAGGCCGGCGCCCCCTGAGCGCTCCGCCAGCAGCCGCTCCAGCGCGTCGGCGATCTCGTGCGGCTCGGCCAGCCGCCCGGGGCCGAACTCGGCCTCGGCCATCGCCCCCTCGTTGGGGCCGACCACGGCGACGCCGTCAACGCGCAACTGCGCGAGGTTGCGCTGCGTCGCCGGGTGCAGCCACATCCGCACGTTCATGGCGGGCGCGATCAGGATCGGCAGGGTGGTGGCCAGAAGCACGGTCCCGGCGAGGTCCGGCGCGTGGCCAGTCGCCATCCGGGCCATCAGGTTGGCGGTGGCGGGCGCCACCACGACGGCGTCGGCGTCCCGCGCCAGGCGGATATGACCGATCTCCGCCTCGGTCTCCCGATCGAACAGATCGGTATGCGACCGCTCGCCCGCGAGCGCGGCGGCGGCGAGCGGCGTGATGAATTCCTGGGCCGACTCGGTCAGCAGCGGGCGGACCTGGGCGCCGCGCTCGCGCAGGCGGCGGATCAGGTCGAGCGCCTTGTAGGCGGCGATGCCGCCGCCGACGATGAGGAGGATGCGGCGGCCGGCGAGGGGGCCGGAGGCGGACTGGGTCATGGGGGCACCTCGGGCGTTCGGCGCGGCCGCGTCAAGGGTGCGGGGCCAACGAGCGGGCGCCGAACCCGGGACACGATGTGACCTGCCCCGTTGTGAGGCGGCGACCGCACGACACGGCATCCGCGTCGGTCCGGAACCGCCAGCGAAACCCGGAATCCCCCTGCGATGCGCGCTCGGAGCCTCAGGGCGCGGCCCGGCGTCGCTTCCGGGCTCGCTGATCCGCGCGGTTGAAACGAGCGCCTTCCGCGCCGGCGGCTGGGTGGGCGTCGCGTCGCCCCGAATTCGGCGCCGCGGCGGCGGCAGGCTCAGCCGGGCTCGATGCGGATCGCCGTCGCCCGCGGCCGGTAGGCGCTCAGGGAAAGGGCGAAGCGGCGCTCCTGCGGATCGCCGCCCGCCTCCGACGGCAGTTCGGAGAACCCCAGGCTCGGGTAGAGATCGCGGACCATGCCGTTCTTCGGGCTCGGCCGGTAGAGGCCGACGAGGCCGGTGGCGCCGTGGTCCCGAGCGGCTCCGGCCAGCATGTCGAGCATCGCCGCCTCGACCCCGCGCCCGATCACCCGGCAGCTCATCAGCCAGGTTTCGATCATGAGGTCGTCGCCCGCGCGGCGGCCGATGACGACGCCGACGATGCCGTTGTCGGCGAGCCGGTCGATCAGGCGGACGCGGAGGGCGAGCGCGTCCGGGTCGTCGAGGAGGGCGCGGGCCTGCCCCTCCGTGATCCGCTGCGTGGTCAGGTTGAACTGGTTGGTCTTGTTGACGAGCTGGACGATGCGGGGGAGGTCCTCGGCGGTGAAGGATCGCCACAGGAGCCGCATGTCGAGGCCGGCGAGATAGGCCGTCAGGTCGCCCGCCTCCGCCACCGCCGCATGATGGCGGGCGGCGGCCGCGTAATGGCCGCCCCGGGCCCGGTCCTCCTCGGTCACCGCGAGGGCCTCGAAATAGCCGGCCTCGGCGATGCGCCCGGCATAGCCGCTCGGATCCTCCGGCAATTCCGGCACGGCGACCTCCGGCAGGGCGCTGCGCACGCGGTCGCGCTCGAACGGGTTGTCGTCGACGAAGACGAGGGCGTCGAGGCCGATCTTGAGCCGTTCCGCCACCCGGCGCAGGTTCGCCGCCTTGTCGTCCCAGTTGGCCAGGAAGGCGGCGATGTCGGACGGCCGCAGCACCATCTCGGGATGCCCCTCGAAGGCCTCGCGGGCATTGGCCTCGTCGTTCTTGGACACGACCGCGAGGATGATGCCGCGCCCGGCGAGGTCGCGGGCATAGGCCTGGACGCCCGCGAAGGCCTCGCCCTCCGCGCTGCCCGGCCCCAGCGCCAGGCCCGCCGGACCGTCGTCGCCGACGATCCCGCCCCAGAGGGTGTTGTCGAGGTCGAGCACCAGCGCCTTGCGCGACAGCCCGCGCCGGGCCGCGAGCATCCGGGCGACGAGGTCGCCGTAATGGGGGGCGGCGGCCGGCGCGATCTCCTGCCGGGCGCGCAGCCACCAGACCGGCTCGTGCCACGCGGCCAGGCCGTGGCGCAGGAGCGCGGGGTCGAGGTCGAGGAGATCGACCCCCTCGGCCGCCGCCGTCGCCCGCAGGGCGGCGTTCAGGCGGGCGACCGAGGCCGCGCGGGAACCGGGCAGGCGCCGCTCGTTCAGGCCCAAGAGCGGCACCGGCGTCGGCAGGAGGCTCTGCTGAAGGATCGCGCAGCCGAGGCGCGCCCGGGCCGTCCGCCACAGGCCGTGCAGCTCGGTGAGGACCGCCTCCTCGGTCCGGCATGTCTGCGCCGCGTCGTCCGCGACCGCGAGCCCGCCGGTCGCGTGGCCGGCATCGAGGCTGAAGAGGATCTCGTCGGGCCGGAAGGCGTGGAGGCCGGAGCCCGGATCGAGGATCTCCTGGCGGTAGGCGCCGTAGGCCCCCTCGTAGGTCTCGATCCAGAGGCCGCGCCGCAGCCCGGCGACGCGGATCGCGGGCAGGAGATGCGAGAGGGTGGCCGAGCCGAGGACCGCGAGCCGCACCGGCGGGCGGGCCAAGCCCTCGGGCGGGCCGGAAAAGCGCGCGTCGAGGGCCCGGGCCAGCGCGTTGGTGCGCACCGCGGTGAGCCGGGTGTTGGCGAGCGCCACGAAGGCTGCCCAGCCCACCCCCTCGCGCAGGGCCGCGAGGCGCTCCGCCCAGGGGCCGGGATCGGGCAGCCAGGCGAGGTCGGGCACGCGGCTCAGGCTCCGCCGCCCGTCTTGCGTGCCACGGTGTCGGCGAGATCGCCGACGCGGGCGAGCGCGTCGACCTCGCGGGTCGTGAGGGTGATCCCGAACGCCTCCTCGGTGGCCATCAGGATCTCGACCATCCGCCCGGAATCCCAGCCGGGCACGTCGTTCGCCGTGGTCTCCGGCCGCAGGACGAGGGCCGGGTCCTCGAAGATCTCGCGGAAGAGCTCGGTCAGGCGGGCGTAGATGGCGTCGGAGGTCATGCGCGCTTCCGTCGAACCGGCTTCGGTCGGCCGGCGCCTATAGCAGATCGGTGCGGCGGACGCGCGGGTCAGAAGCGGGCCAGGATCCGGGCCGGAAGGGGCGGATGCGGGGCGGCGGAGGGCTCGGGGGCCTCCTCCAGCCGCCAGCCGGCGGTGTGGAAGACGCCCGAGGCGGGGCCGCGGGCGACGAGGCCGACCCGCAACCGGCCGTGCCCCTCCGGCAGGGTCGCGGTCACGAAGACGCGCTGCCACGTCCCGCGCTGCCCGAGATCGGCCTCCCGCCAGCGGATCCGCCGGTCGCCGATCGCGGCGGCGAGCCCCTCGCCGCGGAAGCCTCCCGGGATCCGGACCCAGCAGGAGAAGGCGTGCACCGCCCGCCGGTCCAGGGGCGCCAGATCGACGAGCGGGCCGAACACGGTCTGGTCCGCGTCCGGGTCCGGCCGGTGCCGGCGGGCGAGGTAGCCGAAGCGCGGCAGCAGGTTCGCCGGGGGGAGGGCGGGTAAGGCGGGCAGCCCCCGGACGAGCGCCCAGGCCTGGCGGCACAGCGCGAACCAGGGCGGAAGATCGATCGCCACCACGGCGTCGTAGGGGGCGAAGTCGCCGACCCATCCCTCGATCAGCCCGTCCTCGCGCCACCGCAAAGGCGGGACCGGCCCCGAGGCCCCGGCGGCGCGCACCCACAGGAGCGTCGCGGGCCCGTGCCGGCGCAGGGCCCGCATCAGCGCGGCGATCCCGGCATCCGTCGCGTTGGCGCCGTCCTTGCGCACGAGCACCTTCTCGCCCGAGCGGAGATCCTCGAGGAAGCGGCGCTTGAGATAGCCGACCTTGCGGACCTCCTTCTTGAGCAGGCTGTCCGGATCCACGGACCCCGTACGGTGCCCGGTGTTATAATCGAAGCCGTAGCGGCGGCTCACGCAGAACAGGTAGCCGGAGCTGTGCTCGGTGAGGTGCAGGTCGTCCCCGCGCCCGTAGAGTTCGAAATCGGTGTCGAGGGCATGGATCAGGTTCTCGATCCGGGAGGCCGAGAACTTGAGCAGCCCGAGCTGGTCGACGCCGCCATAGCGCTGGACGAGACCGAATTCGCAGTTGTCGCCGATGCTCTCGAAGGTGCCGAGGACATGGTGGATCGGCGGGCATGCGCCAGCGGGCATCGGGTCTTGCGGAGGTTGCCTCAGGGGGCCCGCCGGATACGCCCTCGCGGGCCGGGGAGCAATGCGCGCCCGCGGCTGGCCGCCCTACCGCAGGGCCAGCACCACCACCCCGATCGCGATCGCCCACAGGGCCAGCGCGGAGACGATGGACCGGCGCGTCTCGGCCTTGGCGAGACGCTCGAGGGCGCGGCGGTCGCGGCCGCCCTCCTCGTCGAGGCGGATCATGATGCGGCGGATGCGCTGGGCGATGTCGGGGATGTCGGAGACGACCTCGGACAGGGTGAGCGCCGCGCGCCCCGCCCCTTCGAGGCGCCCGACGGGGCCGAGATGGCGGGTGATCCAGCTGCGCACCACCGGCTCGGCGCCGGTCCACATGTCGAGCTGGGGATCGAGGGAGCGGGCGACGCCCTCGACCACCACCATGGTCTTCTGGAGCATCACCAATTCGGTGCGGGTGCTCATGTCGAACAGGGCGGTCACGTCGAACAGCAGGGTGAGCACCTTGGCCATCGAGATCTCATCGGCCCGGCGCTGGTGGATCGGCTCGCCGATCGCCCGGATCGCCTGGGCGAAATCGTCGACGGAATGGTGGCGCGGCACGTAGCCCGCCTCGAAATGGACCTGGGCGACGCGGCGGTAGTCGCGGGTGATGAAGCCCAGCAGAATCTCGGCGAGGAAGCGCCGCTCGGCATGGCCGAGGCGTCCCATGATGCCGAAATCGACCGCCACCAGCAGGCCGTCCCGGTCCACGAACAGGTTCCCGGGATGCATGTCGGCGTGGAAGAAGCCGTCGCGGATGGCCTGGCGCAGGAAGGACTGGATCACCGTGCGCCCGAGCGCCTTCGGGTCATGGCCCGCCGCGACGATGCCGGCGCGGTCGTTGAGGCGGATGCCGTCGATCCATTCGGAGGTCAGCACGTCCCGCCCCGTCAGGACCCATTCGGGTCGGGGCGTGCGGAAATCGGCGTCGCCCGCGGTGTTCTGGGCGAGTTCGGACATCGCGGCGGCTTCGAGCCGGAGATCCATCTCCATGGTGACGGAGCGGGCCAGGATCTCGACGACCTCGCGCGGGCGCAGGCGCTCGGCATCGGGCAGCAGCGCCTGGACGATGCGGGCCATGAAGCGCATCGCCTGGATGTCGCGGGCGAAGCGCTCGCGCACGCCCGGGCGCATCACCTTGACCGCGAGGGTCCGCTGGGTGCCGTCGGCGTCGAGCACCGTCGCCTTGTGGACCTGGGCGATGGAGGCCGCCGCCACCGGCTCGCTGAAGGCGGTGAACAGGACCGAGACCGGCTTGCCGAGGTCGGCCTCGATCGCCCGCAGCGCCTGCCCCTGGGGGAAGGGCGGCACCCGGTCCTGGAGGCGCTCCAGGTCGCGGGCGGCGGCCATGCCGACGATGTCGGGCCGGGTCGCCAGGAACTGGCCGAACTTGACGTAGGAGGGCCCGAGCCGGGTCAGCGCCCGCTCCAGGGGGCTGGCGCCCGGGTCGAGGGCGATGCCGCGCCGCTCCAGGGCGCGGCCCATCCGCAGGGCGAGGCGCAGATGCGGCGGCAGGGGGGCCGGATCGATCAGCGCCAGCCCGCCCTCGCGGGCCAGCACGAAGCCGACATGGGCGCCGCGGGCGAGGTGGAAGACCGCGCCGAACATCATCGCGTCCCCTTCGCGGCCGATCTCAAGAAATCTTCCAGCCCGAATGGATCGCGACGATGCCACCGGAGAGCCGGCGATGGGTCACGTGCGAGAAGCCCGCGGCCTCGATCATCCCGGCGAAGGCGCCGGGGGAGGGGAACTTGCGGATCGATTCCACGAGGTACCGGTAGGATTCGCGGTCGCCCGCCACCCGCGCGCCGATCCGCGGGATCACGTGGAAGGAATAGGCGTCGTAGATCTTCTCCAGCACCGGCAGGTCGACCCGGGAGAATTCCAGGCACAGGAAGCGCCCGCCGGGCTTGAGCACCCGCCGCGCCTCGGCGAGCGCCGCGTCGATGCGCGGCACGTTCCGGATGCCGAAGGCGATGGTGTAGCTGTCGAAGGTGTCGGCCGGGAGCGGCAGCGTCTCGGCGTTGCCGGTCACGAAATCGATCCGGCCGGCATAGGTCGTCCCGGCGCGCTCGGCGCCGACCCGCAGCATCGCCTCGTTGATGTCGAGCACCGTGACATGGGTGTCCGGGCCACCCGCTTCGAGCGTGCGGAAGGCGATGTCGCCGGTGCCGCCGGCGACATCGAGGTGGCGGACCGGACGGGTCCTGGACGGGCGCAGCATCCCGATGAGGTGCGACTTCCAGGCCCGGTGGAGGCCCCCCGACATCAGGTCGTTCATCAGGTCGTAGCGGCGGGCGACCGAGCGGAACACGTCGTCGACCCGGGCCTGCTTCTCGGAGAGGCGCACGCGCTCGTAGCCGAAATCGGCGGTGGTCTCGTCCGCCCCCGCTCGCGTGTCCCGGCCCGTGCCGGTGCTGGTCCCGCTCATCCGATCCCGCGCCGCTCTCCGGCCCCGCCATCCTGGCCGAGCCCATAGCGCCAGCCTCATAGCGAATGCGCGCCGGAACCGCCATCGGGCGGCGGCGGGAATCGTCCCGGGCCCCGGATCCGGACCGCGTCCCTAAGATCCTGCGCCGCATCGGATTTTTTCCGCAAGGGCCTGCATCCCCGTCTCAAACCGATGCGATCCGCCGCCCGCGACGCAAGGGCGCCGCGATCCGACGATGCGGCGGAGCGCAGGAGAGCCTATCGTCCCGCCCCACGCCGAGGGGCCGCCCCGCCAAATCCGGAAACCATGCCCGAACTGCCCGAAGTCGAGACCGTGCGCCGGGGCCTCGCCCCCGCGATGGTCGGTGCGCGCATCGCCCGCGTGACCCTGCGCCGGCCGAACCTGCGCTTTCCCTTCCCCGAGAACTTCGCCCGGCGGCTGGAGGGCCGGACGGTCCTCGACCTGAGGCGGCGGGCCAAATACCTGACGGCGCCCCTCGATTCCGGCGAGAGCCTGATCCTGCATCTCGGCATGAGCGGGCGCTTCGACGTGGCGCTGCCCGACGGCGGAAACCTCTCGCCGGGCGATTTCTACCTCGACGGGGCGCTCGGGAGCCCCAAGCACGACCACGTGGTGCTGGCCTTCGAGAACGGCGCGACCGTCACCTACAACGACGCCCGCCGCTTCGGCTTCATGGACCTCGTGCCGACGGCGGCGATCGACACCTGCCGCCACTTCGCCGCCATGGGGATCGAGCCCCTGAGCGAGGCCCTCGACGGGCCGGTCATCGCCCGCCTGTTCCGCCACCGGATCACGCCCCTGAAGGCCGCGCTCCTCGACCAGCGCCTGATCGCGGGCCTCGGCAACATCTATGTCTGCGAGGCGCTGCACCGGGCGGGCCTGCATCCGGCGCTGCCGGCCGGGGCGCTGGCCAAGCCCGATGGCGGCCCGACGCCGAAGGCGAAGCGGCTCGCGAAGGAGATCCGGGCGGTCCTGACCGAGGCGGTCGCGGCCGGCGGCTCGACCCTGCGGGACTATGCCCAGCCGGACGGCCAGCGCGGCGGCTTCCAGAACGTGTTCCGGGTCTACGACCGGACCGGGCTCGCCTGCACGGCGCGGGGCTGCACCGGCCGGGTCGCGCGGATCGTGCAGGGCGGGCGGTCGACCTTCTTCTGCGAGGTCTGCCAGTCGCTCTCGAAGCCGTGATCGCGCCCGGAACGGTTTCGCCGCGCCCGCCGTTCGCCTTCATGTCGATCCGGACGGGTCCGGCCCGTCGCCGGGGCCTTCTGGGATCGCCCGCACTACTCGCAATCGAAGGGAGAAACCCCATGCGCATCTCTCGGCTGCTGCCCGTTCTCGGGCTCGTCGCCCTGGGGCTGACCGCCTGCAAGGACGAGAAGAAGGACGCCGCCGCCCCGCCGCCCCCGGCCGGCAGCACCACGACGACGGCCCCGACGACGCCGCCGACCGGCACCCCGGCCCCGGGCAATCCGGCGCCCGGCACGCCGCCCGCCCCCGCCAACAAGCCCGCCGGCCAGTAAGCGCCGGAACGTCAGGAAGGCCCGCCCGCTCGGGCGGGCCTTCTCCGTTTGCGGAAGGACGCCTTGGGGAAGGACGCCTTGGGGAAGGGCGCCCCGTCGCGGGCGCCTGAACGTTCCGGTGGGGCTCGCGGTGGCGGTCGGTCAGGCGTCTGCCTTCGAACCGACCGGGAGCATCCATGACACCGCTGTTCCTCGCAGCCCTCGCGCTGCCGCTCGCGACCGCCGCCCTCGCCCCATCCGCCCTCGCTCAAGCCGGCCCGGCGGAGACCCAGCCGCCCGGCCCGAAGCGGAGGCTCGGCCCCGCCGACGGCGCCGGAACGGTCGTCCAGCCGGGGGGCATCGACCATGGCGGGCCGGGCTCGGTCGGCACGGTGGCGCCCGGCTCGACCCATATCACCAACAATCCCGGCACCGCCGAGAAGCCGGAGCAGCCGATCGCCAATCCCGGCGCGCCGGACACCGCGGGCGGCGGCTGATCCGGGCTCCGCTTGATCAAAGCGGAGCCCGGATCAGGCAAGCCCGCGCGGCGTTTGAGCGAAGCCCAAATCCGCCATCCCGAAGGGATCAACCGGATTTGGTATGAGGCGCGGCCCCTCCATCCGGGCCGGGCCGAGGCAGGGGACAGGGGCCGGCTCAGGCGGCCCTGCGCCCGGTCACCGTCCGCAGCACCCGCGCGAGTTCCTCCGCCGAGTACGGCTTTCGCAGCAGCTCGAACCCGTGCGCGTCGTCCTGGGCCAGGACGTGGCTGTAGCCGGAGGTGAGCACCACCGGCAGGTGCGGGGCGCGCTCGCGCAGCAGGCGGGCCAGGGCGATGCCGCCCATGCCCGGCATCACCACGTCGGAGAAGACCGCGTCGAACGGCGCCGCGTCGGCCTCCAGGGCGGCGAGCGCGGCTTCCGCGTTCTCGGTCCAGACCGGGCGATGGCCGAGATCCTCCAGGATCTGCGTGCAGAAGCGCCCGACCTCCAGATTGTCCTCCACCACGAGAATCCGCAGCGACGCGTCTCCGCCGCCGACGGGGGGCTCGCGCCGGGATGGGGCGGCCTCGTCCGGGCGCGCCACCTGGGGGAGATAGAGGGTGAAGGTGGCGCCCGCGCCGGGATGGCTGCGCACGTCCACGTCGCCGCCCGACTGCTTGGCGAAGCCGATCACCTGCGACAGGCCGAGGCCGGTGCCCTTGCCGACTTCCTTGGTGGTGTAGAAGGGCTCGAAGATCCGCATCAGGTCGCCGGCGGCGATGCCGGTGCCGGTATCCGTCACCGAGACGGCGACGAAGGGCCCGGCCGCCCCCGCATGCCCGCGGATCGGCGGGAGCGGAGAGGGGGCGTCGAGCCGCAGGGTCAGGGCGCCCTCGCCGTCCATGGCGTCGCGGGCGTTGACCGCCATGTTGACCAACGCCGTCTCGAACTGGCTCGCATCGGCCCGGACGTAGCAGGGCTCGCCCGGCAGGTCGGTGACGACGCGGATGCGGGCCCCGGTCACCGAATCGAGCATCTCCGAGATGCCGCGCAGGCGCTCGCACACGTCGAAGGTCTCGGGCTTGAGTGCCTGGCGCCGGGCGAAGGCGAGGAGCTGCCCGGTGAGCTTGGCGGCCCGGTCGACGGTGTCGGAGACCGCGTCGAGGTAGCGGCGCTTGCGCGCCTCCGGCAGTTCGGGCCGGCGCAGGAACTCGACGGAGGAGCGGATGATGGTGAGCAGGTTGTTGAAGTCGTGGGCGACGCCCCCGGTGAGCTGGCCCACCGCCTCCAGCTTCTGCGACTGGCGCAGGGCTTCCTCAGCATGGCGCTGCTCGGTGATGTCGCGGCCGAAGGCGTAGAGCAGGCCGTCCTCGGGTACGATCGTCCAGAGCACCCGCCGCTGCCCGCCCGTGGCGGTGAGGCAGGACAATTCCAGCTCCTGCGCCGCGCCGGTGGCGAGCAGGGCCAGAGCCACCTCGAAGGCCGGGCGCTCCTCGGGGACGACGAAGTCCGGCAGGGTCCGGCCCAGCGTCTCCTCCGCGGGCCAGGCCAGGGCGCGGCTCCAAGAGGGGTTCACCGCGGCGATCCGCCCGTCGGGTGCCGTCACCGCCTTCAGCACCGGCGAGAGGGCCCAGACCCGGTCGCGGTCGCGCCGCTGGGCATTCACCTGCGCCTCGAGATGGGCGGCCTTCGAGTGGAGCCGGTGCTCGGTCTGGCGGCGCGAGGTGACGTCCTGGAACAGCACCGCGACCTGCCGCCGGCTCGGCGGCTCGAAGCGGAAGGCGGCGACTTCGAGATAGCGGCCCGTGGCGACGAGCTCGCGCTCGACCCGGATCGGCGTGCCGGTGCGCAGCACCTCGCCGTAGAGCGCGACCCAGCCGTCGGCCTCACCGTCGGTCACGATCTCGCGCAGGCGCTGCCCGACGACGTTCTCGATGCCGGCATGCTGGGCGTAGGCGCGGTTGGCCTCGACATGGACGTAGTCGCTCTGGGGGCCGTGCGGTCCGTCGACGAATTCGATGACGCAGTAGCCCTCGTCCATCTGCTCGAACAGGGTGCGGTAATGCTGCTCGCGTCCGGCGAGCTCCGCCCCTCCGGCCCGCTCCGCGGTCACGTCGCGCACGACGCCGGCCACGCGGGCGGGCCCTTCGCCGGACCCGCGCGCCTCCGGGACGGTGCTGCGTGCGAGCCACCGCACCGTCCCGCTCGCCGTCCGCCGGATGCGGTAGACGGCCTCCCCCTCGGCGGCGAAGGCGGGGCGGTCCTCGGGCAGGACCAGCGCCGCGACGGCCGCCGCCGGCAGGCTCGCCTGCACGTCGAGGCCGTGCAGGCGACAGAAGGCGGGGTTGGGATGCAGCAGCCCCGTCGCCGGATCGAAGGAAAACAGGCCGATTCCGGCCGCGTCCTGGGCGCGGGCGAGAGCCTCCGGCAGGCAGGGGGCGGCCGCCATCTCTTCGGTGCGGGGGAGCGGGCTCTCGATCACAGCGCAAACTCTATCACGCCGAAGCTGGCGTGAGACTGGGCCCCGCGTCAACGCTCACGCTTCGACGCGTGGGCGAAACGCCGCGAGACCGGCGGGAGATCCGGCCCGGGGCCGGGCCTCACCAGCCCCGGCGCTCGTCGGGGCCCGGGGCGCGGCCCTGGGGGGTCAGCGCGTCGATCACGCCGGGCAGGGCCTGGGCGAGCTGGGCGAGGAGATCGTCGCGGGACAGGCCGGTCTCCCGGCTCAGGGACGTCACCGTGTCCGGTCCGAGGGCATCGGCGAGGCGGTTCGGCGGCAGCGGCTGGTTGGGGCCATGGCCGATCCAGGAGGCGAGCACGTCGCCGAGCCCGCTGCGCTCGAAGCCGTGGATCAGACCGTCGAGACCGCTCGCCTCGGCCCCCGCCTCCCGGGCCCCGTCGCGGTCGAGACGGGCGTAGGGGCCGGCGCCCGAATCGCGGTCGTCGAACCCGCGTTCACCGGGCCCGCGATCACCAGGTCCGTCGAGCATCCCGGCGAGGTCGCTGAACGCGCCGCCGCCGGGATCGCCTCCCTGGGAGCGCTCCTGCGGCGGGCCGCCCCGGCCCTGGCCGAACCCGCCGAGGTCGCCGTCGTCCCGGTCCGGTTCACGCCACTCGGGTTCGCGCCGGTCGGGCTCGCGGGGGGCCGGGCCCGCCCGGTCATCGCCGCGGCCGCCGCCGAAGATGTCGCCGAGCCCGCCGCTCGCGCCCTTGGCGAGGAGCAGCATGAGGAGCGCCTTGACCACCGGCGAGGCCAGCGCGCCGCCGCGCCCCCCGCCGAGAACCTGCCCGACGACCCCGCCGATGACCTGATCGAGCAGTCCCATTCCCGTTCTCCCCGTGCCGTCGGCGCATCAACGGCCCGGACCGGGCCGCGGTTTCGGTCTAAATAGAAACTGTCTCTTCGGGTGTGATGGCACATGAGAAGCCGAGGCGCTCGATGTGTCGCGCGAGAGCCTTGG
>NZ_CAKLBV010000030.1 GCF_920984675.1 Methylobacterium sp. Leaf118
GCCATGCGCGGCGGCCCGGACGGCGAGGCGGGTCCCCGCGGCGGACGCGAGGGCGGCGCCGGACGGGCGGGCGAGCCCGGCGGGCGCGACGCGGCCGGCGAGCGCGGCGGGGCCCGCGACAAGGATGGCGCCAAGGACAGCGCCAAGGATGGCTCGAAGGATGGCACGAAGGACGGAACACGGGACGGATCGAAGGAGCGCGGCGGTGAGCGGGGCGACCGCGAGGGTGGCCGGGATGGGTCGAAGGAGCGGGGTGACCGCGACGGCGGCCGGAACGGCACGAAGGAGCGCGGCGACCGGGATGGGTCGGGCGGACGCGAGGGCCGCGATGCAGCGGGCGAGCGCGGCGGCCGTGACGGCGCAGGCCGCGGCAACGTGACGGAGGCGCGTGGCGCCTCGCGCAGCCTGAACACCACCCAGCGCACCGAGTTCCGGCAGTCGATCACCCGCACCAACGTCCGCGCGGTGACGAACGTGAACTTCTCGGTGAACGTCGGCACGGCGATCCCGCGCTCGATCGGGCTGCATCCGCTGCCGCCGGCGATCCTCACCCTCGTCCCGGCCTATCGCGGTCTTCAGTTCATTCTGATCCAGGACGACATCGTCATCATCGATCCCGACACCTACGAGATCGTGGACGTCATCCCGGCCTGATCCGGGCCGGCTGAACCAACGAAAGGCGGCGGGGCCTCGGCCCCGCCGCCTTTCGTTTGCGATCGCCCGTGCCCCGTCCCGGGTCGCGGCTCTAATAGCGGCGCACGAGGCTGACGAGCTTGCCCTGGATGCGGACCCGGTCGGGTCCGAGCACGCGGGTCTCGTAGGCCGGGTTGGCGGCTTCGAGGGCGATCGAGGAGCCGCGGCGGCGCAGGCGCTTCAGCGTCGCCTCCTCGTCGTCGATCAGGGCCACGATGATGTCGCCGTTATTGGCGGTCTCCTGCTTGTGGATCACCACCAGATCCCCATCGAGGATGCCCGCCTCGATCATCGAGTCGCCGCGGACCTCGAGGGCGTAATGCTCGCCGCCGGCCAGGAAGTCCGGCGACATCGCGATCGTATGGCTCTGGCTCTCGATCGCCGAGATCGGCGTACCGGCGGCGATCCGGCCCATGACGGGCACGATCACCGGGCGGCCCTCGCCGTCCTGCGCCTGGAGCAGGGGCGCCTTCGGGGCGGGCGCACGGCCGGAGAGCCCACCCTGGACCACGGTCGGGGTGAAGCCGCGCGCCTCCGCGGGCGCCGCGGGGGCGCGGCCGGCCGGCGCCTCGGGCATGCGCAGGATCTCGAGGGCCCGGGCCCGGTTCGGCAGGCGCCGCAGGAAGCCGCGCTCCTCCAGCGCCGTGATCAAACGGTGGATGCCGGATTTCGACTTGAGATCGAGCGCGTCCTTCATCTCGTCGAAGGACGGCGGAACACCGCTCTCCTGCATCCGGGCCTGGATGAACTGGAGCAGTTCGAGTTGCTTGCGGGTCAGCATGCGGCACCTGGCATCGACCGCGGCCGAGGGTGCCGCAGAATCAGGGAAAACAAACCACGAACAGCGTAGACGTTCCACACCTGTTCTGCAAGCCGCTGTACCGGTCACCGAAGGCTGGGCCGGGACACCTCCCGCCACCGCGCCCGCCCCGGGGGGGGGGACCGTCAGCCCTGCGCGCGACGCGGGCAAAACCGCCATGCACCCGCGAAAAGCGCGTATTTAGCCTGTGCAGATGCAACAAATCCGTCCGCTGTTGCCGTGGCACGACAGACGTTCGCCAGCAGCGTTCTATCGTGGAAGGAGCCGGAAACCGTGCTGGGGACATCGATGCGGCGATGCATGCCGGGTTCCCGCACGGGTCTCAGATATGTGCCAGGGCCATGATTGACGCACGACCCACGGGCCGCAAGCCCGTTATTCTCGTCGTCGAGGATGAGCCCGACGAGCGCTTCCTCGCGGCTGAATTGCTGGAGGAGAAGGGCTTCGAGGTGATCGAGGCCGAGACGGCCGAACGGGCCCTCGACATCCTCCACGAACGCGGCGAGCGCATCGACGTGGTGTTCTCGGACGTGCGCACGCCGGGCACGATCGGCGGGTTCGAACTCGCCCGGATCATCGGCGTGACCTGGCCGCGCATCCGGTTGCTGCTGACCTCGGGCGATGCGGGCGACCAGCCCAGCGACCTGCGCGTCACGGCGACCTTCATGCCCAAGCCCTGGCGCGCGCCAGAGATCCTGACCTGGCTGGAGGAAGCCGCCGGGTTGCGCGAGACGCCGGAAGGGTAGGGGCGCCTCACACCGCCACCGGCAGGGCGGCCTGGGCACCGACGCCGAAGACGCGCTTGTAGCGCTCCACCGCGTCGGCGGGCCCCTGCGCCTTGCTCGGATTGTCGGAGATCTTCACCGTCGGGCGGCCCTCCGCCTCGGTGACCTTGCAGACGACCGAGATCGGATCGAGCCGCCCATCCGGCACGAGCCCGCGAAAGTCGTTGGTGAGCCGTGTGCCCCAGCCGTAGCCGATGCGCATGCGGCCGTGGAAATGGGCGTGGATGGCCTCGATGTCCGCGATGTCGAGCCCGTCCGAGAAGATCGCCAGCTTCTCGCGGGGGTCGCAGCCCCGGGAGCGCCAAAACGCCAAAGCTTCCTCGCCGCCCTCGATCGGCTCCTTCGAATCGATGCGGATGCCGGTCCAGGCGGTGAGCCATTCGGGTGCGCGGGCGAGGAACCCGGTGGAGCCGTAGGTGTCGGGTAGCGCCACCAGGAGGTTGCCCGCGTAATCCTGCTGCCAGTCGGCCAGCACCGCGTAGGGCGCGGCGGCGAGCGCCGCGTCGTCCTCGCCACTGAGGGCGGCGTAGACCATCGGCAGTTCGTGGGCATTGGTGCCCACCGCCTCGACCTCCCGACGCATCGCGATCAGGCAGTTCGAGGTGCCGAGAAAGGCCTTCTCGCCGAGCCCCTCGGACATCGCTTGCACGCACCAATCCTGCCACAGGAAGCCGTGCCGCCGCCGCGTGCCGAAATCGGCGATCGACAGGTCGGGGAGCCGCTTCAGGCGCTCGATCTTCTCCCAGACGCGGGTCATCGCCCGGGCGTAGAGCACCTGAAGCTCGAACTTGCCCAGGCTCCGCAGCACGGCGCGGGAGCGCATCTCGTTGAGGATCGCGAGGGCCGGCACCTCCCAGAGCGTGGTCTCGACCCAGGGACCGTGGAAGGTCAGCGCCACCTGTCCGTCGCGCACTTCCAGTTCGTAGGCGGGCAGGCGGAACTCCTCGAGCCACGCCATGAACTCGGAGGAGAGGATCTGGCGGCGGCCGTAGAAGGTGTTGCCGCGCAGCCAGGTGGATTCGCCCCGGCTGAGGCGGACCGTCCGGGCGTGGTCGAGCTGTGCGCGCAATTCCCCGAGGTCGATCTCGTCGGCCACCCGCACGCCCCGCGTGCGGTTCTGGATCGCGAAGGTGACGGCGACATCGCGGTGACGGCGGAAGATCATCTGCGCCATCAGCAGCTTGTAGAAATCCGTATCGAGCAGCGAGCGCACGATCGGGTCGATGCGAAAGTTGTGGTCGTGGACCCGCTTCGCGAGGTCGATCATGGGCCGTCCGGGTTCGGGGAAGATCGGTCGAGCTTGGGGTGTATCGTCCAGGCGATCAACGTCGTCGGGCGCGGCGCCCCGTGACAAAAAAGGCGCCCCCGCCAGAAACGGGAGCGCCGAACGTCACGGAAGGGCACGCGGCCCAGTCAGAAAAAATCAGGCGAGGTTGACCTTCTTGGTCTCGGTCTTGGGGCTCTCGCCGGTCAGCGAGGCCTTCACGTAACCGTAGAGGTGGACCATCGTGGAGGACGGGCTGTCCCAGTACTCACCCTGTTCCGGATGGATGCGGATCAGGCCGACTTCCGGATCGTCCTTGCCGTTGGGGAACCACGTCTTGAGGCTCTCCTTCCACTTCTGGTCGATCAGCGCCTGATCGCGGATCACCTCGGCCTTGCCGGCGATCGAGACGTAGGTCTGGCTGGAGGGATCCGAATAGGCCAGGTTGACCTGGTTGTCGCGACCGATCTCGGCGGTCTTCGGGCTGTGCAGCTTGGTGAAGAACCAGATATCGCCGTTCTCGTCGATGTCGTTGTTCCACATCGGGCGGCTGTTGAGCGTGCCGTCCTGGTCCGCGGTGGTCAGCATCGCGACCTTGACGTCCTTGGTGAGCTCGAAGAGCTTCTTCGCGCCCTCGTGGTCGCGATGGTTGCCCTGGTGCATGGAATCCGTTCTCCAACTCAGACAAGGGGTTGTCCCGGGGGGCACGCGGGGGGCGCGCCGCTCCGGCGATTTCCTCGACAACGGGCGAGGCCCAGGTTGGTTCAGGTCGGGTTCGGGAGGTGCGGGTGAGGCATGCGGCACGGGCGATCGCCGTTGGGCTGGCGCTGTGGGCGGGGGCCGGCGGCGCCTCAGCGGAGGTCCGCTTCGGTCCCGGCATGCGCATCGGCGGACACGATGTCTCGAATCGCCGCGTCCGCAGCGTCCATATCGAGCGGGTGAAGCGGCTGCGCGGTCCGGTCGGCTGCCGGCGCCTGCGCCACGGGGTCTATCGCCGGGGCGACGGCTCGGTCGTGCGCGGGCCGATGGAAGCGTGCAACCTGATCGCTCTCCCGCCGGGCCAGCGGCGCTGAGGTTCGGGCCGCCGGCGGATTGGTGTTTCCCGATGGCGCCGTTAGATGGACGGACGATCCGGTAGAACCGCCGCCCGATGGAGGTTTGAGTCTTGGCCATCACCCGCGACGACGTGCTGAATGCCCTCGCGACCGTCACCGTCGAGAGCGGGGGTGCCACGCTGCCCGAATCCGGCCGCCTCTCGCAGGTGGTGATCGATCCGGGTAACCGGGTGATGTTCTCGATCTCCATCGATCCGAGCGAGGCCGAACGCTTCGAGCCCATCCGCTGCGAGGCGGAGGAGCGGGTGCGCGCGGTGCCCGGCGTGGCAAGCGTGCTGGCGAGCCTCACCTCCGAGCGCGGGCCGAACACCCCGCCGCCCGCCGCGCGGCGTCCGCCGGGCGGGCCGAGTGCGCCGGCTTCCGCCGGGGCCGTGCCGCCGCGCCAGGGCAATGCCCTGCCGGGCGTGCGCCACATCGTGGCGGTGGCCTCGGGCAAGGGCGGCGTGGGCAAATCCACCACCGCCTGCAACCTCGCCCTGGCGCTCCGGGCCCAGGGGCTCCGGGTCGGTTTGCTCGACGCCGACATCTATGGCCCCTCGGTGCCCAAGCTCCTCGGCCTGTCCGGCAAGCCGCGCGTGATCGAGGGGCGGGTGCTGGAGCCGATGCAGGCCTTCGGGCTCAAGGCGATGTCGATCGGCTTCCTGATCGAGCCGGAATCCGCGATGATCTGGCGCGGGCCGATGGTGCAGTCGGCCATCACCCAGATGCTCCGCGAGGTGGCTTGGGGCGAACTCGACGTGCTCATCGTCGACATGCCCCCCGGCACGGGCGACGCCCAGCTCACCATGGCCCAGGCGACGCCGCTGTCGGGCGCCGTCATCGTCTCGACGCCGCAGGATCTCGCCCTGATCGATGCACGGCGCGGCGTGACGATGTTCCGGAAGGTCTCGGTGCCGATCCTCGGCGTGATCGAGAACATGGCGACCTTCGTCTGCCCGCATTGCGGCACGGCGTCGGCGATCTTCGGCCATGGCGGCGCCCGCCAGGAGGCGGAGCGGCTGGAGGTGCCCTTCCTCGGCGAGATCCCGCTCACCATGGCGATCCGCGAGACCTCCGATGCCGGCCGACCCGTGGTCGCGACGGATCCGGACGGGCCGCAGGCCACGGTCTACCGGACCATCGCGGACAAGCTCTGGGCCAACCTCAGCGGCGCGCCCGCGGGCCGGGCGGCCCCGCGGATCGTCATCGAGTGAGTCCGGCGCCGGTCGCCGGGACGGGCGTCCTGGGGCTCATTCTGGCCGGCGGCCTGGCCCGGCGGATGGGCGGGGGCGACAAACCCCTGACGGTGCTCGCCGGCCGGACCCTGCTGGCGCGCGTCGCCGAGCGCTTGGCGCCGCAATGCCCGGCGGGCCTCGCCCTCAGCGCCAACGGCGACCCGGAGCGCTTCCGGGCGGCCTTCGCCGGCCCGATCCTGCCCGACACGGTGCCGGACCATCCCGGCCCGCTGGCCGGCATCCTCGCCGGGCTCGAGGCCGCCGCGGGGATCGCGGGCGTGACCCACCTCGCCAGCGTGCCGGGCGACGCGCCTTTCCTGCCCCCGGACTTCGTCGCGCGCCTGACCGCGGCGGGCGACCGGCCGATCGCGCTGGCGGCCTCGGGCGAGCGGCGCCATTTCACCTCGGCCCTGTGGCCGGTCGCCCTGCGCGACGATCTGCGGGCCTGGCTGACGGCGGGCGAGCGCCGCGTCGGCGGCTTCATCTCGCGGCACGGGGCCGATGTCGTGGCGTGGCCGGTGGCGCCGGTCGATCCCTTCCTGAACCTCAACGCGCCGGACGATCTGGCGGCGGCGGAAGCCGCGCTGGCACGGGCGCCGTGAGGGCATCCGCAAAGCGGGGATCAACGGCCGGACGAGGTTGTGCGGGAAGCGCTTAATTCATATTTAAGTAACTGAAACGACGGCCTTTGGTCGCGTGTGACCGACCCCGCCCATCCCCCTCATCCTGAGGTGCCGCGACGCGGCCTCGACGGAGGGTCCCAGGGATCGCGGAGACCGCCGGAGCCCTCCCTCGAGGCCTTCGCCGCGCTCCGGCTTCTCAGGATGAGGGTGTGACCCGGACGGGGCCGGTTGCGGGATGGCCCACCCGGTCCTCCCTCCCGCCTGCCGGCGTCGCGCCGCGGGCGCATCGACGAGAACTGAGAGAGCGACGTTGGCAGACGACAAGGTTCCGACCGGGGCGGGCGCGCCGCCCCCCGCCACCGACATCAAGCCCGTCTCGATCACCGACGAGATGCGCCGGTCCTATCTCGATTACGCCATGAGCGTGATCGTGAGCCGCGCGCTGCCCGACGCGCGCGACGGCCTGAAGCCGGTGCACCGGCGCATCCTGTTCGCGGCCCACGAGAGCGGACACCTGCCCGAGCGCCGCTACGTCAAGTCGGCCCGCATCGTCGGCGACGTGATCGGTAAGTACCATCCGCACGGCGACCAATCGATCTACGACGCCTTGGTCCGGATGGCCCAGGACTTCTCGATGCGCCTCATGCTCATCGACGGGCAGGGCAATTTCGGTTCGGTCGACGGCGATCCGGCCGCGGCCATGCGCTACACCGAATCGCGCCTGGCCAAGCCCGCCAGCGCGCTCCTCTCGGACATCGACAAGAACACCGTCGATTTCCAGGCGAATTACGACGGGGAGCACGAGGAGCCGACCGTCCTGCCGGCCCGCTTCCCGAACCTGCTGGTCAACGGCGCGGGCGGCATCGCGGTGGGCATGGCCACCAACATCCCGCCGCACAATCTCGGCGAGCTGATCGACGCCTGCATCGCCCTCATCGACGATGCCAGCCTCACCATCGAGGCGCTCAACGAGATCGTGCCCGGCCCCGACTTCCCGACCGGCGGCATGATCCTCGGCCGCGCCGGTACCCGGCAGGCCTACAGCACGGGCCGCGGCTCGATCATCATGCGGGCGAAGTCCCATGTCGAGGAGCTGCGCAAGGAGCGCGAGGCGCTGATCTTCACCGAGATCCCGTATCAGGTGAACAAAGCGACGCTCGTCGAGAAGATCGCCGAGCTCGTCAAGGAGAAGCGCGTCGAGGGCATCTCGGACCTGCGCGATGAATCCGACCGCGACGGCATGCGCATCGTGGTCGAGATCAAGCGCGACGCCATGGCCGACGTCGTCCTGAACCAGCTCTACCGCTACACGCCGCTGCAGTCCTCGTTCGGCTGCAACATGGTGGCGCTGAACGGCGGGCGCCCCGAGCTGATGAACCTGAAGGACCTGCTGCTGGCCTTCAACGATTTCCGCGAGGAGGTCGTCTCAAGGCGCACCAAGTTCCTGCTCAACAAGGCCCGCGAGCGGGCCCACGTGCTGTGCGGTCTGGCGATCGCGGTCGCCAATATCGACGAGGTGATCCGCCTGATCCGCACCTCGCCGGACCCGAACACCGCCCGCGAGGCGCTGATGGCCCGCCACTGGCCGGCCCACGACATCGCCCCGCTGATCGCGCTGGTGGACGATCCGCGCTACCGGGTCGCCGAGGACGGCACCTATCGCCTCTCGGAGATCCAGGCCCGGGCGATCCTCGATCTGCGCCTGCAGCGCCTCACGGCTCTGGGCCGCGACGAGGTCGGGGACGAGTTGAAAAAGCTCGCCGACGAGATCGCCGACTATCTCGACATCCTGCGCTCGCGCCTGCGCGTCCAGGCGATCGTCAAGCAGGAGCTGGCCGAGGTGCGCGAGCAATTCGCGACGCCGCGCCGGACCGAGATCATCGATTCCGATTTCAGCGTCGAGGACGAGGACCTGATCGCCCGCGAGGACATGGTCGTGACCGTGTCCCATGCCGGCTACGTCAAGCGCGTCCCGCTCTCGACCTACCGGGCGCAGAAGCGCGGCGGCAAGGGTCGCTCCGGCATGGCGACCCGCGACGAGGACTTCGTCACGCGGCTGTTCGTGGCCAGCACCCACACGCCGGTGCTGTTCTTCTCCGACCAGGGCCAGGCCTACAAGGAGAAGGTCTGGCGCCTGCCCATCGCCGCCCCGAACGCCCGGGGCAAGGCGCTCGTCAACATCCTGCACCTGCAGAACGAGGGCGAGCGCATCTCCACCATCATGCCGCTGCCCGAGGACGAGACGTCCTGGGACACGCTCGACGTGATGTTCGCCACCGCCTCCGGCACTGTCCGCCGCAACAAGCTGTCGGACTTCACGGTGGTGAACCGCAACGGCAAGATCGCCATGAAGCTCGATCCGGGCGACCACATCGTCCATGTCGAGATCTGCCGCCCCGAGCAGAACGTGCTGCTGACGACCGCCCTGGGGCAGTGCATCCGCTTCCCCGTCGAGGACGTGCGCGTCTTCAAGGGCCGCGATTCCACCGGCGTGCGCGGGATCAACCTGGCCAAGGACGACACCGTCATCTCCATGGCGATCCTCAACGCCTTCGACGCGACGCCGGAGGAGCGGGCCGGCTACCTGAAGATGCGCCGTGCCGTCATCGGCGGGGAGGGCGAGGCCGAGGAGGCCCCCGACGCCGAGGAGGCGACCGGGGAGGCCGCGATCTCGGCGGAGCGCTACACCGAGATGAGCGCGGCCGAGCAGTTCGTGCTGACCCTGTCCGAGCGCGGCTTCGGCAAGCGCTCGTCCTCCTACGAGTACCGGACCTCGGGCCGGGGCGGCAAAGGCATCACGGCAATGCGGGTCAACCCCCGCAACGGCCACCTCGTCGCCTCCTTCCCCGTGGAGGCCTCCGACCAGATCATGCTGGTGACGAATGCCGGCCAGCTCATCCGCGTGCCGGTGGACGACATCCGCATCGTCGGCCGCGCCTCGCAGGGCGTCACGGTGTTCAACACCGACAAGGCCGAGAAGGTCGTCTCGGTGGAGCATATCGAGGGCGAGGACGGAGCGGACGAGGGCGAGGAGGCCTGAGCAGCCTCACGCCGGCACCGGTCTCGCGCCCGTCATCCCGGGGCCGCGCAGCGAAACCCGGAATGATGGGCCACGGAAACCCGTCGGGTTCCGTTCGCCCCGAAAATGCTCTAGGCCCCTTCCCGTGACGACCCGTACCGCGCTCTACGCCGGATCGTTCGATCCGGTCACCAACGGCCACCTCGACGTGGTGCGCCAAGCCTGCCGGCTGGTGCCGCGGCTGGTGCTCGCCATCGGCGTGCATCCGGGCAAGGCGCCCCTGTTCACGGCCGAGGAGCGGGCAGCGCTGCTGCGCGAGACCTGCGCGCCGCTCGCGGCCGCCGAGGGCGCGGCGCTCGACGTCGTCACCTTCGACGATCTCGCCGTCTCGGCCGCCCGGCGTTGCGGCGCCCGCCTGTTCATCCGCGGCCTGCGCGACGGGACCGATCTCGACTACGAGATGCAGCTCGCCGGCATGAACGGCGCCATGGCCCCCGAGGTCCAGACCGTCTTCCTGCCCGCCTCCACCGGCGTGCGGCCGATCACCGCCACCCTGGTGCGCCAGATCGCCGCCATGGGGGGCGACGTCACCCCCTTCGTGCCGCACGCCGTCGCCGTGCGGCTGGCCGCCCGCTTCGCCCAAGGCCGCTCGCAAGCCTGATCCCGATCCCGATTCCGGAGTCATCATCCGCATGAACCGCCGTCACGCCGTCCTCGGTCTCGCGCTGAGCGCCACCCTCGCCTCCGGCCTGTTCGCCCCGTCCGCACGGGCCGGCGAGAACACCGTCATTCTCGAGACCAAGGACGGCCGCATCACCATCGAGCTGCGTCCGGAGATCGCGCCCAAGCACGTCAAGCAGATCAAGACGCTCGTCGGCCAGGGCTTCTACGACGGCCTGAAATTCCACCGCGTCATCGACGGCTTCATGGTCCAGACCGGCGACCCGAAGGGCAACGGCACCGGCGGCTCCAGCCTGCCCAACATTCCGGCCGAGTTCTCCTCGGCCCCGTTCAAGCGCGGCACGGTCGGCATGGCCCGCTCGGGCAGCCCGAACTCGGCCAACTCGCAGTTCTTCATCTGCCTGGGCGACGCCGATTTCCTGAACAACAACTACACCGTCGTCGGCGTCGTCACCTCCGGCATGGATGTGGTCGACAAGATCAAGAAGGGGTCCAAGGGCGACAACGGCTCGGTGCAGAACCCCGACAAGATCGTGAAGATGTCGCTCGGACAGTGACGGGCGCGGGAGAGGGCCGATCTCCGGGCACGCCCCCTTCCGCCGCGCGGCCCTCGGCGGCGCGGCCCTGGTCCTGCTCGGGCCGGGCAGCGCCGATGCGTTCGGGACCCTTGAACCCTGGCGCACGCTGCCGCAGACCCTGCGGGGCACGCTGCGGGTGCCGCTGCGCGCGAGCGAGACCGGGCCGGGACCGGTCGATACCCTGAAGGACCTATTCCCGGCGCTCGCCGCCTGCTGGGAGGCGCCCGAGGGCCTGGCCAAGTTCGAGCGCACCGAGATCACGGCGCGCCTCGCGCTGCGCCGGGACGGCTCGGTGATCGGCACGCCGCGGATCACCTTCTCGCAGATTCCGGGCGACACACGCGCCCGGGACATCCTGGTGCGGGCGACGCTCGACGCGATCGCGCGCTGCACGCCGGTCCGGCTCACGCCGAGCCTCGGCGGAGCCATCGCGGGGCGCCCCCTGGCGCTGCGCTTCATCTACGACGGACCCAGAGGACAGGGAATTTAATCATGGCCGACATCAACGAGACCATCGTCCTGGAAACCACCAAGGGCCGCGTCGTCATCGCGCTGCGCCCCGACCTCGCCCCGAACCACGTCGAGCGGATCAAGACCCTGACGGGCCAGGGCTTCTACGACGGCGTGCCGTTCCACCGCGTCATCGACGGCTTCATGGCCCAGACCGGCGACCCGACCGGCACCGGTTCGGGCGGTTCGGACCTGCCGGACCTCAACGCCGAGTTCAACGCCGAACCGCATGTGCGCGGCACCTGCTCGATGGCGCGCACCAACTTCCCGCACTCGGCGAATTCGCAGTTCTTCATCTGCTTCTCGGACGCCCGCTTCCTCGACCGCCAGTACACGGTGTGGGGCAAGGTGATCGAGGGCATGGACGTCGTCGACACGATCAAGCGCGGCGAGCCCGTGAACGATCCCGACCGCATCGTGAAGGCCACCGTCGCGGCGGCCTGATTCGTCCGGGACGGCGCGGCGCCGGGATCTCGCCCGGCGCCGCCTCTCGTTTCAGCCGGCGGCCTGCGCCGCCGCGCGCTTGGCGGCCGCCTTCCTGCGCCACGGCGCGTCGGCCTCCCAGTCGCCGGCCATGATGGAGCCGTAGGGCTCGACCCGGTCGACGACCTCCGCCAGATCGTACGTGGCGATCTGGGCGCGCAGGCGGGCCGCGTCCTTGTAGGCGCCCGGAAGCTCCGACAAATCGGGCCGTCCGCAGAAGAAGCGCACGTCGATGCCCTCGGGCAGGGACGGGGCGTTCTCCCGCAGATAGGCCCTGCGGCTCATGTTGCGGCCCGCCCCGTGCGGGGCGAAACCGAGTGCGGCCGGTTGGTCGCGGTGGCGGGCGATCAGGATCGGCTCGGCCATGTTGAGCGGGATCAGCGTGCGCCCGTCATCGTCGGCCGAGAACCCCCGCCACGACGGGGTCGCCCCCTTGCCGTGGTAGTAGAGCCCGTCGTCGCGGCGGAACACGAAGTTGTGCTCGTTCCAGAACCGGTCCGCGACCGCGTTGCCCAGCATGCGCGCCACCCGGTCGTGGAGCGCGTAATGACTGGCCTTGGTCCAGTCCCTGACCACCTGCAGGGCCTCCCAATAGGCCCGGCCGTCGTCGGATTCCGCCCGGATCCAGGCGTTGTGCGCCGGGATCCGCGGGGCGACGATGGCCGTGTGCCGACGCGCGACCGCCATGCCCTTCCTGTAGAGCTGCGCCCCGAGCCCGCGTGAGCCGTGATGGGTGACGAGCGCCACCTGCCCCGTCGAGGCGAGATGCCCGACGAAGGCGAAGTGGTTGCCGTCGCCCTGGCTGGCGAAATGGCCGACCGCGATGTTGGCAAACTCCGCGAGGAAGCGGTTGCCCATCACCCCGGCCATCACCGCGTCCGGCGGCCTGACCACGCCGTGGCGTCCGCCGGGCCCGAAATGCGTCACCGCCTGCATCGCGTCGAGGACCCGCTTCGGATCGTCGGCCCGACGAAACACCGTGATCGCCACCGAGCAGCAGATGTCGGCCGAGTGGAAGCCCGGATGGATCGCGTCCGCGCAGGCGACCGCGCCGCCGACCGGGATCGTGCCCTCCGCGGAGCCCGACGGGCAGGCATCCGGCATCACCGCGCCCTTGACGATGGTCGGCACCCGCATGAGCGCATCCATGTGGGCGATGACGGCGGCCGCGTTCGCCCGCTCGGCCTCCGTCTCGGCATCGAGGAAGACGCCGAACTCGAGGGCGTTGGTACGCAAGGCGAGCGGGTTGGCAGAGGGCTCGGTCGCGCGCAGATGCGCGCGGATCGCCGCATCGTCGGCGCCTTCCGCCCGCATGGCGTTGGCGATGGCCACCGCCGGCTTGAACCACGCACCGGGCTCGAAGCCCCAGGCGATGAGGTCGCGTCCGTTGATCGCGGTCATGATACCGCTCCATTTTCCCATGTTGTGAGGGTCCTCGAAAGGGGGGCGGGCGGCGCGAGGCCGTCCGCTCCCCTCCGTTCACGCGCGGAGAAAATCCGCGATCAGTGCGGGCGCCGCCGTGTCGAAGCCGACCACGTCGAGCATCCCGGCATCCTCCGGGTCGGCGATGCTGAAGCCGTTGGAGACGAGCCCCACGACCACGAGCTTGGCCGGAATCCCGGTCTTCGCCCGGTAGTCCCGCAGCGCCTCGACCGGATGGACCGGGCCGGCCCAGGTCTCCGAATCCGTGTAGACCACGAACCCGTCGGCCCGGACGCCCCGCTCCAGCGCCCACCGCATCGGCAGCGAACAATCCGTCCCGCCGAAGGGCAGGCCGGCGGTCGCCGCCACTGCCTGGTCGAGCCGCAGGGACGGCCCGATCGGCAGGGCGGTCAGCGCGGCCCCCTGATGCCAGGACCGGCCGGGCTCGGCGGTGAAGCCGAGCACCTGCCAGTGCTCCTCCGTCGCCGCGGTGACGAGCGCCATCGCGGCGGCCGCCTCCCGGGGCGTCAGGGCCGTGCCCGCGACCGCTCCGCTCGCCATCGAGCCCGACACGTCGAGCGCCAGGACGAGGCGCCGGCCGGTCGGCTCGACGCCCGCGAAGGCGGTGTAGAAGGCCGCGTTCAGCGCCTCGACGATCTGCGCCACCGGCTCCCAGGAGAGCCGGCCGCGCAGGCCGCGCCCCGACGCGTAGGTCTGGAGCGCGATCAGCAGCGCCATCGGATGCAGGCGCGCCTTGAGCAGGCGCTCCCGGTCCGACAGCACGCCGACCACATGGGCGGTCCCCGGCGAGAAGGGCGCGAGCGCCCCCGACGCGGTGAGCCGGCCGAGCTGGCGCACCAGGGCACCGACCGGCATGCGCTCGATCAGGGCTTCGTTCACCGCGCGGCTCGTCATCAGCCCCGTCGGCAGCGCCTCCCAGGGTAGGCCGTGCGAGCGCACCTGCGCCGCCGCGAAGGCCCCGTCGACGCCGTCCGTCTGCACGGCGGCGAAGGCGTGGACGAGGGCGGGCAGGTCCTCGGTCAGCGTGCCGCGGCAGATCCAGTCGAACAGCGCCTTCCGTGGCCGCTCCTCCGTCTCCGGATGCGCGAGCCGCAGGAGGTCGCGGTGCGTCCAGCCCTGGCGGGACCGGTACTTGACCGCCTGGTAGGCGAGCGCCTCCACGGACTTCGCCCGGTACCAGTCGCCGACCGCGCGCCGCAGGCCCCGGCCCCAGCCGCGCATCACCTCGACGGCGTCGGCGAACTGGAACAGATGCGTGCCGGTGCGGCAGACCCGGGGCAGGGCGGCGAGCGCGAGGCGACGAGTCGCCTCGGCCTCCGCGGAGGCCGCCAGCGCGAGGGCGAAGATCGCCGGGCCCTGCTTGGGAGCCCGCCCCGCCTCGCTGACCGCGACGATGGCCGCCACCGCCCGCGCCCCGTCCTCGGCGATGCAGCGCATCACCGCGACGGCGTTCTCCCGCGTCATCGCCTGCTCGCCGGCGTAGTACGCGCCACCCTCGGCGCCCAGCACCAGGAAGCGGTCGAGCCGCGCCCAGTCGCTGATCGCGAAGGAATGGCCGCCGGCCGCGTTCGGCACGGTGCGGGGGATCGGCTCCGACTGCGGATTGCGCCGGAGCGAGAACAGCTTTCCATGGTTCAACATCGCTCGCTCCTTTCGCCGCGGGGCGCATGCTCGCGCGTCCCGTGCCTCGTTGCAGCCGCGCAGTCGTGGGGTGGGCGAAGGATTCCAGGCGCCTTGCGGCACCCTCGGGAGTCGAACCCTGGGACCCCGTTAACCCTCGCCCTCCGGCCCGCGCGGCCGAATTTCTGTGTGGTTCGTCCGGCCATGCGGGCATGGGGACATGCGGGCACGGGGACATGCGGGCATGGGCGCCGGAAACGGAATGACCGAGCTACGGACCTCGCGGCCCGGCGGAACTCGAATCCGCGACCTCCGCGAGGAACCCTCGCGGCGCACTACCGATGACCGTCCCCGATCGGCCCGCAGGGCCGTCGGACGTGTGGGATGGGAAGGATGACGCCGGCGCGTCACCTCGGGCGAGGGACGCCGCAACGGTCACGCGGACATGGGGCAGCGGACGATCGTGTCCTGACGGACACCGGGCCTCGCGCCTGACGGCGGAGGGAGCCGATTTAAGAGATCACCGTCCGCTATCGGCCCGCGCGGCCGACGCTTCCCCTGGATCGTGGCCGCTCAAGACCCGGACGGGCGCAGGCGGCGACACGGAGGTCGTTGCTCTTCATGCCATGCTCCGTCGAGGCGGGGCCAGAAAGGGACGCGGGCGTGAAAACGGGCGATCGGGGTTTCGTTGTGCAGAACGGGGAACCGAGCGCCGACCGGCCCGCGCCGGTGGTATTGCTGTCGAACTGCCGGTCATGAACGATCGAGGGCGGACGGGTCATTTCACCCCCGCGGCTCGCCTGCCGCGAACGTCCTCAAGGGAAGCGATCACCTCGGATCACCGGCCCGGCAGGCCGATGGGCGGTTGAGTACGGCCACGCCGTGCCTTGCGTCAACCCGAAACTTGAAAATTCTTTCAGTTTCGACCATCTCCTCACCATGGCTCTCCCGACCGACCTGCCCAGCCCGATCACCCCCGCCCAGATCCGCGCCGGCCGCGGATTGCTCAAATGGACGCAAGGGGTCCTGGCCAGCCGCGCCGCAGTCTCGGTGGTGACGCTGAACATGATCGAGAGCGATCAGGTCGCCCCCCGGGCCAAGACGCTGACCTCGATCCGCACGGTGCTCGAAGGGGAGGGTATCCGCTTCATCGGCAGCGAGAGCGAAGGGTTCGGGGTCGTGATGCGGCCGAGAGCGCGGCCCGAGGAACCCGTCCCGAGCGAAACCCCCAAAAAAGCGACGTCGAGATCCATGCGGGCGGCCGGGTGAGCGCCCGCATCGATCTCAACGCCGATCTCGGCGAGGGTTTCGGGCCCTGGCGCATGGGCGACGACGCCGCGCTGCTCGACATCGTCACCTCGGCCAACGTGGCCTGCGGCTTCCATGCGGGCGATCCCCACATCATGGTCGAGACGGTGCTCGCGGCGCGGGCGCGGGGCGTTGCCGTCGGCGCCCATCCGGGGTTTTCGGACCTGCGCGGCTTCGGCCGGAACCGGATTCTGGAGAGTCCGAGCCGGATCGAGCGGGACGTCGCCTACCAGATCGGGGCGCTCCAGGCCTGCGCGGCGCTGGCCGGCGGCCGGGTCACCCACGTCAAGGCGCACGGGGCGCTGGCCAATCTCGCCAACGAGGACGACACCATCGCCGCAGCGATCGCCCGCGCGGTCGCGGCGGTCGATCCGAGCCTCGTCCTCGTCGTCATGCCGGGGCTCCCGGCCGAGCGGGCGGGCGAGCGCGCCGGCCTGCGGCTCGCCCGCGAGATCTACGCCGACCGGGGCTACGCCGCCGACGGCACCCTGCTGCCCCGCGCCGCGCCCGGTGCGGTGATCCACGACCCGCAGGCCGCCGCCGAGCGCGTCGCCCGCATGGTCGGCGCGGGCGCCGTGTTCACGGCGGACGGCCGGTCGATCCCGGTGGCGATCGACACCGTCTGCGTCCACGGCGACGGCGCGGCGGCGTTGACCCTCGCCCGCACGGTCCGCGCCGGGCTGGAGGCGGCGGGCCTCACCCTGCAGCCCTTCGCCGGGTCGTGATCCGGCGGATGCGGCAGCGCGGTGGGAATCGAGGGATCGAAACCGGAGCGCTCACGGTTTCTTGACCGGCGCGGGCCTGGAGGAAACCTCAGGTGCAGCGCGCGCGTGGCAGAGTTCAGGATACCCGGACCGACATGAAGACACTCCCGTCCGGCGATGGCTTCGTCGTGCCGCCGCGCCCCACCCGGGTCACCGCCGCCGAGACGCCCCGCGGCCCGCTCGCCTCCTCCATGATCGTCTTCGCGATCATCGTGGCCGGCCTCTATCTCGGCCGCGAGGTGCTGATCCCGATCGCGATCGCGGTGCTGCTCTCCTTCGTGCTGGGGCCGCTCGTGAACCTGCTGCGCCGGCTGCGGCTCGGCCGCTTCGTCGCGGTCCTGTTCACGGTGCTGCTCGCCACCGGGGTGATGGGCGCGCTCGCCACGGTGATCGGCGTGCAGGTCGCCGACCTCGTGCAAGACGTTCCGCGTTACCAGCACACGATCGAGCGCAAGATCGAGGGCCTGCGCGAGGGGCCCCTCGGCCGGACCATGGACTATGTCACCAACATCAATCGGGCGATCCACCAGGGCGGCGCCGAGGAGAACAAGGAGGAGGCCGAACGGTCCAAGCGCGAGCAGCAGGCGCGGCAGGACGAGGCCGCCCGGACCGGCACCAAGCCGGAGGCGGAGCCGGCCAAGCCGATGCTGGTCCAGGTGGAGGAGCGCCGCCCGAGCCCGTTGGAGATCGCCAGCGCGGTGCTCTCGCCGGTGGTGCAGCCCCTCGCCACCGCGGGCATCGTCGTGGTGGTGCTCCTGTTCATCCTGATGCAGCGGGAGGACCTGCGCGACCGCCTAATCCGGCTCGCCGGCTCCAGCGACCTGCACCGCACCACCGTGGCGATGGACGATGCGGCGCGGCGGCTGTCGCGCTACTTCCTCGGCCAGCTCGCCCTCAACACCGCCTTCGGCGTCGTGATCGGCGTCGGCCTCTGGATCATCGGCGTGCCGAACCCGGTGCTGTGGGCGATCTTCTCCGCGACGATGCGGTTCGTGCCCTATATCGGCGCCGTCCTCTCGGCGATCCTGCCCCTGGCGCTGGCGGCTGCGGTCGATCCCGGCTGGGGCATGGTGCTCGCCACCCTGATCCTGTTCGCGGTGATCGAGCCGCTGGTCGGCCACGTCATCGAACCCTTGGTCTACGGCCACTCGACCGGGCTCTCGCCCTTCTCGGTGCTGGTCTCGGCCCTGTTCTGGACCTGGCTGTGGGGACCGGTCGGGCTGCTGCTCTCGACGCCGCTGACCGTCTGCCTCGTGGTGCTCGGACGCCATGTCGAGCGGCTCGAGTTCCTCGACGTGCTGTTCAGCAACCGCCCGGCGCTGACGCCGGTCGAGAACTTCTACCAGCGCATGCTCGCCGACGACCCCGAGGAGGCCCAGGAGCATGCCGAGCTGATCCTGCGGGAATGCTCGCTCTCGGCCTATTACGACGACGTCGTGCTCCGGGGCCTCGAACTCGCCGCCCGCGACGCCGCCCGCGGCGTGCTGACACCGGATCAGAAGGAGGACATCCGCGCCTCGATCACCGCGCTCGTCGAGGATCTGGAGGAGCGCAAGGACGGGGTGCCCGAGCCCTCGTCCAAGGCGGCCAAGCTGATCCCGACCGCGACCGGGGACGGAGAGAGCGCCTGCTCGAGCGAGCCGATCCCCGACCCGTCGCCCGAGGATCTGCCCGAGGCGTGGCGCCGGGAGGGGGCGGTGCTGCTCGTCTCCGGGCGCGGCTTCCTCGACGGGGCGGCGGCGGCCATCGCCGACCAGCTCCTGCGCAAGCGCGGCTTCGGCACGAGGCCGGTCTCCTTCGCCGAGGTCGCCCGGGTCCGGCTCGCCACCTGGGAACCCGGGGAGCCGCAGGCGGTCTGCGTGATCTCGCTGGCACTGAGCGGCGAGCCGACGCATCTCAGCCGCCTCGTCGGCCGGCTGCGGCGCAAGCTCGACACCGTGCCGATCGTCGCCGGCCTGTGGCGCCTCGACGAACCGGCCCTCTCGGACGAGCGGCTGCGGGCCAAGCTCGGCGCCGACGACCACGTCACGTCGCTGCGCGACCTCGTCGAGACCCTGCTGACCCTCGCCCGGGACGGCGGGACCGCGACCGAACCCGAACGGCGCGACGCCGCCACGCCCCCGCGTCAGGCGCTGCCGGAGCCGGAGCCGGCCTGACCGTCCCTCAGCCGGCGGCCGAGCGACGGGCCAGCGCCACCACCTGCTCCGGGGTCGGCGGGTTGGCCGGGTGGTGGCTGAGGCAGAGCGGCGCGCGCAGCTTGAACGGGCGTCCCGAGCCCTCCGTGGCGAAGTAGAACTCGCCCGCCCCGAGCCGCCCGATGTCGCTGGCGCTGCCGCCGCTGGCCGCCAAAATCTCCTGGGCCGCCGCGATGGTGGCCGGGGAGGCTTGGCGGCCGAAGAACTGGGTCGTGCAGTTCGAGACGATCTGGTTGTGGATGCCCCGCGGCACCTGCGTCGCCACGATCATGCCGAGCCCGTATTTGCGCCCCTGCGCCACCAGCTTGATGCCGCTGCCCAGGCTCGCGGTGCTTCGGCCGGAGGGCAGGAAGGTCTGCGCCTCGTCCACCACGTAGAGCAGGCCGCGGGGCGAGGGGTTCTTCTTGATCCAGCCGAACAGAGCCATCTGGAGCCGGTTGACGAAATCCTCTCGGGCCGCGTCCGAGCCGAGGCCGGACAGATTGACGACCGAGATCCGCGTCCGGGCGGCGTCGGCTCCGTAGAACAGGCGCGCGGGATCGAGCACCGTCCCGTCGACCTTGAGGAGCGGGTTGGTGGCAACCGCCGCGTGGAGTTGGTCGGCCATGCCGGCGGCAAGTCTTTGGGAATTACCGATCCGGCTGGCGCCGTCCGGCAGGTCGCCGAGCAATGCCGTGAAATCGGCGAGATCGCCGCCGCCGCGGTCGGCGAACAGGCTCAGCGCATCGGACAGCACCCCACGCGGGAGCTGCCGCGACGCATTCGCGAGGGGCGCCAGTGTCTCGGCCGCCATCTCGATCGCCTGCTGGCGCTCGTCAGGGTCTTCGCCGACGCTCGCGAAATCGGGCATCGCCGCGAGAAACAGGGGATTGCCGGCGCGACGGCCGGGCGTCCAGACCATCACCTCCACGCTCTCCCGGTAGCGGGCGGCCTTGGCGTCGTCCTCGGGCGAGAAGGCGCCCGGCCGCTCCGGCCAGGGCTCGCCCAGCCGCGACAGATCGTTGTTGGGATCGACCACGATGGCCGGGATGCCGGCGAGCGCCGCCTCTTCGACGAGGCGGCGCAGCATGACGGTCTTGCCCGAACCGGATCCGGCGATGATCGCGGTGTGGCGCGGCAGCAGCCCCAGGGGCAGGCTCACGGGCGGGGCCTCGGGGGTGAGCCGGCGCCCTACCGGGATCGCCTCCGCGGGCGGGGCCACGGCGGCGCCCGGCGCGGGCACCGCCGGGGGCTTCGGCACGGGACGGATCCGCGGCTCAGGCTGCGGCGCGATGGGTGCATCCGGCTCGGAGGCGGGCAAAAGTCCGGCGGGCAAGGGTCCGGTGGGCAAGGGTCCGGTGGGCAGAAGTCCGGCGAGCGAGGGTGGGGCAGGCAGGGATGGGTTGGACGGGGGCGCGACCGGCGACGCCTCGTCAATGGCGGGCGCCGCCGCGACGGTCGAACCGGCAAGCCCCGCCTTCCGAAAGAACTCCGTTCCGGCGAGGGGCCGCTCGGACCGCAGCCAGCGCTCGAACCGATCGAACCGGCCCTCGGCGGTCGCCCGCTCGCGCAGGGCCCGCAGGGCGGCGAAGCTGCGCAGGTCGTCGTCGCTCGGCTCGATCCACGTGCCGCCCGCGGCCAGGAAGGCGTCGAAGAGCTGCCGCGTCTTGGCCCCGCTCGGCAGGGCCCCGCGGCGCACGATCAGCAGTTCGCGGCCCGGGATCCGGGTGGAGATGCCCGAGGCGGTGAGCGCCGCCCGCAGCCGCGCCTGGAAGGCGATGGCGTTCTGCTGCGGCAGCGCCCGGTAGCAGACGTGGCGCTCGCGGTCGTTCTCGTTCCGGTGGATGAAGGTGAGCCGCCCGTGCAGCGGTGGGATCTTCTGCTCGGGCTCGCCCTTGCTGGCGATGTCGATGGCGTCGTCCGGATCGTCCTCGACGGCGTAGAGGTCGAAGGCGGCCCGCAGGACCTCACCGAGCGTGTTCTCGTCGTCGGCGAGCAGGCCGTCGATGGCGACGGCGCGCTTCTCGGCGGCGAGATCGAAGTTCTCGACCTTCGGCCCCGATTTGGGCGGCGTCGTCTCGATCAGGCTGGGGCATTCCGTCGCCTCGCCCCGGGCGAGGCAGTCGCGGCGGAAGGCGTCGCAGCGCATGAGGATCGTGCGCGGCATCATGCCGGCTTCGGCAGCCGCCGCGATGGCCGCCCCGTCGAACGGCCAGGTCGGGTGCGGCGGCGCGAAGCCGGCCTCGGCATAGGCGGGCGCCAACCGGGCACGGATCAACGCGGCGGCGGCGGTGCAGTCGTTCATGCCCTTGAGGAGGATCGGGGTGTCGAAGCGATGCCGCGTGGCGCGAAGGCCCCGTTCCTCCATGCGCGTCCAGGAATCCGGCAAGCAGGTGACCAGCGTCATCCCACGCCCGCACACGTCATGGATTTCGAGCAGTCCCGCTGCCAACACCTCGGCGAGGCTCGCGCTGGCATCGAGATCGTCCGTCGCAGCGAGCCGGCTCGCGTCGATCACCCCGTCGATCTGGTCCAACGCGATGAGCGTCGGTCCGCTCAGCCCCATGATCCACGACAGGCCGCGCACGACTTCGACCGGTGCCGGAGGCGGCGTGCGGAAGCCCAGGGCCGCGCGTTCAGCCGGGTCGGCCTCGTAGCCCTGCAGCCACGCATGGGCCAGCCCGACTGCGCTCAAATCCTGCGTTCGCAACAGGCACAACGCGCGGAACACATCCTGATGCTTCAGCGCCCGCGCGGCATCGACGCTCATCAAGGCGCGGACGAGCAGGTCGACGATGCGGCGCGCATCGATGTTGGGCGTGTTGAACGCTTCCTCGACCTGCTTCTCGACGCGGAATCGACGCGCCACCCCTGCGAGCACAGCGTCAGATTGCCGGCGCCCATCCGGCATTGTTTGAAGCAGACCGGTGACGAAGCTGAGCGCAGCGCTCCGCCAGAAATCCGTCAGACCGAGCACGTCGAGGAGCACGAACCAGCCGCCCGAGCGCCAGACCTCACGGCGAACCTGCCCAACCAGATGCGTCTTGCCGACACCCGATTGGCCGACGAGTGCGCGCCCGAGCGCCCGCTGGCCAGGCTGGCGCTGCTCTTCGTGGAGGGCGTCGACAAGATCGGACACGCGCACGTCGTTCGGGCCGCCCGTCGGCTCCACGTCGAGCCAGACGCTGTCGAGGGTGCGCACCCAATCGAAATCGACCCGGCGCAGGGCGTCGAGGGCTTGGTTCATGACTGGATCCAGAGGAGGTGGAACGGCTCGCCAGCCGGGCTGTAAGCGGCCTCGCGCTCCGCTGCGTCGATGGCCTTCGGATCGTTGAGCTGGCTCAACCCCGCCGTCCGATCCCCCTTGAGGATCGCCGCGAGCCCGGCATCGACCGTGGCACGGTCGAGATCGGACAGGCGGGCCCGCAGCGCGCTCAGGCGCACCGCCGTGGCCCGCTCGCCGCCGGTGATCGCCAGATAGGCCTCCTCGATGCGGGCGCGGAGTTTTTTGGGGGAAAACGCCTTCGCGGACTTGGTCTCCGGCGCGCGCCTCGGCTTCGGCGCGGCCTTCGGCTTGGCGGCGGCTTTTTCAGAAAGCGCCTTCTTGGCAAGAGCCTCCTTGGCGGGAGCCTCCTTGGCAGAAGTCTTCTTGGCGGGAGCCTTCCCGGTAGGAACCTTGGCCTTCGCGGCGGGCGCGGCCTCCGGCTCGGGGGGAAGCCCGACGAGGTCGGCGAGCGCCGCGCCGGTGGCGTCGAGATGGCGGTGGATCAGGGCGAGCCAGTCCTGGAGGACGCGGGCGCCGGGGGGGAGCGGGTCGCGCAGATGGTCGCCGGCCCAGGCCCAGCCCCGGTCGGTCACCTCAAGCCGGAGCGAGCGGCCCTGTCGGGTCGCCTCGAGGAAGCGGCCGGCGACCAGGGCCTCGCGGTCGGCCCGCTCGACCCGCGGAACAATCTCGCTCTGGAGGGCGGCGCCGTGGCGGCCCAGCAGGCACCAGAGGATCAGCGCCTGTGTCGGGGTCGGCGTATCGGTCATGGAGGGGTCGTCTCCGTCACGGGGCGCCGCAGGCGGACCACAGCGCGGATTTTTTCCAGGGTGCGGGCGAGGTCGGTCTCGACCTGCCGGTTGGTGATGCGCAGGACGAGATAGCCCGCCGCCAGCAGCACGGCATCGCGGTGGCGGTCGGCCTCGAACAGGGCGGGCGCCCGGTGCTCGGGCCCGTCGAGCTCCACCACGATCGCGTGGGCGCGGCAGAGCAGGTCGACGCGCGGATGCGGCCCGAACCCGGGCAGGCGCACCGTCTCGTTGCCCGAAAACAGCCCGGCGAGTTCCGCGTCGCCCGCGAGCGCCGCCTCGACCCGCCGCTCGACGGCGCTGTTCGGATGGGCGCGGGAGCACGGCGGGACGAAGCGCTCGGTGAGCGGCGCGGCCTCCCGCGCGAGTTCGCAGGCGCCGTAGAGGATGCGGTCGTAGGGCGGGCTCTCCGGTGGATGGGCAGGGAGAACGGCGACGGTCGCCGCCCCCGCGCCGGCGCACCACCCGAGCGCCTCGATCACCGGCGCGGCGCGGGCGGGCGAGCCCGGATCGACCTCGGCGACGAGGATCAGCCCGGACGGGTCGAGAGCCAGGAGGAGTTGGGCGAGTTCCACCTCCCGCGCCGCCCGCCGGAACCGGGGCGGTTGGCCCCTGGCGGCGCGCTTGGCCGCCGCCCGCAGCCAGGGCCCGGAGCGGCGCGGATCACCGGCCGCGGCCTGCGCCTCCATGCCAGTCCCGTCGGGCCAGCGGGCCAGGGCCAGTTCGGCGAGGTCGTCGAGCAGCCGGTCGAGGATCGCCGCAGCCCCGGGCAGCCCGTCGGTCGCCAGGAGGAGGCTGCCGCGCCCGGGATCGAGCGCCGCAGCGAGCGGCCCGGGGCCGAGCCCGATCACCGTGAGCCGGCCACCGGAGGCGAGGCCGGCGACCCGCCCGGACAGTTCCGCGAGGTCGAGCCGCGGCCGCGCCGAGAGGCCGAACGGGGCGGATGGATGCACGTGGGCGTCGCCTTCCCGGCACCGGGGGTTCTTTGAAAGGCGACCCGGTTGCGTCCCGGAATTTGGAGCACAGGTTGTCGGCGCTGACTAGCCGGTTGTCCCCGGCCCGGGGGGAACCGCTACAAAATGCGGGCGCGGCGGGTTGACGCCGCCGCCGCCGGCGGCTTCGCTCCCCCGGTCAACGGGAGGCTGTCCCCTCGCATGAGCGTCGTCGATCTCGCCCGGTTCATGGAAGACCTCGCCACCCAGTCCGGAGCGGCGATCCTGCCGTTCTTCCGGGCGCATTTCGGCCTGGACGACAAGTCTCACGGCACCAGCCGGGCCTTCGACCCCGTCACCGAGGCCGACCGGGCGGCGGAGGCCGTGATGCGGCGGATGATCACGGATCAGCTCCCGCATCACGGCATCCTCGGCGAGGAGTTCGGCGCCGAGCGGGCGGACGCGGAATGCGTCTGGGTGCTCGACCCGATCGACGGCACCCGCGCCTTCATCAGCGGCCTGCCGACCTGGGGGACGCTGATCGGCCTCACCCATCACGGCGCGGCGGTGCGCGGGCTGATGCACCAGCCCTATCTCAACGAGCGCTTCCTCGGCGACGGCAAGACCGCGAGCGTGCGCACGGCCAAGGGCGAACGGCGCCTGCACACCCGCCGCGCCGACGCGCTCGCCGACGCGATCCTCGCCACCACGGATCCGCGCCTGTTCGCCGAGGGCGAGGAGGCCGAGGGCTTCCGCGCGGTCGAGGGCACGGTGCGGATGTCGCGCTACGGGACCGATTGCTACGCCTACTGCATGCTGGCGGCGGGGCAGATCGACCTCGTGGTCGAGGCTGGGCTGAAGCCCTACGACATCGTCGCGCTCATCCCCATCGTCGAGGGCGCGGGCGGTGTCGTGACCGCCTGGGACGGCGGCCCGGCGACCGGCGGCGGGCGCATCGTGGCGGCGGGCGATCCGCGTCTGCACGAGGCGGCCCTGCGGCGGCTCGCACCCTAGGAGCCGCCAGGGCCACGCCCCCCGTCGAGAGCGGCGCGCCGGATCAGTAGCTCTGGGTCGGCCGGTCGAGGACGCGCCGGCCCATCAGGCTGGCGGCCAGATCCACCATGAGGAGGGCGGTGCGCCCGCGCTCGTCGAGGAACGGGTTGAGCTCGACGAGATCGAGGCTGCCGACGAGGCCGGAATCGTGGAGCATCTCCATGATGAGATGGGCTTCCCGGAAGGTCGCGCCCCCCGGCACCGTGGTGCCGACGCCGGGCGCGATGTCGGGATCGAGGAAATCCACGTCGAGGCTCACGTGCAGGCGCCCGCCCGCCGCCGCGACCCGGCCGAGGAACGCCCGGAGCGGGGCGACCACGCCGGCCTCGTCGATGGTCCGCATGTCGTGGACCATCACCCCGGCGTCGCGCACCGCCGCGCGCTCCGCCGGATCGAGGCTGCGCGTGCCCATCAGGCAGACATGGCGCGGATCGATGGGGGCGGGCGGGGGCGGCAGGAACCCCTCGAAGCCGGGGAGGCCGGTGGCGTAGGCCAGGGGCACGCCGTGCAGGTTGCCGCTGGTGGTGGTGTGCAGGGTGTGGAAATCCGCATGCGCGTCGAGCCAGAGCACGAAGAGCGGGCGGCCCTCGGCGGCCGCCCGGCGCGCGAGGCCGCACAAAGTCCCGGCCGACAGGCTGTGGTCGCCCCCGAGGAAGATCGGGATGCCCTCGGCGCTGGCCGCGTAGGCCGCCTCGGACAGGATCGCGGTCCAGGCCGCGAAGGCGCCGAGATGGCGCAGGGTGGCGTTGGGATGGGCCGGATCGACGACGCCGGCCGGCGGCGCGAGGTCCCCGGCATCGACGATGGCGTGCCCGAGGCCGGACAGGGTCTCGGCGAGGCCCGCCGCGCGGTAGGCGCTCGGCCCCATGTCGCAGCCCAGGCGCCCGGCTCCCTCCTGGACGCGGGCGCCGATGAGGGTGCAGCGCGGTTGGGTGGTCGGCAATTCGGTCATGGTCCGTTTTGTCTCGCGTCCGGTCCGAAGCCGCCGTTCCGGCGCCTCTCGGCCGGGCGGCCCCCTGCGAGGGTCATGCCGTGACCGGGCGGAAACGGACAAGGCGGCTCAACCCCGGGATGCGTCCTCTGCAACCCCGCGGACCGGCGCAAGGCGGATCAGGCGATCGCCCGGGCCTCGGCGGAGGCAGCCTGCGCCGGGAGCGCGTGGCCGGGCACGAACGCGTCGAAGGCCGCCCAGAAATCGGCCCGCACCGCGTCGCACTCGGTCAGGATCTCGTGGCGGGCCCCGGGCAGGACGATGAGATGGCCCGTCTTCAGCCGCGCGGCGAAGCGTTCGGTCGCGGGCGTGCTGCAGACGGGGTCGGCGCCGGCCGCGACGATGAGGCAGGGGGTGCGGATGCGCCGGATCGTGGCCGGCCGGGCGAGGATCCGCATCGCCCGGAAGGCGGCGGCGAGCCAGGCGATGGTCGGGTCGCCGATCGCGCCCGCGCCGACCGCGCGGGCCGCCGCGGCGTTGCGGGCGTAGCGCGCCGGATCGGTGGAGAGGCGGTTGCCGGCAAACGGCTTCGTGGCGAGCGAGGTGGGTTTGCCGAAGGGGATGAAGCAGCGCCCCAGTCCGAGCCGCTGCAGGGCGCGGGCGAGCACCGAGGCGCCGGCCGGCCAGCGTACCATGCGGATGCCGAGCATCGGCGCGACCGTGACGAGGCGCCGGAACGGCAACTGACCCTGGGCGGCCACCGAGAGCGCCACCGCGCCGCCCATGGAATGGGCAAGCCCGAAATGCGGCTCGGGCATCGAGGGCACCAGAACCTGCTCGGCCACGGCCAGGAGATCGAGGCGGTAATCGTCGAAGCGGCGGACATGCCCTTTCCGGGCGTCGCGCACCTGCCGGCCGGAATCGCCCTGACCGCGCCAGTCGAAGGCCACGACGCAGAAGCCGCGGGCCCGCAGGTCGCCGATCGTCTCGTAGTACTTCTCGATGAACTCGGCCCGGCCCTGAAGCAGGCAGACCGTGCCCTTCACGCTGCGCGTGGTCGGGCGCCAGGTGGCGGCGCGCAGGGGCACGCCGTCGGCGGTCTCGACGGGCACGAGCCGGGCCCCCGGCGGGACCGGATTGTCGGGGCTGGGTCGCAGCGTCAGCACGGCCGGCTCATTCCCCGTTTTCTACCCCGCTTCCCCGAAAAAATCCGCACCGGAACCGTCTTGCACGGGTTCGAGGGCCCCCCAATATCACGGATGCGCCGGCCGTTACGGCGGCGCGACGGTCCGGCCCCCGGGCGGACCTGAACCATACACAGCATGTTGCTTCTTTCGGAGGATATGTGATGCGTCAGTTCGATCTGGCTCCCCTGTACCGTTCCACGGTCGGCTTCGACCGCCTGTTCGCGGCCCTCGACGGTTACGTGAGCGCCGAGTCCGCGCCGACCTATCCACCCTACAACATCGAGCGCACCGCCGAGAACGTCTACCGCGTGACCGTGGCGGTGGCCGGCTTCACCGAGGCCGATCTGTCGATCGAGGTGAAGGAGAACGCGCTCACCATCCGGGGCGAGCGCCAGCCGGCCGAGAACAAGGCCGAGATCCTCCACCAGGGCATCGCCGCCCGCGCCTTCGAGCGCCGCTTCCAGCTCGCCGACCACGTCCAGGTGACCGGCGCGGCCCTGGAGAACGGCCTCCTCCATGTCGATCTCGTCCGCGAGGTTCCGGAGGCGAAGAAGCCGCGCCGCATCGAGATCGCCGCCGGCGCGCCGCGCCGTCCGGTGATCGAGGGTTCGGTGCAGCAGGCCGCGTAACCCGCTCTCCCGCATCGGCCCGAGGGGCGCACGCCGCCGCTCGGACCCAGCCGATGCGGCCGTGACCGGAAAGACCTGCCTTTTCAGGGGAGCGCCCCGGCCGCGAGGCCGGGGCGTTTTCGTGCCGTCTCGCCCCATGCGCCCAAGGGGCGGGACCGATGGAGAGGGCTCAAAAATCGCCGAAGCGGTCGTTCCGGCTGGGCTCGTAGCAGGTATAGCCGATGAAGCAGGCGCCCGTGTCGCGGGCCGGCACGAAGGCGCGACGGCCGATCTCGGTGGGTTCGCAGAAATTGCGGTCGCGCACGAAGCGGTCATAGGTCTGGCCGCCGGTGCCGAGCACCGCGGCGCCCTGGCGCAGGACCACGGCCCGGGCTTGGTCGCAGGTGAGGTCGAGGGTCGAGGGGCGCTGGGCCGCGGCGGGGTTCAAACCGGCGGCGAGCAGCGTGGCGGCGAGGGCGAGGCGCATGGGACGGGTCCGGCGGAGGCGGCGTGCCTCCTCAACCGGCCGCCCTCACGGATGTATCCCGTCGAGTTCGGGCAGCAGGACGACGCTTTCCTGCTCGTTCGGATCGGTGCGGGCGATGATCGCCGTGCAAGGCGCGCTCGGGCTCGGATTGTAGGGCAGGTGCGGCATGCCCGCCGGGATGTAGAGGTAGTCGCCGGGCCGCAGCTCGGCGTGGTGCTCCAGCTGCTCGCCCCACCACATGCGGGAGGTGCCCGACAGGGCGTAGATCGCGGTCTCGTGGCCCTCATGCTTGTGGGCCTTCGCCCGCGCACCCGGCGGGATCGTCACCATCTGGAGGTGGATCCCGGTGGCGCCGGCCGATTCCGCCGAGATACCCGGGGCGTAGAACAGGGCCTGCTTGCCGGTGAAGGTCGCGCCGGCCTGCACCACCCGGCAGACGGCGCCGTCCCGCGGGGCCACGGCTACAGATCCCCGAAGGCGAGCTGGCCCTGGCGGGCGGGCGGGCGCGGGGTCGATCTGGCCGCGGTCCGGCCCGCCGATTTCGCGGTGGACCGCTTCGGACGCGGATTGGGATCGGCCCGCAGGCGCGCCTTGGCCCGGTCGCGGGCGACCGCCTCGGGCGCGTGGGGATCGTCGTCGAGCCACTTGCCGCGCTTGAGCACCTCGTTGACCCGGCCCTGGTTGACGCCGACCTTGAAGGCGATCTCCTGCTGGGTCATGCCGGTGGCGGCGTGGAGCTCCTGGATCGTGCGGGCGAGTTCGGGGGTCATCTTCTGGCCCGTCAGGCGACGGGCCGGACGCACCGTGCGGGTCTGGCGATCGCGCTCGCGCAGGCGCTCCAGCAGGGCGAGCGCCATGTGCATCCCGTGCTCGCGCAGGGCCTCCTCGAACTCCTTCAGGGTGGCCATGTCCGGCTCCTCGCCCGATCCCGTCGGGGTCTGCGGCACAACGCCGGGCCCGCCCCCAGGCTGTCGACCAGAAGATGCGCCCGCGCTCCGGGATGGCAAGCCTGGGCCCGCCCCTGTCCACCGGGAAAGGGCAGGGGAACGGGCCGGGGCAGGGTCGGAACGCGCCGCTTGGCCCCCCCGACCGGCTCGGCTACACCGCTGACCCGACAGGATCGCGCGAGAGCCTCTTCGACATGATCAGCCCCATCCTTCCGGTCTCCCGCGCCGAGGCGGCGCCCGGCGCGCCCGCCCTCGTCGAGGCGCTGGAGAGCGGCTCGGTGCTGGTCTTCCGCGATCTCGACTTCCCCCTCGACGCCTTCGAGCGGCGTTTCGTCGAGCGGCCCTTCGCCGACGGCAAGGCCAAGAACGTCAACATCCGGGGCGAGAGCGCCGCTCTGAAGGGCGCGGCCGGCAGCGAGGAGGAGCAGGCCCGCCTGCGGGACATGCTGGTGCGCTACCGCCGCTTCGCGCAGGACCTCATCGACACCTACCTTCCGGCCTATACCAGCAAGGTCACGCTGGCCGGCACCTCCTACCGGCCCTTCGACGTCGACAAGCGCAAGCTGAGCTGGCGGCGCGACGACACCCGGATGCATGTCGACGCCTTCCCCTCGAACCCGCTCGGGGAGCGGCGCATCCTGCGCATCTTCCGCAACATCAACGCCGAGGGGCAACCGCGGCACTGGCGCGTCGGCGAGGACTTCGGCGCGATGGCGGAAAAATTCCTGCCGACGCTGCCTGGCTATTCCGGCCTCTCGGCGAGCCTGCTCGCCGCGCTCAAGATCACCAAGGCCAAGCGCTCGGAATACGACCACCTGATGCTGCACCTCCACGACGCGCTCAAGCGCGATCTGGACTACCAAGCGAGCGCCCCGCAGGCGGACGTGCATTTCCAGCCCGGCGAGACCTGGGTGACCTTCTCGGACCTCGTGATGCATGGCGCCATGGGCGGCCGCTACATGCTGGAGCAGACCGGCTATCTCGCGGTGACGGATCAGGCCGACCCGGAGAAGAGCCCGCAGCGGATTCTCGCCAGGAAGCTCGGGCGCCCCCTGCGGCACTGAGCGCGGCCGGATCGAACGCTCCCTCGCGCCGCCGGGACGAGGCGCTCAACCCGGCGGCACCGGGTCTCCCTCGGCGCCGGTGAATTCCCGCCACAGCAGGACGAGCGCGGCCATCACCGCCGGGCCGACGAACAGGCCGACGAGGCCGAAGCTCTCGACGCCGCCGAGGATGCCGAGCAGCACCCAGAGGAAGGGCAGGCGGGTGGTCCCGCCGATCAGGACCGGCCGCACGAAATGGTCGGCCACGAAGGTCACGACGAAGCCCGCGGCGACGACGATCGCCGCCGGGACCACGGCGCCCTTGGCGAGCAGCAGGGCGGCGGCGAGCCCGAAGGCGAGGGGGGCGCCGAACGGGATCATCGCGGCGACCGCCGTGAGCGCGCCGAGCAGCACCGGATGGGGCACGCCGGCGAAGAAATAGACGATCCCGAGCAGGACGCCCTCGCCGAGGCCGACCAGCACGAGGCCATCGACGGTGCCGTGCACCGAGGCGACCATCTGGCGGGCGACGCGCTCGCCGCGGGGGCCGAACAGGCGCTGGCTCGCGGTCAGCGCCTGCCCGGTCAGGGCCAGCCCGTCGCGGAACAGGAAGAACAGCGCGAGCAGGCAGAAGCCGACGAGCACGACCCGGTGCACCAGCCCCGCCCCGAGGGTGCGGGTGAGGTCGCGGTTCGAGGCGGTGTCGAGGCGCGTCGTCAGTTCATGCGCCCAGCCCGAATGGGCGAGATGGGTGTTCCACCACGCGGTGACGGCCTCCGCGCCGAAGGGCAGGTGGGCGACGAGGTCGGGCACGGCGATGCCGGAGCGCTCCGCCTCGCGGGCATAGGCGAGGAGGTCATGGGCCTCCCGCACGGCCTCGACCGCGAGGATCACCACCGGCAGGAGCAAGGCGAGGGCGACGAGGCCGGTGAAGAGTGCGGGCCAGAGCAGGTTGTGCCGGCCCGGCGGGAAGCGGCGTCGCGCCCGCTCGAACAGCGGCCAGAGCGCGATGGCGAGCACCACGGCCCAGACCAGCGCCCGCAGGAAGTCCGAGAGGATGTAGAGGCCGAGCCCGAGGAGCCCGATGGCGAGGCCGGCGCGGGCAAGCGCCTGCAGCCGGTCGGTCTCCCGGGCGGATGGGGATCGGGTGTCGTCCTGGGGATGCATCGTCCGCCTCGCTTACGCCTTGCGCCCGGGCGTCGGAGCGCGAGGACTTCGCGGCGCGGGCAATTATGGCGGGCGCCGGCCCGGTCCAGTCCCGCCCGCGGATCTCAGGCGGCGCGGTCGCGCCCCTCCGCCTTGGCCCGGTAGAGCGAGCGGTCGGCCCGCTCGATCGCCTGCGCGACCTCCCGGTCGCCGGGCTCGATCGCCCCGATGCCGAGGCTGATCGTCCAGGGCGGCAGGTCGGGGCTGCGGGCGGCCAAGGCGCGGATCTCCCGACGGATCGCGTCGGCGTACCACGAGGCCTCGGCCCGGCTGCGACCCGGCAGGAGCATCACGAACTCGTCGCCGCCGAGCCGGGCGAGGGGAGCCTCGGCCTCCGGCAGGACGGCGCGGGCCCCCGTCACCAGAGCGGCCAGCACGCGGTCGCCAGTCGCGTGGCCATGCCCGTCGTTGATCGCTTTAAAGTGATCGATGTCGAAGGCGATCACCGCCGTGCCCGGGCGGAGCAGCCCGGGCGCCAGGGCGGCGAGGCCGGCCCGGTTCCAGGCGCCGGTCAGGGGATCGCGCAGGGCCGCCTCGCGCAGGGCGGCCTGGGCGCGCTCGCCCGGCATGGCGATGAGGCCGAGATTGAGCACCGCGAGCAGGAGCTGGTCCGCCAGCATCGGGATGAGCGCGGCCATGTTCACCGCCGCCGTGCCGAAGGCTTCCGCCGCGATCGCCGCGAGGAAAGCCGGGATGTAGCCGAGGAGCGCCGCGCCCGCGATGCGCCGGCCCCGCGGGGCCGAACGGGTCCGCTCGAGGACGAGGCGGCCGCCGACGAGCGCCATCGTCAGCAGGCTGCCGCAGGTGCCGCCGATCCGGGCCCACGCGCTGTCCCCGCCGAAGAGATGGGCCGGCACCCCGTAGCCGAGGCCGGAGACCAGCATCGGCAGCAGCAGCCAAACCGGGAAGGGGGCCCGGCCGTCGAAGCGGCGCACGCCGGTCAGCACCAGGAGGGTGCTCGCGCTGAGCAGGGCGTAGAGAAGGCCGTCCTGGAGAGGGGTATGCGCGGAGTAGTCGTAGCTGCAGATGACCCCTGCGTAGAGCAGCGAGCCGCCGCCCCAGTGCAGGAAGTAGCCCTCGTCGCGGCGCCCGACCCAGAGACAGGCGAACACGCCGAAGAAGGCGAGGCTCGCGAGCATGCTGCACAGGCGCAGGGTGGGAATATCCGGTAGGTCGGACATGGCAATGGGACGATGGAGCCCTGAAATGACCGGTCCCGCCGGGCGACCGGCGCGCGAGGCGACCGCGAATCAGTCGACCCGCCGGCATGACAGCGAGCAAAGCTTGAAACTGCGCCCAGACCGGGGCGGCCCTGCCCCGGCGCTGGCGGCATTGACAGGGCCGGCTCGCCTCGACTATTGCCCGGTCGCAACGCGCGGCTTCCTCGACGAAGTCCGCGCGTTTCGCGTTCGCATGGCAGGCTGTGTCCGGGCCGCGCGGATGACCTGAACAAGAAGACGGCCCAGGCGCGATCCGCGCCGGAGGCCGGCACAGAACACGAGAGACAACGATGTTCGCAGTCATCAAGACAGGCGGCAAGCAGTACCGCGTCGCCGCCAACGACGTCATCACGGTCGCCACCCTCGAGGGCGAGGCCGGCGCCGCCGTCACCTTCGGCGACGTGCTCCTCTTCACGGACGGCGAGGCCACCCAGGTCGGCACCCCGCTCCTGTCGGGCATCGGCGTGACCGGCGAGATCGTCGAGCACGGCCGCACCCGCAAGGTCATCGCCTTCAAGAAGCGCCGCCGCCAGAACTCGCGCCGCCGCCGGGGCCACCGCCAGGACTTCACGGTCGTGCGCATCACCGAGATCAGCGCCGGCGGCAAGTCCTCGAAGGCCGCGCCGCGCAAGACCCGCAAGGCCGAAGCCGAGCCGGCGCCTGCCGCCGCCGAGTGATCGACGGGTCGTCCGAACGCTGACACGTAAAAAGAATTCCGGAGCAATCCCATGGCACACAAAAAAGCAGGCGGCTCGTCCCGCAACGGCCGCGACTCCGCCGGCCAGCGCCTCGGCGTGAAGAAGTTCGGCTCGGAAGCCGTGATCCCGGGCAACATCATCGTGCGCCAGCGCGGCACGAAGTGGCATCCCGGCACCAATGTCGGCATGGGCAAGGACCACACCCTGTTCGCCCTGGTCGAGGGCAAGGTGCAGTTCGAGACCCGTCGCGGGCGCGCGTTCGTGACGGTGGTACCGGTGGCCCAGGCCGCGGAGTAACGGCGGACGGTTCGTCAGCGACGAAGCGAACAGCGTCCCGCCGGTGTCCCACACCGAACCGGCGGACGATCGACGGGCCTCGCCACGAGGCCGGACGGATCGGAACACGGGGGAGGATGGGGCACCATCCTCCCCCTTCGTCGTCTTCCCCGAGGTCCTCGTTCCCGCATCCTTTCGGACATCCCCGTCCGGCCGGATGCTCGAGCGCCGATGGATGAGCGAGCGATGTTCCCCGATCTCACCCGCGACGACGTCTTCCGCATCGAGACCCGGCGGCTGTGGCTGCGCTGGCCGACCGCCCGCGACGCCGAGTCCGTGGCGCGCCTCGCCGGCGATCCGGCGGTCGCCCGGATGACCGCCCGGATCCCCTCGCCGATGCCGATGCATGCGGCGGAGGACTTCGTCCTGCGGGCACGCGCCGGCAACGCCTCGGGCGACGGGCTGATCATGGCGCTGTGCCGGCGGGCAAGTCCCGGCCAGGCGATCGGCATCGTCGGCATCGAGCCGCGCCCGGAGGCGAGTACACCGCATCTCGGCTACTGGCTCGGGCAGCCGTACTGGGGCGAGGGGCTGATGAGCGAGGCGGCCGGGGCGATGGTCGAGGCGTTTTTCGCCTATGCGGGCGGACGGGAACTCGCCTCCTCGGCGATGCTGGACAATCCGGCCTCGCGGCGGGTCCTGGAGAAGAGCGGCCTCGTGCCCGAGGGGGAGGAGCGGTTCTTCTCGCTCGCCCGGAACGCGGTGGCGGCGGCGCAGGCCTTCCGCCTCGACCGGGCCGGATGGCTCGCCGGGCGGCGTCATGCGGAGGGCCTGCCGCGATGAGGACCCGCGTCGCCGCCGGGATCGGCGCCGCGCTCACGGCGGCGGTCCTCATCGGCGTCCTCGCCCGGTACGGGGGGCAACAGCCGCCGCCGCCGCGGGAGGCCGCCCCGGCGCCGGTGCCGCGGAGTGCCGTGGAGCCGCGCCTCTACTGCGAGTTCTACAATTTCGCGAGCCGAACCCCGCGGGTCGGCTTCTACTTCACCGCCCCCGCCGGGGGCACGGACTATGCCCAGATCTTCCAGCGAGAGACGGACGGCGAACAGACCATCTTCGATCCGCGTCCGACCTGGTCCTACGACCGGGCCGGCGAGCCGCCGACCCTCCATTCGCCCGACGGGGCGATCACGATCAATCTCTACGGGGACGCCAAGAACGCGACCCGCCCGGCGAGCGCCGCCAGTGGCGGCTGGTTCGAGGCGGGCCTGCGCAGCGTCCAGTATCTCAACCTCGAAGGCCAGTGCCGCCGGACGGCGACCTGACCCAACCGAAAGACTCTGAGCCGTGAAGTTTCTGGACGAAGCCAAGGTCTACGTGCGCTCCGGCGACGGCGGTCCCGGCTGCGTGTCCTTTCGCCGTGAGAAGTTCATCGAGTTCGGCGGGCCGAACGGGGGCGACGGCGGGCGCGGGGGCGATGTGTGGATCGAGTGCGTGCAGGGCCTCAACACCCTGATCGACTACCGCTACCGCCAGCACTTCAAGGCCAAGAAGGGCGAGCACGGCATGGGCTCGAATTGCCACGGCGCCAAGGGGGACGACGCCGTGCTCCAGGTGCCCGCGGGCACGCAGATCTTCGCCGAGGACGGCGAGACCCTGATCGCCGACATGACCGAGGTCGGCCAGCGGGTGCGGCTCGCCAAGGGCGGCAATGGCGGCTTCGGCAACGCCTACTTCACCACCTCGACCAACCGCGCCCCGCGCCACGCCAATCCCGGCCTGGAGGGCCAGGAGATGTGGCTGTGGCTGCGCCTCAAGCTCATCGCCGATGCCGGCCTCGTCGGCCTGCCCAATGCCGGCAAGTCGACCTTCCTGGCGACCGTGACGGCGGCCAAGCCCAAGATCGCCGACTACCCCTTCACGACGCTGCATCCGGGCCTGGGGGTCGTGCGCTCCGACGCCCGCGAATTCGTGCTCGCCGACATTCCGGGCCTGATCGAGGGAGCCCACGAGGGCGTCGGGCTGGGCGACAGGTTCCTCGCCCATGTCGAGCGCTGCCGGGTGCTGCTCCACCTCGTGGAGGGCACGACCGAGCATGCGGGCCAAGCCTACACGCTCGTCCGGCGGGAACTCGAGGCCTATGGCGGCGGCCTCGGGGAGAAGCCCGAGATCGTGGCGCTTTCCAAGGCCGACGCCCTAGATGCCGACACCCGCAAGAAGCAGGTCGCTCGGCTGAAGCGGGCGGCCGGCCGGGCCCCGCTGGTGCTCTCGGCGACCTCGGGGCAGGGGGTGCAGGAGGCGCTCCGCGCCATCCAGGCCCAGCTCGACGCCCGGGACGAGGCGGAGGAGACGGGCCCCGCCGAGCCCTGGCAACCCTGAGCCGGAGCCGACGGGCGGCGCGCCGGGCCTGAACCGCGTCGCCGCCCGGGCTGGCGCGGTCCCCGGCGCGGGCAGCCGCGGCTTGCGGTCATGGGCTCGCGCCGAGCGGGCAGGGCGCCGCCAGCGACGTTGCGCCTCAGCGCCCGCGAAGCCCCCGGCCGCGCCACGGCGCTAGCTTACCGGGATGCGCCTCACCGCTCTCACGATCCTCGCCTGCATCTGCGCCGCTTCGTCGGCCCGGGCCGAACCGGAATGCGGCGACCTGATCGACCGGGTGACGGCCGCCGCCGGGGCGGAGCTCGCCGAGCGCAGCGCGGATTTCGCCCGCTTCACCGCGGGCCCAGAGACCAGCCTCACCCTGTCCTGCGGCGGCGTCCATCCCTCCTCGGTCGGGGCGCAGCACCGGAGCGACGCGCCGCCGGACACCTATTTCGACGTGTTCGGGCGGGCCGGCGAGGCCGTCACCGGAATCGCGGCGGATCTGCTGCGCGATGCCGCCCACCGGGCCCAGGACGGCGCCCGTCGGCTGCGCCACAGCACCGTCGAGGCGGGCGGGGCCCGGATCACCTGCTCGATCATGAAGAACGAGAAGGGGCCGCTCACGCTGTGCGCGGTGATCGAGCAGGCCGACCGCACCTGAAGCGATGGATGAGTGGGCCGGAAAAACGGTTTCCCCTCAGACCGCTGCGGGATTCTGTTGGGATGCGGTGCGAACCGCCCCGGCGGCGTCGGCGGCTGCGCGTGTTTCTTCAGAGATCGCATCAGGACCAGGCGCCTAAACCACCGGCCTGATTTGCTTTGTTCTGACGAACGGCATCCACCGCGCAGGCCGGGGCGCTATCCCCCGCCCCCTCCCCCACCGGACGGCCGCGCGGACACCGGTTCGTCGCCGTCGAGGGTGCGGGCCACCGTGCGGGCGATGGCGAGAAGCGCCGTCACCATCGGCGTGGCCGGATCGCGGCGGGCCGCGACGAGGCCGATGGCGTGGCGCAGATCCGGCTCGACGATGGGGATCGCCCGCAGCCCCTCGGTCGGCCCGAGCGCGTCGGCGAGGATCGCCGGCATCACGCTGGCCCATTGCAGGGTGCGCACATGGGTCATCAACACGACCATCGAGTTCGATTCGAGGGTCGGCGCAGGCTCGCCGCCGGCCTGGCGCAGCTGCTCGTCGATGATCCGTCGGTTCTGCATGTTGGGCGTCAGCAGGCAGAGGGGGATCTTCGCGAGTTCCGCCCAGGTGACGCTGGCCCGCTCGGCATAGGGTCCGCCCGCCGCCGTCAGCAGCTGGTAATGCTCGGTGTAGAGCGGGACGGCGGTGACGCGCCCGAGGGGCTCGTTGTCGAGATAGGTCAGCCCCGCATCGGCCTCGAGGTTGTCGATCAGCGCGAACATCTGTTCCGAGGTGGTCGAGAGCACGCTGAAGCGCACATTCGGATAGCGCACGCGGTAGGGGGTGGTGAGGGCGGCGACCATCGGCAGCGCGGTCGGGACCGCGGCGATGCGCAGATGGCCCGACAGGCCCCGGCGGAGCGCGGCCACGTCGTCCTGCATCGCCCGGGCGTCGCCGACGATGCGCCGGCCCCAGGCGAGGACCCGGTCGCCCTCGGGCGTGAACCCCTGGAAGCGTGAGCCGCGCTGGACGAGGCGCACGCCGAAGCGGTCCTCCAGGCTCTTCACCCCCGCCGAGAGGGTCTGCTGGGTCACGCCGCAGGCCTCCGCCGCGCGCCCGAAATGCTGCTCGCGGGCGAGCGCCAGCAGGAATTCCAGCTTGTCGATCACGGTTGCCGGTTCCGGGGCCCGCGGGGAGGGCGGGGCCCGGCCCTGGTAGGCCGGGGCCCGACCGGGCTCAAGCCGCGGGGGACCTCATCCCGCGTCGCTGGCGCCCTCGCCCGCGAGCTGCGGGTTGCGGGTCGCCGGGCGCACGGGGCTGTCGGTGGTGGGCTGGCTGGAAAGCGCCGTCCGGACCAGCGGGTCGAGCCGGTCGCCCGCCGCCTCGGCGTAGCCGTCGAGGTCGCGGCGCATCTTCGGCGTCCAGAACGCCACGATGTGATTGTGGATGCCCGCCACCGCCTCGTCCTCCGGGTAGGACCGGAAGAACAGGGCGATCTGGTTGGCCATGCGCACCAGCTTGTCGTTGGGGTTCGTCGCGCTCATCGCCTGCTCGGGCTCTTTATGGGATGGGGCCGCACGCCGGCCAGCGCCCTCATCCCGAGATGCCGCGTGAGCGGCCTCGAAGGAGGGCTCCCGAGATCGCGTGGGCACTGGAGCCCTCCTTCGAGGCCTCCGCTTCGCTCCGGCATCTCAGGATAGGGGGATGGATGGGAGGGGCGGTGCTGAGATCAGCCCGCCCCGGTCTTAAAAGATCACTCCGCCGCTTCGGCGATGCGGGTCAGCGAGAAATCCTCCTCGTAGAACTTCGCCTGCCAGTCGGAGGGTCGGTTGGTGCGCCGGACCTGTACCGCCGTCACCTTGTATTCGGGGCAGTTGGTGGCCCAGTCCGAATAGTCGGTGGTGATGACGTTGGCGCCGGTCTTGGCGTGGTGGAAGGTCGTGTAGACGATCCCCGGCTGCATCCGCTCGGTGACCTTGGCCTTGAGCGCGATGTCGCCCGAACGGCTCTCCAATGCGACCAAGTCGCCGTCGACGATGCCGCGGAGTTCCGCGTCGAAGGGGTGGATCTCCAGCACGTCCTCCTCGTGCCAGCGGGAGTTCTCGGTGCGCCGGGTCTGCGCGCCGACATTGTACTGCGACAGGATGCGGCCCGTGGTCAGGATCAGCGGGAACTTGGCCCCCGTCCGCTCGTCGGTCGGCACGTATTCCGTGATCATGAAGCGGCCGAGCCCGCGCACGAACCGGTCGACATGCATCATCGGCGTGCCGAGCGGCGCCTTCTCGTTGCAGGGCCACTGGATCGAGCCCAGTTCCTCCAGCTTGGCGTAGGACACGCCCGCGAAGCTCGGGGTGAGCGCCGCGATCTCGTCCATGATCTCGGAGGGATGGGTGTAATCCATCTTGTAGCCGAGGGCGTTGGCGAGCAGCACCGTGCCCTCCCAGTCGCCGTAGCCGCCCATCGGGGCCATCACCTTGCGCACGCGGGAGATGCGGCGCTCGGCGTTGGTGAAGGTGCCGTCCTTCTCCAAGAACGAGGCGCCCGGCAGGAAGACGTGGGCGTATTTGGCGGTCTCGTTCAGGAACAGGTCCTGGATCACGATGCACTCCATGGCCTTGAGGCCGGAGGTGACGTGATGGGTGTCGGGGTCGGACTGGGCGATGTCCTCGCCCTGGATGTAGAGGGCCTTGAAGGTGCCGCCGACGGCCTCGTCCAGCATGTTGGTGATGCGCAGGCCCGGCGCGTTGTCGAGCTTGGCCCCCCAGGTCGCCTCGAAGCTCTCGCGGGTGGCGTCGTCCGAGACGTGGCGGTAGCCCGGCAGCTCGTGCGGGAACGAGCCCATGTCGCAGGAGCCCTGCACGTTGTTCTGGCCGCGCAGCGGGTTCACGCCCGCCCCCACCATGCCGATATTGCCGGTGGCCATGGCGAGGTTGGCCATGCCCATGACCATGGTCGAGCCCTGGCTGTGCTCGGTCACGCCGAGACCGTAGTAGATCGCCGCCTTGCCGCCGGTGGCGTAGAGGCGGGCCGCCTCGCGGATCGCCTGCGGATCGACCCCGGTGATGGCCTGCGCCGACTCGGGCGAGTTGCGCTCCTCGGCGATGAAGCGGGCCCAGGACTCGAACTCGGCGAGGTCGCAGCGCTCGCGGACGTAGTCCTCGGCGATCAGCCCCTCCGTGACGATGACGTGGGCGAAGGCGTTGACGAAGGCGACGTTGGAGCCGGGCTTCAGCGGCAGGTGATAGTCCGCCTGGATGTGGGGCGACTTCACGAGGTCGATCTTGCGCGGGTCGGCGACGATGAGCCGGGCGCCTTCCCGGAGGCGCTTCTTCATGCGCGAGCCGAAGACCGGGTGACCGTCGGTTGGGTTGGCGCCGATCACGAGGATCACGTCCGATTCCTCGACCGACTTGAAGTCCTGCGTGCCGGCGGAGGTGCCGAGGGTGGACATCAGGCCGTAGCCGGTCGGCGAGTGGCAGACCCGGGCGCAGGTGTCGACGTTGTTGTTGCCGAAGGCGGCGCGCACCAACTTCTGGACGAGGTAGGCCTCCTCGTTGGTGCAGCGCGACGAGGTGATGCCACCGACGGAGTCCTTTCCGTACGTCGCCTGGATGCGCTTGAACTCGGAGGCGGCGTGGTTGATCGCCTCCTCCCAGGAGACCTCGCGCCACGGATCCGTGATCTTGGCGCGGATCATCGGCTTGGTGATGCGGTCCTTGTGGGTGGCGTAGCCGTAGGCGAAGCGGCCCTTCACGCAGGAATGGCCCTCATTCGCCTTGCCGCCCTTGTAGGGCACCATGCGGATGACCCGGTCGCCTTGCATCTCGGCCTTGAAGGCGCAGCCGACGCCACAATAGGCGCAGGTCGTCACCGCCGAATGGTCGGGCTGGCCGAATTCGTGGACGGTCTTCTCCTGGAGCGTCGCGGTCGGGCAGGCCTGGACGCAGGCGCCGCAGGACACGCATTCGGACTGCATGAAGTTGGTCGGGCCCGCCGCCACGCGGCTGTCGAAGCCGCGGCCCGAGATGGTCAGCGCGAAGGTGCCTTGCGTCTCCTCGCAGGCGCGGACGCAGCGATTGCAGACGATGCATTTCGACGGGTCGTAGGTGAAATAGGGGTTCGACTCGTCCTTGGGCAGGTAGCGCTCGGAACTCGGCCGGACGTGGTTGTCACCCTCGTAGCCGTAGCGCACGTCGCGCAGGCCGACCTGACCGGCGGTGTCCTGCAACTCGCAATCGCCGTTGGCCGCGCAGGTCAGGCAATCGAGCGGGTGATCGGAGATGTAGAGCTCCATCACGCCCTTGCGCAGGCGATGCAGCTTGTCGCTCTGCGTGTGCACGACCATGCCGTTCTCGGCCGGCGTGGTGCAGGAGGCCGGCGTCCCGCGACGCCCGTCGATCTCGACGAGGCACATGCGGCAGGAGCCGAACGGCTCCAGCGAATCGGTCGCGCAGAGCTTCGGGATCTTGGTCCCCATCTGCATCGCGGCGGCCATGACCGAGGTGCCCGCGGGCACCGTCACGCTCTCGCCGTCGATGGTCAGCGTCACCGTCTGCTCGGAGAGCCGGATCGGCGTGCCGTAATCGATTTCCTTGATGAGGGTCATGCGAGCGCCTCCTCACTCGGCCGCGACGGGCAGATCGCCCGCGCGCCGAAAATCCTCGGGGAAATGGTGAATCGCGCTCATCACGGGCATCGGCGTCAGGCCGCCCATGGCGCAGAGCGAGCCGTCGGTCATGACCTCGCAGAGATCGGCGACGAGCTTGAGATTGGCCTCCGGGCGGATGCCGGAGATGACCTTGTCCATGGTCTCGACGCCGCGGGTGGCGCCGATGCGGCAGGGGGTGCACTTGCCGCAGGATTCGGTGGCGCAGAACTCGAAGGCGAAGCGGGCCTGACGCGCCATATCGACGGTGTCGTCGAACACCACGATGCCGCCATGGCCGACGAGGCCCTTCTTGGCCGCCATCGCCTCGTAATCGAGGGGCGTGTCGAGGAGATCGTCGGGGAAGTAGGCGCCGAGCGGGCCGCCGACCTGCACCGCGCGCACCGGCCGGCCCGACCGCGTGCCGCCGCCGAAATCCTCGATGACCTGTCGGATCGTGATGCCGAAGGCGTACTCGATCAGGCCGCCATGCTTGATGTTGCCGGCGAGCTGGATCGGCAGGGTGCCGAGGGACCGGCCCATGCCGTATTCGGCATAGGCCTTGGCACCGTGCTCCAGGATGTACGGCACGGCCGTGAAGGTCATGACGTTGTTGACGAGCGTCGGCTTGCCGAGAAAGCCCTTCAGCGCCGGGATCGGAGGCTTGGCCCGGACGATGCCGCGCTTGCCTTCCAGGCTCTCCAAGAGCGAGGTCTCCTCGCCGCAGATATAGGCGCCGGCGCCCAGCCGTACTTCGAGATGGAAGGCCTTGCCCGAGCCCAGGATGTCGTCGCCGAGGACGCCGGCCCTCACGCCGTTGGCGATGGCCGTGCGAAGCGTCCGGAACGCCTGCGGGTACTCGGAGCGGCAGTAGATGTAGCCCCGCGTCGCGCCCGTGGCGACGGCCGCGATGGTCATGCCCTCGATCAGGTTGAAGGGGTCGCCCTCCATCATGATCCGATCGGCGAACGTGCCGGAATCGCCCTCGTCGGCGTTGCAGACCACGTATTTCTGGTCCGCCTTGGCCAGCATCACCGTGTTCCACTTGATGCCGGCCGGGAAGCCGGCGCCGCCGCGCCCGCGCAGACCCGACTCGCGCACCTCGCCGACGATCCCCTCGGCGTCGCGCTGGAGCGCGGCTTCCAGGCCGCGATAGCCGCCATGGGCCCGGTAATCCTCGACCGAGACCGGATCGACCACGCCGCAGCGGTGGAAGGTCAGGCGATGCTGACGCGCCAGGAACGGAATCTCTTCCGGCTTTCCGAGGCGGAGCGGGTGCGCGCCGCCCTCAGTGAAATTCGCGTCGAGCAGGCTCTCGACATCGGCCGGGGTCACCGGGCCGTAGGCGATGCGGCCGTCGGGCGTGGCGACCTCGACCATCGGCTCCAGCCACAGCAGGCCACGGGTGCCGGTGCGGACGATGCGCACGTCGAGACCCCGGGCTTCCGCGCCGGAGACGATCGCGCGGGCGACTCGGTTGGCGCCCAGCCCGAGGGCGACCGCGTCCTGCGGGACGGTGATGGTGATGCTCACGCGCGGGCCTCCTTGAGGGCGGCGTCGAGGGACTCGGCGGAGAGGCGGGCCAGGGGCTCGTCATCCACCAGGGCGGCGGGGGCGTTGGCGCAGAGGCCGAGGCAGTAGACCGGCTCGACGGTGACGCCGTCGGGGCTGGTGCCGTGCCAGTCGCAGCCCATGCGGGCGAGGATCTCGCCATGGAGCCGGTCGGAGCCCATCGCCTGGCAGGCCTCGGCCCGGCACAGCTTGACGTGGTGGCGCCCGGCCGGCGGCTCGCGCCGGAAGTCGTGGTAGAAGGTCAGGCAGCCATGGACCTCGGCGCGGGAGAGATTCAGCGCCTCGGCGATCATCGGCACGGCCCGCGCGTCGACGTAGCCAAACGTCTCCTGCAGGGCGTGGAGGATCGGGAGCGTCGCGCCTTCGAGCGACTGCAGCTCGGCGACGATTCCGGCTGCCCGCGCGTCGTTCCACGGCTCAGAACTGGCCATCGGTTTCCTGCCTAGATTGGTCTCGTTCTTGGAACCAATCCAACCAAGGGAGGCACTAAAGTTCAATCAAGCTGTCTCGTCGTTCGACAAAGATCTTCGATCAAACCCGTGAGATTGCACTGCGAAAGCCGCTCAATACGGTTCAAACTTTTTTTGAAATCGGCTTCAAAATGTTTTGCCGCAGGCCGACACGCCCCGCCGATGAGCGCGAGTGCGAGGAGATCGGGCCCCGCCCCTGCGGGCCTCGGCCGCGAGGCCGGACCCGGATATCGCCTCTAGAACCCTGCGCGGCCTGGGCTTTTCTCCGCAAACCGGTCTCCATCGCCCGGGCCGAGGCGAGCGAGCCTCCGCGGGGATGTCGGATCCGGGGGGATGCCCCTGGTTTCCCTGTCGCGGCGGCACGCTCTCAGAGCCGGCGCCCCCGATACGGGCCGACGCGCCAGCCTCGCCGCGGACGCAACCGCCCCATGCCGTCAGTGCGTGCCCGCTCGGACGGGCCTACGAACCGGGGCCTCTGCGCGGTCCGACGAGCGGCGCGGCGACCGTTTTCGGCAAGATCGTGCAGCCCTCAAGCCGTCAGTGCGGCATAGGTCAGAACCCGCAATTCCCGCCGCAGGGGCAGGGCGGAGGAGGGCATGAGCTGGGCGAGCAACAGCACCGCCATGTCCTCGTCCGGATCGATCCAGAACGAGGTGCTCGCCACCCCGCCCCAGGACACCTCGCCCGGCGTGCCGAGGATCTGGGCCCGGGCCGGATCGAGCATCACCGAGAAGCCGAGACCGAAGCCGATGCCGGCATAGGAGGATTCGGCGAAGCGCGGCTGTCCCATCGCGGCGAGATCGCCGGGCAGGTGGTTCGCCAGCATCAGCGCCACGGTCTTGCGGCCGAGGAGCCGAACGCCGTCGAGCGCGCCCCGATTGAGGATGAGCCGGCAGAAACGCAGGTAGTCGGCGGCGGTCGAGACGAGGCCGCCACCGCCCGAGGCGAGGGGCGGGGGCGTGAGGAACTTGCTGCCGACGCTGTCGTCGAACAGGCGCAGCCGCCCCTCGCGGTCGAAGGCGTAGTTGGCGGCAAAGCGCGGATGCTTGTCCTCGGGCACGAAGAAATCGGTGTCGTGCATGCCGAGCGGACGCAGGATGCGGCTGCGCATGAAGTCGGCGAAGTCCATGCCGGAGACCACGGCGACGAGATGGCCGAGGACGTCGGTGGCCACGGAGTAGTTCCACTCGGCGCCAGGCTGGGCGAGCAGCGGCTGCCGGGCGAGCTGGGCGACGGTCTCGGCCAGGGTGAGCTTCGAGGTCTGGAAGTCGATCCCCTCCTGGCGATAGAGCGCGTCGACGAGGGTCGCCTCCATGAAGCCGTAGGTCAGGCCGCTCGTATGGGTGAGAAGGTCGTGGATCGTGATCGGGCGGAGCGCCGGCACGGTCTCGAGCTTGGCCCGGTTGCCGCCGACCATGACCCGCATGTCGGCAAATTCCGGCAGGAAGCGCGCGACGGGTTCGTCGAGCTGAAACCGGCCCTCCTCGTAGAGCATCAGCACCGCCAGCGAGGTCAGCGGCTTCGTCATCGAGTAGATGCGGGTGATGGTGTCGGCAGAAAACGGCTTGTCCCGCGCGAGGTCGGCATGGCCGTGGGCGCGGAAGAAGGCGGTCCGTCCGCCGCGCATCACGGAGACCGAGAGCCCCGCGAGGCGACCGCTCTCGACATAGCCGCGCATCCAGGCATCGACCCGCTCTAGCCGCTCGGGGCAGAGTCCGACCGCGCCCGGATCCGTCTCGACCTGCATGTCCTGAAGCTCCCTGCCGCGCGATTCCGCCCGAGGGTGTAGCGGTCAGACGCGGGAAGTCACCACCGAACTCACCACCGAACTCACCATCCCATCGTGCCGGGGCCGCCCTTGAACGGGCCGACGAGGTCGGGGGTGATCCAGCCTCCGTAGAAGCCGCCGGGCTGGGGCTCGGCGCGGGTCTCGCCGACGAGGCAGGCTTCCATAGGTGCGGGATAGAAGGCGACGTATCCGGCGATGGCCCGGAACGCCGGCGTGGGATCGGGATAGGCCCAGGCCGCGCCGGGCGCCTCCACGCCGCCCCCCGCCACGTCGAACAGGACGGCCCGGCCCTTCCATTCGCAGATCCCGGCCCGGCGCGGGGCCCCGAGCACCCCGTCCGCGACGTCTCCGGGCGGGAAATAGTAGGTCGGCGGGTGGCTGGTCTCGAGCACCCGGAAGCCCGCCGCCGTCGCCGCGATGGTGCGGCCGCCGAGGATCACGGTCAGACGCTCGGGCACCGGCTCCAGCCGGGGCGGGCGGGGATAGTCCCAGACGCTCTCCTGCCCCGGGCAGGGGCGGACGGGGATGGGCCGCATGCGATGGTCTCCCGGATCGTGGCCGCGCGCGTCGCCGGTTTGTCGTGCGCGGCCCTCATGGTAGCGCAGGGACCAGCCGGAAGAAGGACGCTGCCGTGAGCGAAGCCGCAGACCATGCCCTGTTCCTCGATTTCGACGGCACCCTCGTCGAGATCGCTCCGCGCCCGGACGCGGTGCGGGTCGATCCCGGCCTCGTGCCCGCCCTGGAGCGCCTGCGGGAACGGCTCGGCGGGGCGCTGGCGATCGTGACGGGCCGCCCGGTCGCGGTGATCGACGATTTCCTGGCGCCCGCCCGGTTCGACGTGGCCGGCCTGCACGGGGTCGAGCGCCGGGTGGACGGCATCGTGAGCGGCGGGCGCCCGGAGGACCATCCGGACCTGCGGGCGGGCGTCGAGCGGCTCCATGCCGAGACCGCCCGCTACGAGGCGGTGCTCATCGAGGACAAGGGCGCCTCGGTCGCGGTCCATTGGCGGTTGGCTGCCCCCACGGATGCCGAGGCCGCGGAGGCCATCGTCAAGGCGGTGGCGGCCGATCTCGGGGGCACCTACCGGCTCCAGCTCGGCAAGGCGGTGGGCGAGATCGTGCCCGCCGACGCCACCAAGGGCCACGCCATCCGGGCCTTCCTGGAGGCCGCCCCCTATGCCGGCCGCCGGGCGATCTTTTTAGGCGACGACCGTACCGATGAGATCGCCTTCGCTTCGGTCAACCAGGATGGCGGCGTCAGCGTGCGGATCGGAGACGGCGAGACCGTGGCGACCCGGCGTCTCGCCACCCCCGCCGACGTGCGCGCCCTGCTGACGGCCTGGGCCGAGGGCGGGGCAATCGACCCCGACGCCCTGCCGCCGGCCTGAGCCCGGCCCGCTTTCGCGACGCTTGTCGACCGGCGCTCCGACCCTCTGTTAGGGTCCGGATGGGACAGGCGCGAGACGACGGCGAGACATGTTCGAATTCCCGGTGCTGATCGGCGATATCGGCGGGACGAATGCCCGGTTCGGATGGATCGAGGCGAGGGGCGCGGCGCCCCGCCTCCTCTCCCACGAGCCGACCGCCGGTCATCCCGATCCGAGCGCGGCGATCCGGGCGGCCCTGGCCAAGGGCGGCGGCCCCGCCCCGCGCTCGGCGATCCTCGCCATCGCCGGCCGGGTCGATGCGCCCGCCGTCCAGCTCACCAATGCCGATTGGGTGGTCGAGGGGGCGGCGATCGGCCGGGATTTCGGCCTGAGCCGGGTCGCGATCGTCAACGACTACGTGCCTGTGGCGGCGGGCGCGGCCGGCATCGCCCCCGACGACCTGACGCCGGTCGGCCCGGATCGGGGCGACCCGCCGGGGCCGCGCCTCGTGCTCGGGCCCGGCACCGGCTTCGGCGCGGCGGCTCTGGTGCCCTACGGGGACCGGCTCGCCATCGTCTCGACGGAGGCCGGCCACACCGATCTCGGCCCCGCCGATGCCGAGGAGGCCGCGCTCTGGCCGGCCCTGGAGCGCACGGACGACCGCATCACGGTGGAGACGCTCCTGTCGGGCTCCGGCCTGTCGCGGCTGCACGCGGCGATCCGGGCGGTGCGGGCGGGCGACGACGGCCACCGCGTCGATCCGGCGGAGATCACCCGCACCGGCCTCTCGGGCGAAGACCCCCACGCGCAGGCGGCGCTCCACTGGTTCGCCCGGCTGCTCGGCCGCGTCTGCGGCGACCTCGCGCTGATCTTTCTGGCCACCGGGGGCGTGTATATCGGCGGCGGCATCGCCCCGCGGATCGTGCCGATCCTGCGGACGGGCGGCTTCCGCGAGGCCTTCGAGCGCAAGGCGCCCTTCGCGGCCGAGATGCGCGCCATCCCCACCAGCGTCATCACCGTGCGGGACCCGGCCTTCAGCGGGCTCGCCGCGCTGGCGGGCGAGGGCGGGCGCTTCGTCTATCACGGACAGGTCTGGCCGCCGCAGGGGTGAGCCGTCGGGGACCGGGGACGACACCGGCCGGGAGGAGGGGCCCGGCCTTCGCGCGCCCCGCTCAGGCGATCTGGCGCGCGGCGGCGAGGCCGAGATATTCGGCGAAGGCGTCCGGCGACATCGGCCGGCCGAACAGGTAGCCCTGGAGGTAGCGGCAGCCGAGATGGGTCAGCCACAAGGCCTGGGAGGAATCCTCGACCCCCTCCGAGATCATGTGCAGGTCGAGCGCCCGGGCGATCTGGACCATGGCGCTCAGGATCGAGCGGGCCTTGTGCTCCGTGGCCACGTCCTGGGTCAGCAACCGGTCGAGCTTGAGCGTGTGGATCGGCAGCTGGCGCAGGTAGCCGATATTCGAGTAGCCGACCCCGAAATCGTCCAGCGCGATCCGCACGCCGTGGGCCGCGAGCCGCTCGAGCTGCACCCGCGCCCGGGGCAGGTCGTTGAGCAGCACCTCCTCGGTGATCTCGACGGTCAGGGCCTCGGGGGGGAAATCGAGTTCGGCGAGCAGCGCGATCACGTCCTCGGCCGCCGAGCCGAGCTTGAACTGGCTCGGCGACAGGTTGATCGAGAGGGTCCCGAGCCGCCCGGCGCGGATCCAGTCCCGCGCCAGGGGGCAGGCGCGGCGCATCATGCCGGCGAACAGGTCGTGCATCAGGCCCCGCTCCTCGGCGAGGCCGAGGAAGGCCGCGGGGGTGAGCAGGCCGAGGGTGGGGTGGACCCAGCGGGCCAGGGCCTCGGCGCCGATTGTGCGGCAGGTCGAGCCGTCGACGATCGGCTGGAACCACGGCTCAATGGCGCCGTCCCGGATGGCCCGGGCGAGGTCGCCGCCGAGCGCGTGGCGCGCCTCGATCTCGCGGCTCATCGCGGCGTCGAACCGGGTCGCGGCGGAGCGGGTCGCCTTCGAGCGGTAGAGGGCGATGTCGGCGTAGCGCTGCAGGTCGCTGCCGGTCTTCGCGTCGTCGGGAAACACCGCGACGCCGATCGAGCCGGAAGCCTCCAGGACCCGATCCCGAAACGGCATCGGCTGGCTGATCGCCGCGATGACGCCCGCCCCGAGTGCGACGAGATCGGCGCAGGCGTCCATGGGGAGGAGGACGGCGAACTCGTCGCCGCCGAGGCGGGCCACCACCGCCTGCTCCCCCAGCACCACGAGGAGGCGGTGGGCGGTGTGCTGGAGGAAGATGTCGCCCGCTTCGTGGCCGAGGCTGTCGTTGATCTCCTTGAAGCGGTCGAGGTCGAGCAGGATCAGGGCGAAGCGGTGTCCGGTCCGGCGCGAGCGGGCGACCCCCTCTTCGAGGGCGCGGGTGAAGCGGGTGCGGTTGGCGAGTCCGGTGAGCTGGTCGCGCTCGGCGAGTTCGAGGGCACGCTCCCGGGCGGAGGCGAGTTCGCGGGTCCTCTCCTCGACCCGGCCCTCCAGATCGGCGGCGAATCGGGCGAGTTGCTGGTTGAGGGCGTAGAGTTCGCGCGACTTGTCTTCGAGCAGCGCCTCCGCCTCGGCGCGGGCGGCACGCTCCCGGGCGATGCGGCGCTCCAGGCGGCGAAGCCGCTCCTCGGCCTCGAGCGCCGGGTCGGGCCGCTCCCGGAGATCGTCGGGCTCGAAGAGCGACACGGCGTCAGGCGGCGTGCCGGATCGAGAAGCGCACGAAGCTCCCCGCCGCCTCCGCGACCCGCGAGGTGGCGATGGCGACCGGCTCGCCGTAATGGTCAGCGGCCGCGTGGATCATGCCCTCGGCCAGCGCCTCGAGGGGGCGGCAGCTCGCATAGTCGAGGTCGATGGCGTCCGTGCCTCGGCGCGCCAGACGGAACACCGGCAGCTCGGCATCGGGGTAGAGCTTGTGCACCTCGCCGTGGATGTGTCCGTCGACGCTGTCGAGGAAGTCGAACAACGTCGTCTGCGCGCGGAAGAACTCGGGATACTTGACCGAGAAACGGCGGCACAGATGTCGGCCGAACAGGCTCAGCAATTCGGGCGCGGGCCGACCGGTGCGGCGCGACAGGGCCGCCACCAGCGCCTGCATCTCGGTATGCGGGTAGGTGCCCACCGCGGTGTAGGCGCCGCCATTCGGCACGGCGGCCTCGTCGATCACGTCATCCGCCACATCGGCACCGAGTGTCCCGGAGACGAAATCTAGAAACTCCGTGAACACCACGCCCTTCATGACCGTCACTCGTACTGATATTTGTTAGGACGCTCGCTCAGGAGACTTACGATCGCGTTAAGGGCCGATCACGCGATTCGTGATCACCGACGATTTTCACCGCGACTACGCCGGCGCGGCAGGGCTTCGACGGAAAACTTGGGCTCCCGCGGCCGTGGCGGTCTCCCGGCCCAATGTTCGAGGACCGTGACCGGCCGCGATGCTTGGCCATCCGGGCCTTCGGGCCACGCGACGGCATGCCCGGATGCGGACGGACATCAGGCCCCTCCGGCCGACTGGCGCCGGCCCAACGGTCTGTTAACCATGGGTGGCGATACCTTCCGGTATCCCGCCGGTCCCGTCCCGGGGCGAGCGGGAGCGTGGAGCCGACAGAGTCCCGACCATGCGCGCCAAGCCCCTCCTTCGCGCCCACCTCGTCCTCGCCGCCGCGCTCGCCCTCCCGGCGACCGGCGCGGAGGCCGCCCCGCGGGCGAAGGCCCCGAAGGCGTCCGCCGGGGTCACCGTCGATTACAGCGTGAATCTCGCCGGCATCCCGATCGGCAACGCGCAGCTCTCGGGCACCTTCGACGGGCCGCGCTACCGCATGGACGTGTCGGCGGTGCTGACCGGCCTCGTCGGTGCGGTGACCGGAGGGCAGGGCTCGGCCCGCTCCAGCGGCACGCTCGTGACCGCCCCGATGCCGAACACCTTCGCGATCGCCACCCGCACCAGTAATTCGGGCATCGCCGTCCGCATGGCGCTGTCGGGCGGCAACGTCACCCAATCCGAGGTGACCCCGCCGCTCCTCGACACCGGCGACCGCGTGCCCGTCACGGCGGCCTCCAAGCGCGGCGTGATCGATCCGGCCAGCGCCCTGGCGATGCCCGTGCGCGCGAAGGCCGAACCGACCGACCCGGAGAACTGCAACCGGACGCTCCCCGTGTTCGACGGCGCGACCCGCTTCAACGTGGTGCTGAGCTACGGCGAGACCCGCGCGGTGCAGAAGCCCGGCTATAGCGGGCCGGTGCTGGTCTGCAACGCCCGCTACGTCGCCATCGCCGGCCACCGGGCCGACCGGCCGGGGGTGAAGTTCATGGAGGAGAACCGCGACATGTCGGTCTGGCTCGCCCCCGTGGAGGGCACGCGCGTCCTGGTGCCGATGCGGATCGCGGTGCGCACCACCCTCGGCACCAACATCATCGAGGCGACCCGCTGGACCCGCACCGGCGCGCCGACCGGGACCGCGGCGGGCGGCGAGGCCCAGCCCGCCCCGGCGACCGTCGCGGAGGCGAGCCTCCCGGAGCGCTGATGCGGGAAGCGGCGCCGCGACCGACCGTCCGGCCCCGCCCCGTCCGGGACGCTTCCCGCCCTCGCGCTCGGTAGAACCGCGCCATGACCGCCCCGCTCCCCCCCCGCCGGTCCCGGCCGGGGCCTGCGCCCCTCGCCGCCCTCCTGTGGCTCCTCGTCGCGCTGCCCGCCGAGGCCCGCCCCTTGAGCGCGGGCCAGGATTGCGGCCCCGACGCCTTCTCCTCGGCGCAGGTGACAGAGGGCCGGCCGCCCCGCCGCGGCCCCCTCACGGCGGTGCCCGACACGCTCTGCGCCGACCTCGCCCCGCAGGGCGCGCCGACCTCGGTCGACATCCATCTCTATCCGGGCCTCGGCGCCTCGGTTGGCAGCCGCCCCCCTGGCGACCCATATGAGGGCAGGCCGCCGCGGCCGTCTCCGCGCCCGTAGCGGTCCTCCCCGCCTCTCCATCGGCCCTCGACGCCGAAGGGATCGCCCCCGCCGCATGACGCTCCGCACCCTTTCCCGCGAGGCCCGCGCGCGCGGCGTGACGGCGGTGCTCGGGCCCACCAACACGGGCAAGACGCATCTCTCCATCGAGCGGATGCTCCAGCATCCCACCGGCATGATCGGCCTGCCGCTGCGGCTCCTCGCCCGCGAGGTCTATCTGCGCGTCGTCGCCAAGGTCGGGGTCGAGCACGTCGCCCTCGTCACCGGCGAGGAGAAGATCAAGCCGGACCGGCCGCGCTACTGGATCTGCACCATCGAGGCGATGCCGCGCGATCTCGAGGTCGCCTTCGTGGCGATCGACGAGATCCAGCTCGCCGCCGACATGGATCGCGGCCACGTCTTCACCGACCGCCTGCTCTACCGGCGGGGCCGGGAGGAGACGCTGCTGATCGGCTCCTCGACCATGCTGCCGCTGGTGCAGTCGCTGATTCCCGGGGTGCAGACGACCTCCCGGCCGCGCCTGTCGAGCCTGACCTTCGCGGGCGAGAAGAAAATCTCGCGGCTGCCGCACCGCACCGCGATCGTCGCCTTCTCGGCGGAGGAGGTCTACGCCATCGCCGAGCTGATCCGGCGCCAGCGCGGCGGCGCGGCAGTGGTGCTCGGCGCGCTCTCGCCCCGCACCCGGAACAGTCAGGTCGAGCTCTACCAGTCGGGCGACGTGGATTATCTCGTCGCCACCGACGCGGTCGGGATGGGGCTCAACCTCGATGTCGACCACGTGGCGTTCGCCGCCAACTGGAAATACGACGGCACCCGCTTCCGCAAATTGACGCCCGCCGAGATGGGCCAGATCGCGGGCCGGGCCGGGCGCCACACCTCCGACGGCACCTTCGGCTCGACGGGCCGCTGCCCACCCTTCGAGCCCGAGATGGTCGAGGCGCTGGAGAGCCACGACTTCGAACCCTTGCGCGTCCTGCAATGGCGCAATCCCGATCTCGATTTCGGCTCGCTGGAGGCGCTGCAGGCGAGCCTCGACCGGCATCCCCAGGAGCAGGGCCTGACCCGCGCGCCCATGGGCGAGGACCAGCAGGCCTTCGAGATCCTGATGCGCGAGGAGGACATCCGCGATATGGCCAAGGGCCCGGCGGCGGTGCGCCGCCTGTGGGATGCCTGCGGCCTGCCGGATTACCGCAAGGTCCATCCCCAGACCCATGCCGACCTCGTCGCCCAGCTCTACCGCTTCCTGATGCGGGGGATGGCCGGGCGCATTCCCCACGACTGGTTCGCCCAGCACGTGGCGATGATCGACCGCACCGACGGCGACATCGACGCGCTGTCGCAACGGATCGCGCAGGGGCGGACCTGGACCTTCGTGGCGAATCGCCCCGACTGGTTGCTCGATCCTCTGCATTGGCAGGGCGAGACGCGTCGGGTAGAGGACAGGCTGTCCGACGCCCTGCACGAGCGCCTCGCGAGCCGCTTCGTCGACAGGCGCACCAGCGTCCTGATGCGGCGCCTGAGAGAGAAGACGATGCTGGAAGCCGAGATCACCTCCGGCGGTGACGTCACCGTCGAGGGTCAACATGTGGGGCGCCTTCACGGCTTCCAATTCGTGCCGGACCCGCTGGCCGAAGGGCAGGAGGCCAAAACCCTGCGCGCGGCCGCCGAGAAGGCCTTGGCCGGCGAGATCGAGGCGCGGGCCGACCGCTTCGCCTCGGCGGCCGACGCGGCCCTGGTGGTCTCGCATGACGGCGTGATCCGCTGGACCGGCGATCCGGTCGCCAAGCTGACGCCGGGCGACAAGCTGTTCGAGCCGGGCCTGCGCCTGATCGCCGACGACAGCCTCACGGGTCCGTCCCGCGAGAAGGTCGAGACGCGGCTCACGGCGTGGCTGCGCGCCCACGTGACCCGCCTGCTCGGGCCGCTCATGGAGATCGAGAGCGCCGCCGACCTCACGGGGCTCGCCCGCGGCATCGGCTACCAGGTGGTCGAGGCGCTCGGCGTCCTGGAGCGGGCCAAGGTGGCGCACGAGATGCGCAGCCTCGATCAGGACGGGCGGGCGAATCTCCGCCGCCACGGCGTGCGCTTCGGCGCCTACCACATCTTCCTGCCGGCGCTCCTGAAGCCGGCCCCGCGCACCCTCGCGGCCCAGCTCTGGGCCCTGCGCAACGGCGGGCTCGACCAGCCCGGTCTCGACGAGATCGCGCATCTGGCCAGCTCCGGCCGCACCTCGATCAAGGTCGATCCCGACATCGCCAAGGGCCTCTACCGGGCCGCGGGCTTCCGCGTCTGCGGCGAGCGGGCCGTGCGTGTCGACATCCTGGAGCGGCTCGCCGACCTGATCCGCCCGGCCATCGCCTACCGCCCCGGCACCACCGTCGGCGAGCCGCCGGCCGGCACCGCCGATGGCGACGGCTTCGTGGCCACCGTCAACATGACCTCCCTGGTCGGCTGCTCGGGCGAGGATTTCGCGTCGATCCTCAAGTCACTGGGCTACGTGGCGCAGGTACGCCCCGGCCCGGCCATCACCGCCCCGATCATCGCCGCCGCCCCGACGACCCCGGCCCCGCGCCCGGCCGCGCCGCAGGACGCGGCCGAGACCGATGCGGCGACCGCCACCGAGACGCAGGCGCCCGAGGCCGAATCGGCCGAGGCGGACCCGACCGCCACCGAGGCCGAAACCGAGACCGCGGCAGATGCGCCCGCCGACGCCTCCGCTCCGGCGGAGAGCCCGGCCGAGACGTCGCACGCAGAGACTTCGCACGCAGAGACGCCGGATGCCGAGGCGCCCGTGACGGCCGAACCTTCGGCCGACGCCGCCCCGCCGGACGAGGGCACCGTACCGATGCCGGCCGAGACCGCGCAGGCGGCGGACGCCGCCGCGGCGACCGGCGAGGTCGAAGCGGTCGATGCCGCCGATTCGTCGGTCCCGTCCGTCGAGGAGGCGGAAGTCTCCGGCGCGGCGACGGACCCGGACGCCCCCTCCGCAGACACCGAGGAGCCGGCCTTCGAGGCCGCCGCCCAGGAAACGGGATCCGAGGAAACAGGCGCCGAGGAACCCGGCACCGAGGAACCCGGCACCGAGGAAACAGGCACCGAGGAACCCGGCACCGAGACCGCGCCCGCCGAACCCGAGACCGTCGAGGTCTGGCACCTCCACCGTCCCCAGCGCCATTCCGGGCCCCGGCACGGCCGTGGCCAGGGTCGGCCCGAGGGACGGCAGGACGGACGGCCTGAAGGACGGCAGGAGGGCCGCCCCCAGGGCGAGCGCCGCGGCGGCGAGGGCCAGGGGCCGCGCCGTCCCCGGGAGGATCGTCCCGCGGGCGGCCGTCCGCCGCGGGAGGCCGCACGGGGCGACCAGCGTGGCGAGGGGCGCAGCGAGGGCGGTCCGCGCCGCGATCATGCCGGCCCGCACGGGCGTCCCGACCGCCGCGACGAGAACCGCCGCCCCAACGCCGAGCCGCGCCCGCCCCGCCGCGAGCGCCAGCCCGATCCGGATTCGCCCTTCGCGGCGCTCGCCGCCCTGAAGGCGAAGCTCGAATCCGACGGCGGCAAGCGCTGAGGCCCAGGGGGCCCGCGACGGCATGAACGCGGGGCGTCAGCGCCTCGACAAATGGCTGTGGTTCGCGCGCTTCGCGCGGACCCGATCGATGGCGGCCCGGCTCGTGACCGAGGGCCATGTCCGAGTGAACGGGACGCGGGCGGACGTCGCGGCCAAGGCGGTCCATATCGGCGACGTGCTGACGGTGGCCGCCCCGCACGGCACGATGGTGATCCGCGTGCGCGATCTCGGCGAGCGCCGGGGCGCCGCCCCGGAGGCGCAACGCCTCTACGAAGCGCTCGGCGAAGCGACCGACCCGTGAGGGCTTAAACCTCGCGCGAGACGCCCGGAGGCCGCTGAGCCGAACCTCCCGCCCGGCCTGAAAACAAACGGCCGCTTGATCATCGCCGCGCGAGCCTCTAAGCGAACCGCGCCTTTACGGCCGGCTTGCGCCGGCGTGTCCGCGATAGGAATGCACGATGGGCAAGGAAAAGTTCTCCCGTAACAAGCCGCATTGCAACATCGGCACGATCGGCCACGTCGACCACGGCAAGACGTCGCT
>NZ_CAKLBV010000031.1 GCF_920984675.1 Methylobacterium sp. Leaf118
GCTCGCCGTGGCTCTTGGCCTCGCCGCCGCCTTCCTCGGCTTCGCGGCCGGCGTGTGGCGCGTCGCCTCGGTGGCCGGACCGGTGCTCGCACGCACGACCATCGCCCCGCTCGTCGGCCTCGTGGAGGCCCTCGACGAGCGCGAGGGCGGGGCCCGGCTGATCGTGCGGGTCGAGCGCTTCGGCGATCTCGACGCGGCCGCGCGGCCCCACCGGGTCCGGGTCTCCCATCGCTCCGGCCAGGTCGTGCGCCCCGGCGACGCGATCCGCGCCACCGCCCGCCTGCTGCCGCCGCCGGAGGCCGCGCGGCCCGGCGGCTACGATTTCGCCCGGGACGCCTATTTCCGCGGCATCGGCGCCGTGGGCTCCCTGACCGGCAAGGTCGAGATCCGTGCCCCGACCGCGCCGCTCCCCGTTGAGCTCCGACTCGCCGCCCGCATCGACGAGGCGCGCAACGTCCTGACCCGTCGCATCAGCGAGGCGATCGGCGGCCAGGCCGGCGCCGTGGCCGCCGCCCTGGTGACGGGCAAGCGCGGTCTCATCACCGAGGAGACCAACGCGGTTCTGCGGGCGGCGGGCATCTACCACGTCGTCTCGATCTCGGGCCTGCACATGGTGCTCGCCGCGGGCGTGGTGTTCTGGCTGGTGCGGGCGGGCCTCGCCTTGGTGCCGGTCCTGGCGCTCGCCTGGCCCATCAAGAAGATCGCGGCGGGGGTCGCGATGGCCGGCGTCACCGCCTATTGCGCCTTCTCGGGTTGGGACGTCGCGGCCGAGCGCGCCCTCATCATGACACTGGTCATGCTCGGCGCGATCCTCGTCGACCGGCCGGCCCTCAGCATGCGCAATCTCGCCCTCGCCGCGATCCTGGCGCTGGCCCGCGAGCCCGAGGCGCTGCTCGGCCCGAGCTTCCAGATGTCGTTCGGGGCGGTGGCCGGCCTGATCGCCTGCGCGCCGCTCCTCGACGGGCGGGTCCTTCGCCGGGAGGGCGCGTCGCGGACCGCGCGGGCCGCCGCCTGGGCCGCGACCATGGTGACCGGCACGCTGGCCACGACGCTCGTCGCCCAGATCGCGACGGCCCCCTTCGCGACCTACCATTTCCAGACCGTCCAGCCCTTCGGCCTCGTCGGCAACGCCCTCACCCTGCCGCTGGTCTCGCTCGCCGTGATGCCCGCGGCGGTCGTCGGGATGCTCGCCTACCCCTTCGCCCTCGACCGGCCGGTCTGGTGGGCGATGGGACTCGCGGTGCGCGGGATGCTCGAGATCTCGGCCTGGATCGCCGATTTCAGCCGAGCGACCGTGGTGCTGCCGGCCTTCGGCGCGGGTGCGCTGGGGTGGCTCGCTTCGGCGCTGCTGCTCGCGACCTTGCCGGTCTCGCGGCTGCGGCTCTTCGCGCTGCTTCCGGCGGCGCTCGGCCTCGCCTTCGCCGCCGCCCCGGCCCGGTTCGATATCTACGTGGACCGCGACGGCGCGGGCGCCGCCGTGCGCGGGGCGGACGGGCGGCTCTCGGTGCTCGGGCGCCCGCCGGCCTTCGTGCTGGAGCAATGGCTGAAGGCGGACGGCGATCCGCGCCGGGCCGATGAGGTCGGCAGCGGTCCGGACCTGCGCTGCGACCGCCTCGGCTGCACCCTGCGCACAGTGGACGGCCGGACGGTCGCGCTGGTCACCGACCGGCGCGCCTTCGCGGAGGATTGCCTGCGCGCCGACATCCTGATCAGCCGCCTGGCCGCCCCGCCGGGCTGCGCGGCGCCGCTGCGCATCGACCGGGCCTTCCTGGCGGCCCGCGGCGCGACCGCGCTCCGCCTCGGCCCGGGGGAGCCCGAACTGGTCACGACGCGCGGCAACGGGGAGTCGAAACCCTGGCAGGCCCGCCCCCGCGCGCCACCGCCGGCCGCTCCGACGCCCATGGTCGGCGGCGAGCCCGCCGCGGAGCCGGACGCCGCCCCGGACGTCCCGTGACCCGCCGCCTAGAGCGCGCCGCGATACGCGAACAGCCCCGGCACGCCCCCGGTCATCACGAACAGCACCGTGGCGCCCGGCGGATAGGCGCCCGCGCCCACATCGTACAGCAGCCCGGCGAAGGCCTTGCCGCTATAGACCGGGTCGAGCAGCAGCCCTTCCGTGCGCGCCATCAGCCGCACGGCCTCGCGCATCCCCTCGGTCGGGATCCCGTAGCCCGGGCCGCGATGCCGGCCGTCGACGACGATGCCGTCTTCCGGCAGGTTCAAGGCGGGGTCGATCAGCGCCGCCGTCTCGCGGGCCCGGTGATGGGTCGCCGCCCGCGCCTCGGCCTCGGAGGCCAGCACCGCGTAGGAGAGAACGAGGCCGGGATCGCGACCCAGGGCGAAATACCCCGCGGCGAGGCCCGCATGGGTACCCGCGCTGCCGTTCGGCACGACGACGCGGGAGAAGTCGAGGCCGAGATGGGCCGCCTGCTCGGCGATCTCGGCCGCGCAGGCCGCGTAGCCGAGGCAGCCGAGGGGGCTCGACCCGCCGGACGGGAAGACGGCGACGCGCCGCCCCTCGCTCCGAAGGGCCTCGGCCCGCGCCTCGGCCTGGGCGAGGGAATCGGCCTCGCCCGGCAGCAGGTGGACCCGGGCGCCGAACAGATCCTGCAGCAGGCGGTTGCCGTTGCCGGTGTAGTCGGGATCGTCCCGGGGCACGCTGCGGGTCAGGAACAGCTCGCAGGCGAGGCCGAGGCGGGCCGCCGCCGCCGCCGTCAGCCGGGCGTGGTTCGATTGCAGGGCCCCGACCGTGATCACCGTGTCGGCCCGGTCGGCCAGCGCCTGGCCGAGCAGGAATTCGAGCTTGCGCAGCTTGTTGCCGCCTCCGCCGACAGGGCCGACATCGTCGCGCTTCACGAACAGGCGCACGCCGTTGAGCGCGCTCCCGAGATGGGTCGAAAGCCGGTCGAGGGAGCGGATCGGGGTCGGCCCGTCGGTCAGCGCCGCCCGGGGAAAGCGGGTGAGGTCGAGCACCGCTATTCCGCCGCCACCTTCGGCCCCGGATCGCGGGCGCGGGCGCTCTCGTCGAAGGCGTCGGTGAACTGGAGACTCGCGAGCTGCGCGTAGAGGGCACCCTGGGCCAACAGGCTCTCGTGCGTGCCCTCCTCGACGATGCGGCCTCCGTCGAAGACAAGGATACGGTCGGCGGCGCGGATGGTCGCGAGGCGGTGGGCGATGACGAGGGTGGTGCGCCCGCGCATCAGCCGGTCGAGGGCGGTCTGCACGGCGCGCTCGCTCTCGGCGTCGAGGGCCGAGGTCGCCTCGTCGAGGAGCAGGACGGGGGCGTCCTTGAGGATCGCCCGGGCGATGGCGATGCGCTGGCGCTGACCGCCCGAGAGCGTGGTCCCGCGCTCACCGAGCAACGTCGCGTAGCCCTGCGGCAGGGCCCGGACGAAGCCGTCGGCATTGGCGAGCCGCGCGGCCTCCTCGACCTCGGCCTGGCTGGCTTCGGGCCGGCCGTAGCGGATGTTCTCCGTCACGGTTCCCGAGAACACGACCGGGTCCTGCGGCACCAGCGAGAGGCGGGCGCGAAGCTGATCGAGATCGGCCTGCGGCAGTGGCACGCCGTCGAGGCGCACGATGCCCTCGTCGGCGTCGTAGAAGCGCAGCAGCAGCTGCAACACCGTGGTCTTGCCCGCGCCCGACGGGCCGACCAGGGCGATGCGCTCGCCCGGCGCCGCGGTGAAGGAGATGCCGTCCAGGGCCGCGTGTTCGAGCCGGGTCGGATAGCGGAAGCGCACCGATTCGAAGGCGACCGCGCCCCGGGCCGGGCTGGGCAGCGGCGTCGGGTCCTCGGGCGAGCGAATCGCGGGCTCGGTCGCCAGGATCTCGCCGAGGCGCTCGGCGGCGCCCGCCGCCTGGGCGAGCTCGCCGTAGACCTCCGAGAGCTGGCCGAGCGCGCTCGCCCCGAACACCGCGTAGAGCACGAACTGGGACAACTGCCCCGCCGAGGTGGTGCCCGCCAGCACGCCCTTGGCGCCGTACCACATCACCCCGACGACCGAGGCCGAGATCAGGAAGATCGCGACGCCCGTCAGGAGCGCGCGGGCGGTGATCGAGGCGCGGGCCGCCTGGTAGGCGTTCTCGGAGGCCCCGGCGAATCGCGCGGCGGTGGTGCGGCCCATGCCGAAGGCCTGCATGGTGCGCACGGCCCCCACGGCTTCCGCGGCATAGGCCGAGGCATCGGCGAGCCGGTCCTGGGCGGACCGCGAGCGGCGGCGCACGCCGCGGCCCGACACGATCAGCGGGAAGACGATGAGCGGGATCGCCGCGAGCACGAGGATCGACAGGCCCGGGCTCGTCCACACCATCATGACGACGGCGCCGACGAACAGGAACAGGTTGCGCAGCAGGATCGAGATCGAGACCCCGAACACCGCCTTGACCTGGGTGGCATCCGCCGTGAGCCGCGAGACGATCTCGCCCGATTGCGACTTGTCGAAGAAGGTCGGGTCGAGGGTCGTCAGCCGGGCGAACACCGCCGAGCGCAGATCCGCCACGACCCGCTCGCCCAGGGTGACGACCGAGTAGTAGCGGCCCCCGCTCGACACCGCGAGCACCGCCACGACGCCGAGCAGCGCCACGAAATAGGAATCGATGAGCGCCTGCCCCTCGGGCGAGAAGCCGTGATCGATCACCCGCCGGATCGCGATGGGCACGACCAGCGTCGCGCCGGAGGCGGCGATCAGGGAGACCAGCGCCGCCAGGATGCGTCCGCGGTAGCGGCTGGCAAAGGGAATCAGGGGCTTCAGGGCTCCCAGCGGCGCCCTCCCCCGGGCGTTCGCATCCCTGATCTCGGCGTTCGCCTCACGCGCGCGGGCCATCGTTCCTCGTCATCGTTTCTTCTGTTCGGGACTCCTGGCGTGTCCCGGCGTCCCTTGTCCACCCTCGGGCGGTGAGGTATAGGCGCGCCCTCAACCGAATGCGCGCGATCTTTTGCCCTAGGCTCATGCCCTCGGTGGAGAGGCCGGTCGGCGTGCTACCTCAGGAATTCGTCATGGCAAAGAATGCGGCCGACAAGGCCAAGGGGACGGAGCACCCCGACTACCACTTCATCAAGGTCGTGATGACCGACGGCACCGAGTACCGGACCCGCTCCACCTACGGCAAGGAAGGCGACGTCCTCAACCTCGACATCGACCCGACCACGCACCCGGCCTGGACCGGCGGCGAGCAGAAGATGCTCGATCGCGGCGGTCGCGTGTCGCGCTTCAACAGCCGGTTCGGCGGCCTCGGCTTCGGCAAGAAGTGATCGTCTGCCGATCGGGCGCGAGCCCGATTCGCTGAAACGGCGCCGCTTGCGGCGCCGTTTTCGTTTGCGCGGGCTCCCGAGAGCCGCGCCGTGATCACTCTCCGCCGAACGCCGCCCGAAGGCGCCCGACCTGCGCGCTCACCGGGCTCTCCCGCGGTACCGGCATGGGCCGGTCGTCCTCGGTGATCAGCTTGTCGAGGTGGAGGATGCGGGCATGCAGCCGGCGCGAGCGGCGCACGAGGTCCTGGAGCCGCAGCGGCAAGGCGCTGAAGGCATCGCTCGCTTCGGCCAGCGTCCGGTCGACCTCGTTGAGCTTGACCCGGGTCTTCTCCTCATGGGCCTGACCCAGGGTGATCTCCCCCTCGGACACCGCCCGCTGCACGAGCAGCCACGAGGCGATCTGCATCAGCCGCGTGGTGAGCCGCATGCTCTCGCTGGCATAGGCGAGCGTGGCGTCACGCGAGATCAGCCGCGATTCGGCCCGCCCTTCGCCGTCGAGATAGGCCGCGGTCTCCTCGACGAGGAGCATCCCGTCGCGAAACAAGGCCTTGAAACCCTCCGAGCCGACGAAGGACTCGCCGAAGCTCACCCAATGCCGCTCGTCCCGAAACGTCACGTCGAACTCGGTCATCCTGCCTCCTGTGCCGCTTCGTCGGACATTGTGTCCCGATATGGGACGCCGCCGCTGCGTTCGTCGCTCTCGGGGCAAGTGTAGCGCCGAACCGGGGGCGGGAGGGGCTTCACGATCTTTTAACGTTAATGGGCCGGCCGTGGCAGGAGGCCGCCGCGAGACGCGCCATGCGCTCTCTGGAACGGCCGCGCGGGCAAAAAAAAGCCGCTCCGGAGAGCGGCTTGTCACGAGTCTACAGGGAGGCATCAAACAGAGTGGACAGAGATCCCACTCAGGATCCAGACAATCTGGATGTCCCCTATCGTAGACCGGAAAGGTTAACGGACGATTGAGCGGGCGGGCGGCAGCCCCGCGGACAGGCCTCGGCCCGCCAGGATTCCGCGGGATCGGCGCGTCATTGACTTGCGGCGCCCCCTCCGCCATAAGCCGCGCCACTGCGATGCGGCGCCCCGTTCCGGGCGCCCTTCGCGTTTGCAGATCCCATTTCGAGGCTCGTCGCACGGTCCGCGCGCTCGCAGCGCCGCCGGGCTTCACGCCTCGCCCGCCGGAGACCCGCCATGAAGAGAACCTACCAGCCCAGCAAGCTCGTCCGGAAGCGCCGTCACGGCTTCCGCGCCCGCATGGCGACCGCCGGCGGCCGCAAGGTCATCGCCGCCCGCCGCGCGCACGGCCGCAAGCGCCTCTCCGCCTGAACTGCGACCTCCGGCGCCGCCCGTGGCGGCGCCGCCTCACCGCCCTGCCGGTTTCGCAGGGCTTGGCTCCGGAGCGCCCGTGTCGACGATCCGCCGCCTCCGGCGGCGCCCGGACTTCCTGGCCGCGGCTCAGGGCCGGCGCTTCCACACCGAGCGCATGAGCGCGCAAGGGCGCCTGCGCGAGCCGGGCGAGCAGCGCGACGGCGCCCCCGCCGAGGGTCTGTTCCTCGGCTTCACCATCACCAAGCGCGTGGGCCATGCGACCGAACGCAACCGGATTCGCCGCCGCCTGCGCAGCGCGCTCGACGCGGCGTCCGAGGGCGCGCCCGAGATCGGGGCCGACGTGGTCGTGATCGCCCGGCGTCCCGCTCTCGACGCGCCGTTCGAGAGTCTGATCGAGGATCTGCGGCGCGCGCTCCGCTCGGTGACGCGGCCCCCGGGCCCGAAACCCGCTCACGCCCCCGACCGTCCAGCTCCCGTTCGCGGCCCCCGCCGTGGCCGGAACCGGCCGGCCGGCTCCTCGCCCCCCTCCGCCCCTCTTCCCGCTTCGAAGGCGCCTGACGGATCGACCGATGGGTAACGACAAGACGAACATGTTCGTCGCGATCGGCTTGTCTCTGGTGGTGCTGCTCGGCTGGCACTACTTCGTGACCGGCCCGGCGACCGAGCGGCAGAAGCAGGCGACGGCGCAGAGCCAGACTGCCGGCCAGATTCCGGGCCAGCCCGGCGTCCCGACCGCGGACGGCCTGCCGGCGCCGAGCCCGCAGCAGGGCGGCCCCTCCGCCCCGGTGCCGGGTACGCTGCCGGCTCCGGCCGCCGGCCCGGTCTCCCGCGAGGACGCCATTGCGCGCTCGGCCCGGGTGCGGGTCGATACGCCCGCCCTCTACGGCTCGGTGGCGCTCAAGGGCGCACGCATCGACGACGTGAGCCTGAAGAACTACCACGAGACCGTGAGCGACGAGAGCCCGCGCATCGTCCTGCTCTCGCCCACCGGCAGCCCGAATCCCTACTATGCCGAGTTCGGCTGGGTCGGCCAGAATGCCGGGCCCCTGCCCACCGCCGACACGCTCTGGAGCGCCGACGGCGATCTCGTCGCGCCCGGCAAGGCCGTGACGCTGACCTGGGACAACGGCCAGGGCCTGCTGTTCAAGCGCATCCTCGCCGTCGACGACAAGTTCATGTTCACGGTCCGCGACGAAGTCGAGAACAAATCCGCCAACCCGGTGACGCTGTATCCCTACAGCCTCGTGTCGCGCTGGGGGAAACCGCACACCCAGGGCTATTACGTGCTGCACGAGGGCCTGATCGGCTGGCTCGGCGACGATCGCCTGCAGGAATACAGCTACGACGCCATCGCCAAGGAGCCCGCCTATGGCGGGGCCAACACCCGCGGCAAGGCGTGGTCGAACGTGACCGGCGGCTTCGTCGGCATCACCGATAAGTACTGGGCGGCGGCCGCGATCCCCGAGCAGGACAAGCCCTTCACCGGCGCCTTCACCGAGCGCACCGACGGGACCACCAAGGTCTATCAGACCAGCGCGCGCGGTGACGGCGTCACGGTGGCGCCGAACGCCTCGGCGACGGCGACCCAGCGGCTGTTCGCGGGTGCCAAGGAAGTCAACCAGATCAACGCGTACAAGCGCGAGCTCAACATCCGTGAGTTCGACTCGATGATCGACTGGGGCTGGTTCTGGTTCCTGACCAAGCCGATGTTCCGGGCGCTGGACTTCTTCTTCCACCTCGCCGGGAACTTCGGTGTCTCGATCCTGCTCGTGACCCTGATCCTGAAGATCTTCTTCCTGCCGATCGCCAACCGCTCCTACGTCTCCATGGCCAAGATGAAGGCCGTGCAGCCCGAGATGATGTCCATCCGGGAGCGCTACAAAGACGACAAGATGAAGCAGCAACAGGCGATGATGGAGCTGTACAAGAAGGAGAAGATCAATCCGGTGGCCGGCTGCTGGCCGGTGCTGATCCAGATCCCGGTCTTCTTCGCGCTGTACAAGGTCCTATTCATCACCATCGAGATGCGGCACGCGCCGTTCTTCGGCTGGATTCAGGACCTGGCTGCGCCCGACCCGACCAACATCCTGAACCTGTTCGGCCTGCTCCCCTTCGCCGCGCCCGACTTCATCCATCTGGGCGTGTGGCCGATCATCATGGGCATCACGATGTTCGTGCAGATGAAGATGAACCCCGCGCCGCCGGACCCGGTCCAGGCGCAGGTCTTCACCTTCATGCCGATCGTCTTCACCTTCATGCTCGGCTCGTTCCCGGCCGGTCTGGTGATCTACTGGGCCTGGAACAACCTGCTCTCGGTCATCCAGCAATACGTCATCATGCGCCGCAACGGCGTGAAGGTGGAGTTGTGGGACAACCTCCGAGGCACCTTCAAACGTGACAAGAACGCCGCCGCCAAGAGCTGAGCCGCCGACAATCGGGGCCATCGCTCGCGCAGCGGTGGCCCCGCGCATGACGCTCCTCCCCGTACCGGGGGGAGCGGGCGGGTGGGGTTCGCAACAGGCCGCCACGGCGCCCTTCCGAACCTTCTCCCCTCCTCTCCTTCCGGTCACCGGGAGGGCAAGCAGCGGCTTCCGACCATGACCAGCGCCGCAACCGACGATCCCACCCCCGAACTGCTGGAAGCCGGCCGCCTGCTCTTCGCGGGCGCGGCCGACTTCACCTCGGCCGCTCCGGCGCTCGGGGCGTTGCCGCCGATGGAGGGCGTCGAGATCGCCTTCGCGGGCCGCTCCAATGTCGGAAAGTCGAGCCTCGTCAACGCGCTGACCGGGCGCAACACACTCGCGCGCACCTCGCACACGCCGGGGCGCACGCAGCAGCTCAACTTCTTCCGGATCGGCGAGCGGTTCACCCTCGTCGACATGCCGGGCTACGGCTACGCCGCGGTCGAGAAGGCCAAGGTCGAGGCCTGGACCAAGCTGATCCACGCCTACCTCAAGGGCCGCTCGAACCTCGCCCGGGTCTACGTGCTGATCGATTCGCGCCACGGCCTGAAGGAGATCGACACCGCCCTCCTCGACGGGCTCGACCAGGCCGCGGTCTCCTATCAGGTCGTGCTGACCAAGGGTGACGCGCTCAGGAAGTCCGAGATCGAGGCGCGCATCGAGGGCATCCGCGCGGCCCTGGCCCGCCGCCCGGCGGCCTATCCGGAGATTCTGCTGACCTCGAGCCGCGACGACCGCGGCGTGCCGGAACTGCGCGCCAGCGTCGCCCGCCTGCTGCAGGAGCGCGGCGCGTGACCGGCCTCGACCGCGCGCTCGCGGCGTCGGCCGCGCTCGCCGGTCTCCTCGGCGTCGCCGGGAGTGCAGCGGCCGCGCATACGAGCGGCGGCGAGACGCTGAAGACGGTGTCCCAATTCCTGCTGTTCCACGCCCCCGCAGTGCTGGCTCTCGTCGGCTTTTCCGCCGCCGGCCTCACCCACGGCAGCCTTACCCGCGTGGCGGCCGGCGCGCTGATGCTGGGACTCGTGCTGTTCTCAGGGGACTTGGCCATGCGGGCGCTTGCGGGCCAAGCGCTGTTCCCGATGGCCGCGCCGACCGGCGGGTTCGTGCTGATGGCGGGCTGGGTGCTGGCCGCCGTGGCGGCCCTTCTGCCGCGCAAGGCGTGAGCGTCGAACCGGACTGAAGCGGCTCTTCGAGCTTTACTGTATCGAGACGATGATGCAGCCTGGGGTTGCTCGGCGCGTTCGCCGAGCCGCCAACACGCGTGCCCTCGCATCGGTCACCGGGATCCCTCATGGGCATTTATTTCAATCATCGATTCGAATTTTCCGGACCGAGCCATGTCGTAATCGAATTTTCCCGGAAATATCTCAAAGCCGACGAGAGCGGGCGAATTGTCGATTTCCGCTATGATGTTTTTGAAATCGAAATTTCAAATGAATTGGGCGAAAAATCCTCAATCGATCCCCAGACCATCGAGTCTCTGGAGATATTGACGGAAATCGGATCCGATGAGATTGAAATAATCAGTATTTCCGATAAGTTTATTGAAATAAAAGCTTGCCTAAAAGGAATTTTTCTGAATTTCTTAGTGCAGCATTTGTGCAAACAGATGCCTGAACTCGATGCGCGCCTTCTTATCTGCGAAACAGGTTTTGAAGTTGCCACTCGCGTTACGTCGTCAAAGGGGGTCTATCGAGAGGAAAACGTTGAAATCACCGATGACATTGTGACCGAAGTCGAAGGCCAGCCTTACGAGATCGACCAGGCAAGCACGTTGCCTTCGCAGTACGAACCCCCACCCCCCTTCATGTTTTTTTCCGCCTGGAGGCGGAGGCGGCTCGAACGGGCGATCGCCGACTATCCGATCTACATTCCTCCCCATCCGGGCTACCGGCCGACCCTTTCGGATGAGCAAGTCGAGACGAATTTTGCACATTTCATGCGTACGCGGGAGCAACGCGTCCTGAACGTCCTCAAGCTCTTATCGAATTTTAGCATCCAACTCGATCCTTCTTTGGATCGCGCCAAGGAACTTGATCGGTGGATTTGGAAATACGGTGCCTTTCTGACCCCGCGCGAAACGGGCGAGTCCATTAAGACGCACAACCCGACGTGGACCGGACCTTGGCGCGGCTTGAATGTCGCATTTGATATTGCGACTCTCTTAGGAGAATGCATCGTTAGAAAACATCAAAACTACGAATGGGGATTGTATAAGAACGTTCCCCCGGGCCTCAGAAAGATCGATACTCTCTATCGTCAGCTGATGATCCTGCGCGACGAACCTCGTTGGGCAATCGACGTCGTCGATAGCGTTGCAGAGCCATGTACCGCCCTGCGCGAGCGATCCTTGCGATGGGGCAAGCCTCGCATTGTAATGGAAAAAGAAGGTCTGACGTCCGTGGCCTCGCGCCTCCTCGCTCGACCAGTAGAGCAGAACGATCAGGTCAAGGTTCTTTTCCCGCAGGCGTAGCGTGGCCTTCCGCCGAGCAAGCCGTCCTAGCGAATCAGGTCCGGCAGCGGCGGCTTGGCGCCGTCGGGCAGCGCGGTGCGGGCCATGTTCAGGGTCATGGCCAGCAGCGTGTAGTAGCCGTTGATGCCGGCGAGATCGATCGCGCCCTGCTCGCCGAACTTGGCCACCACGCGCCCATAGGTCGTGTCGCTGACCGCTTTGGTGCGGTGGAGTTCGGTCGAGAAGGCGTAGACCAGCGTCTCCTCCTCGCCCATGGCGTCGGGGCGCCGGCCCTCCCGCACCGCCTCGACGATCGCCGGATCGAGCCCGGCTTTCAGCGCGATCGGCGCATGGATGTGCCATTCGAGCTGCTGGCTCCATTCCCGCGCCGTGAGCAGGATCGTGAACTCGCTGAGCTTGAGCGGGATCACGCTGTTGTAGCGCAGGTAGAGCCCCATGTTGCTCGCGTTGAGCATAAGGTGCGGGCTGCGCAGGAGCGGCACGAACGGCCCGAAGACGGGGACCTTGCGCGCGGCCAGGAACTCCTCCGAGGCCTTGCGTTGCGCCTCGGTCTGCTGCGCGGGCGGGATGTCCGGCATTCGATCCTGGGCCCTCGCACCACTCGTTGCGAGGGCGACGACCAGACCGATCTGGACCTTGCGCATGAACGCCCCCTCCGCCCCACGGAGAGCCGTGCCCGGTCACCGTCAACCGAGCGCACCGCTCCGTGTTTGTTGTGTCGCGCTCCTACGCCGAACCGGTGCCCAATTCGGCGGAAAGGACGTTAGCTCGGAATGACCGGCGGGTGATATTCCAGCGTGAAGGCGAGCGCCCAGAGCAGGAACAGCACCAGCGGCAGGTGGACGATCAGCTGCAGGAAGCTGAAGCCGACGATGTCGCGGGCCTTCAGGCCGAGGATGCCGAGCAGGGGCAGCATGAAGAACGGGTTGATGAGGTTCGGCAGCGCTTCCGCCGCGTTGTAGACCTGCACGGCCCAGCCGAGATGCACCTTCAATTCGTTCGCCGCCTGCATCACATAGGGCGCCTCCAACAGCCATTTGCCGCCGCCCGAGGGGATGAAGAAGCCGAGCAGCGCCGAGTAGACGCCCATGGCGAGCGGGAAGCTGCCTTGCGTGTTCAGTGCCACGAAGGCGTGGGCGATGACGTCCGAGAGGCTGTGGCCGGCGGCGTTCTTGGCGCCAGTCAGGATCGCCGCGATCGCTGCGTAGAACGGAAACTGGATCAGGATGCCGGCAGTGGCCGGCACCGCCTTGCCGAGCGCCACGAGGAAGCGCTTGGGCCGCCAGTGCAGCACGAAGCCGGTCATCAGGAACAGGAAGTTGTAGGTGTTGAGGCTGGAGATCGCGACCATCCAGTCCTGACGCTGGAATTCCTGGATCAGCCATCCGGCGGCGAGCAGGCCGATCAGCACCGTGAGCACGGGGGCGTGCTCCAACCACTCGCCGGGCTGCTTGGGCGGCGCCACCGCCTGCTCCTCCTTCGTGACGTCAATGCCGAGCGCCTGCGCCGTCACCGCCGTGTCGGGGCCCGGCGCCGAGGCCACCGCGATCACCGTCGAGATCGCCACGAGGATCACGGTGATGAGGACCGACTGCCAGAGGAAGATCGTCTCGCTGAAGGGGATCACGCCGGTGATCTGCAACAGGCCCGGCGGCAGGCTCTTCGGGTTCGCCTGGAGCTGCGCGGCCGAGGAGGACAGGCCCATCGCCCAGGTGGCGCCGAGGCCCAGATAGGCGGCGGCCCCCGCGGCGCGGTAATCCATCTTGAGGTCGGTGCGGCGGGCGAGCGCCCGGGCCAGCAGGCCGCCGAAGATCAGGCTGAGGCCCCAGCTCAGGAGCGAGGACAGCATGGTGGCGAGCGCCACGTAGCCGATGGCGCTGCGGCCGGTCTTGGGCACCAGCGCCATCCGCTCGATAAGCGCCTGGACGGGGGCGGAGGTCGCCACCACGTAGCCGCCGATCGTCACGAAAACCATCTGCATGGTGAAGGGGATCAGGCTCCAGAAGCCGTCGCCGAAGCTCTTCGTCACCGCCGGGACCGGCGCGCCGTTGAGAAGCGCGGCGCCCGCCACGATCACCACGGCGATCGCCACGAACACGAAGGCGTCGGGGAACCACTTCTCCGCCCAGTCGGTGAATCGAAGGGCAAGGCGGGCGAGCCCGCGATCCTCGGTGCGTCGGCTGTCCGGCGTCATGGGGTCCCGTCCGCGTGCTGCGGCGCTCACCGGGCGCCGCCGGCCAAGGTATGGGGCGGAAGCGGGATCGGCCTCAAGACCGCCGGGGCGTCAGGCCGCCGGAACGCTCAAGATTTCCGTGGGCTGCCCCTGCCGGTCTGAGAAGACGCCGGCGGTCAGCGCGTTGCCGTAGACCGCGCCGGTGTCGAGATTGGTCCGGAAGCGCTTCAGCTCCGGCCCGCCGCGGGTCTGCGGGGTATGGCCGTGGACGACGTGACGGCCGAAATCGTGGTCCGCCGACAGGAACGGCTCGCGAATCCAGAGATGCACCTCCCGGTCGGGATCGGGGGTCTCGGCGTCCGGCCGGAATCCGGCATGGACATACCAGCGCAGCGGGTCGGAATGGAGGGTCGGCAGGGTCTCGACCCAATCGAGCACGTCGCCGGGGATCTCTTCCGGGCCGGTGATGTCGAAGGAGGTCAGCGTCGCCGTGCCGCCATTGACGAGCCAGTGTTCGAGCGCGCCAGGCTCTTGCAGGGTCTTGAGCAGCATCGCCTCGTGATTGCCCATCAGGCAAACCACCTCGTCCGGCTCGCGCCATTGCAGTTTTCGGAGCGTCTCGATCACCCGCGCGCTGTCGGGCCCGCGGTCGATGTAGTCGCCGAGGAACACGAGTTTCTTCGCGCGCCCCGCCGCGTGGGCATCGATGCGGTCCAAGAGCCGGTCGAGCAGGTCGGCGCAGCCGTGGATGTCGCCGATGGCGTAGGTGAGCGTTTCGGCGGTCATGCCTCTGTTTTCGGCGGGATTTTGTTGCAGCGCAAGATGCGGTTCGGTCCGACTCTCGACCCGACAGGGCGGAACACCGGATCGCGGCCGGCCGCTTGCATCACGAAATCGTGATAACATAAGATGGATTAAACCCGCCGTCGGAGCTTGGCGATAAAACCTCTGGATGTATGAGGTGTCCCTGCCCCGATCGGATCGGCGATGGCGACGAATATCTTCCCTATGCCCATGCGCGGTGACACAGGGGAGGACACGTTCGTCGTCGAGGCCGCGGATTCCTTCGGCAGACCGGCTCGCGCCCGGTTCCCCATCTCCATCCGGTAGGGCGCGGCCCGCTTGGCTTCCTCAGCAAGGACGATCGTGATGCGCAGTTTCCTCGTCTCAGGCGCCGCTCTCCTGTCCGCCTTCGCGTCGATCGCGTCCGAAGCCGGGCCGCTTCCGGTGCTTGAGCGTGTGGCACGCTCAGGTCTCGCGCAACCGCTGTTCCCGGTCATCGGGGTCGACCCGACCTGCAAGCCGATGGGTAAGGTGCCGATCAGTCTCGTCGAGACTCCCCAAAACGGGCGCGTCACCATCGTCGACGGGATGGATTTCACCAATTTCGGCCCGGACAATCCGCGCTTCCGCTGCAATACCCGCAAGTTTCCCAGTCAGGTTCTGACCTACACCTCCGCGCCCGGCTATGTGGGCGAGGACAAGTTCTCGGTCGAGCTCATCGATTCTTTCGGTGCCCCGCTGCGGCGGGAATTCCACATCGTCGTGCGCTGAGACGCCGTCGCGGGTGACGGGGCGGGCCGCCGCGTCCACGTCGAGGGTGATCGGGCGATTCGCCAGGAGCCGGGTGGAGACGAGGGGCCGAGCGAGACGCAGAGCCGGGTGAGACGCGGCGACCGCCGTCAACCTCAGCGTCGCCGCGTCGGAAACCACCCGAGCCCCCGCGCAACGAGACGACGATCGATCACGAAAATGTGATCACCGCGGCCTGAATGGAATCCATCTTTTGACATTTTTCGATACCTCTACGTGTATGCAACTCTGACATCACGCCCGAGCGGCGGATGACGGAGAGTTCGAACGATGCGCGGTTTGTCCCTGGTCGGTGCGGCCTTCCTGTGCTGCGCCCTCCCTGCTGTGAGCGGCGCAGGGCCGCTGCGGACCTATGAGCGGATCGTCCCGTCGGGGACGGCGCAGCCGATCTTTCCGCTGCTGTTCCTCTCGCCGGACTGCAAGTCGATGGGCCCGGCCAGTCTCGGATTGCTCCGGAGCCCGCGGTACGGACGCGTGACGATCGAGAAGGGCCAGGATTATCCGGTCTACCCGGCCGCCGATCCGCGCTCGGTCTGCAATGTGCGGAAGCTGCCCAGCCAGCGGATCGTCTACACCTCCGATCCGGGCTTCGTCGGCGAGGACGATGTCGCGCTCGAAGTCGTCGGTCCCTACGGCGTCGTCTATCGCGGTCGTTTCCACATCACCGTGCGCTGACGCGCCGTTCCGGCGCCGCGACCCGGGATCGGTCGCGCGCCGGAACGGCGGCCATCGAGGGCCCGGCCCGGCGGGAGGTCCCCACCGGGCCGGAGCGTGATCGGATCAGTTCAGCAGCACGCCCGCCGGCCGGCGCTCGGCGGCGACGTCGCCGATCATCAGGCCGGCCGGGCCGACGCGCACCGGCACCAACGCGCCGTCGTGGATCAGGCCTGAGAGCAGGGCCTCGGCCAGCGGATCCTGCACGTTCTTCTGGATCACCCGCTTCAGCGGCCGCGCCCCGTAGGCCGGGTCGTAGCCCTTGTCGGCGAGCCAGGTGCGGGCCTCCTCGTCCACGTCGAGGGTGATCTTGCGATCCTCGAGGAGCCGGGCGAGGCGCCCGAGCTGGATGTCGACGATCGCCCCCATCTCCGAGCGCGCGAGCCGGTGGAACAGGATGATCTCGTCGACCCGGTTCAGGAATTCGGGCCGGAAGTGGCTCCGAACCACGCCCATCACCTCGTCCCGGACCGCGTCGGTGTCCTGGCCCGCCGGCTGGTTGACCAGATACTCGGCCCCGAGATTCGAGGTCATGATCAGGAGCGTGTTGCGGAAGTCGACGGTGCGGCCCTGCCCGTCCGTCAGGCGCCCGTCATCGAGCACCTGCAGGAGGACGTTGAACACGTCCGGATGCGCCTTCTCCACCTCGTCGAACAGCACGACCTGATAGGGCCTGCGCCGCACGGCCTCGGTCAGCGCCCCGCCCTCCTCGTAGCCGACATAGCCCGGAGGCGCGCCGATCAGGCGGGCGACCGCGTGCTTCTCCATGTACTCGGACATGTCGATGCGCACCAACGCCGTGTCGTCGTCGAACAGGAAGCCGGCGAGCGCCTTGGTCAGCTCGGTCTTGCCGACGCCGGTTGGCCCGAGGAACATGAACGAGCCGATCGGCCGGTTCGGGTCCTGCAGGCCGGCCCGGGCGCGCCGCACCGCGGTCGAGACCGCCTCGACCGCCTCGCGCTGGCCGACGACGCGCCGGGCGAGCGCCTCCTCCATCGCGAGCAGCTTCTCGCGCTCGCCCTCCAGCATCTTGTCGACGGGCACGCCGGTCCAGCGCGAGACGACGCCCGCGATATGGGCCGGCGTCACCGCCTCCTCGACCATGCCGTCGCGGGCCACCGCCCCCTCCGCCGCGGCCTCGATCTCGGCGAGCCGCTTCTCCAGGCCCGGAATCACGCCGTAGGCGAGTTCGCCCGCGCGCTGGTACTGGCCCTGACGCTGGGCCGCGGCGAGGTCGTTGCGGGCCTCGTCGAGCTTCTTCTTCAGCTCGGCGGCCGCGCCCAGCTTGTCCTTCTCGGCCTTCCAGCGGGCGGTGATCGAGGCGGATTGCTCCTCCAGATCGGCCAGCTCCCGCTCGAGCCGCACCAGCCGGTCGCGGGAGGCCGAATCGCTCTCCTTCTTCAGGGCCTCGCCCTCGATCTTCAGGCGCACGATCTCGCGATCGATGTTGTCGAGCTCTTCGGGCTTCGAATCGACCTGCATGCGCAGACGCGAGCCGGCCTCGTCCATCAGGTCGATGGCCTTGTCCGGCAGAAAGCGGTCGGTGATGTAGCGGTTCGACAGGGTCGCCGCCGCCACCAGAGCCGCATCCTGGATGCGCACGCCGTGATGCTGCTCGTACTTCTCCTTGATGCCGCGCAGGATCGAGACCGTGTCCTCGACGGTCGGTTCGGACACGAAGACGGGCTGGAAGCGCCGGGCCAGCGCCGCGTCCTTCTCGACATGCTTGCGGTACTCGTCGAGCGTCGTCGCGCCGACGCAATGCAGTTCGCCGCGGGCCAGAGCGGGCTTGAGCAGGTTCGAGGCGTCCATCGCCCCGTCCGCCTTGCCCGCGCCGACGAGGGTGTGCATCTCGTCGATGAACAGGATGATGCCGCCAGCCGCCGCGGTGACCTCGGACAGCACGCCCTTCAGCCGTTCCTCGAACTCGCCGCGATACTTCGCGCCAGCGATCAGCGCGCCCATGTCGAGGGCGAGCAGGCTCTTCTCCTTGAGGGATTCCGGCACGTCGCCGTTGACGATGCGCAGCGCCAGCCCCTCGACGATGGCGGTCTTGCCGACGCCGGGCTCACCGATCAGCACGGGATTGTTCTTGGTGCGCCGCGAGAGGACCTGGATGGTGCGGCGGATCTCCTCGTCGCGACCGATCACCGGATCGAGCTTGCCCTCGCGGGCGGCCTCGGTGAGGTCGCGGGCGTATTTCTTGAGCGCGTCGTAGGCGTTCTCGGCGGAGGCGTTGTCGGCGGTGCGGCCCTTGCGCAGCGCGTTGATCGCGCCGTTGAGCGAGGCCGCGGTGACGCCCGCGGCCGCGAGGATGCGGCCGGCCTCCGAATCCTTCTCGACCGCGAAGGCGAGGAGCAGCCGCTCGACGGTGACGTAGGAATCGCCCGCCTTCTCGGCGGCCTTCTCGGCGGTGTCGAACAGGCGCACGAGGTCGCGCGTCGCCTGGGGCTGGGCGGCATTGCCCGAGACCTTCGGCTGCTTGGCGAGCCACGTCTCGATCTGGGCATGCGCGACCCGGGACTGGCCGCCGGCCCGGTCGATGAGGCCGGCGCAGAGACCCTCGGGATCGTCGAGCAGCACCTTGAGGAGATGGCCCGGCGCGAGCTGCGGATGGCCCTCGCGGACGGCCAGGTTCTGCGCCGCCTGGACGAAGCCGCGGGCGCGCTCGGTGTATTTTTCGAAGTTCATGCGTCGTGTGTCCTTCCCCGAATCGACCCCTTCGCCCGCCCAGGGCGGCACGAGACGTCCGATGCGTCGCCCCGCGGGGTGACCCCGCCGGAGCACCGGCGCTCGTTGGCAGCCGCCGGCAGGGGTGAATTGGGTGTTGCCTTTTCGTAACACAAGGGGCCCGGAAACCGGGAAGGCCACCCGGCGCGCATGCTTGCCGACCGCTCACGGCGGAGCTAGCCAGGGGCCATGACCGCTGCCCCCGCCCTCCGCATCGCCGCCCTCTACCGCTACCCCGTCAAAGGCCTCTCGCCGGAAGCGTTGGAGAGCGCCGACCTTGAGACGAGCGGCTACTTTCCCGGCGACCGGCTCTACGCCATCGAGAACGGCCCGTCGGGCTTCAACGAGGTGGCGCCGCGCCACCTGCCCAAGGTCGCCTACCTGATGCTGATGCGCAACGAGGCGCTGGCGCGGCTGCGCACCCGCTTCGATCCGGCCACGCATTGCCTCATCATCGAGGAGAACGGCCGGGAGGCCGTCTCGGCCGATCTGAGCAGGCCGGAAGGCCGGGACGCGGTCGCCGACTTCATGAGGGGGTTTGTGCCGCAGGCGCTGCGCGGCGCGCCGCGGGTGCTGGCCTCGCCGCCCGGCTACCGCTTCACGGATGCCCGCGACGGCTACGTCTCGCTCGTCAACCGGGCGAGCGTGGCGGCGATCGAGGATCTGGTCGGTGCGCCCGTCGATCCCCTGCGCTTTCGCGCCAACCTCTATCTCGACGGGCTGGAGGCTTGGGCGGAGAACGACCTGCTCGGAACGGTGATGGAGACGCCCGGCGGGGTGCGCCTGAAGCTCGCCCGGCGCACAGTGCGCTGCGCGGCGGTCAACGTCGATCCGCAGACCGGCATCCGCGATCTCTCGATCCCGCCGGCGCTGTCGAAACATCTCGGCCACAGCGATTGCGGCGTCTACGCCGAGGTGCTGGCCGGGGGCGTCGTGCGGACCGGCGACGCCTTGACCGTGATCGGCTGACGCCGTCTCAGCGCCCGCTGGTGCCGCTGCGGACCGTCAGCCAGAGCGGCTCGGGCTCGGCGCAGGGCAGGAGTGCCGCCACCGCGTCGAGATCGACCGCATAGGACTCGGTGAGCTTGCGCCACACCTCCGCGGAAGATTCGGCGCCCTGGCCGAGACGCTCGACCACGCGGGCGATCAGGCCCGGATGGGTCAGGCTCGGACGTGGTTCCGGAAGATCGGCGTTGAGCATGGTGAGTCGCCCCCGTTGGTCGAGGGGAATCTTCGAAGGTTAAGGTTAATCAGCTGTTACATTCGGCTCGTACCGCACTCGAAACCGCCGTCACCGGCGCATCGCGAAGGGGCCGAAACCGGCCGCTTCGCGTCGCGGGCGGGCTGCGCTAGAAGCCCTCGCGAATCCGACCCAACGAGGCGAACGAGCATTCGATGACCGATCCGCTGCCGAACGTGCACGTGCGCGCCGAGATCCTGACCCAGGCGCTGCCCCATATGCAGCGCTACGACCAGGAGATCGTCGTCATCAAGTACGGCGGCCACGCCATGGGCGACCCGGCGGCGGCGGAGGATTTTGCCGAGGACATCGTGCTCCTGGAGCAATCCGGCGTGAAGCCGATCGTCGTGCATGGCGGCGGCCCGCAGATCGGCCGGATGCTGGCGCGCCTCGGCATCGAATCCGAGTTCAAGGGCGGGCTTCGCGTCACCGACGAGGCCACCGTCGAGGTGGTCGAGATGGTGCTGGCCGGCTCGATCAACAAACAGATCGTCGGCTGGATCGCCGCCGAGGGCGGCCGGGCGATCGGCCTGTGCGGCAAGGACGGGAACATGGTCCGCGCCAAGCGGGCGCTCCGCACGATCAAGGATCCGGACAACAACACCGAGCAGGCGGTCGATCTCGGCCTCGTCGGCGAGCCCGAGCATGTCGAGCGCGGGGTGCTCGACGCGGTGCTCAAGGCCGAGCTGATCCCGGTGCTCGCGCCCGTGGCCTACGGACAGGACGGCAAGACCTACAACGTCAACGCCGACACCTTCGCCGGGGCGATCGCGGGGGCGTTGCGCGCCAAGCGGCTCCTGCTGCTGACCGACGTGCCGGGCGTGCTCGACAAGGACAAGAAGCTGATCCCGGAACTCACCGTGGAGGAGTGCCGACGCCTGATCGCCGACGGCACGATCACGGCCGGCATGATCCCGAAGGTCGAGACCTGCATCTACGCCCTCGAGCAGGGCGTGGAGGCGGTGGTCATCCTCAACGGCAAGGTGGCGCATGCCGCACTGCTGGAGCTGTTCACCGATTTCGGCGCCGGCACGCTGATCCGGCGGACCTGACCGTCGGGCCGCACCGGCCCGGCGACGCAGGAGCGCGGCGGCGCCTCGTTCCCGAACCGGTCGGAAACCCTAGATGAAGAAGGGGGCGATCCCGTCCCCTTCCCCCGAGCGCAGGCGCCGCCTCGATCGTGCTTTGTCCCGCCGAAACCCATTTCACCACCGCCGATGCCCGCGGGTTCGGGCATGTCGACACCTGGGTGTTCGACCTCGACAACACGCTCTATCCGAGCGAGGCGCGGGTCTGGCCGCAGGTGGACGAGCGGATCACCCTCTACGTGATGGGTCTCTACGGGCTCGACGGCCTGTCGGCGCGCTCGCTGCAGAAGTACTTCTACCACCGCTACGGCACGACCCTGAAGGCGCTCATGGTCGAATCGAGCATCGACCCGCACGACTTCCTCGACTTCGCCCACGACATCGACCATTCGACGATCGCCCTGGACGAGGCCCTCGGCGCGGCGATCGAGCGGCTGCCGGGCCGCAAGCTGATCCTCACCAACGGCTCGCGCCGCCACGCCGAGACGGTGGCGGAGAAGCTCGGCATCCTGAACCACTTCGAGGACGTGTTCGACATCGCCGCGGCGGATTTCGTCCCGAAGCCGGACCGCTCGACCTACGAGCGCTTCCTCGAGCGCCACGGCGTCGATCCCCGCCGCGCCGCCCTGTTCGAGGACATCGCCCGCAACCTCGTGGTGCCGCACGATCTCGGCATGGCGACAGTGCTCGTGGTGCCGCCGACCCCCGATCCGTTCCGCGAGCGCTTCGAGCAGGAGGCGGTGCGGGAGCCGCATATCGACCACATCACCAGCGATCTCGCCGGCTTCCTGCGCGGCTGCGTGCTGCCCGCGGCCACGGATTCCCCCGTCTCGGAGTCGTCCTGCCGATGAGCGGCACCGTGAGCGGCTGGGCCGAGACCCGTGCCCCGAGCCTCGCCGAGATCGAGGTCCTGGCCGACGCGGCCTTCGCCGCGCTCCCGGAGGAGTTCCGGCGGCTCTGCGCAGGCGTGCGCATCCATGTCGATGACTTCCCCGACGAGGAAACGCTGACCGAGATGGACTGCCAGAGCGAGTTCGACCTGCTCGGCCTGTTCCGCGGCGTCGGTCTCGCGCAGGCCGGCGAGGTCGCCACGGGCCAGATGCCGAACGCCGTCTGGCTCTACCGCCGGCCGCTGCTCGATTACTGGGCCGAGCACGACGAGACGCTGGGCCACCTCGTCACCCACGTGCTGGTGCACGAGATCGGCCACCATTTCGGCCTTTCCGACGAGGACATGGCCGGGATCGAGGCCGCCGCCGAGGAGATCGACGAAGCGGCGATCGGCGATCAGGCCTGAGGACCGCCCCGGACCGGCAGGCGCGGGATCCGCCCGACCTTGGGGCGGCTGTGGCGGAACTGGCCGCGCTCCACCGCGACGAAGGTGAGGATCGTCAGCGCGACCGTCGTCAGCCACCACACCACCGTGAGCCCGACGCCGACGCCGCCGATCGCGAAGGCCGTGGCGAAGGCCGCCATGGCGCAGGGCACGAGCGCCGTCGCATCACGCCCGGTCCGGTGGATCGCGCGGTAGAGGGCGAAGGCCATGGCGAAGGCGCCGACGATGCCGAGCTCGTACCAGAGTTCGAACAGCATCGTGGTCGGCGCGTTGGCAGGCACGATGCCGAACACGCGGCCCCGCAGGGCGGTCTCGAGACCGTGGCCGGTGATGAGCCGCAGCGGTTCCAGGGCCACGAGCTTCTGCCACGCCTTGAGGGCGAGCACGCCCGGCGCCGTCGGCCCGAGCAGGGCCACGCCCACCGGACGGGCGAGGAAGGGCAGGAGCGGCGCGAACACGAGCAGCCCGGCGGCGACCGTCGCGGTCACCCGCACCCCGAGGGACACCCGCGCATGCGTCAGGGCGAAGGCGAGCGCGCCGATGGCGAGGGCGAAGAGCGGCGTCGAGACCGGGGCGGTCACCAGGGCGGCGGCGGCGAGCACGGCCAGGACCAGGGATTCGGTGTCGCGGCGGCGCGAGCGCAGCCACGCCACCGCGGGCCAGACCAGCAGGGCGATCACGATGGCGCCGCGCTCCAGGGCGCTGTCGCCGTTCGGCGTGCCCCGGAACATCACGTCGCCCGCCAGCGCGATCAGGATCGCGACCACCGAGGCCGCGCCGACGCCGAGGGGCAGCAGGTAGAGATTGGCCGAGCGCATCCGGTCGGGCAGCGCGAGATAGGCGAGCAGCGTCATCGCGACGGTGAAGAGCAGGTTGCCGAAGCGCTCGCTGGCGGGCCCGGGAAACGGGGTCCAGGCGAGCGAGAGGGCGGACCAGAACACCACCAGCATCCCGGCGAGGAAGGCCGGGGCCGTCAGCAGGCGCCGCAGGGAGGTGTCGACGGCGCGCTGGCGCCGGTCGATGGCGCTCGCGGTGATGAGCAGCACGACGGCGATGGGCGCGAGGACCACGGTGGCGCGGCGGGACACCTGGGCGCAGACCGGCAGCGCCACGAACAGGCCGAAGAAGCCGAGGCGGCGCAGGAGAGCCGCCGCGTCGAGGGCGGGGTCCACGGTCGTGCTCGGGAGACGCGGCATGGGTGAAGGGGACCGGATCCGGCGCATCGCGCGGTCGCGCGTCGTTCCTACCTAGTGCAGCCCGCCGGGACGGGCTGTAGGTGCCGTGCAACACTCAAGCTCCACCCCCGACCTGCGGGCGGCTCAGACCGGCGTCGTCGCGGCCGGCCGGCGGCGGGCGCGCCGGGCCATGTGGCGCCCGAAATCGGCGACGACGCGCCAGCCGGCCCAGGCCCCGAGGAAGCCGATCAGGCCCGCCACGAAGCCGTCGGTCGTGGTCGGGACCGCGGGCTGGTAGTCGCGATAGGCCGCCCGCGCGATGTCCATGTCCGGCCCACGGGCGATGACGAAAAGGCGGCCGAGCGGGCTCTCGGCCCCGTCGAGGGCCTGTTTCTGCGCCTCGAGATCCTTCAGCCGGTCGACGTCGGCGCGGGCCGATTCGCCGCGCCGGGCCACGAAGGCGTCCGGATTGCTGCGCAGCTGCGCCAAGGCCTGATCCCGGCTGCGGCCGGTGGCCTGGGCGTCGGCGTCGAGGGAGGCGATCTGGCGACGCAGCTCGTCCAGCGCCCCGCCGAGGCGCTGCCCGTATTGCTGCGCGAATTCCGGCCCCTGGGCGGCCAGGACGGCGGCGAGGAGGCCGAAGGCGAGGCCGAGCGTGCGGACGACACGGAACACGGCGGACGACCTCCCTGACTGTGTCCTGCAGGTTCTAGGGCGTTTCGCCCGGCCGGGGAGAGCCGGCGAGTGCCGTCTGCACCGCCGCCTCGCTCAGATCGTCGAGGGCGCCGGCGAGCTTCACGGCCCGGGTCGGCGCCCCCGGGGCCATGATCAGGATCACCGTCTCGGTGCCGGGACAAGCCGGATCAGCGCAGACGATCTCGCTGACAGTCAGGGCCGTCCCGGGCCCATAACCGCCCGCCGCCCGCACCCAGGCCTCGACCCGCCGCCGGGCAGCCGCCCCGGGCCGCTCGCCCCCGCGTCCGAACAGGGCCACGGGCTCAACCCGGCAGGGTCAGGACGCCGGCCTGCCCGTCGGCGCAGCCGAAGCCGAGCCGGCCCCCGGTCGCGTCCCAGGCGAGGGCGGAGACCGTGCTGCCCTTCACCGCCGGGCGCACCAGCAGCTCGCTGGCATCGGTGAAGCGCACGAGCAGGATGCAGCCGTCCTCGTAGCCGATGGCGAGCACCGGCGATTTCGGATGGAAGGCCACCCGCGAGACCCGGGCCGGGCGCACGCCGCATTCCCGCGGCGCCTTGCCAGTGGGGCCCTCCTTCGTGTCGAACGGCCAGACGATGGCGGCCTCCGCGCCGCTGGTGGCGAGCCATTTCCCGTCCGCCGACCACGACAGCGAGCGCACCTTGGCGGGATAGCCCGACATGCGCATGTGGCCCCGGTCCGGCTGGAGGCGCCAGCCGTGCAGGGCGTTCTCCTGCATGGTCGAGACGACGAAGCGCCCGTCGGGCGACCACGCCACGTCGATATGCGAGCCCTTCCACTCGATGAATTCGGCCGGCGTCTCGAGGTTCGGGTACCAGAGGCTGACGCCGTTGTAGTGGGCGACCGCGAGCCGGTAGCCCTTCGGCGCGAAGGCCAGCCCGCGGGCGCTGGAGGGCGCCGAGAAGGTCTTCTCGCGGCCCTTGGCATCCCGGGCGACCACGTTCCTGCCGGTCGAGAAGGCGAGCGCGCCGTCCGGGTGGAGCGCCAGCGCATCGACCCATGCGCCGCCCTTCGCGACGGCCAGCTCGGTGACCGTGCCGGCCGCGTCGGTGGCGGCGACCCGCCCGTCATCGCCCCCGCTGACGAGGCGGCGCCCGTCGCCGCCCGCGACCAGGATCGCGCCGTCGGGATGGGCCGCCGTCGCGGCGACAGCGCCGTCGCAGACGCGCAGCACGCGCCCGTCACCCAGGGCGAGAGCGAGGGTGTCGCCGAGCCAGAGCGCGGCGGTGACGTGGGCACCGGCCTCGACCGGCGCGATGTGGTCGGTGAGGGAGGGAGCGGAGACGCTCATCCGAACGGCCTTCCTGAATCAAGCGAGCGGAGGGAGCCGGCCACCGGCCGGCCCGAGAGGATCACGAGGCAGGCACCGAGACAGAGAACCCCGGCGACGCAGGCCGGGATCGCCAGCGCCGCGACGCCGAGATGCCCGTGGGCGTAGGTTCCGGCAACCGCCCCGGTCAGCAGGGCGATCCAGACGGCGCCGTCGCCGACCCAGCCGAACCGCGGCCCGCGCCCCGCCAGCGCCAGGGCGAGCTTCTGCCCGAACGAGAACAGGGCGCCGGTGATGAAGGTGGTGCCGGCGCGAAACCCCTGCACATGGGCCAGCACCGCGTTCTGCCCGCCCATGGCGAGGGCTAGGAACAGGGCCGCGATCCCGACCCGGGTGCCCTCGACCGCCGCGGCGAACGCCGCCGTGACCGCGGCGGTCTCGAAGGCCAGCACCGCGGGGGTGACCCAGCGGGGCGGGGTCAGCGCCGCGAGCGCCCCGCCGCTCACCGCGCCGACCAGGAAGGCGAGGATCAGGAGCGCGGGCAGCACGGCGCCCCAGGGTTCGCCGTGGCCGAGGGAGACGGCGAGCTGCGTCGTGTTCCCGCTCATGAGCGAGGTGTAGAGGCCGCCGAGCCGGATGAAACCCAGGGCGTCGACGAAACCGGCGAGCGCGGTCAGCACCACGCCGAAGCCGATCTGCCAGCGCCGCGTCACGAAGGGGTCACGACCGTCCCGTCAAGGTTAACCAATCGGTTACCAATTGCGCGCAAATCGATGCAATCACGGTGAACGCGGCCCTCCACGGCCCCGTTGGTCCGGCGATCCGCAAGCTCGGCCGTTGTCCGAGCCCGGGTGAGTTGGAGTTCTGCCATGATCCCCTTCGCGTGCACCCCCGCCGCCCTGCCCCCGTTCCACTTCGCGCCGAGCGCCGACACGATCCTCGTGGTCGAGGACGAGGCCTTCGTCTGCGAACTGGCCGCCGAGGCCCTTCTGGACGAGGGATACCGGGTGCTGACCGCCGCCGACGCCGACGAGGCCGAGGCGATCCTGTCGAGCGAGCGGGTCGACCTGCTCTTCACCGATATCGATCTCGCCCGCAACACGAACGGGATCGCGCTGGCCCACCGGGCCCGCCGCAGCCTGCCGCGTCTGCCGGTGGTCTATACGTCGGGCGGGCGCGAGGGCCTGTCCTCCGCCGAGGCGGTGGCCGAATCGGTGTTCGTGCCCAAGCCCTATCGCACGGCCCAGATCGTGGCCCTGACGAACGACCTGCTGCGCCACCGCGGCTGATTCTCCCGCCCCCACCAGCAACGAGCCCACCGATGCGCCGCTCCCTCGCCTGCGCCCTCTTCCTGCTCGCCTTCGCCCCGGTGGCCCACGCGGCCTGCGCCGTCGAGGAGAACGGGCTCGAACCGGCCATCGCCGCCAAGAAGGAACTGCAGGAGGCCAAGAACGCGCAGGTCGTGCGCGATCTGCGGACCCTGCGCGACGCCGCGATCGTGCTCGAATCCTACGGCTTTCCGAAGGAGTGCAAGGAGCTCGTCGCCATCGTCAAGGAACTGACCGCCAATCCCGAGGGCACGATCAAGCGCAGCAGCGACACCGACGAGGAGAAGGCCGAGGAGATCCAGGAATCCCGCGAGCCGAAGGTGGGACCGAAGGAACGGCGCTAGGCCCATCACGTCGAAACCTGAGCACGGCGCTCAGTCTTTGGTTTGCCGCGCTCTCTCAAGCCGAGCCGGCCTCCCCTTCGGCGGCGAGCGCTCCAGGGCCGGCGGCCCTCCCCATGCCGCGGAGGGCCGACGTCAGGACCGGCAGTCCACGACGTAACCCGACACGCTGGGATCGTCGCCGTCGCCGACGGTCGTGACCGAGAGGGCGACCCCTTCACGCGCGTAGCCGTAGGCGCAGAAGCCGAACCCGGTGCCGGAGCAGGATTCGACCTCCGCGACGCCCATCCTCACGAGATCGCCCTCGCGGCTGCGCGGATCCTCCGGAGCCGGCCCTGTCACCGGCCTCCAGCCGGCCTGCCGGAGCCATTCGCGGGCCCGGGTGATCGGCTGGCCGTAGACGTTCGGAACGAGGCCCTTTCCGCCGCAGATGGCCTCGATCGGGGCCAGCGGGACGACGCTGACCCCACCGCCGACGGCATCGAGGCGCAGATCGGCCAAAGGCTGAGGCAGGAACCCGCCGTCCCACAGGCGCAGGCCGTCGCCGAAGGGCACCAGCCGGCCGATCGATCGGGTCGCGCCCTTGCGGGCATAGGCGACCGCCCGCAGGCTCTGGCCCTCGAAGATTCCGACATTGCCGTTCCCGATCTCGCAGGAGCCGCTGGTCCCCTGCGTGAACCGGCCGGCGAAGCTGACGGCCTGGAAGCGCCCGAGCCGGGCCTCGCCCGTCACCGCCCAGCCCGCCTCGGTCACGCGCCGGCCGGCGGGGGATTTCGGCGCTACGATGAAGCGGGCGCAGAGGGCGGTCTCCCCGATCTCCGGCGGCGCCTTGGGGACGCTCGCGAGCGCCGCGACCTCGACGCCCTCGACCGAGGAGGCGACCCGAACCGCCACCGGTTCGGCCCGCAGCGGCACGGGAGAGCCGAGGGCAACGGCAACGGCGGTCAGAAGGGACGCGGTCGGAGCGGAAACACGGCACGTCATGTCGGCGAGACAATCCTCTTCGCGGCGGGTTCGGCGCCCGCCACGGTGACCGTCAGCGACGCATCCGGCAAGCCGGGCGGCGGACGGCCGCCTCAGCCGGGATCGCGGGCGAGATCGGGAAAGTCCCCGCCCCGGGGCACCACGGAGACGGCGACCCGGCCGTGCCGGGCGATCGCCGCCGCGACGGTTTCGGGCGGCGTCGGCGCTCCCTCGCTCGCGCTCACGACGAGTCCGGCCAGCGGGACCGCGTGGGCCCGCAGCGTCTCGAGTGCGGTGAGCGCGTGGCTGATCGCGCCGAGATAGGAGCCGGAGACGAGGAGCGCCGGAAGCTCCAGGGCCTTCAGCCAGTCGAGGCCGGTCGCCGCCTCGGTGACGGGGCTCATCAGCCCGCCGACGCCCTCGATCACCACCGTCTCGCCGGCCGCCGCCTCGGCGAGGCGCGCGCGGCACCAGCCGACGAGGTCGGCGAGGGCAAGGTGACGGCCCTCGCGAGCGGCGGCGAGGTCCGGGGCGAGCGGAGCGGCGAAGCGCCACGGCGAGCAGGCGGCGACCGCCGCGGGCGTGAGCGCGAGGCCCTGGGCGGCGAGCAGGCGGCCGGTGTCACTCTCGGCGAAGGCGGGATCGTCCACCGGCGGCACACCGCTCGCCAGCGGCTTCAGGGCGCGGACGGGACGCCCCTCGGCGCGGAGGCGGCGGACGAGGGCGGCGGTGACGTAGGTTTTTCCGAGTTCGGTGCCGGCGCCGGCAATGAACAGGGCTGGCGGAAGCGGCATGGCGGCTCGAAGGGACACGGATGGATGACGCGCATCCCACCCGCACCCTCATCCTGAGGTGCCTCAGCGAAGCGGACTCACGAAAGAGGGCTCCGGTTCGCGCGCGATCCCTGGAGCCCTCGTTCGAGGCCGCTGCGCGGCCCCTCAGGATGAGGGGGATGGTTGGGATCGATGGAGAGGGCGGCGCGCCGCCCTCTCCCCGAAAAGAATCACTTCTCGACGAAGGCCTTCTCGATCACGTAGTGGGCCGCCTCGCCGTGGTTGCCTTCCTCGTAGCCGAGGCCGGTCAGCATCGCGCGGGTGTCCTTGATCATCTCCGGCGAGCCGCACAGCATGAAGCGGTCGGCCTCGATCGACATCGCCGGCAGACCGATATCCTCGAATAGCTTGCCCGAGGTCATCAGGTCGGTGATCCGGCCGCGGTTGCGGAACGGCTCGCGGGTGACCGTCGGGTAGTAGATCAGCTGGTTCGCGATCATCTCGCCGAGGAACTCGTGCTTGGGCAGCGTCTCGTTGATGGTCTCGCCATAGGCGAGTTCCTGCACCTGCCGGCAGCCATGGACGAGCACGACCTTCTCGAAGCGGTCATAGGTCTCCGGGTCCTTGATGATCGACAGGAACGGGGCGAGCCCGGTGCCGGTGCCGAGCAGGTAGAGGTGGCGGCCGGGCAGGAGGTTGTCGAGCACCAGGGTGCCGGTCGGCTTCTTGCCGATCATGATCGGGTCGCCGACCTTGAGGTGCTGGAGCTTGCTGGTGAGCGGGCCGTTGGGCACCTTGATGGAGAAGAACTCCAGCTCCTCCTCGTAATTGGCCGACACGACGGAGTAGGCGCGCAACAGCGGCCGGCCCTCGACCTCGATGCCGATCATCGTGAACTCGCCGTTGCGGAAGCGGAAGGCGGGATCACGGGTGGTGCGAAAGGAGAAGAGCGTGTCGGTCCAGTGGTGGACGGACAGGACGCGCTCCTCGTTGTACTTGCTCATCGGCCGCAGGGTTCCCGATTCTGGAAGCGTCTCGCGCGGGGTCTTCTCGCAGGCGCAGCATCCGCGTCAAGACGCAGGGACGCCACAGCCCCTGAAATGTGCCTTTGTCTGGAACTGTTCTTGAATCCGATGCATGGCAGCCCCTTGCGCCCCGCATCGGAGCGCCGCCCTACAACGGCTTCAACCCCGCCTCGATCTCGGCCCGGCGGGGCTCCAGGAACGGCGGCAGGGCGAGGCCCTCGCCGAGGCGCTCCATCGGTTCGTCGGTCGCGAAGCCCGGCCCGTCGGTGGCGATCTCGAACAGGATGCCGTTGGGTTCGCGGAAGTAGAGGCTGCGGAAGTAGTAGCGGTCGACCGGGCCGCTGGAGGGCATGCGGCGCTGCTTCAATCGGTCGGCCCAGGCCTCGTAATCGGCGTCCGGCACCCGGAAGGCGACGTGGTGGACGCCGCCCGCGCCCTGCCGGGCCGGGGCGCTCGTATCCCGCAGGAGATGGACCTCCGCGGCCGGACCACCCGGCCCGGTCTCGAACACCGTCACCGCGCCCTCGGGCAGTTCGAAGGTCCGGGCGCGGCGAAAGCCCATGACCTCGGTCAGCACGGCTTCGGTGCGTTCGGGCTGCGCCACGGCGAGCCGGATCGGCCCGAGGCCGCGGATCTGGTGCGCCGCCGGCACGGGGCTGCCCTCCCAGGGATGGGCCTCGCCCGCGCCGCCATCGTCGACGAGGCTCAGGCGCTGGCCCTCCCCGTCCTCGAAATCGAGGGTCAGGCGCCCGTCCCGCTCCACGGCCGGATGATGGCGCACGCCCTGGCGGGCGAGATGGGCGCGCCACCAGTCGAAGGTCCCCTCCCCCGCGACCCGGAAACTGGTGCGCACGATGCTGTTGCCGCCGCGGCGCTCCGGCGGGGCCGGCCAGTCGAAGAAGGTGAGGTCCGAGCCCGGCGAGGCGCGCCCGTCCGCGTAGAACAGGTGGTAGGCCGAGACGTCGTCCTGGTTGACGGTCTTCTTGACGAGCCGGAGGCCGAGGACGCGGGTGTAGAAGGCGAGGTTGTCGGCCGCGCGCGCCGTGACGGCCGTGACGTGGTGGAGTCCGGTGAGCTGCATCGCGGGGCCTCGGGAAAAAAGATCCGGGAAGGCTCCAGATAGGGATTTCGGGTGGGAGCCCAAGGGACGCCCCGCTCTCGTCAGGGAGGCGACGCTCTCCTGACCCGCGGAGCGGCGGCCGAAGATGAGAAGGCCGGCAGCGCGTCTCCGCGTGCCGGCCGGTTCTCTCATGCGTGACGGTGCCGGGTCACATCCCGGTCGGACGGCCCGCGGCGACCACCAGCATCCGGCCGTCGCCGAGCGTGCGCGCGCCGGCGCGGCGGATGTCGTCCTGCGAGACGCTCGCCACGAGGTCGTTGCGTCGGGCGATGTAATCCATGCCCAGTCCCTCGAAGGCGATCTGCACGAGCTGGCCCGCGATCTTGGTCGAGGTGTCGAACCCGAGGGCGTAGGAGCCGGTGAGGTAGTCCTTGGCCTTCTGGAGTTCCTCGTCGGAGGGTCCCTCGGTGATGAGTCGGCCGATCTCGTCGCCGATCACGTCGAGGGCTTCGACCACGCGCTCGTTCTTGGTGGCGGTGTAGCCCCAGGTCATGGCGACCGCCCGGTGCGAGGTCAGCGAGGTGCCGACCGAGTAGGCGAGCCCGCGCTTCTCGCGCACCTCCTGGAACAGGCGCGAGGTGAAGGCCCCGCCCCCCAGGATGTGGTTGAGGACATAGGCCGGGATGAAGTCCGGATCGCGCCACGCGATGCCCGGCAGGCCGAAGCGGATGACGGATTGCGGCACGTCGAGGTCGACCACGATCCGCTGGCCGAGTTCGCGGATGCTGGTGGCCGGCAACGGCGTGAGCGGCGCGGCCTCGGGCAGGCGGCCGAAGGCGCGCTCGACCATGGCGGTGATCGTATCGGCGTCGAAGGCGCCGACGGCGGCGACCTTGAGCCCTCCGCGGCCGATCAGGGCGCGGTGCATCGCCACGAGGTCGTCGCGGGTGATGGCCGAGACGCTCTCGACCGTGCCCGACGACGGCCGGCCATAGGCGTGGTCCGGGAAGGCCGTGCGGAAGTAGCGGCGGGAGGCCAGCACGCCGGGATCGTTCTGCTGGTAGCGCAGGCTCGCGATCATCTGCGCCCGAACCCGCTCGATGGCGGGCGGGTCGAAGCGCGGCTCGGCCAGGGAGAGGGCCAGCAAGCGGATCGCCTCGTCGGCGTGCTTCACCAGCGTCTTGAGCGACCCGCCGATGGAATCCGGGCCGGTGTGGAAGCTCAGCTCGATCGCGCGGGCGGCCAGCGCCTCCTGGAAAGCATCGGAATCGAGATCACCCGCGCCCTCGTCGAGCAGGCGCCCGAGCATCTGCGCGGTGCCGGCCTTGCCCTCGGGATCCTGGGCGGCGCCGCCCTCGAAGGTGAAGGAGAGCGCGATCAGCGGCACCACCGGCGAGGCGACGTGCCAGGCCTCGATGCCGGGGGCCGCCGGCACCGGCAGCGCCTGGGTCGGCGAGGTCGCGGTGCGGGTGCCAGTCTCGGCGAGGTTCATCGTAACGTCCTTGGATCAATACCGTAGGCGCCGCGCAGGACGCCGAGAAAGGGCGGACGGCAGCGTCAGGCCAGCGCGATCTCCGGGTCGCGGGCCTTGGTCAGGTAGCCGGTCACCGAGCGGGCAGGCACGAGGTAGCGGGCGGCCACGGCCACGAGCCGGTCGCGGGTCACGGCTTCGATGTCGGTGGGCCAGCGGCGCACCTCCTCGACGGTCTCGCCGATGGCCAGCGCCGAACCGTAGATGCGGGCGAGCGAGCTCTGGGAATCGGAGGAATAGATCGTCTCGGCCACGAGCCGGGTCTTGGCGCGCTCGATCGCCTCCGGGTCGAGGGCCTCGGCGGCGCGGCGGAGCACGCGGTCGACCTGCTCCTCCAGGGCCTCCAGGCTGACGCCCTCGGCCGGCACCGCGTAGACCGCGAAGCGGGTGTCGTCCATCGCCGAGCCCATGTACCACGCGCCCGCATTCACGGCGACGCCGAGCTCCAGGACGAGCTTGCGGTAGAGGAAGGAGGTCGCGCCACCGCCGATCACCTCGGCGAGCAGTTCGAGGGCGTGGCCCTCGCCGTCGCGGGCGGTCATGCAGGAGGGGGTGAGGTAGAGCCGCTGCAGGGTCGGCTGCTCGACCTTGGGATCGGCCACCGCGATCCGGCGCATGGCCCGCGGCTCCGGCTCCCGCGGGCGCACCCGCACCGGCCGGGTGCCCCGGGGGGTCACGCGGCCATAGGTGTCCTCGGCCAGGCGCCGCACCTCGTCGGGGGTCACGTCGCCGGCGACCACGAGGATCGCGTTCTCCGGGGTGTAGAAGCGCCGGTAATAGTCGATCGCGTGGCCGCGGTTCAGCTCCTCGATCTCGTGCATCCAGCCGATGATCGGGATGCCGTAGGGGTGGTGCACGAACAGCGAGGCCGACATCGCCTCGGAGAGCTGGGCGGAGGGATCGGTCTCGACCCGCATGCGGCGCTCCTCCAGCACCACGTCGCGCTCTGGCGCCACCACGGCGTCGTCGAGGACGAGGCCACCCATGCGGTCGGCCTCGAAGCCCATCATCGTGCCGAGATGGTCGCGGGCGACGCGCTGGAAATAGGCGGTGTAGTCGTAGCTCGTGAAGGCGTTCTCCTGGCCGCCCAGCCCGGAGACGGCCTTGGAGAAGGCACCGGCCGGATGCTTGTCCGTGCCCTTGAACATCAGGTGCTCGAGGAAGTGGGCGATGCCGGACTGGCCGATCGGATCATCGGCCGAGCCGTTGCGGTACCAGATCATGTGCGTCGCGACGGGGGCGCGGTGGTCGGGCACCACCACCACGTCGAGCCCGTTATCGAGCACGAAGGCGGAGACCTCCGGCCCGCCGGCCTCCGAGCGCCCGAACGGGGCGGCCTCCACGCGGCCGGCATGCGCGAGGCCGCGCCGCGGTCCGACAGGAGCGATGGCCTTCCGGTAGAGGTGCATTGTCTGTCCCTATGCGGGGGCACTTCCGCCCGTCCGCTCTGTCCATCCCGATCCCCGGCATTGTCGCGGGAATGCGTGCCGGGGGCAAATACCGTACCGCGCGTCGTGTCCGCGCGGCCACCCCGATGGCCGAACGCGGTGAATCCGACGCGCCCCGCCGCCCCCGTCTCGGGACGCAGCACAGGGACAACGATCCCCGCGGCGGACGTTCGCCGGCCCGTCCGGTCAGCGCCCCTGGTTGCGCAGGTAGGCGCGGGGATCGGCTTCCTCGTTGTCGCTGATCGGGCCGCCGACGGGCATGCCCTGCGGCTTGGCGACCTTGACCGGCGCCTTGCGATAGCCGGTGGGCGGGTCGGTGAGGGTGTCGCGGTCGGGCTCGGCCACGGACGGCTCCGCCGTCGCGGTCTTGCCCTTGAAGATCTCGAAGGGGTTGAGCCAGGTCGAGTCGCGGGTGTCGCCCTGTCCGGGGCTGCCCGCCGGTGCGGAGACCGCGCCCGCGCCGGCCCGGCGCCCGGCGTCCATCTCGTAGATCGACAGCGTCTCGTTGTTGTCGTTCATGCGGCCCTGGGCGCCGCGGGTGATCGGCTTGCGGGCCTCGGCCGCGGCGCGCTCGCGCTGGAGCGTCTCCGGATCCTTGGGCCAGGCGGGGTCGGCCTGACGGGCGCGCGGCACCGGAAGGCCGGCGGTCAGGTCGTCCTTGCCGCCGAGCTTGGGCGGCATCGCCAGCGGCGCGCGCTCGCGGTAGGTGATGGCGGGGCGATCGGGCTCGATCAGGCCCATGTTGCTCAGGGCGTCGCGCATGAACTCGCCCTCGGCCCGGGCTGCGCCCCCGGCGATCAGGCCGGCCCCGAGGGCCAGTCCCGTCATCGAACTCCGAATGAAGCCGAACCGCCCGCTCATGCCGCCCCCCTTCAGGCTTCGGGCCGGCCCCGTTCCCCGGATGTCGGGGCGGTCAGCCGGACAACGACCCTCTCGTCGAGTCGTCTACCGGACCCTGTCGGACGGGCGTGAGCCGGGTTTCGGGCGATCGTATGGCACCGTGGGCGCTCGCGCGACGGATCCCCACCGTCATGGCCCCCACCGTCATGAGCCCCACCGTCATGGGCGCGGGCCCTCGCCCTCCGGCGCGGCGGAGTCCGGCGGCCGGGCCACCGGCCTCAGGCTGTCGAGGATCAGACCGACGACGCCCGCGACGATGGCGGCATCGGCCACGTTGAACACGTACCAGGACCATGTCCCGGCATGGAGGTGGACGAAGTCGAACACGGCGCCGTAGGCCGCCCGGTCGATGGCGTTGCCGAGAGCGCCGCCGACGATCAGGCCGAGGGCCACCGCGAGAAGTCGGCTGCCGGCCCGGTGCATCCAGACCGAGAGACCGACCGACGCGACGAGGGAGAGCGCCACGAGCAGCCAGCGCCCGATTCCCCCCTCCTGCTGGAACAGGCCGTAGGAGATGCCCCGGTTCCACACCACGACGAGATCGGCGAAGGGCGCGACCCGCCAGGGCCCCGTCATCACGAGGTCGGTGCCGAAATAGAGGCCGAGCTTCGAGGCCTGATCGAGCGCGAGAGTGACGAGGGCGGTCACCACGCCGGCGTGGAAGGGCGTCATCGGGAGAGGCCGCCCCACCTCATGCACAGCCACGCGACAAGGCGCTCCCCCGGCCGGGGGAGGCGCTGACGCGGTAGCGGGTTCGGCTCCGGCGCGCTCACGCCGCGCCCGCCTCCGGATGCGCCGCATCCCATTCGCGCAGGGCCTGCGCGTCGCGGGGCGTCACGTCGGGATAGGCCGGGTCGGCGCCGACCGTCTCGGTGACCCGCCAGGAGCGGGCGCATTTGCGGCCCTCGGCGCGCGCGGGCACCACGGCCACGCCCTTCACCTCGTCGAGGCGGAAGGCGTCGGGCGGCCCCTCGCCGGCCCGCAGGGTGATCGCCGAGGTGATGCAGACCTCCGCGAAATCGACGCCGTCGAGGGCCGCGAGCAGGTCGGGATCGGCGATGAACACGGTCGGGGCCGCCTCCAGGCTCGCGCCGATGCGCTTGGCCGCCCGCTCGATCTCGAGGGCGCCGGTGACGACGCGGCGCACCCGCCGGATCGCCTGCCAGCGCTCCGCCAGGGGAGCGTCGCGCCACGCCGCCGGCGTCTCCGGCAGGGTCTGGAGATGGACCGACCCACCCTCGGACGGGAACCGCTCGAGCCACGCCTCCTCCGCCGTGAAGGCGAGGACCGGCGCGAGCCAGACGGTGACCCGGCGGAACGCCTCGTCGATGACCTGCAAAGCCGCGCGCCGGGTCACCGAGGCAATCGGATCGCAGTAGAGCGCGTCCTTGCGGACATCGAAGTAGAAGGCCGAGAGATCGCCGGTCATGAAGCCGTTCAGCAGCGCCACGATCCGCTTGGTGTCGTAGGCCGCGTAGGCCTCGCGGATCTCGCCGTCGAGCTGGGCGAGGCGATGCAGGATCAGCCGCTCCAGTTCCGGCATCTCGGCGAGCGGGACGTCGTCGCCCGGCACCCGGTGGGCGAGCGAGCCCAGCATCCAGCGCAGGGAGTTGCGCAGCTTGCGGTAGGTCTCGGCGAAGGTTTTGACGATCTCCGGCCCGATCCGCAGATCGTCCGAATAGTCGGAGGCCGCGACCCAGAGCCGGAGGATGTCGGCGCCGGATTCCTTGATGACGGTCTGCGGCGCGACGACGTTGCCCTTCGACTTCGACATCTTCTCCCCCCTGGGGTCGAGGACGAAGCCGTGGGTCAGCACCACGTCGTAGGGGGCGTAGCCCTTGGTGCCGCAGGATTCGAGCAGCGAGGACTGGAACCAGCCGCGATGCTGGTCGGAGCCTTCGAGATACATCACCCGGTCCGGCCCGCCGTCATGGGCGCGGCGGATGCCGGCGAGGCCGGGGAAGGCCTCCGGGTCGTCGAGGACGAAGGCGTGGGTCGAGCCGGAATCGAACCAGACGTCGAGCACGTCCGTCACTTTCTCGTAGTTCGCCGGATCGTAGTCGGGCGCGAGGAAACGCGCGGTCGCCCCATCGGCGAACCACGCATCCGCACCCTCCTGGACGAAGGCCTGCGCGATGCGGGCATTCACCGCTTCGTCGCGCAGCACCGTGCCGGTCTCGCGCTCGACGAAGACCGTGATCGGCACGCCCCAGGCGCGCTGGCGCGAGACCACCCAGTCGGGCCGGCCCGAGACCATGCCGGTGATGCGGTTCTTGCCCTGCGGCGGCACCCACTGGGTCTGCTCGATGGCGTGGAGCGCCGTCTCCCGCAGGGTCCGATTCCCGAGGGCATCGACCGGCCGGTCCATCGCGATGAACCATTGCGGGGTGTTGCGGAACAGGACCGGCTTCTTCGAGCGCCAGGAATGCGGGTACTGGTGGCGGAGCACGCCGCGGGCGACGAGCGCGCCGGCCTCGGTGAGCGCGGCGATCAGCGCCTTGTTGGCGTCGCCCTTGTCGCCCTTGTCGGTGAAGACGCGCCGCCCCGCGAAGCCCGGCGCTTCCTTGGTCAGCGCCCCGTCGGCATCGACGGTGTAGGGGATGCGGGTCTCGATGCCGACCTCGGTCAGCCGGCGGCCATTGGCGGTCCAGACCTCGAAATCCTCGCGGCCATGGCTCGGCGCCGTGTGGACGAAGCCGGTGCCGGCCTCGTCGGTGACGTGCTCGCCGTCGAGCATCGGCACGGGGAAGCCGTAGCCGGGATCGAAGTCGCTCAGGGGATGCGACAACGTCAGCCCGGCGAGCGCCGCGGCCGGCACATCGGACAGGCGCTCGAAGCCCTCGACGCGGGCGGCCTTGAACACGCCCTCGGCGAGCGCGTCGGCGAGGAGGTAGGTGTCGCCGGTCTTCGCCCAGTTGTCGTCGTCCGCGGCGGTGACGCGATAGAGCCCGTAGGCGACCTTCTTGGAATAGGCGACGGCCCGGTTGCCCGGGATCGTCCAGGGGGTCGTGGTCCAGATGACGACGCGGGCGTCCGCAAGATCCGCGGGAGCCCCGGTACGGATCGGAAACGCCACGAAAATCGTGTCGCTGACATGCTCCTCGTACTCGACCTCCGCCTCCGCCAGCGCGGTCTTCTCCACGACCGACCACATGACCGGCTTGGAGCCGCGATAGAGCTGGCCGGACGCGGCGAACGTCATGAGTTCGGCGGCGATGCGGGCCTCGGCCGGGAAGGCCATGGTCGAGTAGGGCCGGTCCCAGTCGCCGGTGACGCCGAGACGCTTGAACTCGTCCCGCTGAACGTTCAGCCAGTCCGCGGCGAAGGCCCGGCATTGCTGGCGGAACTCCAGGACCGGCACCTCGTCCTTGTTCTTGCCCTTGGCCCGGTACTGCTCCTCGATCTTCCATTCGATCGGCAGGCCGTGACAGTCCCAGCCCGGCACGTAATCGGCATCGCGGCCGAGGGCGCCCTGGCTGCGCACGATCACGTCCTTGAGGATCTTGTTGAGGGCGTGGCCGATATGGATGTTGCCGTTGGCGTAGGGCGGCCCGTCATGCAGCACGAAGCGCGGCCGGCCCTTCGCCGCGGCCCGGATCGCCTCGTAGAGGCCGATCCGCGCCCAGCGCTCCAGCAGGAGCGGCTCGCGGGCCGGCAGCCCTGCGCGCATCGGGAACTCGGTCTTGGGCAGGAAGAGGGTCCGCGAATAGTCGCGGGCGGCCGCGGGGGCGGCAGTCAGGTCGCTCATGGCGGGTCCGGCGTCTTCTGAACGGCTCGACGGGCGAGATGGGAACGGGGTGGGGGCGAGGGGGAGAGCACGCGTTCACCCGGCATCCGGCGGCCGCCAGGAGGCGGTGCCTACGCGGAGGCCGGGCCCGTAATTCGCGACGCCGAGGGGATCAAGCCGAGCATGGGAGCGCTTCTAGAGCGCATTCCGACGAAGTGGAAGCCGGTTCGACGCGCGGATGCGCCGTGTCGGACAAGCCCGGCGGCGGCCTTGGCCCGCATCGGCCCGTCAGTTGCGGATCACCACCTGGGTGCCGCCATGGGCGCGGGTCAGGTGGAACAGGGCCCGGGCATGGCTCGGATGCAGACGGATGCAGCCGTGGCTCGCCCGCCGCCCGAGGGCGCCCACCGCGTCGGTGCCGTGGATGGCGTAGCCGCCGCGGAAGAACATCGCGTGGGGCATCGGCGCGCCGTGATACTTGCGCGAGCGCCACATCGGCGCCATCAGCCCGACCCGGAACCGGCCATTGGGCGTCACGAACCCGCGCCGGGCCGTCGAGACCGGCCAGTCGTGGGCCAGCACACCCCGGACATAGACCTGCATCCGCTGGGCCGATTGATCGACCCGGGCGACGACCGTCGCCGCCGCGGGCGCGGCGGGGAAGAGGGCCCCGGACAGGAGGCCGAGGACGGGGAGACGGCCGGACAGGACGCCCCGGAAGCGCGAGAGCAGGGTCACGGATACGGCGCTCCACGGCCGGGACGGACGGACCGCGCGGAACGGGATTTCCGCGAAGGCCTCGAACGATTTGCCGCTACCGGGGAGCTTGGGCCCGAGCCGCGATTCCCGGAAGAGGCGCCGCGACTTTGTCGACAGCGATGTCGGTTACAAAGCCGGCGCCGACTACCGAGGCGCCATTGAGGGGGCGGATTAATGGGACTAGCGTCCCGTGCAGCTGGCCCGGGCGAAGGCTGCACGGCGCGTTATCGGTGAGGAAACATGGCCCATTCCGCAATCCATGATGCGGGCGCGCCCGCCGCGCCGCCGACGGCTCACGTGCCTTGGTACCGGGTGCTCTACATCCAGGTGCTGATCGCCATCGCGCTCGGCATCCTCGTGGGCTGGGCGAGCCCGGAATGGGGCAAGTCATTCAAGTGGATGGGCGACGCCTTCATCGCCCTCATCAAGATGATGATCGCGCCGATCATCTTCTGCACCATCGTGCACGGCATCGCCTCGATCGGCGACCTCAAGAAGGTCGGCCGGGTCGGCCTCAAAGCCCTGATCTACTTCGAGGTGGTCTCCTCGGTCGCGCTCCTGATCGGCATCCTGGTCGGCGAGATCATCCAGCCCGGCGCCGGCTTCGGCGCGGACGTGACCAAGCTCGACGCCAAGGCGGTCGAGGGCTACGCCAGCAAGGCGGCGGCCGATTCCACGGTCGCTCACCTGCTCGGGATCATCCCCAAGAGCTTCTTCGACGCCTTCGCCAGCGGCGACCTGCTCCAGGTGCTGCTCATCTCGATCCTGACCGGTGTCGTGCTCACCGGCATGGGCAAGAAGGGCGAGGGCATCACCCACGGCATCGACGCGGCCGGCCAGGTCTTCTTCCGCATCATCGGCCTCATCGTGAAGCTCGCCCCCATCGGCGCCTTCGGCGCGATGGCCTTCACGGTCGGCCAGTACGGCATCGGCAAGGTCATCGACCTCGCTTGGCTGGTCGGCACCTTCTACACGACCTCGCTGTTGTTCATCTTCGTCGTGCTCGGCGGCATCGCGGCCTTCGCCGGGTTCTCGATCTTCAGGTTCCTCGTCTATATCAAGGACGAGCTCCTGATCGTGCTCGGCACCTCCTCCTCCGAGACCGTGCTGCCGCACATGATGACCAAGATGAAGCGCCTCGGCGCCTCGGATTCGGTCGTCGGACTCGTGATTCCGACGGGGTACTCGTTCAACCTCGACGGCACCAACATCTACATGACGCTCACCACGCTGTTCCTGGCGCAGGCGGTGGGCGCCGACCTCACGATCACGCAATACGCGACGATCTTCCTCGTCGCGATGCTGACCTCGAAGGGTGCCTCGGGCGTCACGGGCGCGGGCTTCATCACCCTGGCCGCGACCCTGGCCGCCATCCCGGGCAATCCGGTTCCCGTGGCCGCGATGACGCTGGTGCTCGGCGTCGACAAGTTCATGTCGGAGTGCCGCGCGCTGACGAACCTCATCGGCAACGGCGTCGCCACCGTGGTGGTCTCCCGCTGGGAGGGCGAACTCGACCGGGAGAAGCTCGCCCAGGTCATGGCGCATCCGGTCTCGATCGGCACCGAGATCTCCGACGAGTCGCCGACCGCGCCCGGCGACACCGACACCACGCCCCCGAAGGCCGTGGCGGCGCAGTAGCGGCTTGGACGCGTCCGGACGGTTGCGGATCGGAATCGATCTCGGCGGCACCAAGATCGCCGGGATCGCCCTGGCTCCGAACGGGGCGACGCGGGCGGAGGCCCGTGTGCCGACCCCGCGGGGCGATTACCCGGGCACGGTCGCCGCCGTGGCCGACCTCGTCGCGCGGCTCGAGGCGGAGGCCGGGGCGGCGGGCGCCAGCATCGGGATCGGCATGCCCGGCGCGCTCTCCCGCCGGACCGGCCTCGTCAAGAACGCCAATTCGGTCTGGCTCAACGGGCGTCCCTTCGAACAGGACCTCGCCGCCCGCCTCGGCCGGCCGGTGCGCGTCGAGAACGACGCCAATTGTCTCGCGGTGTCGGAGGCGGTGGACGGGGCCGGCGCCGGGGCGGCGATCGTCTGGGCGGTGATCCTCGGCACCGGCGTCGGCTCCGGCCTCGCGGTGCAGGGCCGGGCGCTGACGGGCCGCAACGCCATCGCCGGCGAATGGGGCCACAACCCCTTGCCCCGCCCGGGCGACGACGAGCGCCCGGGGCCGGACTGCTATTGCGGGCGGAGCGGCTGCATCGAAACCTGGCTCTCCGGCCCGGGGCTCGCCGCCGACCATCGCGCGCGGACCGGCGAGGCCGCGACCGGCGAACAGATCGTCGCCGCCGCGCAGAGCGGCGACGCCGCCGCCGAGGCCACCCTGGCGCGCTACCTCGACCGGCTCGGCCGGGCCATGGCGGCCACCGTCAACCTCCTCGATCCCGACGTCATCGTCATCGGCGGCGGCCTCTCGCGCATCGCGAGCCTCGTCTCCGCCCTCCCCGACCGGATCGCGCCGCACGTCTTCTCCGACGCCTTCGACACGCCGGTGCGGGCGAGCCTTCACGGCGACGCCTCGGGCGTGCGGGGCGCGGCATGGCTGTGGGAGGACGGGGCATGATCGACTGGCTCCGGCGGCTCCTCGGCCGGGCCGAACCGGCCCCGGCCTTCGACGCGCCGCTCCGGCACCCGCGGAGGGAGGACGAGGTCTCCGCCGTCGAGGCGGCCCTGACGGGCCTCCTCGCGGCCGGGATTCGGCTCGGGCCGCATCTTCGGGATCTGTCCCTCCGGGAGGTCGCCCGGGGGATGGCCGAGCACCCCGAATTCGCGGTCGGCGACGAGGCCGACGGCGACCTCACCCTCCAGGCACCCAACGCCCTGGCCATCGATATCCTGTGGAGCTACCGCAGCCTCGCGGACGGGATCGAGGACGAGTTCGCCAACGCCACGATGTTCTCCGACCATTGCTACGATGGGGCCGAGCCGGAGACCTACACGGACCTGTTTCGGCGCCTCGTGACGCTCGGCGCCTGGACCTGTCGCGACGTGACGGCCACGCCGGTTCCGGATCTCGGGCCCTACGGCCACGGCTTCCGCATCGCCTTCGCGGCCGAGCCGCCGATCCCGCCCGTCACGTTCCCGGCGGACAAGGATTTCGACTGGGCGCTGCTCGCCCCCCTCAACGCCAGCCTGCCCGCCGCCGAGCCGCGCCGCCTGTGGGTCGCGGCCGATGGCGGCACGGCGCTGGTCGTGTTCCTGACGGACGCGGAGGCGCGCGGCGTCGAAACCTGCCTCGGCTTCGGGCCGGGCGCGCTCGGCGCGCCGGCCTGATCCGGGCTCCGCTTGATCAAAGCGGAGCCCGGATCAGGCAAGCCCGCGCGGCGTTTGAGCGAAGCCCACATCCGCCATCCCGAAGGGATCAACCGGATTTGGTATGAGTCGTCGCCGGGACCGAGTGCGGCCTGGCTTTCTCAGACTAAATTAAGAAGATCGCGGCGGGCGCGCGGCTGCCTTACCGATCGATGCGGTCTATCTCCCCGACAAGCGACCGATCCTGTGCCGCGGATCGATCGAAAGCGGGCGCAATGTTCGGTCGCGCATCGAAAAAACAGAAACCGTCACCGGGAGAATCTCGCAGAATGCGCCGCCTCTTCATTCCCGTCCTGGCCGCCGCCCTGTTCCTGCCGGGGCCGGCCCGCGCGCTCTCGATGACGGACACGCTGCAGGCCTGGCGGGACAGCTCGGCGATGGACCGCCTGCAGCTCGCGAGCCGCTTCGGCAAGGCCTTCGTCTCGGTCAACGAGAGCTTCACCGCGGGCTATTTCGTGAAGTGCATCGACGACGTGGCGGGCTACGCCAACGCGGAGAAGGCCCGCATCGAGGACGCCATGCGCGAATGCGTGGCCTCGCAGTTGCGGATGAAGGGCCAGCCCGACGATTGAGCGGGCGGGGCCGCTCAGATCTCGATCTCGGTGCCGATCTCGACCACCTGGGCGGCCGGCACGCAGAAATGAGCGCCGGTGCGCTCGGCGTTGTTCTGCATCACCGCGAACAGGGCCTCACGCCAAGCCGACATGCCGCGCTGGTCCGAGACCGGGATGATGGTCTCGTGGCCGACGAAGACGGTCAGATCGTGCAGGAACGCCTCCGGCAACTGGCCGGCGGCGACGGCGCAGCGCAGGCCTTCGGGGATCGAGGCGGATTGCATGAAGCCGTAGCGCAGGATCACCCGGCGGATGTCGGGGGTGACGGTGCGGACCTCGGCCCGCTCCGCCGCCGGAACCGTCGGGGCCTCCTCGAACAGGGCGGTGACGATCAGGACGCGGGTGTGGAGCGCGCCGAGCCGGTCGACGACGCGCACCATCGGCAGCGGGATGCCTTCGGTGGCCGAGGACAGGAAGGCAGCGCTGCCCGGAAGGGTGATCGGCGGGTCGGTGCGCAGCCGTTCGAGGAAGGCGGCCTCCGGCGGGCGCCGGTTGATCCGGGCCTCCTCCATGCAGGCATTGCCCTTGCGCCAGGTCAGCATGAGGAAGGCGACCGAGCCCGCCAGCACCAGCGGAAACCAGCCGCCCTCGACGATCTTCACGCTGTTGGCGGAGAGGAAGATCAGGTCGACCAGGAGGAAGGCGCCGTTGACCGCGAGCACCGCAGGGAGCGCGTAGCCCCATTTGCGGGCGACCAGCCCGGCGAGCAGCGTCGTGATCGCCATGAGCAGCGACACCGCGATGCCGTAGGCGCCGGCCAGGGCATCGGAGGAGCGGAAGATCACCACCGCCGCGAGGGTCGCCCCGGCCAGCAGCCAGTTGACCGTCGGCACGTAGATCTGGCCGCGCTCGTCCGGAGCCGTGTGGACGACGCGCATCGGCGGCAGGAAGCCGAGCTGGATCGATTGCTGGGTCAGGGAGAACACGCCCGAGATGATCGCCTGGGAGGCGATGACGGTCGCGAGGGTCGCCAGCCCGATTAGCGGGTAATGGGCCCAGTCCGGGGCGAGGCGGTAGAACGGGTTCTCCGCCGCCGACGGGTCGGCGAGCAGGATCGCGCCCTGCCCGAAATAGTGGATCACGAGGGCCGGCAGCACCAGGGCGAACCACGCGACCCGGATCGCCCGGGCGCCGAAATGCCCGAGATCGGCATACATCGCCTCCCCGCCCGTCACTGCCAGGAAGGCCGCGCCGAGCATGGCGAAACCGACATGCAGGCCGGCATGGCCGGTGAATTCCACGGCGCGCAGCGGATTGACGGCGCTCAGGATCTGCGGCGCCTGGAGGATGCCGCCGATGCCGAGCAGGGCCAGCACCGCGAACCACACTAGCATCACCGGCCCGAAGATCCGCCCGATGAAGGCCACGCCCCGGCTCTGGACGAGGAAGAGCCCGACCAGGATGGCGAGGGTGATCGGCACGACGAAGCGGTCGAGCCCCGGCGCATCGACCTTCAGGCCCTCGATCGCCGAGAGCACCGAGATCGCGGGGGTGATCGCCCCGTCCCCGAACAGGAGCGCGGCGCCGACGAGGCCGACGACGAGGAGCCAGCCCTGCCAGGAGCCAGCCCGGGCCTGCCGCGCCCCGAGCAGGGCCAGCATGGCGACGATGCCGCCCTCGCCGCGGTTGTCGGCACGCAGGATCAGCACGGCATATTTCAGGGAGACGACGAGGATCAACGCCCACAGGATCAGCGAGACGGCGCCGGTGACGGCGACCGGTGTCGGCGCCCCGCCCTCGCTCGCCGCCCGCACCGCCTCCTTGAAGGCGTAGAGCGGGCTCGTGCCGATATCGCCGTAGACGATCCCCAGGGTGCCGAGCAGCAGGCTCGGTCCGAGACGCCGTCCCGACTCGGAGGAGGCGGGTGCGGCAACGCGGGCCGACGCGGAGTCGGACGCCGGTTGGAGCGCGGATTCCTGGGCCACGGACACGCTCCGGACACGAGACCGCGGGCCGCGGCGTCCCTCACCTATGCGCGGCGGGCGCCGCGTCCATGGCGGTCAGCGGGCCGGCGACGGGGACGGATCGGGCGCTGCCTTGTCCTGCCCGGCCCGTTCACGCAATCGTGCGGCCCCAGCGGCGATTTTCTCGGCGATGCGCCCCCGCAGCTCGTCGGACAACTCGACCTCGACGAGGCGCCAGCCCCAATCGTGCAACCGCATCCGGATGCGGAACTGCTCCTGCCGCGGGCGGTCCGGCGGCACCGCGATCACGACCGAGCGGAAGCCGCGCATGTCGGAGGCGAGGTAGTAGCGCCCGATCCGGGCGAGGTCGGGGACGCGCAGGCCGTCGCGGCGGTCGTGGCGGGCGGACGGCTCGGCGAGGTCGAGGCCCTGGGGCCAGCCGTCGTCGAGGAGATCGACCACCGTCTGCGGCGTCACCAGCGCCTCGACCACGGGCAAAGCCAGGGTCGCCGCGGCATCGAGGAGGCGCTGGCGCTCCCGCGGCTCGGCCTCGCCGCTCTCAGCCCGGATCGCGGCGGTGATCTGCCGGGCGAGCGAGAGGCGCAGGGTCCGGAAGTTGATGCGCCGGGCCACCTCCGCGCTGTCGCCCGCCTGGACCGCCCGGGCGAAGCCGTAGAGCGACCAGAACGGCGTCAGCGTGTAGGCGAACCACGCCAGGGCCGCCAGGAGGGGAATCGACCACCAGCGCATCGGATCAGCCGCGCGCGCGGCTCATGACGCGCCCTCGCCCGCTCCGCCCATCGCCGCGTGCCATCCGGTCAGGCCCGAGAAGGCCGCGACGACGCCCTCGTAGACCGGCCGCTTGAAGGGGATGATGAGGTCGGGCAGCGCCTCGAGCCGCTCCCAGCGCCACGCGTCGAATTCGGGCTTGTGCCGGCCGCCCCCGGGGGCCTCGACGTCGATGGCATCCTCGCCGCCGGTCAGGCCGAAGGCGAACCATTTCTGCCGCTGGCCGCGATAGCGCCCCTTCCAGGCCCGTTTGGTCACATCCGGGGGCAGGTCGTAGGCCAGCCAGTCGCGGGCCTCGGCGAGCAGCGTGACGGCCTCGGCCGGCACGTTGGTCTCCTCGTGGAGTTCGCGAAGCGCCGCCGCGAGGGGAGCCTCGCCCTCGTCGATGCCGCCCTGCGGCATCTGCCAGGCATGCCCGTCGGCGACGTGCTCGGGTCCGGCCTCGCTCTTGCGGCGTCCGAGGAAGACGAGGCCGGCGCGACTGAACAGGGCCACCCCGACGCAGGGGCGATAGGGCAGCGCGCCGCCATCGGGCAGGCGCGCGGGGTCAACGCGGGGTTCGTCGCGCGGACGATCTCGGCTCGGGCTTGTCATGGCGGCGCGACCATAGGACGGGCGCCGCCGCACCGGCAACGCCGTCCTGGCCGCCGCGGCGACGCGATCCGTCGCCGGACCCCTCACGATCGCGGCACGAGGGCCGCGACCTCGGGGCGGATCAGGCCGCGCGCACGCCGGCCAGGAACCGGCCGACCTCGCCGCGCAGGTGCTCGGACTGGCGCGACAACTCGGTGGAGGCGGCCAGGACCTGATCGGCGGCGACGCCCGCCTCCTCGGCCGCGCCCGCCACGCCCGCGATGTTGCCGGTGACCTCGCCCGTGCCCGCCGCGGCCTGGGCGACGTTGCGCACGATCTCCTGCGTGGCCGCGCCCTGCTGCTCGACCGCCGCGGCGATCGAGGCGGCGACCCGGCTGATCTCCTCGATGCGGCCGGTGATGCGGGTGATGGCCGTGGCCGCGTTCTCCGTGGTGCCCTGGATGCGGCCGATCTGGCCCACGATCTCCTCGGTCGCCCGGGCGGTCTGGTTGGCGAGTTCCTTGACCTCGGCGGCGACGACGGCGAAGCCGCGCCCCGCCTCGCCGGCACGGGCCGCCTCGATGGTGGCGTTGAGCGCAAGCAGGTTGGTCTGACCGGCGATGGTGGTGATCATCGTGACGACGTCACCGATCTTGGCGACCGCCTCGCTCAATTCGCGGACATGCCCCTCCGTCCGCGCCGCCTCGCCGACGGCCTCCTGGGCGAGCATCGACGAGCCGCTGACCTGCCGGCTGATCTCCTGCACGGAGGAGCCGAGCTCCTCGGCCGCCGCCGCGACGGTGTTGACGTTGGTGGCGGCCTCCTCGGCGGCGGCGGCCACGCTGACCGACCGGGTCGCGGTCTGGCTCGCGGCGCCGGCCATGCCCTGGGCGGTCGCCTGAAGCTCGGTCGCGGCCGAGGAGACGAGGGCGACGACGCCGCCGACCGCCCGCTCGAAGTTATCGGCCATGGTGCGCATGCCCACCTTGCGCTGAACCTCCGCATCGGCGCGGGCCGCCGCGCTCTCCTCCTCGAGGGCGCGCATCCGGATCAGGCTGTCCTTGAACACCTGCACGCCGTCGGCGATCGTCCCGATCTCCGTGCGGGCGCCCCGGTGGGGAACCGTGACCGTGTGATCGCCGGCGGCGAGGGCCTGCATCGGCCCGACCACCGAGGCGATGCCGCGGGTGACGCCGCGCACGATCATCGTGGCCAGCAGCACGGAGAGCGCGAAGCCCAGCCCGACCGCGGCGATCGCCGCCGTGCGGGCCCACCAGAAGGTCGCCTCGCTCTTGGCCATGGCGAGGGTGGCGCCCTGGTTGTTGTAGGCGACCAGCGCTTCGAGGGCGCTCGACATCGCCCGGCGCGGGACGAGGCCCTTGGACTCGTAGAAGGCGAAGGCCTCCGCCTTCTGACCCTTGCGGGACAGGTCGAGGACGATGTTCCGCTCGGTCTCGAACGTCGCGAGGTTGCGCCGGTAGGTGTCGTAGAGCGCGCGCTCCTCCGCCGAGGTGATCAGAGTCTCGTAGAGGGCCTGCCGCTCGGCGATCCGGGTGCCGAAGCGCTCGAAATCCTTCTCCATCCCGGCCACCATCTGCGGATCGGTGGCCTGGGTGTGACGCAGCATCACGCTGTTCATGCGTGCCGACAACGTGTCGATCTCGCCCAGTGCCCGGACACTGGGCAGCCAGTTTCGCTCAATCGTCAGAGCGTCGTCGCGCAGAATCTGCATGCTGACGAGCCCTAGAATGCCGACCCCGAGCAGGAACCCGGTCAACAGGGCGAAGGAAGCGATCAACTTGTTGCGGATCGACAGCGTTTGAAACGACACGGCGTGCTCCGGACACGATCTTGCAAGCCGCACGAACCTCGGCGGTCAATCATTTGTGACCACCGAAAGGTTACGGGATTGCGAAGGATCGTGTCGATCACCGCAACGCGGCGCGAATGGCGGAGGGAAGTGTCCGTCACGAAACGGCGGGCGCCGAGTAGACGCGATGCGCCCTCTCCGTTTTCGCTGCGCCCCGGCCTCGATTCTATCATTTGATAGTTTTTGCGGAGCGCGCCCGCCGTCAGGGCGTCGCGCTCGAGAGCTTCGCGACGGACGGTTGGCGCAGGGCCACACTGACGGGAACGAGCCGGATGCCCCGGGTCTCCAGGTCGCGCGTCCAACGGGCGAGGCGATCGATGGTGAGCTGGGCGGCGCTGCCCGAGGCCAGAACGAAGCCCTTCTGGCGGGCCAACGCTTCGAGCCGGGCCAGCTCGGCATCGATCGCCTCGGGCAGCGCGGTGGCGTCGATCACGACCTCGGCCCGGGCGGCCGGCAGCTTCACCTTGCCGGCCAGCGCTCCGACCTGGGAGCGCTGCGCGGTGCCGTCGTCGACGAAGCCGAGGCCGCGCCCGGCGACCTCCTTGAGGACCGGCTCCAGGGCCGCGGGCTCCGCCAGGAGCTTGGCCCCCATCAGGTTGACGACGCCGACGATGCCGGGAAAGCGGCTCATGGCCCAGGCAGTCCGATCGAGGTTCTCGGCCGGGCGCGAGGCCGCCAGGAGCGCCTGGGGGCCGGGATCGCTGTCGGGATAGTCGAAGGGCTCCATCGGGAGTTGGAGCAGGATCTCGTGGCCCGCCTCGCGGGCGCGGGCCGCCGTCTTCTCGAGGTCGCTGCCGTAGGGTGAGAGCGCGAGGCTCACCGCCCCGGGAAGGCGCGCGATGGCGGCCAGGGTCGCCGCCTGCCCGATGCCGAGCCCCGACACCAGGATCGCGATGCGCGGGCCCTGGCCGGGCTCTTCCGGGCGGGCATACTGGTCGAGGGGGCGCAGGCGGCCCTCTCCGACCCGCGGCAGCGGGCCGTGGCGCCCGCGCTCGCTCAGGCGCGGATCGGGCGCGGCGTTGAGCTTGATCGTGCTCGCGTTCGGCACGCGGATGATGACCGGCGCCTCCGGGGCCGTGGCACCAGCCGGGCGGAACACCGTGACGCCCGAGGCCTGTTCGACCTCGGTGGCCGACTGGGCCGCTCCCGCGGGCCGCTCGGGCGCCGCCTCGGCGATGCGGGGCGCAAGCGGGGTCGCCGCCTCGCGCAGGGCGAT
>NZ_CAKLBV010000032.1 GCF_920984675.1 Methylobacterium sp. Leaf118
GGCGCTCGCCCTCGCCGTGTCGGCGCCCGACGACACCGCCTGCCTGCGCCGGCTGGAACGCCTCGGCGCCCGCTTCGCAACCGCGACGGCGCTTGCCAGCGGCCAGTGCAGCGCGCCGCGCCCGCTGACCGTGACGGCCCTCGCCGACGGCATCGCCCTGGAGCCCGCCGCGACCCTGACCTGCGGCGCCGCGGAGGCGCTCGCCCGCTGGACGACGGAGGTGCAGGCCGCGGCGCAGCGGGAACTGGGGGAGGGGCTGACAAGTCTCGCGCTCGGCGGCACCTATGTCTGCCGCGGGCAGAACCACGACGCCGACGCCAAGCTCAGCGAGCACAGCTTCGCCAACGCCATCGACGTGATGGGCTACGGCTTCGCCAAGCGCGGGCCGCTCAAGGTGACCGCCGCGACGGCCGGAACGCCGGAGGCCGCTTTCCTGGCCGCGACCCGGACGAGCGCCTGCCGGTTCTTCCGCACGGTGCTGGGCCCCGGCAGCGACGCCGCCCACGGCAACCATCTGCATCTCGACGAGCGCGAGCGCACCGCCGGCCATCGGCTTTGTCAGTGAGCGACCGCGCGTCCGGCGGAACGGCGATGCTTCCTCGGCGCTTCTCCTGCCTCATGGCGGCGGGAGCTACGGGCGGAAAATGGTGGGGATCTGGGTGCGGAGCGGCCTCGCGGCGCTCGTTCTCGTCGGTGCAGGCGGGCTCGCCCGGGCAGAGGACGGCCCGGCTTTGACCCGCGACGCGATCAACGGCGCGACGTTTCGCGAAAGCGAGGGCGAGAAGCCATCGGGGACGAGCAGGAAGAAGGAAGGGGCCAAGGACACCGCAAAGGCGGCGTCCAAGCGACCGGACCCGCTGCTGGTGAAGGTCCAGGTGCTGCTCGACCGGGCCCGCTTCTCCCCCGGCGCCATCGACGGGCGCGACGGCGAGAACCTGCGCGGTGCGCTGAAGGCCTACGCCCTGGCCCAGGGGCTGCCCGCGGAGGGCCAGCTGACCCGCGCGATCTTCGAGAAACTCCAGGCGGGCAGCGCCGAGCCGGTGGTGACCGAGGTCACCCTCACGGAGGCCGACGTGACCGGCCCGTTCGTGGAGCGGATGCCGGCCAAGATGGAGGAGCAGGCCGAGGTCGGGCCGATGCGCTACACCAACACCCGCGAGATGCTGGCCGAGCGCTTCCACATGCAGCGCGACCTCCTCTCGGCGATGAATCCCGACGTGCCCCTCGACAAGGCGGGGGGCCGGTTGATCGTCGCGGCGGTGCCGCCGACGGGCGCGGGCAAGGTCGAGGGCGCGCCGCTCGAGCCCAGGGTCACCCGGATCGAGGTCGACACGCGGACGAAGCGGGTGCGGGCCTTCGCCGGCGATGGTCGGCTCACCGCCGATTACCCCGCCTCGATCGGCAGCGAGGAGAAGCCGGCGCCCGACGGCGAGGCGAAGGTCAAGGCGGTGGCCTTCGACCCCTGGTACACCTACAACCCGAAATACCGCTTCAAGGGCGTCAAGGCGACCAAGAAGTTCTCGATCCAACCCGGGCCGAACAACCCGGTCGGCCTCGTCTGGATCGACCTTTCGATCGAGTCCTACGGCATCCACGGCACGCCCGAACCGGAAAAGGTCGGCAAGACCGAGTCGCACGGCTGCATCCGCCTGACCAACTGGGACGCGCGCGACCTCGGCAGCCGGACCGCCAAGGGGGCAAAGGTGACGTTCCTCGACAAGTGAGCGGCGCCGTGCGGCCCGCTCAGAGCCGTGCCCGGTCACGTTGAAACGTGAGCACGGCTCTCAGTCTTTGTTTTGTGGCGCTCTCTTCAGCCGAACCGGTTTCCACTTCGGCGGAAAGCGCTCTAGCTCGTCCGGCGCAGGCGGGTCGAGAAGATCGAGCGCGCAGCGCCGCGCTCGGCCGACGGGGTGCGGGGCTTGGCGGTCTCGGGGCCGTGGAAGGGCCGGTGCTCGCCGCCCGAGCGCTCCAGCACGGGTGCGTCGAGGATGGCCCCGAGGAGGTCGCGGGCGCAGGCGCGGCTCGTCTCGCGGAACAGGGTGACGAGGGCGAAGACCCGCTCGACCGAGCGCGCCACGGCGTCGTTCAGGGTCAGGAACACGAACACCGCCTCGCCCTCGCGCAGGTCGGCGGCGCGGAGCGCGAGGGTCAGGAGCTCGTAGCGGGCCGCCGGGTCGGGGGCGGCGTTGAGGTAGTCGTCCGGCAGGCCGAGGCCCCGCCCGAGGGCGGCGATGAAGCCCCCCACGTCGCGGGCATGGGAGCGCTCGACGAGTTGCGAGGCGAGGGCCCGCGGCGCGGGCGGGCAGGGGCGCAGGGCCGCGGTGGGTTCGAGAGCCACGGCGATCGCCCGGCGGGCCTCCGCCTCGGCATGCAGCCAGAGCGGCGCGAGGTCGGCGGGGGGGATGTCGGGCCGGGCCAGCAGGATGCGGGCGAGGTCGGGCTCCCGGCGGGCCTGTTTCAGCAGGCGCTCCAGCACCCGCGTGCCGATCAGCGCGCCGGGATTCGCGGCGAGCGCCCGGTCGGCCTCCGCCTCGCTCACCGGCGGCGCCACCGCGATGCCGCGGGCGGCGAAGGCGGCGCGCACGCCGTCGGGAAGGTCGGGGCAGCCGTCGAGCTTGGTCGCCACGGTCCGGGCGGTCGCGTCGTCCACGGTCGGGATCAGGCCGGAGGCGAGGGCGTCGAAGGCCTGGATCATGGCGCGGTCGCGGCCGGGGGCGGCGACGAACATGTCGGTCTGCACCCGCAGCACCACGGGCTTCAGGTCGAGCGTGGGATCGCGCGACAGCGCGGTGAGGCCGGACAGGTCCGGCGCGTCGGCGACCGATGCGGGCATGGGACTCGTTTACGCAGAACGCTACGGGTTCGGAGTAAACCGGGTCTGCGTGAATCGACCTTTAAGGGCGGCCTCCGCGACCTGTCCCGGGATCGGGAAGGGGGACGGGATAAGAGTCGGGATCTCGGCTCAGCCGTCGCTGAGTTCCACCGTCACCGGCACGTGGTCGGACGGCTTCTCCAGTCCGCGCAGGTGGCGCTGCACCGAGGCCGAGACGAGACGGTCGGCGGCCTGGGGCGAGAGCAGCAGATGGTCGATGCGGATGCCCTGGTTCCGGGGCCAGCAGCCCGCCTGGTAATCCCAGAAGGTGTAGAGGCCGGGGCTCGGATCGCAGGCGCGCAGGGCCTCCGTGAGCCCCTCGGCCAGGAGGGCCCGGAAGGCCTGTCGGGTCTCGGGCAGGAACAGGGCGTCCTGGGTCCAGGCGGCCGGGTCGGCGGCGTCGAGCGCCTCCGGGATCACGTTGAAGTCGCCCGCGAGCACCAGGGCGTCCTCGGCCGCCATCAGGGCACGGGCATGGGTCCGCAGGCGCTCCATGAAGGCGAGCTTGTAGGCGTATTTCGGCCCCGGCGCGGGATTGCCGTTGGGCAGATAGATCGAGGCGATCCGCACCGGCGCGACGCCCTCGCCGTGCACCAGCGCCTCGATATAGCGGGCCTGCACGTCGTCGGACCCGCCCGGCAGGCCGCGCAGGACCTGGGTGTGCAGGAGCGGCGCCCGCACCAGCAGGGCGACGCCGTTATAGGCCTTCTGCCCAAGGGTCTCGACCGCGTAGCCCGCCGCCTCGACCTCGGCGCGGGGGAAGGCCTCGTCCTGGCATTTCAGCTCCTGCAGGCAGATCACGTCGGGCCGCGCCTCCTCCAGGAAGCCCAGCAGGTGGCCGATCCGCTGCTTGATCGAGTTGACGTTCCAGGTGGTGATCCGCATGGGGCCTTTTCGCGGTTCGCGAGGATGAGGCGGCGTCCCGCCGAGCCACCCGGAGAGGGGCCGGCCTCAGGCCGGCCGCAGCGCGCCGTCCGGGTAGAGCTGCCGCTTCCGGCGCGACAGCTTCGAGAGGAAATAGCCGTTGTGCCAGTCCCCGTTCTCGCCGGAGGCTTCCGCGTGGGAATTGTCGAGGGTGGTGCGGATCTCGATCGCGTAGTCGATGGCGAAGCCCGCCGCCTCGATGGCGTCGAAGGTGCCGTGCCGGACCGGCTGCCAGTTCCAGTCGTCGACGATGAAGTAGACGTCGTCGTCGAGCGCCGGATCGTAGAGGGCGAGGCCGTCATACTGGTCCTGGCGCTCGTGCGGCCCGTCGAACAGGTAGATGTTGTAGCGGCCGATCTGGGTGGTCTCGACCGCCCGGAAATCGTTCTCGATGAAGCCGAACTGGATGTCGTTCGTCATCACCGAGGCGACGTTGTGCATGAAATGGTCCTTGGGCCCGCCGAACTGCGACCAGTTGTCGATGCAGGTCACCCGGGCGACGTTCCGGTGCATCGCCGAGCAGGCGGTCGAGCCGGCCCAGGAGCCGACCTCGAGGTAGCGGGCCTCCGGCGTCATCCGCACGAGGTTGTTGATGAACATCCGGTAGCAGCGGCCGGACATGCCCGGCATCGCCAGGACCGCCTCGCCGACACAGCTCCGGCGCGCCACGGCGCGGTCGAAGGCGATGGCGAGGACTTGCGTCATCTCGTCCCTGCTCGCGAACCCCGTCCGCGTCACTTGCAGAACGTCCGCCATGCCGATCCCCCCGGGCGCCCGCCACCGCTCCGGCGCCACTCCGGGCGTGCGCGCGTTCCGGATGTGTAGTGCAAGCCCGCCCTCCGAGGTAGCGCCCTCGCCGCGGCGGCGGCGCCCGCCGCACCCCTGGTGCCCGCGGGCCACACCGGCTGCCGGCACGCGGGATCGGCAGATGGGATCGGCAGATGGGATCGGCAGGTGGGATCGGCAGGTGGGATCGGCAGGTGGGATCGGCAGGTGGGATCGGCAGGTGGGATCGGCTCCTTCCTGTTCCACACCCTGGCCAACCGCTGGTCGATGCTGGCCGACGTGATCCCGATTGCCGTGTTCATTCACGGCTATTTCGGGCTCGCCATGGTCCGGTTCTTCGGCTTGCCGATCGGGACGGCGGCGCTCGCGACGCTGGCCTTCGCCGGACTCGGCTTCGGCCTGTCCCCGGCCCTCGACGCGCTGACCGGACTGGACAGCGCCGCGCGGACCAACGGCTCGATCGATTATCTCCCGGCGGTGCTGGCGCTCCTCGGCGTCGGGCTTGCCCTGGTCCCGCGGTCCCCCGCGGCCGGCCGCGCGCTGCTGGCGACGGGGGCCCTGTTCCTCGTCTCGCTGGCCTTCCGCACCCTCGACCGGCAGGCCTGTGCCGGGCTGCCGCTGGGCACCCATTTCCTGTGGCACGGGCTCAACGCCCTCGTGCTCTACCGCCTGCTCGCGGTGGCGACCCGCCTGCGAGGTTCCGTCGGGCCCCCGGCGAGGGCGTGAATCTCCTTCCGGCGGCCTCTCCGGGCGTGCCGAGCGGGCCGCCCCGTGACAATCCCCGCGTCGCGTCATGCCGGGGCACGGGGAGACCTCGCGATCGCTCGGGGCCGACCTCCCCCGGGACGCCCGGCCCGGACCCGGGCGCCCCCTCGCGGGCCGGATGCCCGCGGAGCCTCGCGTCCCCGGCACGGCGAGGCGGCCCGACCGACCGGGGCGGCCCCGTTCCGAGGCCCGGAGCCGGGCCCCGTTTTCTTGCGCCCCTGCCGAAATCGTTGCAGAACGACGCGCCGTTTCCGGACACGCCCCGTGCCGCCCGCGGCCTCCCCCCCGAGGGCTCTCGGAGGGAGGTGCGCGGATGACACCGACCGCCGGTCCGGCGGTTCCGAGACAGCCAGGTTGCCAGACCCATGACCCAGACCCTTCGCCTCGGCATCGCCGGGCTCGGCACCGTCGGCGCCGCCGTGGTCGGCATGGTCGCCCGCCGCGCCGAGGCGCTCGCCGCCGCCACCGGCCAGAGCGTGCGCGTCACCGCCGTCTCCGCCCGCGACCGCGGCCGCGACCGAGGCTTCGACGCGTCGGGGCTGGACTGGTTCGACGACGCCGTCGCCCTGGCGCAATCCGAGACGATCGACGTGTTCGTCGAGCTGATCGGCGGCGCCGAGGGCACCGCCAAGACCGCGGTGGAGGCGGCGATCGCCGCCGGCAAGCACGTGGTGACGGCCAACAAGGCGCTGCTCGCCCGCCACGGCGCGGCCCTGGCCGCCGCCGCGGAGGCGAAGGGGGTCGTGCTCGCCTACGAGGCCGCGGTGGCCGGCGGCATCCCGGTCATCAAGGCGATTCGCGAGGGGCTGTCGGGCAACGCGGTCTCCCGCGTCTACGGAATCCTCAACGGCACCTGCAATTACATCCTGTCCCGCATGGAGGCGGAGGGGCTGACCTTCGAGGCCTGCCTCAAGGACGCCCAGGCGCTCGGCTACGCCGAGGCCGACCCGACCTTCGACGTCGAGGGCTTCGACACCGCCCACAAGCTCGCGATCCTGACGAGCCTCGCCTTCGGCATCGAGATCGACGCCGACGGGGTCTCGGTGGAGGGCATCTCGGCGATCCAGCCCCTCGACCTCACCATGGCGGACGAGCTCGGCTACCGCATCAAGCTGCTCGGCGTCGCCCAGGCGACCGAGACGGGCATCGAGCAGCGGGTCCACCCGACCATGGTGGCCAAGGCCTCGGCCATCGCCCAGGTGATGGGCGTCACCAACGCCGTCACGGTGGATGCCGACGCGGTGGGCGAATTGACCCTGATCGGCCCCGGCGCGGGCGGGCAGGCGACCGCCTCGGCGGTGGTCGCCGACATCGCCGACATCGCCGCGGGCCTGCGCCGCCCGACCTTCGGCCGGCCCGTCGCCGGTCTCGCGGCGCCCCGCCGGGTCGAGATGCAGCGGCACGAGGGCGGCTACTACATCCGCCTGACCGTCCACGACCGCACCGGCGTCGCCGCCGGCGTCGCCACCCGGATGGCCGAGGCCGGCATCTCGATCGAGAGCATCGTGCAGCGCCGCTCCGCCAAGGCCGCCTCGACCGACCCGCAGGGGCTCTCGGGCCAGCCGGTCCCCCTCGTCCTCATCACCTATGCGGCGACCGAAGGCAGCGTGCGCGAGGCCCTCGCCGCCATCGACCGCGACGGCCTGCTCGCCGAGGCGCCCCAGCTGATCCGCATCGAGCGCGACTGAGCCCAGCAAATATGGGGGACGCGGAACCGGCAGAATCGTGCCAGGGCTTGCGGCGGCCGGAACTTACTCCATGAACTCTTTGTCATTGGGGGAGGGCCCGGCACCGGCTTAAGAACCGGCCGTGTCTCGTCAAACGGGGAAACAAGCGCGATGTCGGTGGCCAATACCGGGATCTTCAGCGATCCGACGGCGCGGGGCCTGACCCTCGAGCTCGTGCGGGTCACGGAGGCCGCCGCCATCGCCGCGGCCCGCCTGCGCGGCCAGGGCCGCGAGAAGGAGGCGGACCAGGCTGCCGTCGACGCCATGCGGGCGGAGCTGATGGTCCTGCCCATCGACGGCTGCGTCGTGATCGGCGAGGGCGAGCGCGACGAGGCGCCGATGCTGTATATCGGCGAGCCGGTCGGCACCGGCGCGGGGCCCTCGGTCGACATCGCCGTCGATCCCCTGGAGGGCACGACCCTCTGCGCCAAGGACATGGCGGGCGCCATCGCCGTGATGGCCCTGGCGGAGCGCGGCACGCTGCTGGCCGCCCCCGACGTCTACATGCAGAAGATCGCCATCGGCCCCGGCTACCCGCCCGGCACGGTCGATCTCGACTGGAATCCGGCCCAGAACATCGCCTCGCTCGCCCGCGCCAAGGGCGTCGAGCCCTCGGGCCTCACGGCGATCATCCTCGACCGTCCCCGGCACATGGACCTGATCGCCGCCGTCCGCGACACGGGGGCGGGCATCCGCCTGATCTCCGACGGCGACATCGCCGCGATCATCCATTGCACCCAGCCCGCCGAGACCGGGGTGGACATCTACATGGGCACGGGCGCGGCCCCCGAGGGCGTGATCGCGGCCTCGGCCTTGCGCTGCATCGGCGGCCAGATGCAGGGCCGCCTGATCCTCGATTCCGCCGACAAGCGGGCGCGGGCGACCAAGATGGGCATCACCGATCCGGGTCGGAAATACGACATGCACGACATGGCCCGCGGCGACGTGATCGTGGCGGCGACCGGCGTGACCACGGGGGCGCTGCTCACCGGCGTGCGCTTCCACCCCAACCGGATCGAGACCGAGACGGTGGTCTACCGCTCCAACACCGGCACCGTGCGCCGCATCGCCAGCGTGCACCGGAGGAGCGAGAACCGGGCGGGGTAAGGACGCCGCCGACGGCCGCCCCCGTCGCGGGGGCGATCCGCATCGAGGGGGATCAGGCCGCGCTCGATCCGAACAGGATCTCGGCCAGGCGGGTCGCCTCGACCGGCTTCTCGCAATGGACCGCGTCGCGCAGATGGGGCGGGATCGCGGTCTCCTCGTAGCCGGTGGCGAACACGAACGGCACGCCGCGCGCCCGCAGGGCCTCGGCCACCGGAAACACCATCGTCTCGCGCAAGTTGATGTCGAGGATCGCCCCGTCGATGCGCGGGGATTCCGAGATCACCGCGAGAGCGTCGTCGACGCTGCCGACGGGGCCGAGCACCTGGGCCCCGTTCCGCTCGAACACGCGCCGCATGTCGTCGGCGATGAAGTACTCGTCCTCGACCACGAGCACGGTCCGTCCGTCGAGCAGTCCGGATCGGTTCATCGGGCAATCTCCGCGTCCCTTGGCCGCCTCGACACTACAGCGGATCGGGCCGGTGTCACGAACCATCCCGCGCCTGTCGCGAAGCCGTGACCGCGGGGGCCGTCAGAACAGGCCGCCGCCGCCCTGGGTGCGGCCGATGCCTTGCTTCGCGAGGGCGTTGTTGGGGTCGAGCCGCGCCGCCTGCTGGTAGCTCTCGGTGGCTTCCTTGCGGCGGTTGGTCTTCTCGTAGGCGAGACCCCGATAGGCCCAGGACGCGGAATCCTTGGAGTTCACGTTGAGGGCCGCGTTGAAATCCTCGATCGCCTTGTCGTACTGCGACTGGGCGATCAGGCTCTGGCCGCGGGCGGCGTAGGGGGCGGCGACGAAGGGGTTGCGGTCGATGGCGGCGGCGAAATCGCCGATCGCCTCGCCGTGGTGCCCCTGCTTCTGCCGCACGAGGCCGCGGGCGTGATAGGCCTCGGCCGATTCCGGCGCGAGGCGGATCGCGGTGTTGAGGTCGTTGAACGCGCCGTCGAGGTCGCCCTGGGCGCGGGCGAGATTGGCCCGGCCGATATAGGCGGCGGAGAAATTCGGATCGGTGGCGATGGCCTTGGAGAAGTCCTGCATCGCCGCGTCGCTGCGGCCCGTCTGGCGATAGGCCAGGGCGCGGTTGTTGTAGGCGGAGGCCGAGCTCGGATCGAGCTGGATCGACTTCGAGAAGTCGCCGATCGCGTCGCCGAACTGGCCGGAGCGGGCATAGGCCGCGCCGCGGGTGTTGTAGGCCCCGGCATCCGACGGGTTGCGGGCGATCACGTCGCTGAGCGAGGCGATGTTGACGTTGGTCGCCCCGGTCGTGTCGGTCTCGACCACCGCGAATTGCCGCGGCGCCGACGTGGCGGAGCCATAGGTCTCGCAGCCGCCCAGCGCCGCGGCCGTCAGAGCGACGGCGCCGACCAGCCTCGCCTTCGGTCCCTGCAGCGTCATCCCGATCATCCTCGTCACTCCCCCGCGCCCGCTGCGCGGATCCCGGCCCCGGCCCGAGCCGGTTCCCTGTCCGGCGCGCACGCTGCCGCATCACAGTGAACGGGCCCTTAAGGCGATCCCGCCTCGTCTGCTGAAACGGCGCGATGTGGCGAAGGTGTGGCCCGTCCGGTCACCGGTCCGTGGGATGGCCCGAAGCGGGCCCGTGCGCGCGCCGCTGTGGCCGACGGGAGACAGATTTGCCGGGTTATGCGCCGGCGGCATCCGGCGAGAAGAGCCGGGTGACGTGGCCCATCTTGCGGCCGGGCCGCGCCTCGGCCTTGCCGTAGAGGTGCAGATGGGCGCCGGGCTCGGCGAGGAGTTCGGCCCAGCATTCGGCCTCGGCGCCGATCAGGTTCTCCATCGCCACCGCCATGCCGCCGGTGCGGGCGGTATCGCCCAGCGGCCAGCCGCAGACCGCGCGCACCGCTTGTGCGAACTGGGAGGTCAGCGCGCCCTCGATCGTCCAATGCCCGGAATTGTGGACCCGCGGCGCGATCTCGTTGACGACGAGACGGGCGGCCCCCTCGGGACCGTCGATCTCGAACAGCTCGACGGCGAGCACGCCCACATAGTCCAGCGCCTCGGCGATGGCGCGGGCGATCGCGAGAGCGGCCTGCGCCGTCTCCGCCGAGAGGCCCGGCGCGGGTACGCGGGTGAGCGCCAGGATGTGGTCGCGATGCTCGTTGGCGCAGGGCTCGTAGGCCGCGAAGGCGCCGTCCGGCCCGCGCGCGGCCACGACCGAGATCTCGCGCAGGAAGGGCACGAAGCCCTCGAGGATGCAGGGGACGCCGCCGAACTCGGCCAGGACCGCGTCGGCCGCGTCGCCCTCCCGGATCATGCGCTGGCCCTTGCCGTCGTAGCCGAAGCGGCGCGTCTTGAGCACGGCCGGGCGGCCGAGGGCGTCGAGGGCGCGGGCGAGGTCGTCCGCCGTGTCGACCATCCGGTAGGGGGCGGTGGGGATGCCGAGGCCGTTGACGAAATCCTTCTCGACGAGGCGGTCCTGGGTGGTCAGCAGCGCGGTCGCGCTCGGGCGCACGGTGGCGTGCTCCGCCAGCACCGCGGCGGTCGCGTGGGGGATGTTCTCGAACTCGTAGGTGACCACGTCGCAGGCATCCGCGAAGGCGGCGAGGGCCTGCGCGTCCTCGTAGGGCGCCACCGTCCGGGCGGCGGCGGCGTCGAAGGCGGGGCTGTCGGCGTCGGGCGCGTAGATGTGGACCTTGAGGCCGTACTCGGCCGCCGCCAGCGCGATCATGCGGCCGAGCTGGCCGCCGCCGACGATGCCGAGGGTGCCGCCGGGCCGGACCTGCGGCGAGGACGTGGAGGAGGTCATCGGGCTTGCCGCGAGAGATCGGTTACGGTTGGGACGAGTCGGGCCGCTCGGCGACGCTCTCGGACTGGCGGGCGCGCCACGCATCGAGCCGGGCGGCGAGCGCCGGGTCGGTCAGGGCCAGCACCGCGGCGGCGAGCAGGGCGGCGTTGACGGCGCCGGCCCGGCCGATGGCGAGCGTCCCGACCGGGATGCCGGCGGGCATCTGCACGATGGAGAGCAGGCTGTCCTGGCCCGAGAGCGCCTTCGACTCGACCGGCACGCCGAAGACCGGCAGCGGCGTCATCGCCGCCGCCATGCCCGGCAGATGCGCCGCGCCGCCCGCACCCGCGATCACGACCTTGAACCCGGCCTCCCGCGCGCCCTTGGCGAAGGCGACGAGCCGGTCCGGGGTGCGGTGGGCCGAGACGATGCGCGCGTCGTGAGGCACGCCGAGCGCGTCGAGCGTCTCGGCGGCGTGCCGCATGGTGGCCCAGTCCGACTGGCTCCCCATGATGATCGCGACCGGGGTCGCTCCCGCCATCGTCGTCAAGATCCGTTCCGTGCCGCTGAGCCGGGCCGTCGCGCCCGGAAAGCACGTCGCATATCAGGCGCCCGTGCAAGGCGGCAAGGCGGGCCGGCGTCGGGGCGAGGCCGGTTCGGGGTGAAAAAGGAACCTCGAGGGGGCTTGCCGTGAAAAATTCTGCGCATGGAGGGATCCGGGGCCGGAGCCGAACCCGGTGATCCGCGTTGAGAGCGAAACGGCCCGGATGATCCCCGGCGCCCTTACCTCAAACCAGCGAGCCTCTCGATGTCCGTTCAGGACCCGTCCACGCGCGCCCGCACCCCGACCCATATCGACATCTACGACACCACCAGCCGCCGGCACTGGGCCGACCTGCTCCAGGTCTCGGACGAGCGCCTGCGCCGGGCCGTCCGCATGGTCGGCACCCGCGTCTCCAGCGTCGCCGCCTACCTCGCCAAGTAGACGGCCGGACCCAGTCGCCACCCGCGCCGGTGGCGCCCACCTTCGTGACGCTGGCCCCTCCGGGCGAGGGGCCGGCACCGCCTCAGGCGATGATGTCCGGGGTAATCTGATCTTCGAGATGGGTGATGCGGTCGCGCAGGACCAGCTTGCGCTTCTTCAGCCGCTGGATCTGGAGCTGGTCGCCCGCCATGCTGAGCTTCAGCGCCTCGATCGCTTCGTCGAGGTCCCGGTGCTCCTCGCGCAGGCGGCTGAGTTCGCCGGCCGGATCCGGCGCGGCATCATTGGCAACATCGTCCGCCATCATCGCTTGCAACACGTCACCGGCACCGACCGCCGCGACCATGCGCCAAGCCCTCCGCGGGGGCAAGGCGCCGCACCCGCCGAACCCCGATTCGAGCGGGGATGGCCGAGCAGAGGAGGACCTCCGCGAATCATCCCGCGATTTGAAATCACCTTGTTAATCCGGCGTGCATTTTGCCGCCGAATCACTTCGACAGACGCGCCATCCTGTGCCAGTCTGATGGCTGTCGGAAACGATGACAGGAGCGACATCTCATGTCCTTGCAGACGCATTTGAGCCAGCTCGCCGCCAAGCACGAAGCCCTGGAGCGTGAGCTTCACGACGCGATCCACTCCCCCTCGACCAACGACGTTCGGATCGCCGAACTCAAGCGTAAGAAACTGCAACTCAAGGACGAAATCCAGCGCCTCCAGTCCGGAGAGACGCTGCACTAGCGCCGGGCAGGGGCCTGCCGCGCGCGAGGACGAGGCCGCCGGCCCCCTCATCTCCCCCGAATCGGACCGATGCGTTCGCGCCGCCGCCTGGGACACCAGCGCGGCGGTGTTTGTTCTCGCGGGCACAAGGGCGCGAAACCGCGCTATCATCCGGACCGGAGGCCGGGGAACGCCGGCCCCGAGGAAGCCCGGACACTGCCATGACGAACGCCGCCCCGCGCCGCTACGCCGACCTCCACGCCGCCTCCCTGGCGGACCGCGACGGGTTCTGGCTCGCCGCCGCCCGGGCGATCGACTGGGACGCGCCGCCGACACGCGCCTTCGATCCGGATCAGGGGGTTTATGGCCGCTGGTTTCCCGACGGCCGGCTCAACGTCTGCCGCAACGCCGTCGACCGGCACGCCGAGGGCCCGCGCGGCGATCAGGCCGCGATCATCCACGATTCCCCCGTCACCGGCACGACCCGCACGGTCACCTACCGCGCCCTGAAGGACGAGGTCGAGGTCCTGGCCGGGCTGCTGGCCGATCTCGGCGTCGGCCGCGGCGACCGGGTGGTCGTCTATATGCCGATGGTGCCCGAGGCGCTGTTCGGGATGCTCGCCTGCGCCCGGATCGGCGCGATCCATTCGGTGGTGTTCGGGGGCTTCGCCGCCAACGAACTCGCCGCCCGGATCGAGGATGCGGCGCCGAAGGTGATCCTGGCCGCCTCCTGCGGCATCGAGCCGGCCCGGGTGGTGGCCTACAAGCCGCTGCTCGACGCGGCGATCGCCCGCTCGGCGCACAAGCCCGATGCCTGCCTGATCCTCCAGCGCCCGCAGGCCGTCGCCGCGATGACCGAGGGGCGCGATCACGACTGGGCAGAGGCCACCGACCGGGCCCGCGCGGCGGGGCGGCGCGCCGCGTCGGTTTCGATGGCGGCGACCGATCCGCTCTACATCCTCTACACCTCCGGCACGACCGGGCGGCCCAAGGGCGTGGTGCGCGACGGCGGCGGATACAGCGTCGCCCTCACATGGTCGATGACGCATCTCTACGGGGTCGCCCCCGGCGAGGTCTATTTCTGCGCCTCCGACATCGGCTGGGTCGTCGGCCATTCCTACATCGTCTACGCGCCGCTGCTGCACGGCTGCACCACGGTGCTCTACGAGGGCAAGCCGGTCGGCACGCCCGATGCCGGCGCGTTCTGGCGGGTCGTGGCCGAGCACGGCGCCGCCACCCTGTTCACGGCGCCGACGGCGCTACGCGCGATCAAGAAGGAAGACCCGCGGGCGGAGACCATCGCCGATTACGACCTGTCGCGGTTCCGCGCCCTGTTCCTGGCGGGCGAGCGGGCCGACCCGGATTCGGTCGCCTGGGCCGAGCGGGCGCTCGACCGCCCGGTGATCGACCATTGGTGGCAGACCGAGACCGGCTGGGCCATCGCCGGCAACCCGATCGGGGTCGAGCGGCTGCCGGTGAAATACGGCTCCACCACCAAGCCGATGCCGGGCTACGACCTCCACGTCCTCGACGAGGCGGGCCAGCCCGTGCCCCCCGGCACCATGGGCACCATCGCCCTCAAGCTTCCCCTGCCACCCGGCTGCCTGCCGACCCTGTGGGGCTCGGACGAGCGCTTCCGGGCGAGCTATCTCACGACCTATCCGGGCTATTACGACACCTCGGATGCCGGCGTGGTCGATGCGGAGGGCTACGTCACGGTGCTGGGCCGGACCGACGACATCATCAACGTCGCCGGCCACCGGCTCTCGACCGGCGGGATGGAGGCGGTGCTGGCCTCCCATCCCGACGTGGCGGAATGCGCCGTCATCGGCATCCGCGACGCGCTCAAGGGCGAGGCGCCCTGCGGCTTCGTGGTGCTGAAATCCGGCGTCGCCCGGGAGGCCGGGATGGTGGAGCGCGAACTCGTCGCGAAGGTGCGTGACGAGATCGGCCCCGTCGCCGCCTTCAAGCTGGCGCTCACCGTGAACCGCCTGCCCAAGACGCGCTCGGGCAAGATTCTGCGCGGCACCATGAAGCGCATCGCCGACGGCGAGGATTTCGCCATGCCCCCGACCATCGAGGATCCGGCGGTGCTCGACGAGATCGGCGCGAGCCTCAAGGAGAGGGGGATCGGGTCCGCGCCCTGACCGGACGAGCGGTCAGACCCGTCCCCCTGCCGGCCCCTCGGCAAGTCCCTTGGCAAGTCCCTCGGCAGGCCCTTCGACCGGCCCCTCCACCGGCGCCCGCCACAACCGGGCGCGGGCGCGGTCCGGCCCCCGCGCCTCGCGCGCGATGCCGTAATGCTCGGCCAGCCGCCCCAGGGCGATGCGGGCCACCACCTTGGCCGAGCGGGCCGGCCATTTTCGCTCCGACTCGATCCGCTCCAGGCCCTTGAGGAAGCCGCACAGGTCGATCAGCAGGCCGGACAGGTCGAAGCCCACCGCGGCCAGGGCCCGATCGACCCGCTGGCGGGCCGCCACCGCCCCGTCGGATGCCGAGGCCGGATCGCGCGCGCCGCCGCCATCGACCCGCTGCGCGGACCAGTCGGCGGTGACCTTCGGCAGCATCTGCGCCGCCTCGAGATCGTGGCGCAACCGCTCGCCCGCGGCGAAGGCCGCCGCGTCGATCATCGGCGCGCCGTCGCGCCCGCGCCGCCGCGCCATCCAGGCGAGCGGACTCTCGGCGGTGTCGCGCAGCCGCGCGCCCGTCCCCTCCGGCACGGGCGCGAGGTGCTGCATCCGGAAGGCATCCCCGTCCGGCCCGTCCACCCGCCGAAGCCGGGCCCGTCCGGCCGCACCGATGACGAGGCGGTTGCGACGGCTGTCGTCCCGCGCCGCGAGGTCGGCGGCGAGCAGCGCCTCGCCGGCCCCCGCCGGGAACCGCCCGGCCCCGAGCGAGACCCCGGCTCCGCCCCGACGCACGATCAGCGTGCCGGGCGCGGAGGGATCGGGAAAGGCGTAGGCGCCCTCGGGCGCCAGGGCCGCGAGCAGCCGCTCGGCCTCGCGGCCGAGGCCCTCGCCGTCCCGACCCTTCTTGTTCATGTTTTGTTCTCTCGCCATCGCGTCACCAAGCCCCACCGACCGGACTCAGGCTAGAGGACAATGATCCTAATACAAGTCTTGACATCGTGCCGATGCGCCCAGGGGTTGCGGCGTCACGCTCCGAGCCGCCGGTTTCCCCTACTTGTCCACAGGCCGGGTCGGGGGATGCTTGAGCACCTCGGCGATCGCGTCCGCCGACTTGCCGCGCACGTCGTAGCCCATCCGGGCTAAGCGCTCGATCAGTGCCTCGCTGTCGGCGGCCGTGCGGGCGGCCCATTCGGCCAGCACGGCGTTCGCTTTCTCCAGACGCTCGGACGCGGATGGATCGCTCATGCCCGGTGAATGCCCAGGGTCGGATTCCGTTCCGTCCGGAATCTGTTGATATCGCGATTAGGCCGCGCGCCGGCGCGGGCGCGCGGCCGAGGGCGGCTCAGGCCGCCGCGTCGTAGTCGCCGGTGCGGACCTGGCCGAGACCGATCGCCTTGGCGAGGTCGGAGCGGGCCTTGGCGTAATTCGGCGCGACCATCGGATATTCGGGCGGCAGATCCCACTTGGCGCGGTACTGCTCCGGCGAGAGGTTGTACTTGGCGCGCAGGTGCCGCTTGAGCGACTTGAAGGTGCGCCCGTCCTCCAGGCAGACGATGTAATCGGGCTGGATCGACTTCTTGATCGGCACGGCCGGCTGCTGCGGCTCCGCCGGCTCGACCTTCGGCGCGACACGGCCGGTGCCGACCTGGAGCAGGGCACCGTGGATGCTGCCGATCAGGTGGCCGAGCTCGCCCGCCGGGACCGGATTCTTGCTGACGTAGGCCGCCACGATGTCGGCGGTGAGGACGACGTAGTCGACCGGCGTCTCGGTTTCGTTCATGATTCGCAATTGTCCCTCGATGCGGTGCCTCGCGCACAATCGTCCTCCAGCGACCTCGGGTCGCGTGGACGAATTGACCAGGCAAGTGCGGCTGTGCGCGCTTGGCCCGCAGGTTTTCACTTATGGCGTGACGCCCCCGCCGTCACGCGATCTACCTAGAACATCGAAATTAGACGGGCAAGACAGGGCCGGTATGCAGCCCGTGTCCTACGCAGACTTTCGGCTGCTGAATCGAGGACGCGCCAAGGGTTCCGCTCATCGGGTTTCGCAGGGCCGCGCGGTGGGGGCGGAGCGCGTCGCCGCGACCGTGGGTGCCTTGCGGGCCGGGGCCCGGCACGGCACATGCGCGGCAAGCCCCGCGGATCGATCCGACCGGAGTCCGGCATGACCCTTCCCTCCCCCGCCATCCCTTCCTTCACCCTGCCGGACCGGCCGCCGGAGGCCGAACGGCGCCCCCACGCCGTCACGGTCCACGGCCGACAGATCGAGGATCCCTATGCCTGGCTGAAGGCGCAGACCTGGCGCGACGTGCTCAAGGACCCGGCCTCCCTGCCGGCCGATATCCGGGCCGTGCTCGAGGCCGAGAACGCCTATGCGGACGCGGCCCTGGCGGGCGCCGGCGCCCTGCGCAAGGCGCTGGTGGCCGAGATGCGCGGGCGCATCCGCGAGGATGACGGCTCGGTCCCTGATCCGGACGGGCCCTTCGCCTATTATACCCGCCACCGCGAGGGCGGGCAGCACCCGCTGGTCTGCCGCCGCCCGCGCACGGTCCACCGCATCGCCGACGCGCCCGAGGACGGCGAGACCGGCGAGGAGATCCTGCTCGACGGCGACCGGGAAGGCGAGGGGCTCGCCTTCTTCGAGATCGCGGGGGCGGCCCATTCCGACGACCACCGCCTGCTCGCCTGGGGCGCCGACACCAAGGGCTCCGAACTCCATACGATCCGCGTGCGCGACCTCGACACGGGCGAGGACCGCCCCGAGCGGGTCGAGGACACGGCGGGCGAGGCGATCTGGAACGCCGCCGGCACCGCCTTCTTCTACGTGGCGCTCGACGAGAACCACCGCCCCGCCCGCGTCCTGCGCCATCGCCTCGACACCGAGCAGGCGGAGGACACAGTGGTCTACGAGGAGGCCGATCCGGGCTTCTTCGTGTCGCTCGGCCGCACCCAGTCGGGCACCTATCTCACCATCACGGCAAGCGACCACGAGACCGCGGAGGTCCATCTCCTCGACCGCGCGAACGATACGGCCCCGCTCACCTGCGTCGCGCCCCGCACCCCGCAGCTGATCTATTCCGTCGAGCATTGGGGCTCGCACCTCGTCCTTTTGACGAATGCCGACGGGGCGGTGGACTTCAAGGTCGTCACCTGCCCCCTCGACGCCACGGGCCGCGAGCACTGGCACGACGCCGTGCCTTACCGGCCGGGCGTGATGATCCGCCACCTCCACGTGCTCGGGAATCACCTCGTGCGGCTGGAACTGGAGAACGCCCTGCCGCGCCTCGTGGTGCGCGACCTGAACGGCGAGGAGCACACGGTCTCCTTCGCCGAGGAGGCCTATTCCCTCGCGATCCTGTCCGGCTACGAGTTCGAGACGGCGCGCATCCGCTTCGTCTACTCGTCGATGACGACGCCCGCCGAGACCTACGATTACGACTGCGTCACCCGCGCCCGCATCCTGCGCAAGCGCCAGAGCCTGCCGAGCGGCCACGAACCCGCGGATTACGTGACCCGGCGCCTGTTCGCGACGGCGTCCGACGGGGAAACGGTGCCGATCTCGCTGATCCACCGCCGGGACCTCGCCCTCGACGGCACGGCGCCGCTGCTCCTCTACGGCTACGGCTCCTACGGCACGCTGATGCCGGCCGCCTTCCGCACCAACCTGTTCAGCCTGGTCGACCGCGGCTTCGTCTACGCCATCGCCCATGTCCGCGGCGGCACCGAGAAGGGCTGGAACTGGTATCTCGACGGCAAGCGGGAGAAGAAGCCCAACACCTTCACGGATTTCGTCGCCTGCGCCCACGCCCTGATCGAGGCGGGCTACACCGCGCAGGGGCGCATCGTGGCCCATGGCGGCAGCGCGGGCGGGATGCTGATGGGAGCCGCCGCCAACCTCGCCCCGGCGCTGTTCGCCGGCATCGTGGCCGACGTGCCCTTCGTCGACGTCCTCAACACCATGCTCGACGCCGACCTGCCGCTCACCCCACCGGAATGGCCCGAATGGGGCAATCCGGGGGAGAGCCTCGCGGCCTTCGAGACCATCCTGGCCTACTCGCCCTACGACAACGTGGCGGCCCAGGCCTATCCGGCGATCCTGGCGCTCGGCGGCCTCACCGACCCGCGCGTCACCTATTGGGAGCCGGCCAAGTGGGTGGCCCGCCTTCGTGCCACCATGACGGGCGGCGGCCCGGTTCTGCTCAAGATCAACATGGAGGCCGGCCATGGCGGCGCGGCGGGCCGTTTCGACCGCCTGGAGGAGGTCGGCCTGATCTACGCCTTCGCCCTGATGGCGGCGCAGGCCGCCCGAACCGGCTGAGCCCCGCGCGGCTCCCCGCCACCGCCCGGCCCGGGGCGGGCGGTGGCGGGGGGCCTGCACACGCCTGAATCGGCGGCGATCCCGCCGGCCGTCAACCGGCAAATGCCGGTACCGAGCCACGAGCCCGGGTGCCACAAGTCGATCATCCGTGATTCGGGAGGTCGGCCATGGCTGTCATCAACGGAAACGACGAAGACAACAAGTATTTCTACGGCATCGGCCTGCCTGGGCCGAACGGAAACGATCCTCTGATCGGAACCTTTGCAATCGATACGATCCACGGCTTGGGTGGAGACGACGACATCCTCGGCCTGGATTCCTTCGACCGGCTCTACGGCGACGGCGGCAACGACTACATCGAGGGTGGCCGCGGCGGGGACATCATCGACGGCGGCACCGGCGACGACTACATCCGCGGCGGCGCCGATCCGGACGAGATCCACGGCGGCGCCGGCAACGACACGATCTTCTTCGGCCGGAGCGCCCGGCAATTCGGCAGCCATGGCGGCGTCGGCGACGACCAGGGCTCGGATGTGGGCGTCATCGTCACGCTCGCCAGCCGCAACTCCGCCTCGGGCGGGACCGGCCAACTCGGCGACGCCGAGGGCGACACCTACGACTCGATCGCCAACGTCTCCGGCACCGACGGCAACGACATCATCCGCGGCACCAACGGCTATATCGGGTTTCTCGGAACGCCGGGTCAGCCCGGGCGCATCGTCACCCTCGACGGCGACAACGAGCTCCGGGGCAATGGCGGCAACGACCAGCTCAGCGGCCTGGGCGGCAACGACACCCTGCGGGGCGGCAACGACCAGGACACGCTGACGGGGGGCAACGGCGACGACAAACTCTACGGCGAGAACGGCGACGACCGGCTCATCGGCGGGGCCGGGGCCGACCGGCTGAGCGGCGGCAACGGCATCGACACGGTCTCGTACCAGGCAAGCGCGGCCGGCATCTACATCTCGCTCGCGGGCGACATGACCGGGACCGGGGGTGACGCCCAGGGGGACACCTTCATCGCCCAGAGCGGCAGCGAGTTCAGCCCGGTCGATTACATCGAGAACGCCGAAGGCTCCGAGTACACCGACGTCATCATCGGCAACACCTACGCCAACACGATCCGCGGCGGCGGCGCCGGCGACTACCTCTACGGACGGGACGGGAACGACACGATCTACGGCGACGGGACCGGCTTCTCGGGCGGCAACGACATCATCTGGGGCGGCCGGGGCGCCGACCGGCTGATCGGCGGCTTCGGCACCAACACCGCGAGCTACTCGGACAGCGCGAGCGGCGTGACCGTGAACCTCGCGACCAACGTGGCCTTCGGCGGCGACGCGCAGGGCGACACCTTCTCGGAGATCCAGAACGTCACCGGCTCGGAATTTTCCGACACCCTGACGGGCGCGGCGACCCTGCCCCTGTTCGGCACGTCCTATGTCGGCAGCGGCCTCAACGGGATGGGCGGCAACGACACGCTCAACGGCTCCGCCGAGGCCGATTTCCTCAACGGCGGCGCGGGCGCCGACCGCATGGTCGGCGGCGCCGGCGACGACGGCTACTCCGTCGACAATCTCGGCGACGTCGTCATCGAGGCAAGCGGGCAGGGGACCGACCGGGTGACGGCCTCCATCAGCTACGCCCTGACTGCGAATATCGAGAACCTCGACCTGTTCTACGAGGCCGGCTCGATCAACGGCACCGGCAACAACCTCGCCAACGTCATCACCGGCAATGGCGGCCAGAACGTCCTCAACGGCCTCGGCGGCGTCGACACGATGAAGGGCCTGTACGGCAACGACACCTACATCGTCGACAATGCCGGCGACCAAGTGATCGAGGGCAAATCCGGCGGTCAGGACGCGGTCGCGGCGGGCGTGAGCTACACCCTGACGGCCGGCCAGGAGATCGAGGCGTTGCGCGTGCTCCAGTCGGTCGGCGACGGGGCGATCAACCTGACCGGCAATTCCTACTCCCAGGCCCTGGTCGGCAACAACGGCGCCAACGTCCTGAACGGCGGCTGGGGCAACGACGTGCTGACCGGCCAGGGCGGGGCCGATACGTTCGTGTTCGCCAACGGGCTCTATACGGACAACGTCGACCGGATCACCGACTTCAGCAGCGTGGACACGATCCGCCTGTCGGACGACATCTTCACGGCGCTGGCGCCCGGCCCGCTCGCCGCGAGTGCCTTCAAGAACATCACCACCGGAACGGTCGATGCGAGCGACCGCATGCTCTACAAGCAATCGACCGGCGAGCTGTTCTACGATTCCGACGGCTCGGGCAGCGCGGTGAAGGTGAAAGTCGCCGTGTTCGACAACAAGGCCGCGCTCACGGCCGACGACTTCTTCGTGGTCTGAGACCGGATGGCGATGGGGGGCCCCATCGCCATCCGCTTCCCGGGAGGAAGGAGAGAGGCGCCGAACGCCTCATACCAAATCCGGTTGATCCCTTCGGGATGGCGGATTTGGGCTTCGCTCAAACGCCGCGCGGGCTCGCCTGATCCGGGCTCCGCTTTGATCAAGCGGAGCCCGTCTCAGTCGATATCCTCGACCGCCTCGACGCCGCCGTAGACGCGCTGGGCCAGCGAGGCTTCCATGAACGGGTCGAGGTCGCCGTCCAGCACCTCGTCCGGATCGGTCGATTGCGTGCCGGTGCGCAGGTCCTTCACGAGCTGATAGGGCTGGAGGACGTAGCTGCGGATCTGGTGGCCCCAGCCGATCTCGGTCTTCGAGGCCGCCTCGGCGTTGGCCTTCTCTTCCCGCTTCTTCAGCTCGGCCTCGTAGAGGCGGGCGCGCAGCATGTTCCAGGCGGTGGCCCGGTTCTTGTGCTGCGAGCGCTCCTGCTGGCAGGCCACGACGATGCCGGTCGGGTTGTGCGTGATGCGCACCGCCGAGTCGGTCGTGTTGACGTGCTGGCCGCCCGCGCCCGACGACCGGTAGGTGTCGATGCGGCAGTCGGATTCCTTGATCTCGATCTCGATCCGGTCGTCGACCACCGGATAGACCCACACGCTCGCGAAGCTGGTGTGGCGCCGGGCGTTCGAATCGTAGGGCGAGATGCGCACGAGCCGGTGCACGCCGGATTCGGTCTTGAGCCAGCCATAGGCGTTGTGGCCCTTGATCAGGAGCGTGGCGCCCTTGATCCCGGCCTCCTCGCCGTCGGTCATCTCGACGATCTCGACCTTGTACTTCCGCCGCTCGGCCCAGCGGGCATACATGCGGTGAAGCATGTTGGCCCAGTCCTGGCTCTCGGTGCCGCCCGCGCCCGCATGGACCTCGAGATAGGTGTCGAAGCCGTCGGCCTCGCCCGAGAGCAGGGTCTCGACCTGACGGCTCGCGGCCTCCTTCTCGACGGCGCGGATCGCCGCCTCGCCCTCGGCGATGGAGGCCTCGTCGCCCTCCATCTCGCCGAGTTCGATCAGCGTCGCGCCATCCTCGAGATCCCGCTCCAGCTTGCGGATGGCCGAGACGGCCTCGTCCAGTTGCTGGCGCTCGCGCATGACCTTCTGCGCGGCCTCGGCATTGTTCCAGAGGTCGGGGTCCTCGGAGGCGGCGTTCAGCTCCGCGAGGCGTTTATCGACAGTATCCCAGTCAAAGATGCCTCCTCAGCAGCCCTATAGACTGCTTGGCGGCATCCGAGGCTTGCTCGATCTCGGCGCGCATCTGGTGTGGAACTCGTGTGCGGTTTGGGCCGGGGTGATAGCGGCAGGCGGGGGGCGTTGTAAACCGAGACGGTGTGCGGGGCAGGGCTTTGGAAGACGTCACAGGCGATGATCAACGGCCATGAGGCCGCGCATACCCGGGTTCCGTTCCCCGGCGGCCTGCCTCCTCACCCGTCGATGCGGTAGTGGATCGGCTTGAAGCGTCCGTTGTTCGATTGCAGCGCCGAACAGGCGGTGAGCCCGATCACGAGGTCGCATTCCGCCTCGAACACGATGCGGTCGCCGGCCCGGCTCAACGGGGGCTCGACGGTGAGGCGGCCGGTCTCGGAATCCACCGGCACGTTCATGAAGCAGTTGAAGGCGACCGGGATGTGGTCGGGCGCGATGCCGTAGGGCGCCAGCGCCGCCGCGAGGTTGCCGAAGCAGCCGCGATGGGGCTGCGCGTCCCCGTAGAGGATCCGGAACGTATCGGCCGAGCACGGCGTCAGCAGGAAGTCGTGGCGCCCGACCGTGTCCTCGACGATCCGCAGGAGCACGTTCGAGCGGTTCGAGTAGAGCGGGTCGCCGGTGGTGAGGTAGATGCGGCTGGCATAATCGAGGGTGCGGCCGGACGAGAGCACCTCGCCGAGATCGTGCCGGTTGAAGGCCAGAAGATCCGCGACCTGCTCGCCCCGCGGATCGATCACCGTCAGGCGCTGGCCGCGATCGAGGGTGAAGGCCGCGCCCGAGCGCGGCGCGATCTCCACGACACCGCTCCCCACGACACCGCTCTCTTTCGACTCCATGCTCATCTCGGCTCTCGTCGTTCGGGCAGGTAGGCCCCGGGCCACGTCGCCCAGAGCCCCAGGACAGGGAAGGGGGGACGGCGTCCCGTGGCTCATACCAAATCCGGTTGATCTCTTCGGGATGGCGGATTTGGGCTTCGCTCAAACGCCGCGCGGGCTGGACTGATCCGGGCTCCGCTTTGATCAAGCGGAGCCCGGATCAGACCCCTGGCAGGCCGAACGGCTCGGACGGGCAGAACGCCTCGTCGCGGACGCGAACGACGTCGCGCCGCGGCTGCATCGGGCAGCGCCAGTCGGGCCCGACGGCGCGCCCGCTGTATTGGCGCGCCTCGGACATCTCGCCGTGGCGGGCGAGCATCGGGTTGGGCGAGCCGGCGAGCCGCTCGTCCCGCTCGATGATCGAGGCCCGCAGGGTCTCGTAGCGGCCCTGCGCCCGCAGCCGTTCGAACTGGTCGTGCAGGTTGAACACGAGGACCGGCGAGGAGAAGCGGCGCGCGGGCCGGCTCGCATGGGGATGCAGCCCGACCACGAAGAAGCCCTCGCCGCCGAAGCTGAGGGAGAAGTGCGGGCTGTCGGGGTCGCCTTCGACCCGCGCATCGTGGGCGTGCCCGATCCAGCTGTCCTTGTCCGACAGGGACTGGGCGCGGGCCCAGAGATGCCGCTCGAATCCCTCCTCGGTGAGGTCGCCCGGCCCCTCGAACACCACGGCAAAGCTCTGGAACAGGTCCGGCTGGCGTCGATAGCGGGCGATGAAGGCGAGCAGCGCCGGAAAGATGCGCATGTCATCCCAGCCCGAGGTGATGTCGCGCGCCACCACGATCGACAGGCGCCCCCGCGAGAGGGCGGATTTCGCACCCACGCATGGGAAGGGCGGGTTCTTGATGAAGTCGCGGAATGCCTGCGCGCGGGGATGCGTGCGGTCGTCCGAAGGAAGCTGCATGTCGGAAGATATGCCTAACTGATACGCGGTGCGGCGCCGGGGGGCGCCGCGTTGGAGCCCCGGGGCGGGGGATCGGGAGGGCGAACCCCATCGTCCGACCGATGTTCCTGGCTGCGACGCGCCGTCCCCAGGGATCGCGCTCCAGGGATCGAGCCCCCAGGGATCGCGCTTCAGGGATCGCGGCCGGACGACCCGTTTCGCGCGACGGGGGGCGAAGGAAGGCGGGGCGCCGTGAGCGGGGCTTCGTCCCGAGCGGCGGCTTCGGGCGGCCGGAACGGGACGATGCGCGGATGCGCGATCGTGCCATTCCCACCCTCGCAGGGATTCGATTTTGAATTATTCTGAGGATGAGGCATCCTTCCGCAGCGTCGAAGCCGGGCCCGCCGAAAGAGGTCTGCGCTCGCACGCGGAGGAACGCGCATGAACGAGATCGTCAACCCGGAAGCACTTCTCGAGGACGCGTCGGAGACCTTCTTCGGTGGCTGCCCGCACGATTGCCCCGATACCTGCTCGATGCTGTTCGAGGTGAAGGGCGGCGAGCTGCTCAGCGTGCGCGGCAACCCGGACCACCCGATGACCCGGGGTGGTCTCTGCGTGAAGCTGAAGGATTACGAGAAGCGCCACTACCATCCCGACCGGCTGCTCTATCCGATGAAGCGCGTCGGGCCCAAGGGCTCGAAAGCGTTCGAGCGCATCAGCTGGGACGAGGCGCTGGACACCATCGTGACGCGCTGGAAGGGCATCATCGACCAGTACGGTCCGCAGGCTATCGCGCCCTACAGCTACCTCGGCAATCAGGGCCTCGTGCATGGGCTGAACGGCGGCGACGCCTTCTTCAATCGTCTGGGCGCCACCGTAACCGAGCGCACCTTTTGCGGCGAGGGCTCCTGCACGGCCTGGCTCCTCACCGTCGGCCCGACCGCGGGCCTCGACCCCGACAGCTACATTCACTCCAAGTACATCGTCATCTGGGCCTGCAACTCGGTCAGCACCAACCTGCACCACTGGGCCATCGTGAAGGATGCCCAGAAGAAGGGTGCCAAGGTCGTCGTGATCGATACCTACGCCTCGCGCACCGCCAAGGCCGCCGACTGGCACATCGCCCCCAAGCCCGGCACCGACGGCGCGCTCGCCATGGCGCTGATCAATTCGATCATCGAGCAGGGCCTCGTCGATCAGGACTACGTCGACAACTACACGGTCGGGTTCGAGGACCTGAAGGAGCGCGCCAGCACCCGCACGCCCGAATGGGCCGCCGAGATCACCGGCGTCTCGGCGCAAGACATCCGCAAGCTCGCCCGGGAGATGGCGACCGAACAGCCGGTGGGCATCCGCATCGGCGTGGCGCTGGAGCGGCATTATGGCGGCGGCCAGACCATCCGGGCGGTCGCCTGCATCCCGGCGCTGACCGGAGCCTGGCGCCATGTCGGTGGCGGCATCACCCAGTTCGGCGTCTGGGAACACCCCTACAAGTTCGACGTCATCTGCCGCCCGGACCTCATCCCGGAGGGCACACGCGTCGTCTCGAACCTGCAGATCGGACGCGCGCTCACCGGCGAGCTGCAGCTCGACCCGCCGATCATGTCGATGATGTGCTGGAACTCGAACCCGGTCACGCAGGCACCCGAGACCGACAAAATCGTCGAGGGGCTGATGCGCGAGGACCTGTTCATGGTCTCGGCCGAGCACTTCATCTCGGACACCGCCTCCTACGCCGACATCCTGCTGCCCGCGACCATGGGGGCGGAGATGGAGGACATGATCCTGTCCTGGGGCCACCTCTACCTCACCTACAACACCAAGTGCGCCGAGGCGCCCGGCGAGGCGATCCCGAACAACGAGATCTTCCGCCAGCTCGCCGGCCGGCTTGGCTTCGAGGAAGAGAACTTCAAGTGGAGCGACAGCGAGTGTCTGGAGCACTACGTCGATTGGAACGCGCCGGCCTGCGAGGGCATCGACCTTCAGTATATGCGCGAGCACGGCTTCGCGCGTCTCAAGGTCGGCACGCCGGACGACCGCGCACCCCACCGGGAGGGCAATTTCCCGACGCCGACCGGCAAGTGCATGTTGAAGGTCGAGGGCGCCACCAACTTCGTCGCCCCGCCGTTCCGGCAGATGTATGAGGGCTTCCAGCCTGGCGAGGCGCTCGATCCGCTACCTGATTACCTCGGCCCGCGCGAGTCCCACGCCAACGATCCCGAGCTCGCCAAGCGCTTCCCGTTGAACATCGTCTCGCCCAAGAGCCACTACTTCCTGAACTCCTGCTACGCGAACATGGAGGACAAGCAGAAGGGCCAGGGCGAGCAGTTCGTGATGATCAACCAAGCCGACGCCGACGCCCGTGGTATCCGGGATGGGGACAAGGTGCAGGTCGCCAACGATCGGGGCGCCTTCAAGGGCGTGGCGCGCATCACCGACGACGTGAAGGCCGGCATCGTGGTGGCGACGCTGGGCTACTGGCGCCAGCTCAACGAGGGCACGGTCAACAGCATCTCGTCGCACGCCTTCACCGACATGGGCCACGCGCCGTCCTTCTCGGACAACCTCGTCGAGGTCGCGCGGGCGAACTGACGGACCGTCCCGAGGGAGACGTTGCCGCGCATCCCCCCTTCCCGCATGCGGGGAGAGGGGGAGCCTCACCGCCCCGACGAAGGGCCTTTGGCTCTGCGAAAGGCGTCGGCCAGCGCGCCGCCCCGCTCCGGCTGTGGTTGCGGCGCGGGCGTCCGCGGCGGCGGAGCCGGACGCGGGCCGCTGCTGCGCGGCGCGCTGGACGTCCCGTCCACCGGATCGTCGAGGCGCATCGACAGGCCGATGCGCTTGCGCGGCACGTCGACCGAGAGCACCAGCACCCGGACCACGTCGCCCGCCTTCACCACCTCGGACGGGGTGGCGATGCGGCGGCGGGCCATGGCCGAGATATGGACGAGCCCGTCCTGATGAACGCCGATATCGACGAAGGCCCCGAAGGCCGCGACGTTGGTGACGACGCCCTCCAGCTGCATCCCGGGCTTGAGGTCGGAGAGCGTCTCGACGCCCTCCTGGAAACTCGCCGTCTTGAAGGCGGGGCGCGGGTCGCGGCCGGGCTTCTCCAGCTCGGCGATGATGTCGCGCACCGTCGGCACGCCGAAGCGCGCGTCGGCGAAGCGCTCGGGTGAAAGCCCACCGAGCACGGCCGCATTGCCGATCAGCACGGTGATGTCGCTCTTGGTCACCTCCAGGATGCGCCGCACCACCGGATAGGCCTCCGGATGGACGCCGGAGCGGTCGAGCGGATCGGCGCCGTCGGGGATGCGCAGGAAGCCGGCGGCGAGTTCGAAGGTCTTGGGCCCCAGCCCCGGCACTTTCTTGAGCGCGGCGCGGGTGCGGAAGGGGCCGTGGCCGTCGCGATGCGCCACGATCTTGGCCGCCACCGCCTCGCCGAGACCCGAGACCTGAGCCAGCAGCGGCACGGAGGCGGTGTTCACGTCGACGCCCACCGCGTTCACCGCGTCCTCGACCACGCCATCGAGGGAACGCGACAGCTTCTGCTCGCCGAGATCGTGCTGGTACTGGCCGACGCCGATGGATTTCGGATCGATCTTCACGAGTTCGGCGAGCGGATCCTGCAGCCGCCGGGCGATCGAGACGGCGCCGCGATGCGACACGTCGAGGTCGGGCAGTTCCTTCGAGGCGATGGCGGAGGCGGAATAGACCGAGGCGCCGGCCTCCGAGACCATCACCTTCGTCATCTTCAGATCGGGGTTCGTGGACAGGATCTCGGCGGCGAGCCGGTCGGTCTCGCGGGAGGCGGTGCCGTTGCCCACCGCGATCAGCTCGACGCCGTGGCGGCGGCAGAGCTTGCCGAGTGACGCCACCGCCTCGTTCCAGCGCCGCTGCGGCTCGTGCGGATAGGTCGTCTCGACGGCGACCACCTTGCCGGTGGCGTCGACCACCGCCGCCTTCACGCCGTTGCGATAGCCCGGATCGAGCCCGAGAGTCGGGCGGCCCCCGGCGGGGGCGGCGAGCAGCAGGTCCCGGAGGTTGCCGGCGAACACCGTCACCGCGGCGTCCTCGGCCCGCTCGAACAGGCGGGCCCGCAGATCCGCCTTGAGGCCGGTGCGGATCTTGGTGCGCCACGCCACCCGCACCGTCTCGAGGAGCCACGCATCGGCCGCGCGCCCGCGGGAGGCGACGCCGTGGCGGCGGCACACCGCCAGCTCGAACGGGCCGGGGATGCCCGGCGCCGCGTCCTCACCCTCGGCCTGGAGCGCGAAGTCCAGAATCTCCTCCGCCTCGCCGCGGAACAGCGCCAGGACCCGGTGCGAGGGCATCTTGTCCAGGCGTTCGCGCCAGTCGAAGTAATCGGCAAACTTCTGGCCGGCCTGCTCCTTGCCCTTGCGGACGCGCGAGACGGCCTCGCCGATCCGCCAAAAATCCTCGCGCAATCGCCCGATCAGGTCGCCGTCCTCGGCGAAGCGCTCGATCAGGATGGCGCGGGCGCCCTCGAGCGCTGCCTCGACAGTCTCGATGCCCTTGTCCGCCGCGACGTAGCCCTGCGCCGCCCGCTCCGGATCCGTCTCGGGCCGGGCGAGCAGCAGGTCGGCGAGCGGCGTCAAGCCGGCCTCGCGGGCGGTCAGCGCCTTGGAACGGCGTTTCGGCCGGAACGGAAGGTAGATGTCCTCCAGCCGCGCCTTGGTCTCGGCCCCCGCGATGGCGGCCTGCAAGTCCGGCGTCAGCTTGCCCTGGGCCCGGATGCTCTCGGTGATCGCGGCGCGGCGCTCACTCAGTTCGCGCAGGTAGCCGAGCCGCTCGGCGAGCATGCGCAGTTGCGCGTCGTCCAGCGAGCCGGTCGCCTCCTTGCGGTAGCGGGCGACGAAGGGGACGGTGTAGCCGCCGTCGAACAGCGCGACCGCCGCCGCCACTTGCCCCTCGCGCACCCCGAGTTCCTCGGCGATGAGCCCGGTCACGCTCGTCGTCACGGCCATCAAGAGGTCTCCATCGCGGCGCCAAGGGGATGGGGCACGGGGATAAAGCGGCGGCCGTCAGACGCAAGGCTCGAACGGGTCCTGGTCTGGGCAGCAGACACCCGCAAGCCCTCCAGTGAGGCGCGACACTGGGCGGCGTCGCGCCCCGTCAGGAATTTTGGGTGCGCTGATCAACGCCCCGGGATGACGGCGAGAATCGTCTTCACCTTCGAAAAAACGCCCCGATCAGGGCCCCTCATCGTCGGGTGCGAGGACCCGTGCATCCCGCCTCACGGCGGCCCTCTCGTCCGCCTCCTCGCGGCACTTCGACAGATGGCCGGCACGGTTGATGACCTGGAGGTTCGGCGTGCCCCAATAGGCCAGCAGGAACGGCCAGGGCAGGTCGCGCTCCTCGCGCCAGACCCGGTAGAGCGGCAGGCGGTGATCGACCTCCGAGCCTCGCAGCAGCCGCTTGCCCGACACGGCGCAGCGATGGCCCTGGCGCGCCTTCAGGGTCTTGAGGTGGTCGCTCGGCGCGCACCAGAACTCCCAGGCCACCACGCAGGCGGCATGCCATCCCGCCCGCCGGTTCGGCGCGCCATCGCCCGCCAGATCCCGGTGCCAGCCGAAGCGGTAGACCGGCCCGCCGCAGATCCGGCAGGCGCCGGGGCCGAGGGCGTGGCGTGCCTCGCGATAGGGCGCCGGAGGCACCCGGAAATGCGTCGGCAGACCCTCGCCGGGGCCGACCTGCCAGGTCCAGCCCTCCGGCGCTCCGGTGCGGGCGGCGAGCGCCCGGGCGAGACGGTCGGCGCGCAGGACGTGATGGCGCCAATAGCTCGCGACCGCGCGGCCCGGTGTCGGCGGGATCAGCGGCCGGGTCAGCGCATGCTGCAGGACATGGGCCGGAAAGCCCGGCCGCAGCGCCCGTTCGAGCCGTGCCCGGGCCGGCCCATTGCGGGCGGAGCGCCATTCCGATGTCGCCATCCTAGTGACGTAGCCCGGCCAAGCGGCCCGCGGGAAGGGGAGGGCGGCCCGGTCCGGCTGTCCGGTTGCCGCCCGCGGCCCGCCTGTCGCGGAAGGGCCACAGCGCCCCCGATCCCACCGCCGCGGCGTCGATGAGAATGAACGTTCATTGACATGAGAATGAACGTTCACTATCCCTTTGGCCAAGGCAGGAGTTACCGATGCGCGCGTCGCTCGATCATCGTTGGGAAGGGGACCGGGCCGCGGACCGGCCGGTCCGTCGGAACGGGCGGGTCCTGGGCGCGCTGCGCCAAGCCTGCACGCCGGGCAACCTCGCCCTCTGCGCCGTGGTGGCCTTCGGCTGGTTCGCCCTCATCGGCTGGACCGGAGCCGGCCCCAAGGGCTGGCAGGCGCGGCTCTGCGCCGATCTCGCTCTGCAGCCCCGCGCCTGCGCGATCCTTCCGGCCGCGGAGGCCGACCGGGCGAGCCTCGCCCCCATGGGGTCGGCGTCGTGAGCGCGGGCGCCGTCGCCGAGGCCCGGATCGAGCCGACCTCCGCGCAGGCCGCCCGGCAGGCGCATATCCTCGACGCGGCGGAAGCCTGCTTCGTGCGCAACGGTTTCCACCGCACCACGATGCAGGACCTCGCCCGCGAGGCGGCGATGAGCCCGGGCAACATCTACCGCTACTTCGACTCCAAGGAGGCCGTCGTCGTCGGCCTGGCCGAGCGCGACCGCGAGCGCGGCGCCGCCCTGGTCGAGGCGATGGAGCGGACGGGCGACCGGCGCGGCGTCCTGATGGGCATCCTCGGCCGCTACTTCTCCGAGATTCCCCGCGAGGCGGCGATCCTGCGCGTCGACCTCTGGGCCGAGGCGACCCGCAACCCGGCCATCGGCGCGCTGATCGAGCACGGCGACGAGGACGGCCGGACCTGGCTCATCGAGACCTTCGTGTCGATCGCCCCCGCCTGCGACGCCCCCGGCCTGTTCGCGACGGTCGCGCCGCTGATGAAGGGCATCATCGTCAGCCGGGCGGTGGTCCCGGATTACGATCCCGGCCCGGCCGTCGCCCAGTTGCTCGCCTCGATCGATGCCGGGCTGACCGGCATGGGCCCCCACGAGGGAAAGACCGCTCGATGAGTGCCGTCCTGCGCCTCACCCTCTTCGCGCTGGCGGCGCTCGCCGTCGCCGCCGCGCCGGCCGCCCGCGCCGAGACCGTCGCACCGAAGGTCGCCCCGGCGCCCGCGGTGAGCGTGATCGAGGCGGCGCGCCGGGAGGTCGTCGAGAGCGTCATCGTCACCGGCACGCTGGTGCCGCGCGACGAGATCCTCGTCAGCCCGGAGATCGACGGCACCCGCATCGTCGAGCTTCTGGTGGAGGAGGGGGCCCGGGTCACACGGGGCCAAGTGCTCGCCCGGCTCAACCGCGACCTCATCGACCGCCAGCTTGCCCAGCAGGCCGCGCTGGTCGAGAAGGCGCGCGCGGCGGTGCCGCAGGCGCAGGCGAGCATCGAGCAGGCCGAGGCCGCCGAGACGGAGGCGCGGCTCGCCTTCGAGCGCGCCCGATCGCTCATGCAGACCGGCAATGCCACGGCCGCGGTGATGGAGGGCCGCACCGCCGCCCTGCGGCAGGCCGAGGGCAAGCTCACATTTGCCCGCAACGGGCTCTCGATCGCACGGGCGGACCTCGCCCAGGCGCTGGCCGTCAAGGCCGAACTCGACCTGCGCCTCGCCCGCACCGAGATCCGCGCCCCGGAGGACGGCATCGTCAGCCGCCGCACGGCCCGGGTCGGGATGGCGACCTCCGCGGCGGCCGAGCCGCTGTTCCGCCTGATCGCCCGGGGCGAGATCGAGCTGGAGGGCGAGGTCATCGAGACCAAGCTGCCGCTCCTGCGCGAGGGCGCGCCCGCCTTCATCGAGATCGGCGAGGGCGAGCGCGTCGCGGGCAGCGTCCGCGTGGTCTATCCGGAGGTCGACCGGGCGAGCCGGCTCGGCAAGGTGCGCGTGCGCCTCGATCCTGATTCCCGCCTGCGTATCGGCACCTTCATGCGCGGCTCGGTCGAACTCGCCCGGACCCGCGGCGTCACCGTGCCCCAGGCCGCCGTGCTCTACGGCGGCGGCAAGCGCAGCTCCGTCCTCGTCGTCGCCGACGACCGGGTGGAATCCCGCGAGGTCCGCACCGGCCTGTCCGACGACGACGACATCGAGATCCGCGCGGGCCTCGCCGACGGCGAACGGGTCGTGGCCCGCGCCGGCAGCTTTCTGCGGGATGGCGACCGGGTGCGTCCGGTGTTCGTCCCGGGCCGCGCCGCCGCGGTCGCCGCTGCGCCCTCGCCGCGCTCCACCGCCGACGCGCGCTGACGCGCCGGCTCCCTCCTGATTCCATCAGCGGGTCGCCCCGATGCGCCTGAACGTCTCCGCCTGGGCGATCCGCAACCCGATCGCCCCCCTCGTCCTGTTCCTCGTGCTGATGGTGCTCGGCCTCGTCAGCTTCCGCGCCCTGCCGGTCACCCGGATGCCGAACGTGGACGTGCCGATCGTCTCGGTCTCGATCACGCAATCGGGCGCTGCGCCCTCCGAGCTGCAGACCCAGGTCACCAAGTGGGTCGAGGATTCGATCGCGGGTGTGCGCGGGGTCAAGCACATCACCTCGGCGATCACCGAGGGCTCTTCCGTCACGACCGTCGAGTTCCGGCTGGAGGTGAACACCGACCGCGCCGTCAACGACGTGAAGGACGCGATCTCGAAGATCCGCATCAACCTGCCTCGCACGATCGACGAGCCGGTGATCCAGCGGGTCGAGATCACCGGTCTGCCGATCCTGATCTACGGCGTCACGGCCCCGGCGATGACGCCTGCCGAGCTGTCGTGGTTCGTCGAGGACAAGGTCGCCCGGACGCTCCAGGGGGTGAAGGGCGTCGGCGGCGTCGAGCGTGTCGGCGGCGTCGCCCGCGAGATCCGCATCACGCCCCAGCCCGACCGGCTGCTCGCCCTCGGCATCACCGCGGCCGAGGTGAACCGGCAGGTGCGGGCGACCTCGGCCGACATGGCGGGCGGACGCGGCGAGGTCGGGGGACGCGAGCAGTCGATCCGGACCCTGGCCGCCGCCCGCACCATCCGCGACCTGAAGGCCACCTCCATCGTCCTGCCCGGTGGGCGCAAGGTCCGCCTCGACGATCTCGCCACCGTCGAGGACGGAATCGAGGAGCCGCGCACCTTCGCCCGCTTCAACGGCGCGTCGGTGGTCGCCTTCGCGGTCTCCCGCGGCTCCGGCGCGAGCGACGCCGAGGTCGCGGCGGGCGTCCAGAAGAAGCTCGCCGAGTTCGCCGACGCCCATCCCGACATCCGCTTCGAGACGATCGACTCCTCGGTCGCCGCGACCATCGGCAGCTACAATTCGGCCATGCACACGCTGCTCGAAGGCGCGGCGCTCGCGGTCGTCGTGGTGCTGCTGTTCCTGCGCGACTGGCGCGCGACGCTCATCGCCGCTCTGGCCCTGCCGCTCTCGGTCCTGCCGACCTTCTGGGCGATGGACGCGCTGGGCTTCACGCTCAACGGCATCAGCCTGCTCGCGATCACGCTCGTGACCGGCATCCTGGTCGACGACGCCATCGTCGAGATCGAGAACATCGTCCGGCACATGCGGATGGGCAAATCGCCCTACCGGGCGGCGATCCAGGGCGCCGACGAGATCGGCCTCGCCGTCATCGCCATCACGGCGACGCTGATCGCGGTCTTCGCGCCCGTCTCCTTCATGGGCGGGATCGCCGGCCGCTACTTCATGCAGTTCGGCCTGACCATCGCGGTGTCGGTGTTCATGTCGCTGCTGGTCGCCCGCCTCATCACGCCGATACTCGCCGCCTATTTCCTGCGCGATCACGGCCCTGCGGAGGAGCGCGAGGGACCGGTGATGCGCGCCTATGGCCGCCTCGTCGGCTGGTCGGTGCGCCACCGCTGGATCACCCTGTTCGTCGGCCTCGCGCTCTTCGTCGGCTCGCTGGCCTCGACCAAGATGCTGCCCTCGGGCTTCGTGCCCAAGCAGGACAATGCCCGCACCCTGTTCATGATCGAGCTGGCCCCCGGGGCGCGGCTGCCCGATACGGTCGCGGTGGCCGACCGGGTGGTGGAGCGCATCCGCGCCCTGCCCGAGGTGGTCTCGGTCTTCGTCGATGGCGGGCGTCAGGCCGGCGGCAAGCGGGAGACGCGGCTCGCGACGCTGATCGTCAACCTGACGCCGAAGAACGCGCGGGCGAAGCGGCAATGGACCCTCGAGGCCGAGATCGCGGCCCTGCTCGCCGATGAGCCCGACATCCGCTCCTGGACCCTGCGCGACAGCGGCCAGCGCGACCTCGCCCTCGTCGTCGGCGGCCCCGACGTCGCCGTCGTCACGGAGGTCGCCGCCCGGCTCGAACGCGACATGGCGGCGATCCCGCATCTCGTCTCGGTCATGTCGACGGCGCCGCTGAACCGGACGGAAGTGCGCATCCGTCCCAAGCCCGCCGCCGCGGCCGATCTCGGCGTCTCGACCGAGGTCATCGCCGAGACCGTCCGGGTCGGCACGATCGGCGACATCGGGCTCAACCTCGCCAAGTTCAACGCCGCCGATCGGCAGGTGCCGATCCGGGTGCAGCTGCCCGAGAGCGCCCGCGGCGCGATCTCGCGCCTCGAGAACCTCAAAGTCCCGGCCAAGAACGGCACCGCCGTGCCGCTGGCCGCCGTCGCCGATATCGAGCTCGACCAAGGGCCGGGTGCGATCGAGCGCTACGACCGCGTCGTGCGGGTCGCGGTCGAGGCCAACATGGAGGGCTCGGACGCCCTCGGCTCGCTGATCGAGCAGGCGCTCGCCACGCCGACGGCCAAAAACCTGCCGCCCGGGGTGACGATCCGCCAGACCGGCGACGCCGAGATCATGCAGGAGGTCTTTTCCGGCTTCCTCCTGGCGATGGGCGCCGGGATCATGATGGTCTACGCCGTCCTCGTTCTGCTGTTCGGCTCGTTCCTGCAGCCGCTGACGATCCTGTTCTCGCTGCCGCTCTCGATCGGCGGCGCCATTCTCGGCCTGCTGATCTTCAACATGCCGATCTCGATGCCGGTCGTCATCGGCATCCTGATGCTGATGGGGCTGGTCACCAAGAACGCGATCATGCTGGTCGATTTCGCCGTCGAGGAGATGGCCCGCGGGGTCGACCGGGTCACCGCCATCGTCGAGGCCGGCCGCAAGCGGGCGCGGCCGATCGTGATGACCACCATCGCCATGGCGGCCGGGATGGTGCCCTCGGCCATGGCCTTCGGTGTCGGCGGCGAGTTCCGGGCTCCGATGGCGGTGGCCGTGATCGCGGGGCTGATCGTCTCGACCCTGCTCTCGCTCGTGTTCGTGCCGGCGGTGTTCCTGCTGATGGACAGCCTCGGCAACGGACTCGGCCGCCTCTTCGGCCGCTTCGTCGGACCCCGCGACGAAGCGGACGCGGCCGCCTCTCCTGCAGCTGCGACCGGCCACGGATCGGACGCCGCCCCCGCCATCGCGCGCCCGTAAGGGCCGCGCGAGACACCGGCCGGTCCGCGCTTCGCCCCGCGCGCGGGCCGGCCGGGCGTCGGTCTCGGGACGGGGACCGCGATCCGCGCGCGCGGGGGCCCGCCCCCCGTCTTTTTCACGACGCCGGCCAGCACCGATCGGGGCGATGCTCTATGAGGGCCCGACGGGCGGTGATGGGGGGAGCGTTTCGCGGTGGGGCAGGCGGCAAACGGGGCGGGTGGACGCCTCTCCTTCATGCGCGCCCTGCGTCGCCCGAGCCTGCGGCAGTGGCGCCTCACCAGCGGTCTGGTTCTGTTCGCCTACGTCCTGACCCATCTCCTCGACCACGCCCTGGGCAACATCTCCCTCGCTGCGCTCGAAGCGGGGCTCGCCGTGAAGGCCGCGCTCTGGCGCAATCCGCCCGCCGTCGTTCTGCTCTACGGCGCCCTGGCCACTCATCTCGCCCTCGGGCTCGTCGCCCTGTACGAGCGGCGCTTCTTCCGGGTGCGACCCGGCGAAACCGCCCAGCTGCTGCTCGGGCTCGTGGTACCCCTGCTTCTCGTCAACCACGTCGTCGGCACGCGCCTCGCCTACACCGTCGAGGGGCTGGAACGCGGCTATCCGCAGGTGCTCTACGCCGTCTGGGTGGGCAATCCCCTGGGCAGCGGCCTGCCCCTGGGGCTGGGCCTTCTGGTGGCGTGGCTGCACGGATGCCTCGGGCTGCATTTCTGGCTGCGCCTGAAGCCCCTCTATCCGCGCTTTGCGCCCTGGCTGCTCGCGGGGGCGGTGCTGGTGCCGGTGCTGGCCCTGCTCGGGATGGTGCAGGGCGGCCGCGCCGTCGCGCTCGCCGCCGCCGATCCGGCCTGGCGGGCCCAGACCTTCGATGCCGTCCATCTCGGCGACGCCGCGCAGGCCGAGCACCTCACCGCCATCCGGCGGACGCTGTTCGGCGCCTATGCGGGCGCCCTCGCCCTCGTCCTCGTCGCCCGGGGCCTGCGCACGCGGGCCGAGACCCGCGGCGGCCTCCTGCGGATCACCTATCCGGACGGGCGCCATGTGCGGGTGCCCCGGGGCGCGAGCGTGCTGGAGGCGAGCCGGCGCGGCCGGATCCCGCATGCCAGCATCTGCGGCGGACGCGGGCGCTGCTCGACCTGCCGCGTGCGCGTCGTCGACGGCGAGCGCGGCCGCGTCCTGCCCCCGCCCGACCGCACCGAGCAGGCGGTGCTGGAGCGGATCGGCGCGAGTCCCGGCATCCGGTTGGCCTGCCAACTTCGGCCGGACCGCGACCTCACCGTAGCGCCGCTCTTCACCTCCCAGGTCCGGGGGGCGGGCCTCGCGGAGCGGGCCGGGACGGGCGAGGAGCGCTTCGTCGTGGTGCTGTTCGCCGACCTGCGCGGCTCGACCCGGCTCGCGGAGGAGCGCCTCGCCTACGATACGGTGTTCGTCATCAACCGCTTTCTCGGCGCGGTGGGCCAGGCGGTGCGGGCCCAGGGCGGCAGCGTGAACCAGCATCTCGGCGACGGGCTGATGGCCCTGTTCGGCCTCGACACCGACCCACGCCGGGCCGCCCGTGCGGCGCTCGCCACGGTCGATGCGGTGGCCGCGGAGGTGGCGCAGCTCAATCGGATGCTCGCGGGCGATCTCGGCGAGCAGCTGCGCTACGGCCTCGGCCTGCATGCCGGCACCGCCATCGTCGGCGCCCTGGGCGACGAGGCCGATGCCCGCTTCACGGCCCTCGGCGACACGGTCAACGTCGCCGCCCGCCTCGAGGCCCTGACCCGACCGATGGGGCAGGTGGCCATCGTCTCGGAGGCGGTCTACGCGGCGGCCGGCCTTGTGGCGGACGAGCTGACGGAGTTGACCCTCACGGGTCGCGCCCAACCACTCCGGGCACGGCTGATCGGCGCCGGGGCGCCCGTGGCGGTCGGGTGAGCCCCCCGCCCGGCCCCGTTTTCGTCGCGGCGGAGCGATGTTCGGAGGCTCGGATTGCGCAGATCTGGGAACGGTTGAGGTTTCCCCGCCGTTGAGAGCGCAGTTTTCACCCTCCTGGAGGAAGAACATGCGGAACTCTCTTCTTGCTGCGGCCGCCGTCCTGACCCTCACGGGCATCTCCGGCGCGAGCGCGCAGACCACCGTGATCGAGCGCGACGGGCCCGACCGCGTCGTGGTCGACCGTCCGGCCACCACCTCCTCGACCACGGTCGAGCGCCGCGAGAGCTCCTCGACGGGCTGCGCCACCAAGTCGGTGACGAAGGAGAACGAGGTCGGCGACCGCAAGACGGTCACCAAGGAGACCTGCGACTGATCCTTCCGACATCCCCGTGACCCGAAGAACCCGCCGCGGCCCGCCCGCGGCGGGTTCTTCTTTGTCGGGCGCCACCCGCCATGGTGGCGTCATACCAAATCCGGTTGAACCCTTCGGGATGGCGGATTTGGACTTCGCTCAAACGCCGCGCGGGCTTGCCTGATCCGGGTTCCGCTTTGATCAAGCGGAGCCCGGATCAAGCGCCGTGATCGATCCAGCGGCGGGTCTCGGCCAGGATCTCGTCCGAGAGCGGGGCGTCGTCGACCGCCCGCGCGAGGATCAGAGCCCCGACCATGGCCGCGGCGCTCGCGATGGCCTCCCGGCGCCGGTCCTCGGTCACGCTGTCCGGCAGCGCGGCCGCGATACGCTCGATCTGCGCGCGGATGCCGGCAGTCATGGCCGAACGCGCGGCGGCGGGCCTCAGCCGGACATCCGCCGCCAGGGCGGCCATCGGGCAACCGCCGCCGACGGCGTCCCGATGTCCCGCCGAGAGGTAGGTCGCCAGGAAGGCCGGAAGCGTCGCCTCCGCATCGGATTTCTCGGCGATCGCCTCGGCGATGGCATGGGCCAGCAGGTCCTCCTTCGAGGCGAAGTGACCGTAGAATCCCCCATGGGTGAGGCCCGCGGCCTTCATCACCTCGGCGACGCTCACCGCCTCGAACCCCTTCTCCCGGAACAGGCGACTGGCCTCCGAGAGGATGCGCCGGCGATGGGCGCGCATCTGTTCCTGAGTGACCCGCATCCCGAAAAATCCCCGTCGCAGCCGTTGACACTAATATGATGGCGATCATATTTGAGCGCAATCATGATATTGATCATGAAAAGCGACACCGTGCGCAGGGACCTCGCCATGCCGACCAAGCCCACCGTCCTCGTCACCGGGGCCTCCTCCGGCATCGGAGCCACCTATGCCGACCGGTTCGCGCGGCGGGGACATGACCTCGTGCTGGTGGCCCGCGACCGGGCCAAGTTGGACGCACTTGCCGAGCGGCTCCGTCGGGAGAACGGGGTGGCCATCGACGTCCTCCAGGCCGACCTCACGGTGCCGGATCAGGTCCGGGCCGTCGAGAAACGCCTGCGCGACGACGCCCGCGTCGGCATCCTGATCAACAATGCCGGCACGAATGTCGGGGGTTCCTTCGTCGAGCAGTCGCTGGACGACATCGATCGCCTCGTGGCCCTCAACGCCACCGCGGTGATGCGCCTCGCCCACGCGGTCGCCCCCCGTTTCGCCGCGGCGGGCGAGGGCGCCCTCGTCAATATCGGGTCCGTCGTCGGGCTGGTGCCCGAGTTCGGCACGACGGTCTACGGCGCGACCAAGGCCTTCGTGCTCTACCTGTCCCAGGGTCTGAGGCATGAACTCGACCCGCTGGGCGTCTATGTCCAGGCCGTGTTGCCGGCGGCCACCCGCACCGAAATCTGGAGCCGCGCGGGCGCGGATCCGGCCGCGCTTCCGCCGATGATGGAAGTCGACGACCTCGTCGATGCCGCCCTGGCCGGGTTCGACGCGCGCGAGGCGGTGACGATCCCGCATCTGCACGACGCCGGCCAGTGGGACGCCTTCGACGCGGCGCGACAGGCGATGATACCCGGCTTCGGCACGGTCCAGCCGGCTCCGCGCTACACGTCCGCCGCCTGACGCGGCCCCCTTCTCTTCGGCATTCGGAGTTCCCGCGCCCATGAAGGCCTTCATCCTCGACCGCTACAAGAAGAAGCAGCCGCTCCGGCTCGGCGACGTGCCCGAGCCGACGATGGGGGACGGGGACGTCCTCGTCGCCATCGAGGCCACCGCCCTGAACCCCCTCGACCTGAAGATCCGCGACGGCGACTTCAAGGTGCTTCTCAAATACCGTCCCCCCTTCGTCCTGGGTCACGATCTGGCCGGAACCGTTCTGCGGGTGGGACGTGACGTCCGGCGCTTCAAGGTCGGCGACGCGGTCTATGCGCGGCCGCGGGACGGGCGGATCGGCACCTTCGCCGAGCGGATCGCGGTCGACGAGGCGGACCTCGCCCTGAAGCCGAAGACCCTGTCGATGGCCGAGGCGGCGTCCATCCCCCTGGTCGGCCTGACGGCGTGGCAGGCCTTCGTCGAGCTGGCCCCGCTGAAACAGGGCGACAAGGTGCTGATCCACGCCGGCTCCGGCGGCGTCGGCACCATCGCGATCCAGCTCGCCAAGCATCTCGGGGCGACGGTGGCGACCACGACGAGCGCGGGCAACGCCGATCTCGTCAGGAGCCTCGGGGCCGACGTCGTCATCGACTACAAGACCCAGGATTTCGAGAAAGTCCTGTCCGGCTACGACGTCGTCCTCAACAGCCTGGGCAGCGACACGCTCCGGAAATCGCTCGACGTTCTCCGGCCGGGGGGCAAGCTGATCTCGATCTCCGGTCCGCCGGACCCGACCTTTGCCAAGGCGGCGGGCCTGAACTGGGGGGTCGTGCAGGTCATGCGCCTGCTGAGCCTCGGCATCCGGCGCAAGGCCAAGACCCGCGGCGTCGACTACGTGTTCCTGTACATGCGCGCGAGCGGGGCCCAGCTGGCGGAGATCACGGCCAAGATCGAGGCGGGCATCCTGCGCCCGGTTCTCGACCGGGTGGTCCCGTTCGAGGCGACCGACCGGGCGATGAGCGAGATCGAATCCGGCCGAACCAAGGGCAAGGTCGTCATCGCGGTGAAGCCCGAAGGCGCGGCGACATGAACCAGCCCCTCGTCTCGTCCGCGGATCCGGCGTCGCGCTGGACCGACACTCCGAACCGCACCGTCACGGCGGCGGGCACGACCTTCGCCTATCGGCGGCTCGGGCCGCCGGCCGGCGTGCCGGTGGTCCTGCTGAACCATTGGGGGGCCAATCTCGACAATTTCGACCCCCGCATCGTCGAGGGTCTGGCACGGGGCCGCCCGGTCATCGCCATCGATTACCGCGGAATCGGCGCCTCCGGGGGCGAGGTTCCGCCCACCGTGGCGGCGATGGCCAGCGACACGGTCGCGATCATCCGGGCCCTCGGGCTGGACCGCGTCGACCTGCTCGGGTTCTCCCTCGGCGGGTTCGTGGCCCAGCAGGTGATCCTCTCGCAGCCCGACCTTGTCCGGAGGGTGATCCTGGCCGGGACCGGCCCCGCCGGCGGCGTCGGCATCGACCGGGTGGGCCGCGTGTCGTGGCCGCTCATCCTGAAGGGGATTCTGACTCTCCGCGATCCGAAGACCTTCCTGTTCTTCACAGCGTCGCAGACCGGTCGCCACGCCGCGCAGGCGTTTCTGGAACGCCTGAAGGAGCGCACGACGGATCGCGGCGAGGACGTGGGCATCGGGGTGATGCTGGCGCAGTTGAAGGCGATCCACGCCTGGGGCCGGCAGCCCCCGCAGGACCTCGGGCGGGTCGCTCACCCCGTCCTGGTCGCGAACGGGGACCGGGACATCATGGTGCCGAGCGTCAACTCCGAGGATTTGGCCCGGCGGCTGCCGAACGCGGAACTCGTCCTCTACGGGGATGCGGGCCACGGCGGCATCTTCCAGAACCACGAGGCCTTCACGCGCAAAGCCGTCGCCTTCCTCGACGCGGCCCATTTCGGAGATCGCTGTGCAAACGTCACGTCCCAAGCTCGGTGCGCGCCTGCTCGGCGGCGTGGCCATGGTCATCGGGGTCAGCGTGGCCGCCTACGCCTCCGCGTTGACGGTCTCGCTCCCGTCGGCCGCGCCATTCCCCGAAGGCCTGAGCGCGACCGCCGATGGGACCCTGTACGCGAGCAGTCTCACGAAGGGCGGGATCGTCCGCGTGAAGGCCGGTTCGCAGATCGCCGAGCCCTGGATCCAGCCCGGCGCGTTCGGCACCCGCTCGACGTTCGGCGTCCTCGTCGACGAGGGGGCGGGCCTCCTCTGGGTCTGCTCCAACGATGCGACGCCCCTTGGGGTCGCAGGCCCCAACGCCATCGAGGGCGCCTTCGTGAAAGGCTTCGACCTCGCGACCGGGGAGGGCAAGGTCAGCCTCCCGCTTCCCGCGAAACCGTCGCTGTGCAACGACCTGACGATCGGCCCCGAGGGCGCCCTCTACGTCTCGAATACCCTTCAGCCCCAGATCCTGCGCCTGAGGAAGGCAGCCTCCCAGCTCGAAGTCTGGGTGCAGGACGACCGTTTGAAGGGCGGGCTCGACGGCCTCGCCTTCGGCCGGGACGGCGCGCTCTACGTCAACACCTTCCTCGGCGGCGAACTCTTCCGCATCGAGGCGAAGGGGGACGCGGCCGGCGCCATCACCAAGCTCCGGACCTCCCGGCCGCTGACGTTTCCCGACGGCTTCAAGGCGGACGGAACCGGGTTCCTCATGGTCGAAGGCAGCGGCGCCCTCTCCCGGGTGACCCTCGCCGATGACCAAGCGACGGTCGAGACGATCCAGGATTTCGCCGGGCCGACCGGCTTGGCGCGGGTGGGCGAGACCGTCTGGGTGGCGGAGGGCCAGCTCGACGTCCTGATGAATCCGGAAAAGAAGGGTCAGAGCCCGAGCTTCCAGCTGCGCGGGGTCCGCGTGCCCTGACACCGGCCACGCGACCGTCCCGGACTCCCGCGAGACGGACCAAGCCTGCAAAACGAACGCCGCCGAACCGGCATCTGGTTCGGCGGCGCATTTTTGGCGGGGCACGCAATGGACGCGCGCGGGACGGCGATCGCTCAGGCGTGGGCCAGGATCGCCAGCAGCAGCAGGGCGATGATATTGGTGATCTTGATCGCCGGGTTCACCGCGGGTCCGGCGGTGTCCTTGTAGGGGTCGCCGACGGTGTCGCCGGTCACCGCCGCCTTGTGGGCGTCGGAGCCCTTGCCGCCGTGATGCCCGTCCTCGATGTACTTCTTGGCGTTGTCCCAGGCGCCGCCGCCCGAGGTCATCGAGATCGCGACGTAGAGGCCGGTCAGGATCACCCCGAGCAGGGAGGCGCCGACCGTGGCGAAGGCCTCGCTCTTGCCGGCGATGGCCTGGATCACGAAGAAGATCACGATCGGCGAGAGCACCGGCAGCAGCGAGGGGAGGATCATCTCCTTGATCGCCGCCCGGGTCAGCATGTCGACGGCCCGGCCGTAATCCGGACGGTCGGTGCCCTGCATGATGCCGGGCTTCTCGCGGAACTGGCGGCGGACCTCCTCGACCACCGCGCCGGCAGCGCGGCCGACGGCGGTCATCGCCATGCCGGCGAACAGGAACGGGATCAGGCCGCCGAGCAGAAGGCCGACCACGACGTAGGGGTTGGAGAGCGAGAAATCGACGCTCACGCCCTGGAAGAAGCGGTACTGCGTCGGGCTCGCATTCGCGATGAAGTAGTTCAGGTCGGAGGTGTAGGCGGCAAACAGCACGAGGGCGCCGAGGCCCGCCGAGCCGATGGCATAGCCCTTGGTCACCGCCTTGGTGGTGTTGCCGACGGCATCCAACGCGTCGGTCGCCTTACGCACGTCGGAGGGAAGGCCCGACATCTCGGCGATGCCGCCCGCGTTGTCGGTGACGGGACCGAAGGCGTCCAGCGCCACGATGAAGCCCGCCAGCGCCAGCATCGCGGTCACCGCGATGGCGATGCCGAACAGGCCGGCCAGGGCGTAGGTCGAGATGATGCCCGCCACGATGACGAGGGCCGGCAGCGCCGTCGATTCGAGGGAGATGGCGAGCCCCTGGATCACGTTGGTGCCGTGACCGGTGACGGAGGCGGTCGCGATCGACTTCACGGGACGGAAGTTCGTGCCGGTGTAGTATTCGGTGATGACGACGATCAGCGCCGTGATGGCGAGGCCGAGCACGGCGCAGCCGAACAGGGCCGCGGACGAGAAGGTCAGTCCGGTATTGGTTGTGAAGGTGGCCGAGAAGCCGCCGAACAGGGCGTAGTTCACCGCCGCGATGGCGCCGACCGAGAGCACGCCCGCAGCGATCAGGCCCTTGTAGAGCGCACCCATGATCGACTGGTTGGCGCCGAGCTTCACGGCATAGCTGCCGGCGATCGAGGTGATGATGCAGGCCGCGCCGATGGCGAGCGGGTAGATCATCATGGTTTCGAGCACGGCCGGATTGCCGGCGAAGAAGATCGCCGCGAGCACCATGGTGGCGACGACGGTGACCGCGTAGGTCTCGAACAGGTCGGCGGCCATGCCGGCGCAGTCGCCGACATTGTCGCCGACGTTGTCCGCGATGGTGGCGGGGTTGCGCGGATCATCCTCGGGGATTCCGGCCTCAACCTTGCCGACGAGGTCACCGCCGACATCGGCGCCCTTGGTGAAGATGCCGCCGCCGAGACGCGCGAAGATCGAGATCAGCGAGGCGCCGAAGCCGAGCGCCACCAAGGCGTCGATGACCTCGCGGCTGCCCGGCGCGAGGCCCGCGCCGCGGGTGAGATAGAGGTAGTAGAGGGCGACCCCGAGCAGCGCGAGGCCCGCCACCAGCATTCCGGTGACCGCGCCGGACTTGAAGGCGACGTCGAGCCCGCCGCCGAGCGACTGGGTCGCGGCCTGGGCGGTGCGGACGTTGGCACGCACCGAGACGTTCATGCCGATGAAGCCGGCCATGCCCGAGAGCACGGCGCCGATCAGGAAGCCGACCGCGACCTTGATGCCGAGGAAATAGGCGAGGAGGACGAAGAGAACGACGCCGACGAGGCCGATGGTGAGATACTGGCGCTTGAGATAGGCCTGGGCCCCTTCCGCGATGGCGCCTGCGATCTCCTGCATGCGCTGGGTGCCCGCGTCCCGTCGCATGACGTCGCGGATGGTCACGACCCCGTAGGCGATGGCGCAGAGCCCGCCCACGATGATCAGCAAGAGTGCGGTCATTCGTGCGTCCTTGCGATTTTGATGGGATGGCCGAGCGGTGGCCGGGATGGCCACGGGACGTGCTGCTCGGCTCTTGCGGCGTCCTCCCTGGACAGGCGGCATTTGATTGCCAAACTTCGGCGTGAAGCGCAAACGCCGCGTGCTGCTGAAAGCGGGACGAAACGCAGGTTCGAAAGATACGGACGGGAAACTGATTGTTGCATTGCAATATTTGCATCGCACAAGGCACGCCGAATCCTATCGTTTGCTGGATTCACCCGGGAGGGACCGGCCAAGCCGGCCCCGGCGCGGACGGCGCTCCCCTCCCGCACCGGCGGCATGCGCCGCCCGTCGCGCCGTGGCCGCGCCGGTGCTAGAAGGCGCCGCCCCTGCATGCGCGATGAGAGCGAGCGTTCCTTGAGCCGACCCGAAGCCGAGATCGAGGTCAGCGTCGAGGACCCGCGCTGGGAGATGGCGGTGCCGGATCTCGAAGCCCTGGCGGTCCGCGCGGTCGAGGCCGCCCTGGCGTTCGGCCCCGGCCTCTCCGCCGACCCGGTCGAGGTCAGCGTCCTCCTCACCGACGACGAGGCGGTCCGGACGCTGAACCGCACCTGGCGGGGCAAGGACCGGCCCACGAACGTCCTCTCCTTCCCGGCCGCGCCGCAACCCCTCCCGCCGGGCCTGGCACGCCCGCTCGGCGACGTCGTTCTTGCGTATGACACGCTCGTGCGCGAGACTGGCGAGCAGTCGAAGCCGCTCGCGCATCATCTCGCCCACCTCCTGGTCCATGGCACCCTTCACCTTCTCGGACAGGACCACGAGACCGGCGAGGCCGAAGCCGATGCCATGGAAGCGCTCGAGATCGAGGCGCTTGCCACCCTCGGCATCCCGAACCCCTACGATTCCTGATTCGCGGCCATCCCGGCCCTCCCGTCCCATCCAACTCAGAGACCGATGAGCAACGACCGAAGTCGCGGCGCGGCCCTTGCCGCGCCGACCGCAGACGCCGAGCCGCCTCCGCGCGAAGCGTGGTACGATCGTCTGCTCAACGTGTTCCACCTGCGCCAGCGCGACTCCCTGCGCACCGGCCTCGAGGAGGCGCTGGCGGAGCCCGACACCGGCGAGGACGCGTTCTCGCCCCTCGAGCGGGCGATGCTCAAGAACGTGCTGGGCCTGCACAAGGTGCGGGTCGACGACGTGATGGTGCCTCGCGCCGACATCGTGGCGGTGGGGATCGACACCAATCTCGGCGATCTGCTCAAGCTCTACCGCACCGCCGGCCATTCACGCCTGCCGGTCTATGGCGAGACCCTCGACGATCCCCGGGGCATGGTCCACATCCGGGACTTCGTGGAGTACCTCGCCACCAAGGCCGAGGCCGCGCCGCGCCGCCCGGCCACGCCCCCGGCAGCTGCGGCCGCGCAGAGTTCCGGGCTCGACGCCGCCGCGGATCCCAAGCCCGTGCCGCGTCCCCGCCGCCAGCCGGCCGCGCGGGCCCTGCGCGGACTCGACCTCGGCAAGGTCGATCTCTCGGCGACGCTCGCCTCCACCCGCATCCAGCGCCCGGTCCTGTTCGTGCCGCCCTCCATGCCGGCGATCGACCTGCTGGTGCGGATGCAGGCGACGCGCACCCACATGGCCCTCGTCATCGACGAGTATGGCGGCACCGACGGGCTGATCTCGATCGAGGACCTGATCGAGATGGTGGTCGGCGACATCGAGGACGAGCACGACGTGGCGGAGGGCCAGCTCGTCCACCGCCTCGAGGGCGATCAGGAGGCCTTCGTGGCCGATGCCCGCGCCGGCCTCGCCGAGGTGTCCGAGACGACCGGGGTCGATCTCGTGGCGGCCGTGGGCGAGATGGCCGAGGAGATCGACACGATCGGCGGCCTGATCGTGACTCTGGCCGGCCGGGTGCCCTCCCGGGGCGAGGTGATCGCCGGGCCGGGCGATATCGAGTTCGAGGTGCTCGACGCCGATCCCCGGCGGGTGAAGCGGATCAAGCTCCAGCGCGGGCCCGCCAAGATCGCCGCCGTGGTGCCGCTCGCCTTGCCGCCGCCGCGGACCGCCCCCGAGCCGGGACCGGCGGCCGATCCCGGCCCATGACCGCCGAGCCCGCAGCCCCGCTCGCATGATCCTCCGTTCATGACCGCCTCCTCCGGCCGCGCCCCCGGGGCCGGACCGCCTCCGGCCGCGTTGCGCGTCGGGCCCCTCGACGCGCTCGCCCACCGGGTCATCCTCAGCCATGGCTGGCGGCGCCTCGTCCTCGCCGCCGCCGCGGGGGCCGCCGGCGCTCTGGCGATGCCGCCCTTCGGGCTGTTCCCGGCCCTGGTCGTCTCGCTCACCCTCGCGGTCTGGCTGATCGACGGGGCGACGGTGGGCGGATCCCTGCGGCGGACGCTCGGCGCCTGCGCCGGGATCGGCTGGGCCTGGGGTTTCGGCTACTTCACCGCCGGCCTGTGGTGGCTCGGGGCCGCCTTCCTGGTCGAGGCGGATCAGTTCGCCTGGGCGATGCCGCTGGGCGTCCTCGGCCTGCCCGCTGGGCTCGCCGTGTTCTTCGCCCTGGGTTTTGCCGCCGCCCGCCTCGTCTGGTCGCGGGGCGCGGCCCGGATCGCCGCGCTCGCCTTCGGCCTCGCGAGCGCCGAGTGGCTGCGCGGGCACCTGTTCACGGGCTTCCCCTGGAACAGCCTCGGCATGGCGTTGGGCACCAACCTCTGGACCATGCAGGCCGCCGCGCTGATCGGGCTCTACGGCCTGACCCTGCTCGCCGTCCTCGTCGCCGCCGCGCCTGCGACCCTCGCCACCGGGACGGGCCCCCGCGCCCGCTGGACCCCCTCCCTCGCGGCCTTGGCCGCCCTCACGCTGCTGGCCGCCTACGGGGTCTGGCGGGTGCCCGCCGCGCCCGATCCGACCGTCGCGGGCGTGCGGCTCCGCCTGATCCAGCCCAACGTGCCCCAGGATGCCCGATTCCGGGCCGAGATGCGCGACAAGATCGTCGGCAAGTATCTCGACCTCAGCGACCGCGCCGCCTCGCCGGATCGCACCGGCATCGGCGACGTCACCCACCTGATCTGGCCGGAATCCGCCTTTCCCTTCCTGATCCAGCGCGATCCGCAGGCCCTCGGCCGGATCGGGGCGGCCCTGCCGGCGGGCAAGCAGCTCGTGACCGGCGCGGCGCGGGGCCGCGAGCCGCTGACCCGCGAGACCGCGGTGTTCCACAACTCCATCCTGACGATCGGCCCCGGCGGCCGGATCGGCGAGATCTACGACAAGGTGCACCTCGTCCCCTTCGGCGAGTATCTGCCGGCCCCCCTCGACGCGGTCCTGCGGGCCATCGGCCTGCGCCAGTTCGTAGCGGTGCCCGGCGGCTTCACGGCCGGCCCCCGCGAGGGCCAGCGCATCCTCGCGGTGCCCGGCCTTCCACCGGTCGCGGCGACGATCTGCTACGAAGCGATCTTTCCCGGCGCGATCCGGCCGCCCGCTCCCGCGGACGGCGCTCCGGCGGTGCCGGGCCTGATCCTCAACCTCACCAACGACGCGTGGTTCGGCGACACGCCGGGGCCGCGCCAGCACTTCGCGCAGGCCCGCCTGAGGGCGGTGGAGGAGGGGCTGCCGCTGGTGCGCGACGCCAATTCCGGCATCTCCGCGGTGGTCGATCCCCATGGCCGGATCGTCGCCAGTCTGCCGCTGGGCGTGGAGGGCGTGCTCGATGCGAGCCTTCCCGCGCGGCTGCCGGGGCTCACGCTCTACGCGACGCTCGGCGACGCGCCCTTCGCCGCCGGGCTCCTCGCCTGTCTCCTCGTGGCCCTGGTCGGCCGACGCAAGGCCTGACGACGGGCGCCGAGCCTGCCCGCCCCTCCGCTGCGGGGGCTCCGAAGCCGACACGTGCGAGAAGACTTTCCGAAATCGAGACACTTAGCCGTGGGAGCTAGCCGTCATCTCGAACGTTCGCCCTTCATGATGGAGGCTCGGCCGGTCGCAGGATCGGCGCGCCGGCCTCCGATGGAGGAATGACACGATGAAGCGGATTCTCATGGCCTCGGCCGCCCTGGTCGGCGCCCTGGCCTTCCTGCCGGCGAGCGCCGATGCCCGTCCGGGCGGATTCGGCGGCGGCGGCATGCGCGGCGGCGGTGGTGGCTTCGGCGGGGGCGGCGGCATGCGGGCCGGCGG
>NZ_CAKLBV010000033.1 GCF_920984675.1 Methylobacterium sp. Leaf118
GGAGAGGCCCGGGGGCGGCGTCACCGCGGAGGACGGCCGCTTGAGCGCGACCTGGAGCTGGCGCGCCATGTCGGAGAGCACCGAGGGATCGACCGGCCGCGGCCCGCGCCCGGCGATCACCGGGGGCGGCTCCGGTATCGGCTCGGCGGCCTGCGGGAGGCGGGCCGTGGCGGGCGGGGTTGGTCTCGGTGTGGTCGCATCCGGGCGCGGACGTTCGGCCGTGGGCTCGGGCCGCGGGGTCGCCAGGGGCGGCGGTGTCCGGCGAATCAGGCGGCTCATCGCCGAGGCCGGCCGTGCCGGGGGCTCGGTCGACGGCTCCTCCGGCTCGAACAGGCCGGGATCGAGGGGGGGCGAGCGCTCCGGATGCACCGGCTCGGCCCCGGGCAGGTCGGGTGGCACGACCTCGGGCATCGTGAAGGTCGGTGGCGCCGGGCTGTCGAGGAAGCGCTCGGCCCGGGGCCCGTCGAGGGCGTCCGGCCCGTCCGCTTCGGGCTCGCGGGCGCCGTCGGCGGTGTAGCGCGCGCCCGCGCCGCGCTGGATGTGCCGCTCGATCACCACGTCGTTGGGCCCGCCGACGAGGAGCAGATGCTCGACATTGTCCCGCCGCAGCAGGATGAGCTGCCGGTGCCGGTCGAGTTCGTAGATGTCGACGATGCCGAGCCGCGGCTGCCGCCCCCGAGTCCCCGCGCCCGCCGTGAGGGATAGGCTTCGCCCGGTCAGGCGCCGCAGCAGAAGGTATCCTCCGATCATCAGGATCAGGATGACGATGAAGAGGACTACGAACTGAACGACGTAAGAGCCGTCGGAACTGAAGAACGCTTGCAAGACCGGCGACTTTCGCAGTCGGGGCCCGGTCGGGCCCACTCGTGACACGGACCGGAGTATCGCCGCCACGGGGGAACGCCGCAACAAAGCCGAAGGCTTCGTTAACAGGCTGGTTGTGCCGGAACGGACGTCCGGCGGGCTCTGTGTCGCGATGGGTGGGAAGAAATTGCCGGCTTAACGCCTCCTTAACCATGCGGGCGGCACTTTCTGCCGGGTCCGGTCCCGCGTCCTCCCGGCGCGGGCCGCCGGAGGTCCCGGGTCCCCCATGTCCCTCACCGACCTGCCCCTCCTCGGCATGCTGCGCACGCGGATGCACTGGCACCAGGCCCGCCAGGCATTGCTCGCCGAGAACGTCGCCAATGCCGACCTGCCGAATTTCCGCCCGCGCGATCTCGCCGAGCCGGCCGGGACCGGCACCGCCGCGGGCCTCGCCCCGCCGGTCGGGGCGGCGGTCGGCGGCGACGGGCTCGCCCGCACCGACGTCGCCCATCTCGGCCTGTCCGCGCAGGGCGGTCCGAACGCCGACCCGCGCCGCTTCAAGGGCTTCGAGGTCCGCCCCTCGGGCAACGGCGTGAACCTGGAGGAGGAGATGATGAAGGCCGGCGACAACCAGTCGGACTACCAGCTCGTCGCCTCGCTCTACCAGAAGAGCCTCGACGCCCTGAAGATCGCCGTCGGCAAGCGCTGAGCGAGGATGGCCATGGATTTCCTGAAGAGCATCGGCATCGCCGCCTCCGGCCTCAAGGCCCAGTCGGGCCGGATGCGCATCATCGCCGAGAACATCGCCAACGCGGATTCGACCGCCCCCTCCGTCGGCGGCGAACCCTACCGGCGCAAGATCCCGACCTTCGCGAGCCGGTTCGACCGGGAACTGAACGCCAACGTGATCGAGGCCGGCCGCGTGCGCCGCGACGCCTCGCCGTTTCGCACGAAGCACGACCCCGGCAACCCCGCTGCCGACGCCCGGGGCGAGGTGCGCCTGCCCAATGTCAACGGGCTGATCGAGAACATGGACATGCGCGAGGCCCAGCGCTCCTACGAGGCCAACCTCAACATGGTCACCGCGACCCGGCGGATGATCTCCCGAACCCTCGAGATCCTGAAGGCGTGACGTCGATGACCTCCTCCGCCTTCGCCGCAGGCGCCTACGCCGCCGCCCAGAACGTCGCCCGCCCCGGGGCCGCCGCCAAACCCGCCCAGGCGGCGGGCGCGGCCAACGGATTCACCGGCTTCCTGCAGCAGACGCTCGACGGCGTGGCCCAGAGCGGCGCCCAGGCGGACCGCGCCGCCTTCTCGGCCGCGGCGGGCAAGGCCAATGTGGTCGATGTCGTCACCGCCGTCGCCGAGAGCGAGACCGCCCTCCAGACGCTGGTGGCGGTGCGCGACCGCGTGATCTCGGCCTACGAAGAGATCATGCGGATGCCGATCTGATTGTTTCCCGAGCTTGATCGCTCTCCCGTCCCCGAGGGAGAGCGCTGGCCCGGCACCGATCCCCCTGGACGGGACATCCTGAAAACCATGACCGGCCTCGCCATCCTCGATATCGCCCGCGACGGCATCTTCGTGTTCCTGAAGGTGGCCGGCCCCCTGATGCTGGTCGCCCTCGTGGTCGGCCTCGTCGTGTCGCTGTTCCAGGCGCTGACCCAGATCCAGGAGCAGACGCTGATCTACGTGCCCAAGATCGTGACCGTGTTCGGCGTGCTGCTGCTGATGCTGCCCTTCATGGGCGACGCCATGGCGGCCTACATGGCCCGCATCGCCGCGCGTATCGCCGCGGGCGGCTGATGCGGCCCCTCGCGCAAGGCGGAGACCGGGGCTACAGGATGGCCGGGGATGAACACCTCGCTCAACCTGCTGCTGCCGGGGCTCGCCGCGGCCTACCTGCTCACCTTCGCCCGGGTCGGCACGCTGATCATGCTGATGCCGGGGGTCGGCGAGGGGCTGGTCTCGCCGCGCCTGCGGCTGGCCCTTGCGCTCCTCGTCACGCTGGTGCTGTTCCCGACCGTGCGTCCGCTCCTGCCCATGGGCAACGGGACGCTCGCCCCGCCCGCGCTGATCGGGCTCCTGTTCGGCGAGATCCTGATCGGGCTGATGCTGGGCCTGTGCGTGCGCATGGTCCTCGCCGCCCTGACGACCGCCGGCAACGTCATCTCGCAGCAGCTCGGGCTCGCCTACGCCATGACGGTGGACCCGACCATGGGCGGCCAGCAGGCGGCGATCGGCAACTTTCTGTCGCTGCTCGGCATCACGCTGATCCTGGCCACCGACCTGCATCATCTCGCCCTGGAGGCGATCGGGCACAGCTACGTCACGATTCCCCCCACCGGCCTGCCGGCGATGGGCGACGCCGCCAAGCTGGCGCTGGACGCCTTCGCCCGCAGCTTCGCGCTGGGCGTGCGGATCGCCGGCCCGTTCATCGTCTTCGCGATCCTGTTCAATCTCGGCCTCGGCGTTCTCTCGCGCCTGATGCCGCAATTGCAGGTGTTCTTCCTCGGCGTGCCGGCCTCGGTGATCCTCGGCATGCTGATTCTGGCCGGCGCCCTGGGGCTGCTCATGGGCCTGTTCCTGGACGATCTCGGCCGCACCCTGGGCCAGCTCGTCGGGCGCTGAGGGACCGTTGAGCCGTGGCCGAGGAGACCGACCAGGAAGACAAGACCGAAGAACCGACCTTCCGGCGCATCGAGCAGGCGATCGAGCGCGGCGACGTGCCGAACTCGCCCGAAATCTACACCTTCTTCATCCTCGCCGCCCTGACCCTCGTCCTGATCGTCTCGGCCAAGCCGATCGCGGAGAGCCTGTCGCGCGACATGCGCGGCTTCTTCGTCCACGCGGCCGCGATGCCCGGCGATCCGGCGACCTATCTCGGCGTGGCCACCCGCGCCGCCTGGATCGGGCTCAAGGCCCTGGCCATCCCCCTCGGCCTCGCCCTGGTCGCCGGCCTCGCGGCGGGCTTCCTGCAGCACCGGCCGATCCTCACGGCCCAGAGCCTCGCGCCCCAATTCTCCCGCATCTCGCCCATGGCCGGGATGAAGCGCCTGTTCGGGATGGAGGCCTGGGTCAATTTCGGGAAGGGATTGGCCAAGATCACCCTGGTCGGGGTCGTGGCCGGCGCGATCCTCTGGGCCGAGCGTGGGCGGGCGGAATCCCTTGCCCAGCTCGAACTCGGGGCGGCGCTCGCCGTGACGCTCGCCCTCGCCGTCAAGATGATGGGCGGGATGCTCGCCGTCTACGCGGTGATCGCGCTGGGCGACGCGCTCTACCAGCGCCACCGGTGGCGGTCACGGCTGCGGATGTCCAAGGAGGAGATGAAGCAGGAGCACAAGGAGACGGAGGGCAGCCCCGAGGTGAAGGGCCGCCAGCGCCAGCTGCGCCAGGCCAAGGCCAAGAAGCGGATGATGGCCGCCGTCCCCACCGCCACCGTGGTGGTGACGAACCCGACCCACTTCGCCGTGGCCCTGCGCTACGAGGCCGGCATGGCCGCGCCCGTCTGCGTCGCCAAGGGCGTCGATTCCCTGGCCCTGCGCATCCGCGCGGTCGCCGCCGAGCACGGGGTGCCGGTGCTGGAGAACCCGCCCCTGGCCCGTGCCCTGCACGCGACCGTCGAGGTCGACGACGAGATCCCCGCCGAGCATTACCGCGCGGTTGCGGAGGTGATCGGTTTCGTGCTTCGCCTGCGCCGTCGGGCGGCCTGAGCGGATGTCCCGCCGGACGCTGCGAGATCGGACCCCGACATGGGCCCGGCCGCGCGACGGCGCGGCGGAAGTCCCTCAGATGCCACGGTTTATGCACCATTGTCGGGCTAGGATGCACGCGTTCGGGCCGCGGGGCACGGCTCCGGAGGCTGGGCGCGAGGGATGGGTAGGGCCTGATGGCTGAGGTCAGCGGACCAGCGGTGCCGGCGTCGGGCTCGATCGACCGTTCGGAACGGCCGGGCCGGGTCGGCCTGCTGCTGCTGCTGGCGGGCCTCCTCGTCGGGGCCGCCGTCGGCCTGTCCTTCGTCGCCAACGAGCAGGCTCAGCCGCTGATCCTCGGCCTCCTGGCGCTGCTCGCCATGGCCGGCGTGTTCTTCCTGTTCGCCCTCGCCATCGGGGCGATCCAGCTCGCCGGCCCGGCCTCCCGCGACGACATCACCCGCGCCATCGCCGACGCCGCCCCCGACGGCAAGCTCGTCGTCGAGGAGAGCGGGCGGATGATCTACGCCAACGAGGCCTATATGCGCCTGGCCGGTGGCGACAACTTCTCGAACCTGCGCTCCATCGAGCGCATCTTCGTGGGCGCACCCGAAGTGTCCGAGGCCGTCTACCGCCTCGCCCAGGCGGCCCGGGACGAACGCGCCTACACCGAAGAGATCCGGATGTCCCCGCCCCCGGGCGGGGCCGCCGACCGGGATTTCGCGTGGTACCGGATCGCCGTGCGGCCGATTCCCCGGCCGCATGCCGCCGCCGCCCTGTGGACCGTCAGCGACATCACGCACGAGCGCGAGCGCCAGGAGAACGTCTTCCAGGAGCTCCAGCACGCGATCGACTATCTCGACCACGCCCCCGCCGGCTTCCTCTCGATCGATGCGGCGGGCGCCATCGTCTACATGAACGCCACCCTGGCCTCCTGGCTCGGCTACGACCTCGCGACCGTGGGCTCGGGCGGGCTCAAGCTCCTGGAGATCGCGCCGGGCGCCGACGTGCTCACCGCCGCCCCGGGCCTGCCCGGCGAGGTGCGCACCGACCGGTTCGACATCGACCTGCGCCGCCGCAACGGCCAGCCCCTGCCGACCCGCCTCTATCACCGTGTCGCCTATGGCCAGGACGGGGCGCCGGGCCCGTCGCGCACCTTCGTGCTCAACCGCTCGGCGGGCTCGGATTCCGACGAGCCGCAGCGCGCCGCCGAGGTGCGGCTCGCCCGCTTCCTCAATTCGAGCCCGATCGCCATCGCGACCCTCGACCGGGACGGCCGGGTGATCCGCGCCAACGCCTCCTTCGTGCGCCTCTTCGCCGGCATGCCGCGTCAGCCCGCCCAGGAAGCCGGCCGCGAGACCCCCGAGCCGATGATGCGCGACGCCGTGCTGGAGCGCGACCGCGGGACGATCGAGGCGGCGCTGGCGCGGGCGGCCAACGGCTTCGGCGGGCTCGACCCGATCGAGGTCGGCCTGTCCGGCGAGGGCGAGCGCTCGGCCCGCGTCTGGATGAGCCCGTCGGACGCCGACGGTGCGCATCCCGACGAGAACGAGGCCGACCGCGAACGGGTGATCCTCTACGCGCTCGACACCACGGCCCAGCGCCAGCTCGAGCAGCAGGTGGCCCAGACCCAGAAGATGGACACGGTGGGCCAGCTCGCCGGCGGCATCGCCCACGACTTCAACAACGTCCTCCAGGCGATCATCGGCTACTCGGACCTGCTGCTCGCGAGCCACAGGCCGACCGACCACGCCTTCCAGGACATCATGCAGATCAAGCAGAACGCGAACCGGGCCGCGTCCCTGGTGCGCCAGCTGCTGGCCTTCTCCCGCCGTCAGACCCTGCGGCCGGAAGTCATGGACGTCGGCGAGGCCCTGTCCGACCTGACGCTGCTGCTCAAGCGCCTGCTCGGCGAGCGCGTGCAGCTCGATTTCCGCCACGGCCGCGAGATCTGGCCGATCAAGGCGGACGTGAACCAGTTCGAGCAGGTGATCGTGAATCTCGCGGTCAACGCCCGCGACGCGATGCCGAATGGCGGGCGCCTGCTGATCCGCACCACCAACTGCTCGGTCGAGGTCGAGCGTCCCGTCGGCATCCCGGCGGGCGACCACGTCATGATCGAGGTGACCGATACCGGCGAGGGCATCCGGCCCGACGTGCTGCAGAAGATCTTCGAGCCGTTCTTCACCACCAAGGAGATCGGCAAGGGCACGGGTTTGGGCCTCTCGACGGTGTTCGGCATCGTCAACCAGTCGGGCGGGGCCATCGACGTCCAGTCGACGGTGGGCGAAGGCACCACCTTCCGCATCTATCTGCCCCGGCACGAGCCCGGCATCGAGACGTTGCCGGAGGCCGGGTCGCTGGCGCTCCCGCGGCCCCTGGGCGATTCCGCCCGGGACGAGACGCGCACGGCCTCCGGCGAGGGGGGCGCGGCCGCCTCCCCGTCGAGCTCCGAGACCGCCGAGGGGCCGGGCAAGGCCGCCAGTGACGGTGCGCGCCAGGGCGACGCGGCGGGGACTTCGAAATCCGAGCCGATCAAGCCCGGCGCCGACCATACCGGCCAGGGCACGGTGCTGCTGGTCGAGGACGAGGATCCGGTGCGCGCAGTCAATTCGCGGGCGCTCTCGGCCCGCGGCTACACGGTTCTGGAAGCGGCCTCCGGGGTCGAGGCCCTTCGCCTGATCGAGGAGCATGCCGACGGCATCGACGTGGTGGTCTCCGACGTGGTGATGCCCGAGATGGACGGCCCCACCCTGCTGCGCGAGCTGCGCAAGCACCGGCCCGACCTCAAGGTGATCTTCGTCTCGGGCTATGCCGAGGACGCCTTCCGCAAGAACCTGCCCGAGGGCGAGGCCTTCAACTTCCTGCCCAAGCCCTTCAGCCTCAAGCAGCTGGTCGAGACCGTAAAGCGGACCATGGCCAATTGAGAGCCCTCGCCGGATCGAGGGGTGCGCCCCACCGGCGCCTCCCGAGGCTGATGGCGATGGCGGCCGGAGGGTCATTCCCCCGGTTCGGCGCGCCCGTCGGAGGCATCGGCCTCGTCCGACCCTTGCGGACCGAGATCACGTTCCACCTCGCACAGGGCCATCTGCAGCAGCACGGTCTGGCGGAAGGCCCCGTCCGGGCCCAGCTTCGCGAGAGCCTCGCGCAGAAGCAGTTGGACTTCGCGTAACGTATCCCCGCTGATCGTCATGCCCGGCACCGCCTCGCGCGCACGATTTCTCAACGTATAGAACCGGACGGTCTGGTAGAAAAGTACCGGTACGTGGCGGCTATGGTCCACGTTACTGCGGCGCGTCGGCGATGTGCCGGAAACCGACCGCCCGGGATGGCCCGAAATGCGCCTCGGAGGCCGCCCGATCACCGGGCGTCCTCTTGTCGGTCGCGACGAACGCGTGGGCGTTTTGCGAGAGGCCCCGACGCCTCTGCCTCAGGTGGCGATCGGGGGGCGGCCCTCGCGCGGCCAACGAAGGCTCACCATCAGTCGGCCCGCCCACCGCCAAGCCTGTCCACCGCCCAGGCCCGCCCATCGACGGAACGAGGCGGTGGAGACGTCAGGCGTCCGTCAGACCCGACCGTGGACGAGGTCGTGGATGAAGCCGAGCTTGCGCACCACCGGCGGGGCGATCACGAACGGATAGAGGTCGCTCTCGCCCATGGCGCGGTTGACGCTGTTGAGGGCGAAGACGAAGGGCAGCCACGCATCGACGATCTGCTCGATCGTGCTCGCGGCGTAGGGATCGAAGCCGATCCGCGCCGCCATCTGGCCCGAGACATCGATCGCGGGTTGCACCTGCATGCCGAAGGCCGCCGCCATCTCCAGGGTGTCGACGATGTGGAGGTAATGCGCCCAGGTCTCGGCGAAGTCCTCCCAGGGATGGGTGGTGGCGTAGGCCGAGACGAACCGCTCCTGCCAATCGGCGGGCGGGCCCTGGTCGTAATGGCGCTGCAGCGCGGCGCCGTAATCCTGGGAATCGTCGCCGAACACCGCCCGGCAGGCGTCGAGGCGGCCGGCGTCCCGCACCAGGATGTCCCAGTAATGGTGGCCGACCTCGTGGCGGAAATGGCCGAGCAGGGTGCGGTAGGGCTCGCCCATGCTGGCGCGGCGCTTCTCCCGCTCGGCCGGGTCCGCCTCGATCAGCGCGATCGTGATGACGCCGTTCTCGTGGCCCGTCATCACCTTGGGCCCGTGGGCGGCGGGCGGGTCGGCCAGGAAGTTGAAGATCAGGCCGTGCTCGGGATCCTCGGCGCGGGTCTTGAGCGGCAGGTTCCAGCGCAGGAGCGTGTAGAACAGCCGGTGCTTGGCCAGTTCCATCTCGTGCCAGCGCCGCAGGTTCATCGGGTCGGACACGTCCGGCACCGTGCCGTTGTGGCGGCAGGCGAGGCAGAACGCATCGGTCGAGCCCGGCGGCACCATCCAGTTGCAGGTGTCGTGGGCGGCGTTGGTGCAGAGGAAGCTCGTGCTCTCGGGAAGCGCCAGCGGTTGCCACGCGTTGTTGTCGCCCGCGGGCTCGAGCGCCGAGAGCCGGCCGGCCTGCGGCAGGTATCCGAGGCGGTGGCCGCAGCGCTGGCAGGTTCGGTTCTCGAAATACAGGACGTTGTCGCAGGCCTGACAGCGAAACAGCTTCATCGGATCACAGATCTTTCGCGAACGCCCAGGCGCCGGGCGATGCAACGGGCATGCAAGACCGGCGGTGGAAGAGGCGGGCAGGAGAGGAGGCGGCCATCAAAGTCGCCACGGCCCCCGGTGTTCCGCGGGCGTTGAAGTTTTTGTGATCCGATCCCGCAGGCGAAAGCCGAGGGCCGCGCCGCCGACCCGCGACGAGATCGGCAACGCTCGGTCGCAGCGCCCCTGACGAAGGGTTCGGTCCTCGTAGCCCCCGGGGCGCCAAGGCGCCCGCGCGGGTTCGGTGGGTTAGGCCGCCGCCAGTGCCTCGGTGATGGCCGTCAGCGCGGCCTCCGCCCCGGCGCCGTCCGGGCCGCCGGCCTGGGCCATGTCGCGCCGTCCCCCGCCGCCCTTGCCGCCGAGATGGCCCGCCCCGGCCCGCACGAGGCCGACCGCGTCGTAGCGCCCGATCAGGTCCTCGGTGACGCCGACCACGAGCCCGGCCTTGCCGTCGGGGGCGAGGCCGACGATGGCGACGATGCCCGAGCCGATCCGGCTCTTGCCCTCGTCGACGAGCCCCTTGAGGTCGCGCATCTCGACGCCTTCGACCACCCGGGCCATCAGCTTGACGCCGGCGACCTCGCGGGTCTCGTCGCCCCCGCCCGCGCCGCCGCCCATGGCGAGCTTTTTGCGCGCGTCGGCCAAGTCCTTCTCGAGCCGGCGGCGCTCCTCGATGAGGGTCGCGAGCCGGTCGGGCAGGTCGGCCACGGGCGCCTTGAGCAGCCCCGCGAGCCCGGACAACGTGCGGCTCTCGGCCTGCCGGTGGCGGCGGGCCGCGCTGCCGGTCATCGCCTCGATGCGGCGCACGCCGGCGCCGACCGCGCTCTCGCCGAGCACGGTGATCTGGCCGATCTCACCGAGCTGCGACACGTGGGTTCCGCCGCACAGCTCGATCGAGAAGTTCGGCAGGCGCCCCTCGACCTCGCGTCCCTCGTCGTCGACCGGACGGCCCATGGAGACGACGCGCACCTCGTCGCCGTACTTCTCGCCGAACAGGGCGCGGGCGCCGGATTCGATGGCCTCGTCCACCGCCATCAGCTTGGTGACGACCGGACCGTTCTGGAGCAGCACCGCGTTGGCGATCTCCTCCACGCGGGTGAGCTCGGCCTCGTCGATGGGCTTGGGATGGCTGATGTCGAAGCGCAGGCGCTCGGGGGCGACGAGGGAGCCCTTCTGGGCGACGTGGTCGCCCAGCACCTGGCGCAGGGCCTCGTGCAGGAGGTGTGTCGCGGAGTGGTTGGCGCGGATCGCGGCCCGGCGGGCGTGATCGACCCGCAGCTCCACGGCGCCCCCGACCGCGAGCGTCCCCTCCTCCACGGTGACGTGGTGCACGAACAGGTCGCCGAGCTTTTTCTCGGTCCCGGTCACCCGCGCCGTGAGGCCGGGGCCGGTGATCGTGCCGATGTCGCCGACCTGACCGCCGGACTCGCCGTAGAACGGCGTCTGGTTGACGACCACGAGGCCGCTCTCGCCGGCCTTCAAGGCCGCGACCTCGGCGCCCTCGCGCAGGGTGGCGCCGACCACGGCTTCCGCCGCCTCGGAATCGTAGCCTAGGAATTCGGTCGCGCCGGTGCGCTCGCGGATGCCGAACCAGACCGTCTCGGTCGCGGCCTCGCCGGAGCCCTGCCACGCGGCGCGGGCCGCCTGCTTCTGGCGCTGCATGGCGGCGGAGAACGCCTCCGTGTCGACGCCGATGCCGCGGGACTTCAGGGCGTCCTGCGTGAGATCGAGGGGAAAGCCGTAGGTGTCGTAGAGGGTGAAGGCGGTCTCGCCCGAGAGGTTCTGCCCGGCCCGGAGATCGCGGCTCTCGGCGTCGAGAATCGACAGGCCCCGCTCCAGCGTGCGGCGGAAGCGTCCCTCCTCCAGCCGCAGGGTCTCGGAGATCAGCGCCTCGCTGCGGGTGAGTTCCGGGAAGGCCTGGCCCATCTCGCGCATCAGCGCGGGGACGAGGCGGTACATCACCGGCTCGCGGGCGCCGAGCAGTTCGAGATGGCGCATGGCCCGGCGCATGATCCGGCGCAACACGTAGCCGCGACCCTCGTTCGAGGGCAGCACGCCGTCGGCGATGAGGAAGGCGGTCGAGCGCAGGTGGTCGGCGATGACCCGGTAGGAGGCCCGGGTCGCCGGCTCGGGCGCCTTCGACACGGCATGCGCCACCGCGTCGATCAGGGCGCGGAACAGGTCGGTGTCGTAGTTCGAGTGGACGCCCTGGAGGATCGCGGCCATGCGCTCCAGGCCCATGCCGGTGTCGATCGAGGGCCGCGGCAGCGGATGGCGCGCGCCCGGCTCGACCTGCTCGTATTGCATGAACACGAGGTTCCAGAATTCGAGGAAGCGGTCGCCGTCCTCGTCCGGGGAGCCGGGGGGGCCGCCGGAGAGCGCCGGGCCCTGGTCGATGAAGATCTCCGAGCACGGCCCGCAGGGGCCGGTGTCGCCCATCTGCCAGAAATTGTCCGAGGTGCCGATCCGGATGATCTTGTGGTCGTCGAACCCGGCGATCTTCTTCCAAAGTCCGGCCGCCTCCTCGTCATCCGCATAGACGGTGACCAGAAGTCGCTCGGGCGACAGCCCGAATTCCTTGGTGATCAGCGTCCAGGCCAGTTCGATCGCGTCGGCCTTGAAATAATCGCCGAACGAGAAATTGCCGAGCATCTCGAAGAAGGTGTGGTGGCGCGCGGTGTAGCCGACGTTGTCGAGGTCGTTGTGCTTGCCGCCGGCGCGGACGCACTTCTGCGACGAGGTCGCCTTGACGTAGGGACGCTTCTCGACCCCCGTGAAGACGTTCTTGAACTGCACCATGCCGGCGTTCGTGAACATCAATGTCGGGTCGTTCTTCGGCACCAGCGAGGAGGACGGCACCACCGTGTGCCCGGCATCCCGGAAGTAGTCCAGGAAGGTCGATCGGATCTCGTTGACGCCGCTCATCGGATAGGCTCGAAAATCAAGTCGCGTCGGGGACCGGCTGAGGGCAGCACGGCGGGAAGTCTCGCGCCCTCATACGGGCCGGAGCTGTGCGAGTCACGTCGGCTCGTCACCCGGCCTGAAGCGCGGCGAGATAGCTGCGCAGAAGCGTCACCCGGCGCGGCCGGAAGCTCGTGCCCGCCAAGCGCACCTCCTGGATCCGGTCCAACCGGAACTTGCGGAAGGCCGCGCGCAGGCAGCACCAGGCCAGGAGGGTCATCTTGCGATCGAGATAGACGATCGAGAGCGGCAGGACCTCCCGCTCGGTGACCGCGCCGTCCCCGTCCGCGTAGCGCAGGATCAGGGATTCCTCGCGCCAGCACCCGGCCCGGATCGTCTCCATCCCGGGGATCGTCGGGAAGCGGGCCTCGAACCGGCGCACCTGGGAGACCGCGTGCAGCAGGTGCGGCTCGAGCCGGTCCGGCAGGGTCGCGGCCACCTTGGCGAGGACGGAGGCCGCGGCTGCGGCGAGCGCCGGATCGCCCATCTGGCGCACCTCGGACAGGCCGAGCACCAGCGCCTCGATCTCGATCCGATCGAAGGTCTGCGGCGGCAATGCCGGGTCCTCGATCAGCCGGTAGCCGTAGCCGCGCTCGCCCTCGATCCGGGCCCCGGCCGCCCGCAGGCTGTCGATGTCGCGATAGAGCGAACGCAGCGACACGCCGGTCTCCTCGGCGAGCCGCGCCGCGGTGACGGGGGCCGGGAGGACGCGCATGGCATGGAGCAGCCGGTAGAGCCGGTCGGTTCGGGCCATCGGGCAACTGACGGAAACTGGCAGGAGGGCCGGGGTACAACGGCCCCCGTCACCGCGCCAGCCGGAGCCTCCCGATGATCACCCTGTACCACGCGCCCCAGAGCCGCTCGACGCGCATCCTCGCCCTCCTCCACGAACTCGATGCCCTCGATGCGGTCGCCATCGAGGTCGTGACCATCCCGCGCATGGACGGCTCGGGCGCCCGCGACCCGCGCAACCCCCATCCGGAGGGCAAGGTGCCGCTGCTCGACCATGACGGGGTGCTGGTGCGGGAATCGAGCGCGATCATCCAGCATCTCGCCGAGCTGTTCCCGCAGGCCGGGCTGAGCGTTCCCGCCGGCGATCCGCGGCGGGGCGCCTATCTCGGCTGGCTCGCGTGGTCCGCGGGCGTGGTCGAGCCGGTCCTGACGCTGCAGGCGCTGGGGATCGAACATCCGGGCCTCGCCCGGACCTTTCGCAGCGCGGAGGCGGTGCAGGACCGTCTCGCCGCGGCGCTGGAGACCACGCCCTACCTGCTCGGCGAGCGCTACACGGCGGCCGACCTGCTGCTGCACTCGCCCTATGCTTGGTTCGGCAAGCCCGGCATGCCGGTGATCGACGCCTGGGTCGCGCGCTGCATGGACCGGCCCGGGGCCCGCTTCGCGGCGACCTTCGATGCGCGGCACGCGGCTCAAGGGTCGCGCCGGGAAGGGGCGCCGGCTCTGGAATGAGCCGGCGCCCGTCACAGGGTCGGGCTGACCGCCCGCCCCTGCATCGTCAGCCGGTAGTGGTCGGCATTCGCGGAGGAGCGCACCGCGAGGCCGCGGCGGACGAGGGCGTTGAGGGTGGTACGGCACGGACCTCGTTCGACCACCGCGATCCAGCGATGCTCGTCCCGGTCCGCGAGCCATTGCAAGGCCCGCATCTGCCTCTGATTCAGGGTGGAAATCGACAAACGCATCCCATGTCGCGCAGAAAGGGCCCGTCCCTCAGGACGGGCCAAGTCGTTTCTGGAGTAGCTACGCATTCGGTAGCTACCATGATGGACGTGAAAGGTAGAGGCTTAATCCACGAACAGCCGATGTGCGGGGATCAATTTGCCAAAGTACGAAAGGACTGAAGGCGGTTTGGCGCTTTAATCCGCGTATACATTATGCAAGGGCGATTGTGGGTGCGATGATGTGCGCGATCGCAAGCCGCGATCCGACCGGCGTGGGGCGGGCCACGGGGCGGGCGGCGCGGCTCTCCGAGTCGGCGCGCCCCCGGAACGAGAAAGGGCGGGAGGATGTGATCCTCCCGCCCCGGGTCGCGTCGTGATCGTTCGCTGAGGCCGTCAGGCCTCGCCCTCGTCGAGGTCCTCCGCTGTCGGCTTGGCATTCTCGAGGATGCGCTCGGCGACGAGCCCCGAATTCTGCCGGATTGACGCCTCGATCCGGTTGGCGAGGTCGGGATTGTCGCGCAGGAAGCCCTTGGAGTTCTCGCGGCCCTGGCCGAGACGCTGGCTGTCGTAGGAGAACCACGCGCCCGCCTTCTCGACGATGCCGGCCTTCACGCCGAGATCGATCAACTCGCCGACCTTGGAGACGCCCTCGCCGAACATGATGTCGAACTCGACCTGCTTGAAGGGCGGCGCGACCTTGTTCTTGACGACCTTGACGCGGACCTGATTGCCGATCGCCTCGTCGCGATCCTTGAGCGTCGAGATCCGGCGGATGTCGAGGCGCACCGACGCGTAGAACTTGAGCGCGTTGCCGCCCGTCGTGGTCTCGGGGCTGCCGTACATCACGCCGATCTTCATGCGGATCTGGTTGATGAAGATGACCATGCAGTTCGATCGCGAGATCGAGCCGGTGAGCTTGCGCAGGGCCTGGCTCATCAGGCGGGCCTGGAGGCCAGGCTGGCTCTCACCCATCTCGCCCTCGATCTCGGCCCGCGGCGTCAGCGCGGCGACCGAATCGACCACGAGCACGTCGATGGCGCCCGAGCGCACCAGCGTGTCGGTGATCTCCAGCGCCTGCTCGCCGGTATCGGGCTGCGAGATCAGCAGGTCGTCGAGATGAACGCCGAGCTTGCGCGCATAGACCGGGTCGAGGGCGTGCTCCGCGTCGACGAAGGCGCAGACGCCACCCTTCTTCTGGGCCTCGGCGATCGTATGGAGGGCGAGCGTCGTCTTGCCCGACGATTCCGGCCCGTAGATCTCGATGACGCGGCCCCGGGGCAGGCCGCCGACGCCGAGGGCGATGTCGAGGCCGAGCGAGCCGGTCGAGATGGTCTCGACCTCCTGCACCTTGTCGGACTTGCCGAGGCGCATGATCGAGCCCTTGCCGAAGGCCCGCTCGATCTGCGTCAGCGCCGCCTCGATCGCCTTCGCCTTGTCCTTGTCCGCTGCTGCCATCGTCGAGGATTCCACCATCTTCAGCGCAGGCTGGGCCATCGCGTGCGGCTCCTTATGCATGGGAGGGGCGCGAGGCTCAATGCGCCCGGGCCGACGCATTTTGTACCTGTTTTGTTCTTGTTCCGCAAGAGAGCCGACGGGTCGGTGGTGCCCTTCCATGTCGGGGAGGTCCCGCCCCCTCCCGGGCTTCCGCAAACGCGGTGCAAGCGGCGCACAAGACGCGGCATCAGCCGCCGCGACGCGGTTCGGGGCCAATTCCGGCCGAGAGGGCAGCGATGGGCGTGGGCCGGCGCCCAGGCGCCGGCCGGCGATCCCAAAAAAACGCTACCGGGCGCTCTGCCAGAGGCTGATCACCCGGTGGCCGGTCTCGGCGCGGGCCTGCTGGATCTCCGGGGCGTCGGGGGCCTCCTTCGGGGCGAGGCGGCGCGCCTTGGCCAAAACCCTGCGGGCCTCGTCGGCCGGCAGGGCGCCCTGGGGCACCATCATGGCCAGAAGCAACTTGCGGGTCTTGCCGTCGACGGAACGGGAGCGCTTGGCGTCCTCGAAATCGGTCATCCGGTGGCGGGCCGCCTTGGCCCCCCGCCCGCGATCCCCGTTGCCGAGGAACACTTTGGGGCCGCCGGGCATCACCACGATGTCGCCGGGACGCAGGGTGTCGTCGCGCAAGAGGGCCGCCGTCGGGTTGGCCGCGATGGCCTTCTGGTCGACCGGCTGCTTGCCGCTGATGCCCGAGACGTCCTCGGCCTTCGGCAGGGCGGCGTAGCGCACCTTGGGGCGCTGACGCTCCGTCGTGCGGCCCTGGCCATGGCGGCGCCAGCGGTAGCGCTCGTTCACCTCGCCGCCGCCGTAGACGGCCGGTCCGGGTTGCGCGGCGGGAGCAGGAGCAGCCTGGGGCGCGCCGCCGAAGAGCTGCTGGAACAGGCCGCCGAGGCCCGCTTCCTGGGCGTGGACGCCCGCGACGGTGGAGAGAACGAGGACGGACGAGGCGAGGACGAGCGCGAGGCGACGTCCGGAGCGGGGCGGGGTCGACGGCATCGACGGCTCCTGAGGCGAGTGGTCGCGTTCGACCGATGCGCCTTCAACAAGAGGCCGAGCTGTGCGGTTCCGGCAGGAGCGTGACGAAATTGTGAATTTTTTGTGGCTGAAGGTTTTCCGGGATCGCGACGGCCCATCCGGTAAGAAAATCGGGGGCCGGGGCCCGTCATGGCCGCGACGCGCCGGGGCCCAGATGGGTGCCGGGCCGCGGATGTCCTTCACCAGAATGGTCCCGACCGGGGAGGCTCCCGGCGAAGAAGGCACTCGGCACACAATGTCCCGGCCCGAGACTGTCTTCGGCCGAACGGCTCACGGTGCTGTGAACCCGGATCGGCGCTGGCCGGTTGCCATCCCTGCCGCCTTCGCCCCTGGCGGCCGGAGCCGATCGTCCATGCCTTCTCCCGACCGAGCTGTTCCCGTGCCGCTGCCCATGCCCCTGCCCGAGCAGCGCCACTCCACCCTGTGGACGATGGCCATGGCCGCTGCCCTGCTCGGCCTCGTCGCCCTGCCGCGCCGGGGAGCGCCGGGGCCGGGAGGCGCGGGCCAAGGCGCGCGTGAACCAGGCGCGCGCCCGGCAGAGGCGGGTCAGTGGGACGCCGCCCGGCGGGAATCCCCCTCGCACGAGGGGGCGGAGGCCCATCGGGTCGCGCAGCGCGAGGCGCATCGCGGCCGCGCCGCCGAGAGCCCGACCGAGATGCCGGCGGCGGGGTGGTGGGACATTCTCAAGCGCACCTACGGCGATCTCGGCGAGAACCGGCTGATGCTGGTCTCGGCGGGCGTGACCTTCTTCGTCCTGCTCGCGCTGTTCCCGGCAGTCGCCGCCCTGGTCTCGGTCTACGGGCTCATCGCCGACGTCGCGACCATCAACAGCCAGATCGAGGCCCTGCGCGGCCTCCTGCCTTCGGGGGGCGTCGACATCCTCGCCGAGCAGGTCAAGCGCGTGACCGAGAAGGGGGACGCCGCGCTCGGGCTCACGGCCCTCATCGGCATCGCCCTCTCGGTCTGGAGCGCCAATGGCGGCGTGAAGCACGTCTTCGACGCCTTGAACCTCGTCTACGGGGAGCGGGAGCGGCGCGGGTTCTTCACCCTGAACCTCGTCTCCCTCGCCTTCACCGCGGGCGCGTTGCTGTTCGTGGTGCTGGCGCTGACCGCGATCGTCGCGGTGCCGGTCGTCATGCAGACCATCGGGCTGGGGCCCGACGCGTGGTGGCTCGCGCTCCTGCGCTGGCCGGCCCTGTTCGCGGTGGTGATCCTGATGCTGGCCGTGCTCTATCGCTACGGCCCCAGCCGCGACGCGCCGCGCTGGCGCTGGGTGACGCCGGGCGGCATTCTGGCGGCCTTCCTGTGGCTCGCCGGCTCCGCCCTGTTCTCCTGGTACGTCGGGAATTTCGGCTCCTACGACAAGACCTACGGGTCGCTCGGCGCCGCGATCGGCTTCATGACCTGGATCTGGATCTCGACCACGATTGTGCTGCTGGGCGCCCAGCTCAATGCCGAGATCGAGCACCAGACCGCCAAGGATACCACCGTCGGGCCGCCGCAGCCCCTCGGCACCCGCGACGCCCGCATGGCCGACACGGTGGGCGCGGCAGCGTGAGACTGTCGGTTCGCATGCCGGCATCATCCTGCCCGTGTGCGAACCGACAAAGACCCGCGACGATGGATCGAAGCCGGCCGATGGAGAAATGATGCAGCAATCAACAGTGGCTTATAAAGTTTAGAATTATATCAAACAAAGATAAGACGATGCCGATATTGCTGGAAACGTCTTGACGCGAGAGCTTAACATTTATTAGCCAGGGGCTCTCTCGAAAGCCGGAACCGGCCCGCGTGCCGCGGCGGCGGGCCGGGATGACGGTTCGCCTTCCATGCTCCGACGCCTTCCCGCCCCACGCCTGATCCTGCTCGGCACGATCCTCGCCGCCCCCGGCGCCCTGGCCCAGGGTGTGAGTGGCGGGGCGAGCGACCCGGTCGTGGCGCTCGACGAAATCTCGGTGGAGGGCAACGGGAAACCGGTCTCCCGCGGCTACCAGCCGGTGCGCTCCTCGATCGCCACCGGCACCGAGACGCCGCTCATCAAGGTGCCCCAGGCGGTCGCCGTCGTCACCGAGCAGGTGCTGCAGGATCAGGCGGTGCGCAGTCTCGACGACGCGCTGATCAACGTCTCCGGCATCACCCAGACCAACACCCTCGGCGGCACGCAGGACGCCTTCATCCGCCGCGGCTTCGGCGACAACCGCGACGGCTCGATCCTGCGCGACGGCCTGCGGACGGCGCTGCCGCGCTCCTTCATGCCGACGACCCAGCGTGTCGAGGTGCTGAAAGGCCCGGCCTCCGCCCTCTACGGCATCCTCGATCCGGGCGGGCTCATCAACGTCGTCACCAAGAAGCCGCGCTTCGTGCAGGCCGGCTATCTCGAAGCCTGGGGCACGAGCTTCAACGGCGGCGGCATCGAACTCGACCAGACCGGGCCGATCGAGGGGACCCCGCTCGCCTATCGCTTCATCGCGCAGCACCGCAATCAGGAGTACTGGCGCAATTTCGGCCTGCAGAACCAGCAGGTCATCGCGCCGTCCGTGACCTGGGAGGGCGATGCCACCCGGGTGACGGTCGGCTACGAGTGGTCGCATTACCGCACGCCGTTCGACCGCGGCACGGTCTTCGATCCCTTCACCCGCAAGGCGGTGGCGATCCCGCGGGATCGCCGCCTCGACGAGCCCTGGGCCAACACCGCGGGCGAGAACCACATCGCCTCGCTCTCGATCGAGCACCGCTTCAGCGAGACCTGGAAGGCGAACGTCAATTACGCCTTCAGTCATAACTTCTACCAGGACGACCAGTCCCGCCGGGTCAGCTACGATCCGGCCACCGGCATCCTGATCCGCCGCTCGGACGCGACCCAGGACTCGAACTTCACCGTCCATTCCGGCCGGCTCGACGTGGTTGGCCGCGAGGTGCTGCTCGGCCTGCCCCACGAGATCCTGGTCGGCGTCTCCTACGACGAATCGAACGTCGTGCGGAGCCGGCTGATCCGGGATCCCCTCCGGACCCCGTTCAACGTCTTCGCGCCGGTCTACGGCCTCACCCAGCCGAGCACCTTCGTCTTCAATTCGGACAGCAACCAGCGCGAGCACATCGCCACCGCCTCGGTCTACGCGCAGGATTCGATCTCCCTGACCGAGGAACTGACCCTGGTGGGGGGGCTGCGCTACCAGTCGTTCGATCAGGACGCGGGGCGCGGCGTGCTGGGCACTCTGGCCTCCGCGAACTACGATCCCGCCATCGACAAGAATGTCGACTTCAAGCGCAACACCGACGTCTCGGGCGGACGGGTCGTGCCGCGGGTCGGCCTCGTCTACCTGCTGACGCCGAGCCTCTCCGTCTACGGCTCCTACAGCGAGACTTTCCGGCCGAACTCGTCCATCTCGAGCTTCGTCGGCGCGCTGCCGCCGGAGCAGGGAGACGCCTTCGAGGTCGGGCTGAAGACCGAGCTGTTCGGCGCCATCACGGCGACCGCGGCGCTGTACGACATCACCAAGTCGAACGTGCTGTTCACGGAAACGGTCGGAGGCATCACCTCCAGCCGGGTCGCCGGCCGCGTTCGCTCCCGCGGCTTCGAGCTCGACGTGGCCGGCCAGATCGCCGAGGGATGGAGCCTCATCGCCACCTACGCTTATACCGACGCGCGGGTGACCAGCGATCCGGATCCGGCCATCGACGGCAAGGGACTGGCCAATGTCGCCCCCCACACCGCCTCGCTGTTCCTGACCCACGATTTCGGGGTCGTGCCGGGGCCCTTCGGCGAGGGACGGCTGCAGGCGGGGATCGGCGGGCGTTACGTCGGCGCGCGGCCGGGCAACGCCACCAACCGGTTCAGCGCCGCCGATTATGCGACCTTTCCGGCGTTCGCCGCGATCCCCTTCTCCCTGCCCGATTACGCGGTGGCCGACGCCTTTGTCGCCTACGACACGCAGATCGCCGGCCGCCCTGCCACGCTGCAGCTCAACCTGCGCAACCTGACCGACGCGACCTACTACCCGTCCTCCATCGGCACGAATTCGCTCAACGTGGCGGTGGGCGAGCCCTTCCAGGCGATCCTCACCGGCCGCGTGTTCTGGTGATCCCGCTCCGGACGCCCCGCAGGACGGTGAGCCTGCGCCCGCTCCTGTTCCGCCTGCACTGGGCCCTCGGCCTCACCGCCGGCCTCGTCCTGGCCCTGATGGGCGTGACCGGGGGGCTGCTGAGCTACGAGGAGGCGATCCAGGCCGGCTTCGATGCCGACCTCGCCCAGGTCGACATCCTGGAACGGCCGCGTCTCGGGCCCGAGGCGCTGATCGCGCGGGCCCAGGCGCAGCTGCCCGGGCTCACGGTGGACGCCCTGGCGATGCCGGGCGCGGCGGCGGGCGCCCCGCGGGCACGCTTTGCCCGGGTGGAGGGCGTGCGCCCGGCCTCCGCCTATCTCGACCCCTACGACGGCGCCCTGCGCGGGCGGGCGCGGGCGGAAGGCGCCTTCGCGACGATCCGGGCCCTGCACCGCTGGCTGCTGATCCCCGGCGACGGCAAGGGCTGGGGCCGGACGGTCACGGGGGCCTGCACGCTGGCGCTCCTCGCCGTCCTCGCCACAGGCCTTTATCTGCGCTGGCCCCGGATCCACCGCTGGCGGATCTGGCTGAAACCCAGCCTCGCTCGGCCGGGCCGGGCACGCTGGTGGTCCCTGCACGCGGTGCTCGGCACCTGGCTGGTGCCGGTCTATCTCGTGGTCGCCCTGACCGGTCTGTGGTGGTCCTACGAGGCGTATCGCGCGGGCGCGACTTGGCTCCTCACCGGGGCCGCTCCGGTGCAAAAGGCCGCGAAGGCGCCCGCCCCACAACCGCCCTTCGCCCTCGACGCGGCCTGGGGGGCCTTCATGGCCGGCGAGGGCCGCGACTCCACCCTGGCGACGATCACCCTGCCGGGGCCCGAGATGGCGGCGATCCGCATCCGTTGGCTCAAGGCCGGCAGCGGGCAAGAGCCCGACGACCGGGACGAGATGACCTTCGCCCCCGCCACCGGCGCCCCGCTCACCCTGAAGCGGGCGGCGGACAAGCCGCTCGGCCGCAGGATCGCCGACAACATGCTGGAGGTGCATCGCGGGCGCTTCTTCGGTGCGCCGGTCGCGTTCCTGTTCTTCCTCGCCGCCCTGGCGATGCCGCTCTTCGCGGCGACCGGCGTGACGCTCTACGTCCTGCGCCGCCGGGCCTTCCGGCGCCGTCAGGCCGCGCCCGCCGGTCTCCCGGAGCCTTACCTCCCGGCCCGGCTCGGATCGTCGGCCGGATCGAGGTAGTCGACGCCGAAGGGGCCGCTGCCGTTGACCTGGAGGACCACGTCCTCGTCGGTGGTCCACAGGGCGTGCGGCATCGCCTCGGGGAGGTAGACGAAGCCGCCGGCCCTGAGCGGCTCGCCTTTGCTCTTGTCGAGGGTCCGGCCGTGCTGATGATAGATCGAGCCCGAGAGGATCGTCAGCGTCTCGTCCTTCGAGTGGGTGTGCGGCGCGATCACCGTGTTGGCGGGGAAGCGGATCCGCAAGACGAAAGGGCCGGGCTTGGCCGGATCGCCCGCCAGGGGGCTGATCTGCGTGCCCTTGGGAAGGTTGGCTGGGCCCGGTTGCCAGCGGACGGCGCTGCTATCGGCGAGCGTCACCGCGCCGGCCGGCGCGTGGTGTTCGCCGGCGGCGAAGGCGGGAAGGGCCAGCAGGGGCATCAGGATCGCGGCGCGTCGGATCGGCAATCGCATGATCGGGCGGTTCCTCGTGGGGGGCCCGACGCGCGTGGCGTGGCATCGGTGCCGCCCTGAACCTACGGGCTCGGGCACGCACGCGAAAGGGAGCGGCGAGGCTCCTGCCCCGCCGCTCCCGTGATCCGTCCTGAGGCTGCGTCGGCTCAGTAGGCCGCCGGGCCGCCGCTGACCCGGCCGTATTGCGGCACGAGACGGTTGTTCTGCTCGGCATTGCCGGCGCGGGCCGAGTAATCGGTGTAGCCGCGGCGCGGGCCGACCGAGCCGGTGACGATGTCGTCCGCCGCCCCGACGGTGCCGCCGACCACGCCGCCCACGACATTGCCCGCCGCGCCCACGGTGCCGCCGACGATGGTGCCGGCTGCGCCCACGGTCCCGCCGACCACGCGGCCGACGCCGTCGATCAGGCCGCCGCGCGGGCCGGGCGGGTCGATATGGGCGCCCCAGACGTTGAGGGTGCCGTCGCGGTTGTAGCTGGCGCTGTCACCGTAGACGCCCTGGGCCAGGGACGGCGTGGCGGCCAAACCGAGGGACAGTGCGGCCGCGGCGGTGATCTTGGTCAGAACGTTCATGGTCGATTCCTATGCCTGTCTTGAGCGGTCTCATGGACGATGAGATGCGGTTTTGATCGGTCTCTTCGTCGCCGCTCGTCTGCGATGACCCTGAACTGGTGCCGTTCGTTTGCCGGACAACTGCCAGTTTGTCGCGGTGCAGCAACGTTATTTTTCGAACTGTACTTCAGCGCATGCACTTTCGTGCCGCGACAGGATGCGCGTCCGGAATTCGCGATTTCTCGCAACGTGTTCCGTCCTCGCTGCGCCGCACGCGCGGCAGGTGACGCATGGCACCTCGGCGCGTCGTCGGACGCGGGGTTTCGCGGCTTTCGGCACCGTTGGATCGGTGGCGGCCCGGCATCAGCGGTGAACAGCGCCCGCGCCTGCGGCATTTCCGGAGCGCGCGGCGATGGCGGCTCGGCCGAAAAATGCTCTATGCATCCCGCTGCCGATCTCGTCCTGCGTTTCCCGAAGGCTGGCCCGACCGATGACCGACGCGACTCCTGCCATTCAGGCCAAGCCGGTCGGCGCCGACGACCGCGTCATCCTGGTCGATGGCTCGTCCTTCATCTTCCGCGCGTATTTCCAGTCGATCAACCAGGACCAGAAATACAACATCCGGCCCTCCGACGGCCTGCCGACCGGCGCGGTGCGGCTGTTCTGCACCAAGATCGCCCAGTTCCTTCAGGACGGTGCGGCCGGCGTGAAGCCGACCCATCTCGGCATCGTCTTCGACAAGTCCGAGGGCTCGTTCCGCAAGGAGCTGTTCCCCGACTACAAGGGCCACCGCCCCGACGCCCCGGACGACCTCAAGCGGCAGATGCCGCTGATGCGCGATGCCGTGCGGGCCTTCGGCCTGCACGCGGTCGAGTTGATCCGCTACGAGGCCGACGACCTGATCGCGACCTATGCCCGGCAGGCCGAGGCGCGGGGCGCCGAGGTCATCATCGTGTCCTCCGACAAGGACCTGATGCAACTCGTCTCGGATCGGATCCGGTTCTACGACTTCGAATCCGGCGCCAAGGGCAAGCCCGGCTACCGGCCGGAGCGCAACCTCGACCGCGACGCGATCATCGCCAAGTGGGAGGGCCTGACCCCGGAGCAGATCGGCGACGCGTTGGCGCTGATCGGCGACACCTCGGACAACGTGCCGGGCGTGCCCGGCATCGGCCTGAAGACCGCGGCGGCCCTCATCAAGGAATATGGCAGCCTCGACGCCCTGCTGGAGCGGGCCGCCGAGATCAAGCAGCCCAAGCGCCGCGAGACCCTGCTCGCCAGCATCGATCAGGCGCGCCTCTCGCGAAAGCTGGTGGCGCTCGAGGAGAACGTGCCGGTGCCGGTGCCGCTGGACGATCTCGGCGTGCCCGAGCCCGACCCGGACAAGCTGGTCGGCTTCCTCAAGGCGATGGAGTTCAACACGCTGACCCGGCGCATCGCCCAGATGCTCCATGTCGACCCGGAAGCCGTGAAGCCCGACCCGGCGCTGCTGCCGGGCGCCCAGCCGCACGCCTACGCCAACGCGGCGGGCGGCTCGGACGCGGTGCCCTTCTTCGGCGACGCGGTGCCGGTCGATCCCGAGATGGACGCCGCCCCGGAGCGGACGGACGGCGCGGCGCCGCAAGGGGCCGATCCCTTCGACGATCCCTTCGCCGATCTCGATCTTCCCGATGCGGCTGCGAAAAAAAAGCGCGGTCCCGCCGAACCCACACCCTCGACGCTCGTCGCCGCCCGCGCGGCGGAAGCCGTCAAACCGTTCGACACGGCGGCCTACGCGACGATCTCGACGGTGGAGCAGCTCGAGGCCTGGATCGCGGAAGCCTACGAGGCCGGCGTGATCGCCGTCGACACCGAGACCGATGCGCTCGACGCGGCGAAAGCCGGGCTCGTCGGCGTCTCCCTCGCCACCGCGCCGGGGCGGGCCGCCTACATCCCGCTGGCCCACGTCAAGCCCGAGGTGAAGGGTGGCGACCTGTTCGGCGAGCCCGGCGCGGACGCCGACACCTCCGACCGGCAGCCCGGCCAGATCGACCTCGACACGGCGCTGAGGCTTCTGAAGCCGCTGCTGGAGGATCCCGGCACCCTCAAGATCGGCCAGAACCTGAAATACGACCTCTCGGTCTTGAACCGCTACGGCATCGACGTGGCGCCCTTCGACGACACGATGCTGATCTCCTACGTGCTCGATGCCGGCAAGGGCGGGCACGGCATGGACGAGCTCGCCCGCCGCCATCTCGGCCACCAGCCGATCACCTTCGCCGACGTGGCCGGCACCGGCCGCAACAAGGTCACCTTCGACCGGGTCGCGATCGACCGGGCGACCGCCTACGCTGCGGAGGATGCCGACGTGACGCTCCGGCTGTGGCGGATGATGAAGCCGCGGCTGGCCGCCGAGCGGCGGGTGACCGTCTACGAGACCCTGGAGCGTCCGCTCGTGCCGATCCTCGCCCGGATGGAGCGGGCCGGCATCCGCATCGACCGCGACATGCTGAGCCGCCTCTCGGGCGATTTCTCGCAGATCCTGGCGCGGCTGGAGGAGGAGATTCAGGACGACGCGGGCGAGCGGTTCCAGGTGTCGAGCCCGAAGCAGATCGGCGACGTGCTGTTCGGCAAGATGGGCCTGCCCGGCGCCAAGAAGACGCCTTCGGGCCAGTGGGCCACCCCCGCCACGCTGCTCGAGGAACTGGCCCAGGCCGGCCACGAATTGCCGAAGAAGATTCTCAACTGGCGCCAGCTCTCCAAGCTGAAATCGACCTACACCGACTCGCTGCAGGAGCACGCCGACCGGAAGACCAACCGGGTCCACACCTCGTTCGCGCTCGCCGCCACCACGACCGGCCGGCTCTCCTCCTCGGACCCGAACCTCCAGAACATCCCGATCCGCACGGAGGAAGGCCGGCGCATCCGCCGCGCCTTCGTGGCGCCCGAGGGGAAGAAGCTGATCTCGGCGGACTATTCCCAGATCGAACTGCGGCTCTTGGCCCACATCGCCGACATCCCGCAGCTGCGCGAGGCCTTCGAGCAGGGGCTCGACATTCACGCGGCGACCGCCTCGGCCATGTTCGGCGTGCCGCTGGACCAGATGACCGGCGACCTGCGGCGCCGGGCTAAGACCATCAATTTCGGCATCATCTACGGCATCTCGGCCTTCGGGCTCGCCGACCGTCTCGGTATCGGCCGCGAGGAGGCCTCCGCCTTCATCAAGCAGTATTTCGAGCGCTTCCCGGGCATCCGCGACTACATCGACACGACCAAGCGCCGCTGCCGCGAGACCGGCTTCGTCACGACCCTGTTCGGCCGCGTCTGCCACTATCCGCAGATCCGCTCCAACAACCCGTCCGAGCGGGCGAGCGTGGAGCGCCAGGCCATCAACGCCCCGATCCAGGGCACCGCCGCCGACATCATCCGCCGCGCCATGGTGCGGATGGAAGACGCGCTGGCGGCGGAAAAGCTCGACGTGCGCATGCTGCTGCAGGTGCACGACGAACTGGTCTTCGAGGCGCCCGACGACGAAGTGGAGCGGGCGATTCCCGTGATCGCCCGGATCATGGAGGAGGCGCCAGCGCCGGCCCTGACGCTGCGGGTGCCGCTGGTGGTGGAGGCGCGGGCGGCGGGGAATTGGGAGGAGGCGCACTGAGCGCGTCCGCCCTTGCGACGGACGCGGAGGGCAGGGCCGCTCCGCCGCATGGCGTCGGCTCCACCGTCCGATGACGGAGAGGGCGAACCCGTTCCGTGATCAACGCGGGGTTAGGGTCACAACGCCATCCGCTTGACCGGGCGAGGTGCCGATATGGGCGGGAAGCGGACCCCTACGGGACCAACCGCACGTCCACGAAAATCTCACGCACCCGATCGACAATACCCATTTCGTCCGTTTCGACCTCGCACCACGAACTGTCGATGGCCCGCACGATCACCCAAGGCTTATCCTGGCCATTCTCGTAGGCTACAGATTCGCCCCAGATGACTTGCGCGACCCGATTGAGGAGATCGCTCAGCAGCGCGCCCGAGAAGCGATCCGAAGACCGTGCAAGATTTTCGAGTTGCTCGGCCGCCTCATCCCCGACGATCAAGAGCGCCCCGTCATAGCGAGCGACTCCGGCAACCTGCCATGAAGCCCGGGTTGCACGCTCGCCGAGCATCAGCAGCACGAGAAGAGGATCGACTACAGCAGTTCGCTGCGGCTCGAGGTCATGGATTTGTAGAATCGGCATCATCCAGCCCCCGCCGTAGGACCATCCTGGCAGGATGCTGAGCGTCTGCAACGGCTCGGAGGCGGACCCTCACAGGGTCACGCCGATGGAGTTTGACCCTCGGCCGCCCCCGCATCGGCTGCGGCGCGAGCGGCGCTGTCCTCCGACGCGTAGGCGTTCATGATCGCGCCGAGCAGGCCCGGGAAACGAGCCTCTACCTCCGCGCCGCGGGAATGGTTGCGCATCTCGACACCGTGGCGCTCGCTGCGGATCAGGCCGGCCTCGCGCAACACCTTGATATGGCTGGACAGGGACGATTTCGGGATCACCCGGTCCCCCAGCGTCGAGACGGAGGCGCAGGCCTCGACGCAGCCCGCGCCCATAATGCGGGCGAAGATCGCCGCGCGGGACGGATCGGACAGCGCGTGCAGGATCGCTTCCGGGCGGATAGCCTCAATCGCGGGGTGAACCAGGGGCCTCATGTTTCAACCCTATGGGGGCTTGCAGCGTGCTTCAGTAGTTCCGAAATCCTGAACTATGGGACCAGAGCCTTCGATCCGGAGGCGGCCCAGGGATGAGGTTAGCACAGATGGCAAGGCTCGACGGAAAGGTCGCCGTGGTCACCGGCGCATCGAAGGGCATTGGCGCGGCCATCGCCCGAGCGCTGGCTCAGGAGGGCGCGGCGGTCGTGGTGAACTACGCGTCGAGCCGGGCCGGCGCAGAGGCGGTGGTCGACGCGATCAGCGCGGCCGGGGGCAAGGCGGTGGCGATCCAGGGGGACGTCACGAAGGCCGCCGAGGCGCGCGGCCTGATCGAGGCGGCGGTGGCGCGGTTCGGCCGGCTCGACGTGCTCGTCAACAATTCCGGCGTCTACGAATTCGCGGCCATCGAGGAGGTGACCGAGGAGCATTACCGGCGCCTCTTCGACGTGAATGTGCTGGGCGTCCTGCTGACCACGCAGGCGGCGGCCCGGCATCTCGGCGAGGGCGGCAGCATCGTCAATATCTCGTCGGTCGCCGCCACCCTGCCGGTTCCGACTGCTTCGGTCTATAGCGGCACCAAGGGCGCCGTGAACACCATCTCGAGCGTGCTGGCCAACGAGCTGGCCCCCCGCAAGATCCGGGTCAACGTCGTCAGCCCGGGCTATGTGGTGACCGAGGGCACCCGGGCGGCGGGTGTCACCGGTTCCGAGATGGAGGCCGGCATGGTGGCCCAGACGCCCCTCGGCCGCGCCGGTCAGCCGGACGACATCGCCGGGGTCGTCGCCTTCTTGGCCTCCGACGACGCCCGCTGGGTGACCGGCGAGGTCATCAACGTCGGCGGCGGCGTCCGCTAACCGGCGGGCCTCTTCGCCAAACCTTGACAAAATTCCTATCTTGTGAAAGTCTCCCGCCACTCGCCTCCCGCACGGGGGAGCGCCCCGGCGACCGAACGGGGGGCTCAGGTCGGGGGGAGGAGGCGGTGCCTGCGACGGGGGTTCGGTCCCCCCGCTCCGGGCGGCCGGTTCGGCGTCACGCCGGACTCGGATCGGGGCGCGGACAGGCGCTTGGCGCGGCCCGGGAGGAAATGCCCGGCCCGCGACCCCGATCTGGGCCGGAGGCGAGACCTGCGGCGGCGCTCACTACGGGGCGCCCGTTCGTGGAGGATGCGATTGTGGCAACCCGGGGTTCGCGCAGGCGACCCGGACACGCCTATCCGCAGGCCGGGCCCGGTCGAGAACACCGCGACGCGAAATCGGTCCGGACTCCGCGCCAGCGGGCCGGGCCGCGGGATGCCGGGGAACCGGATTTTTCTGAGACACGATCGGTCTGCCAGGGTTTCCCGGCATTCCGCGTCTCCCCGACGGCCCCGGAGGCCCTCCCGGCGCGCATGCGCGCGGGCGACGGGACGTGCCTGCCCCTACCGCACCCGCTGCCAGGTCTGCCGCTTGCAGATCACGCTCAGCACGCAGCCCGCCACCTCGACCGTGTTCGGCCCCTTCGGGGTCAGGCTGCCCGAATAGGTCTTGCCGTCCTTCGGGTTGTAGAGGCTGCCCTCGAAGCCGTCGCCGCTCGGGGTGTCGGCCTTCATGATCGAGACGCCGACGAGCTTGCGTCCGCGCAGGGACGGGTCGGGGTTCTGGGCGTCGACGCCGGTGCCGGCCGTCGCCGCGAAGGTGCCGCACCAGCCGGCGCCGCAACGGGCAAGGCGCACGGTCGAGCCGGGGGTCTCGGTCTGCCAGAGGCCCGCGAGGTCGAGATCCCTCTGCGCCTGGGCGCCCCCACCCGCGACGAGGAGCAGGGCGGCGGCGAGGGTTCTGCCAAGGAGCCCGCGAACGGTTCGGCGGACGGGAATGCGCGCGGCCATCGGATGCGTGTCGTCTTCCACCTGAGCGCCGCCTTGCGGCGGCCGGGCCCAGCGGTAGGGTCCGGGCCATCCCGGCGCAAGGCCGGGGCGCGGTGCGATTTTTCCGGACCCGGCGTTGACTTCCCTGTCGCGAGGCGTCCCAAGCCCCGGATCGGCCGCGCGGCGGACGGCCGAGGCGTGGCAGGAGGCGAGGCATGCAGGTGGTCGAGACCGAGATCCCAGCAGTCAAGCGGGTGATCCCGAAGCGCCACGGCGACGCCCGCGGCTGGTTCTCGGAAGTCTTCCGCGCCGACATGCTGGCGAAGGCCGGCATTGCCAACGGGTTCGTCCAGGACAACCAGTCCTTCTCGGCCCCGGCCGGCACCGTCCGCGGCCTGCATTTCCAGACGGCGCCCGCCGCCCAGGCCAAGCTGATCCGGGTGCTGGCCGGCGCGATCCTGGACGTGGCCGTCGATCTCCGTTCCGAATCCCCGACCTATGGCCGCTCCGTCGCCGTGCGGCTCGATGCGGAGGGCGGCGAGCAGCTCTTCGTCCCGGCGGGCTTCGCCCACGGCTTCTGCACGCTGGAGTCGAACACGATGGTCGCCTACAAGGTCGACGCCTATTACAGCCCCGAGAACGACCGCAACCTGCGCTGGAACGACCCGGCCCTCGCCATCGCCTGGCCGGTGAGCGAGGCCGAGGCGATCCTCTCGGGGAAGGACAAGAACGCCCCGCTCCTGGCCGATCTCGGCCGGGTGTTCTGAGCGACGCCTCCCCCGAACCGGACCGACGGAGACCTTTCGCGATGCGCATTCTGGTGACGGGCGGCTGCGGCTTCATCGGCTCCGCGCTGGTGCTGCATCTCGTGCGGGACCTCGGCCACGAGGTCCTCACCCTCGACGCGCTGACCTACGCGGCCAACCCGCTCTCCCTTGGGTCTCTCAAGGACGACAGGCGCCACCGGCTGGAACACGCGGATATCTGCGATCCGGCCCGGGTCCATGCCCTCTACGCCGCCTTCGCTCCCGAGGCGGTGATGCACCTGGCCGCCGAGAGTCATGTCGACCGCTCGATCACCGATCCGGGCGCCTTCGTGCGCACCAACGTGATCGGCACCCAGGTGATGCTCGACGGGGCCCGCACCCATTGGGAGGGCCTGGCCGAGGACGCGCGCAGAACCTTCCGCTTCCTCCACGTCTCCACCGACGAGGTCTACGGCTCGCTGCCGCCGGACGGGTTCTTCACCGAGGCCAGCCGCTACGATCCGCGCTCGCCCTACTCGGCCTCGAAGGCGGCCTCCGACCATCTGGCCCGCGCCTGGCACGAGACCTACGGCCTGCCGGTGCTGGTGACGAACTGCTCCAACAATTACGGGCCGCGTCACTTCCCGGAAAAGCTGATCCCGCTCATGATCCTCGCCGCATTGGAGGGCAGGAACCTCCCGGTCTACGGCGACGGGATGAACGAGCGGGACTGGATCCATGTCGAGGACCACGCAAGCGGCCTCGTCGCGGTGCTGGAGCGGGGCCGGATCGGCGACACCTACCTGCTTGGCGGGCGCGCCGTGCGCAACAACCTCGCGGTGGTGAAGGCTCTCTGCGCGGCCTTCGACCGGGTCCGGCCCGAGAACGGTCCGCATGAGCGCCTGATCACCTTCGTGCCCGACCGGCCGGGCCACGACCGGCGCTACGCCATCGACCCGTCCAAGGCCGAGCGCGAGGTCGGCTGGGCACCGACCCGGGTGTTCGAGGAGGCGCTAGTCGAGACCGTGCAATGGTATCTCGACAACGAGGCGTGGTGGCGGCCGATCCGCGACGGCCGCTACGCGGGCGAACGCCTCGGCCTCGCCCCGGCGAAGGCCTGACCATGGAGATTCTCGTTCTCGGCGGCTCCGGCCAGGTCGGCACGGAATTGCAGGCCCTGGCTTGGCCCGCGGGCGTGCGGGTTCACGCCCCCGACCGCGCCCAGCTCGACATCACCGACGCGACGGCGGTGGCCGCCGCCCTCGACGCCCGCGCCTATGCGGCGGTCATCAACCCCGCCGCCTATACGGCGGTGGACACCGCCGAGCGCGAGGTCGCCGAAGCGTGGCGCCTCAACGCGCTCGCGCCCGCGATCCTGGCCGCCGAGACGCGACGCCGGAACATTCCGCTGGTCCACGTCTCGACGGATTACGTGTTCGACGGCACCGGCGCAGACTTCTACGAGCCGGACGCGCCGGTGAATCCGACGAGCGTCTACGGCGCCAGCAAGGCCGCGGGCGAGATGGCGGTGCGCACCGCTCATCCGCGCCATGCGATCCTGCGCACCGCCTGGGTGGTCAGCCCGCACCGGGGCAATTTCGTCAAGACGATGCTGCGGCTCGCCAACGAGCGCGACCGGCTCACGGTGGTGGACGACCAGCACGGCTGCCCGACCTCCGCCGCCGACCTCGCGGCGGCGCTCGCCACGGTGGCCCTGCGGCTCGCCCAAGACGACGCCGCGCCCACCGGCACGTTCCACTTCGTCAATGACGGGGCGACCACGTGGTGCGGCTTCGCCCGCGCCATCGTCGAGGGTGCGGGCCGGCGCGGCGGGCGGACGGTGCCCGTGGAGGGCATCCCCACCCACGCCTACCCGACGCCCGCCCGGCGCCCGGCCAATTCCCGCCTCTCGACGGCGAGCCTGACGCAGGCCTACGGGATCGCGCCGCGCCCCTGGAGCGCGGCCCTCGACGACATCCTCGACCGGCTGGTCGGGCCCGCCCACGGAACGCAAGGGTTCATGCGATGAAGGGCATCGTGCTCGCCGGCGGCTCCGGCACAAGGCTCCATCCGGCCACGCTCGCGATCAACAAGCAGCTGCTGCCGGTCTACGACAAGCCGATGATCTACTATCCGATCTCGGTCTTGATGCTGGCCGGCATCCGCGAAATCCTGATCATCTCCAGCCCCGAACATCTCGGCAACTACCAGCGCCTGCTCGGCACCGGCGAGCCGTTCGGCCTCACCTTCGTCTACGCGGTGCAGCCGCGGCCCGAGGGACTGGCCCAGGCTTTCGTCATCGGCCGCGACTTCGTCGGCACCGATTCGGTCGCCCTCGTGCTCGGCGACAACCTGTTCTTCGGCAACGGCATGAGCGCCCTGCTCGGCAAGGCCCGCGCCCGCACCGGCGGCGCGACCGTGTTCGCCTACCATGTCGACCATCCGGAGGCCTACGGCGTCGTCACCCTCGACGACGACGGCCGACCGGTCCATCTCGTCGAGAAGCCCAAGACCCCGGAGAGCCCCTGGGCGGTCACAGGGCTCTACTTCTACGACAATCAGGTGCTCGACATCGCCGCCGCGGTGACACCCTCGGAGCGGGGCGAACTCGAGATCACGAGCGTCAATCAGGCCTATCTGGACCGCGGACAGCTCCATGTGGAGCGGATGAGCCGCGGCTATGCGTGGCTCGACACCGGCACCCATGACAGCCTGCTGGAGGCGGGGGAGTTCGTGCGCGTCCTCCAGCGCCGGCAGGGGCTTCAGGTCGCCTGCCTGGAGGAGATCGCCTATCTGAAGGGCTTCATCGGCCGGGAGCAGCTCCTGGCCCGGGGCGAGCTGTTCGCCAAGACCCAGTACGGCCAAAATCTGCTGCGGCTCGCCCGCGAGGGGCGGCGGGTCGATCAGGCGTTCTGACGAGCCGTCAGCGCCCACCCTGGGCCAGCACGGCCCCGGTATAGGTCTCGGCCACCTCGCAGAACGGCACGCCGCCCGTGGAGAGCACCGCCTCCACGGCGAAGAGCGGCGCGTCGGGGCCCGGCGCGGTCCCCTCCCCCGGCCGCCACAGCATCCGCAGGGACAGGTTGCGCCGGCTCGGCTTCAGCGGGCGCACCACGGTGCCGAACGGCGCCTGCGTGGCGTCCAGCGCGGTGTTCATCTCCGGCGTCAGCCGGCCCGGGACGTACCAGTTGTCCGCCTCCGACAGGACGTGGCCGCCGCAGGTGAGCCGCACCCGGCGATAGCGCACGGCCTCATCCGGACCGACCGCGAGACGCTCGCGCTGGGTCGGGCTCGGAAGCTTGTCGATGCCGGGCACCCGCACGGCGACGATCCTGGGATCGGTGGCCAGCCCACGTTCGGCGCACCAAGCCTCCAGCACGGCGGTGGCGCTCGGGGCAGCCAGCAGGCGAGCGCTCAGGGTTTCGATCACGGCGCGCGCCCCGGCCTCGTCCTGCGTCTTGTCCTGGGTCTCATGCGCCCGGGTCTCGGCGGGCGGCGTCATGGCACCGGCCGTCGCGAGTCCCACCATCAGAATCCGAGTCGCCGCATCCATCGTGCAGCGCAATACGTCGCCGGGCCGCAAAGGTCCATCGCTCCGGGCGGATCGGCCGCAGAGACGAAGAAGCCGCCCGGAGGCGGCTGTCTGCGAAGAACGGTGAAGAGAAGGATGGTGGAGCCTAACGGGATCGAACCGATGACCTCTTCCATGCCATGGAAGCGCTCTCCCAGCTGAGCTAAGGCCCCAACCTATCTCGCCGCGACCGCTGGAGGTCTCGGCGGTGTCTCGCTCCGGGCGCTGCCCGTTGCCGACGGCCGGTTCTATAAGCGGAGGATCGGCGGGACTCAACCCCCTTCGTGCGGGCGCGGTCCGCTTTTTTGCCGCCTCGGGATCGTCGGGAACGATCCCCCGCCCCACCCGTGGCATCGCCGCGGGCGAGGATGCCCGGTAGCGCCGATCCCGGTCGTCGGCGCTCCCCTCGGGCCCAGGCTTCGCGTGGCGATCGGGAGCCCGTGCGAGGGCGGCGGCCGGCTCGCAGACGAATCTTTGCGAGTGTGACCCTTGTCCCCGCACATTGGCCCCGATCCCTGCCCACTGCACCGACCGCCGGCGGGGCTTGCAATCCCCCACCGGGCACCTGAGGGGCCGACATGTCCGAAAGGCGCAGGCCCGGTGATCGGACGGCCAGCGAATGGCGCTCAGCTGCCGCTCTCCGCCAGCTCCGGAATCACCTGAGCGGGCGGGCCCGACAGGGTGATGCGGCCGGCCTCGACGACATGGACCATGTCGGCGCGGCGCAGGGACGAAAGGCGGTGGGCGATCATGATGATCGTGCGCGTGCCGGCCAGCGCCCCGAGGGCGCCCATGACCGCGGCCTCGGTCTCGCCGTCCAGCGCCGAGGTCGCCTCGTCGAACACGATGACGTCGGGGTCGTGATACAGCGCCCGGGCGATGCCGACGCGCTGGCGCTGGCCGCCGCTGAGCCGGGCGCCCCGCTCGCCGACGCCGGTGCGGTAGCCTTCGGGCAGGGCCGCGACGACCTCGTGGAGGCCGGCAAGGCGGGCGGCGCGCTCCACCGCCGCGGAATCGATCCGCTCCGCCGGGAGGCCGAGGGCGATGTTCTCGGCGACGGTGCCGTCGATCAGGAAGACGTCCTGCGGCACGTAGCCGATCCGGTTCTGCCAGGCCGGCAGGCTGTCGGCGTCGAGGGCGCGGTCGTCGATCAGGATGCGCCCCTGCATCGGCGTCAGGATGCCGAGGATCAGGCCGACCAGGGTCGACTTGCCCGAGCCGGTGCGGCCGACGAGGCCGATCGTGGTGTGGGCCGGGATCACCAGGTCGATGCCCTGAAGGGTCGGGCGGCCGGGCTCGTAGTCGAAGCCGACCCCCTCCAGCCGAATCTCCCGCGCGAAGGGCAGGCGTTCCGTGCTGCGCGGAACGGGCGTGCGCTCGCCCTCCAGGGCATCGACGATGAGGCGCACCCCGGCGAGGTGGAAGCGCAGCTGCGAGACCGACGTGAAGATGTTCTGGAAGGCCGGCAGCATGCGGTAGCCCGCGAAGGCGAACAGGCCGAGCAGGGGCAGCATCCCGGCGGTGTCGAGCCCCTGCGTCAGGGCGAAGAGCACCACCGCGATCACGCCGCCGAAGGCGAGCGCCTCGATGACGAAGCGCGGCAGCTGCCCGGTCAGCAGGCTGTCGGACATGGCCCGGGCGTAGCTTCGGCCCGGTGCGTCGAAGCTCGCCGCGAAGGTCTCCGCCCGCCCGTAGAGCTTGAGTTCGGTCAGGGCTCCCAGGGTCTCCTGCACGACGCGAAAGCGGCCCTCGTTGTCGGAGACCGCCCGGGCGCCGAGCCGGGCGAGGCGGGCGCGGGCGAAGAGGTAGATGGCGACGTAGAGGCTGCCGAAGCCGCCGCCCAGGATCAGCGCCAGCCGCGGCTGGTAGACGACGAGGAACCCCACCACCGCCAGCGCCGAGGTGGACCGGCCCGCCATCACCAAAGCCGGCGTCAGCACGCCGAGGACGAGGCGGTCGGTCTCGGAGAGCACGTTCTTCGCGAGCTCCGCGCTGTTGGCCCGGGCGAAGAACAGCCGCTCCCGATCGACGTAGCGGGCCAGCAGGCGCCGGGCGAAGTCGTAGCCGACGAGGTGGGAGAACAGCAGCTGCGCGAAGGCCAGGCCGGCATTGACCACGCTGGTGAGCAGGATGGCGCCGAGCGCCGCGAGGCCGGTCGCGAGCAGGAAGCTGCGATCGTCCGTCAGCCCGAGGGCATCGCGCAGCGTCGCGAGCATGGGTAGGCGCGTGGCCGCCCCCGGATCGCCGACAAGCGTCAGGAACGGCAGGACCGAGGCCACGCCGACGACTTCGAGCAGCGCAGCGAGCCCCAGCCCGGCGCAGAGCCATGCCAGCCGGCTCCGGTCACGCGGGCGCATCACCCGCAGGAGATCGAGGAGGGTCCTCAAACGGTCACCGGTGCGAGGACCGGGAGAGCCGTTCCGGCCCGGCCCCCGGGCGGCGGCGGGACACGGGCCCATCCCGGACAAAATGGTTCAGGAACAAGCGGTTAGGCTTGAGATCGGGCGCGCTTATAGCATCGCGCCGGACGGGAGTCGACCGAGGCGTCGGGCACGCCCCGGGTGATCGCGTGAGGTGATGATTCGAGCCGATGGCCCGCCGAACGACCGCCAGCCCGCGTGGCGCGCGGACGAAGGGCTCAAGCGGCGAGCGGTGCCCCGCGTGGCGAGAACCCGTCCCATCGCATCGCGGGCTTGCGTGAACCCCAGGCCGTCAGGCCTGTTCGCCTCAAGAGAATCCCTGGATCGAAGTCCCGCCCATGTCCTTCCCGTTCGACAACAGCTACGCCCGGCTCCCAGCCCGCTTCCACGCGCGGCTCGCCCCGACGCCGGTTCCGGAGCCCCGGCTGATCCACCTGAACCGGGGGCTGGCCGAGGAACTCGGCATCGATCCCGACTGGCTCGGCGGCCCCGACGGCGTGGCGGTGCTGGCGGGCAACCGGGTGGCGGAGGGATCGGAGCCCCTCGCCGCCGCCTATGCCGGACACCAGTTCGGCAATTTCGTCCCCCAGCTCGGCGACGGGCGGGCCATCCTGCTCGGCGAGGTCATCGACCGGCACGGACGCCGCCGCGACATCCAGCTGAAAGGGGCGGGGCCCACCCCGTTCTCCCGCAGCGGCGACGGGCGCGCGGCGTTTGGGCCGGTGCTGCGCGAATACCTCGTCAGCGAGGCGATGGCGGCGCTTGGCATCCCGACGACCCGGGCGCTCGCCGCCGTCGCGACCGGCGCGCCGGTGATCCGCGAGACCGTGCTGCCCGGCGCGGTCCTCACCCGCGTGGCGGCGAGCCATATCCGGGTCGGCACGTTCCAGTTCTTCGCTGCCCGCCGCGACACCGACGGCCTGCAAGCGCTCGTCGATCACGTCATCGCCCGGCACTATCCCGAGATCGGCGGTGATGGCGGCGACCGCGTCCGCGCTCTGATCGAGGCGGTCGTGGGCCGGCAGGCCGACCTCGTCGCCCGCTGGCTGCTGGTGGGCTTCGTCCACGGCGTGATGAACACCGACAACATGTCGGTGGCGGGCGAGACCATCGATTACGGCCCCTGCGCCTTCCTCGACGCCTACGACGCCCGGACCACGTTCAGCTCCATCGACCGGAACGGGCGCTACGCCTACGGCCAGCAGCCGCGCATCGCCCTGTGGAACCTCACCCGCTTCGCCGAGACCCTGCTGCCGCTCCTGGCTGCCGACGAGGACGAGGCGATCAAGCAGGCGGAGGCCGCCCTCGCCACCTTCGGCCCGCGCTTCGACGCGGCCTATCGCGGCGGTCTCGCCCGCAAGGTCGGGCTGTCGGAGCTGCGGGAGGGCGATGCCGAACTGTGCGGCGACCTGCTGCGGCTGATGGCCGAGAACCAGGCTGACCACACCCTGACCTTCCGTCTTCTCTGCGCGGCGGCCGAGGATCCGGAAGCCGACGGGCCGGTGCGCGAGCGCTTCGTCGATCCCACCGCCTACGATGGCTGGGCCCTGCGATGGCGCGAGCGCCTCGCCGAGGAGCCGGGGGAGCCCTCGGCCCGCGGCCGAAGCATGCGGGCGGTGAACCCGGCCTTCATCCCCCGCAACTATCGCGTCGAGGCGATGATCGAGGCGGCGATCGAACGGAACGATTTCGCGCCGTTCGAGACCTTGCTCGCGGTGCTGTCGCGGCCCTACGACGACCAGCCCGAGCACGCCCGCTACGCCGAGGCGCCGGAGGGCGGCGGTGTCGGCTACCGGACCTTCTGCGGCACGTGACGACGGCTGCGAAACGCGCAATGAACATGGAGCCGTGACCGCGCGTTCCCTCGATCCGTGAGGGCATGCCGAGGCCGCTCCGGAACGCGCGAGCCCCCTTTGTCGCCCTCTCCCACGCTCCACCTCGTTCACGCCGCAGACGATCACGGTCCCGTGGCACCGCACGGGACCGGGAGCCTCTTCCCGACCGCCGAGATCGCGCGCCTGCGCCGGGACGGAACGCTCGCCGCGCCTCTGCCCGAACATCTCGGCGGTGCCGGCCTATGCGCCCCCGACCGGGTGGACGCGTTGCGCCGCTGCCTGACGCGGGTCGGGCGCGACAGCCTGCCGGTCGGTCGGCTCTATGAGGGCCACGTCAACGCCCTCGCTCTGGTCCTGCGCTACGCCGACGCCGAAACCCAGGCGCGGCTCGCCCACGACGCCCGGGACGGCCACCTGTTCGGCGTCTGGAACACCGAGCCGGGAGACGGCGGCCTGACCCTCGACGCCGCGGGCCGTCTGCACGGCGCCAAGAGCTTCGCCTCGGGGGCCGGCTCCGTCACCCGGCCCCTCGTGACGGCGCGGATGCCCGATGGGCGCCGCCTGATGCTGGTCATGCGGCTGGAGCCGGGGACGCGGGCCGATCTCAGCGCGTGGCGGGCGCACGGCATGCGGGCCACTGCGACCGGCACGGTCGCCTTCTCCGGCCTGCATGTCGGCGACGGGGCGGTGATCGGCGCGCCCGACGACTATTCGCGCCAGCCCTTCTTCTTCGCGGGGGCATGGCGCTTCCTCGCCGTGCAGGTCGGCGGCATCGAGGCCGTGGTCGAGACCCACCGGGCCCATCTCAAGGCTACGGGCCGCGGCGGCGATCCGCACCAGCAGGCCCGGTTCGGGCAGAGCCTGATCGCGCTGGAATCCAGCCGCCTCCTCGTTGCCCGCGCCGCCGCGCTGGCGGCGGCCGAGACGGCGGCGTCGGCGCGGATCATCGCCGGCGTCAACCTCGCCCGCGCCGCCGTGGAGCAGGCCGGGCTCGACGTGATCGCCTTGGCCCAGCGCTCGGTCGGGCTCGCCGGCTTCCTGGAGGATCATCCGCTGGAGGAGCGGATGCGGGATCTCGCGACCTATCTGCGCCAGCCCGCGCCGGATTTCGCGCTGACCGGCATGGCCGCCCACGTTCTGGAGGCCGAGGAGCCGCTGCACGACCTCTGGCCCGAGGAGACCTGACCCATGGGGGGACGCCACGAACACAGCCTGCCGGCCGGCTATTTCGACGACATCTACGCCGCGAACCCCGACCCGTGGCAGTTCACCTCGAGCGCCTACGAGCGCGCGAAATACGATGCGACCCTGGAGGCCCTGCCGCGGGCCCGGTACGGCCGGGCCCTGGAGGTCGGCTGCTCCATCGGGGTCTTCACCCGGGACCTCGCCGAGCGCTGCGCCGAGCTCGTGGCCCTCGATCCGGCGCCGGCCGCCATCGAGGCGGCCCGCGAGCGCTGCGCCGGCCTCCCCCATATCCGCTTCGCGCTCGGCGCCGTGCCGGCGACCTGGCCGCCGGGGCGGTTTGACCTGATCGTCCTGTCCGAGGTCCTCTACTTCCTCGATCACGCCGACCTGTCCCGCCTAGCCGGGCAGGTCGGACACAGCCTGGAACCCGGGGGGGATTGCGTGCTCGTCCACTGGCTCGGCGAGACCGACTATCCCCTCTCCGGCGATGAGGCCGTCGAGGGCTTCATCGCGGCGAGCGCCCTGACGGTCCTGCGGCGGGCGCGGACGCAGGAATACCGCCTCGATCTGTTGCGGGCGGGCCATGGCCCGGACTGAGCGGCGCCTGCACCATCCGCTCTGGGTGCGCCTGACGCATTGGGTGAGCGCGGGCGCCTTCCTGGCGCTCGTGGTCAGCGGCGTCGCGATTCTCCTGGCGCTGCCCCGCCTGTTCTGGGGTGAGACCGGCGCCAACGACGCGCCCGCCTGGATCGTGCTGCCCTTGCCGATTAACCTCGAACAGACCGGCTGGGGTCGCAACCTCCACTTCCTCGCCGCCTGGATCTTCGTGCTGAGCGGCACGGTCTACGGGCTCGCCGCCGTGATCACCGGTCACTTTCTGCGCCGCCTCGTGCCGGACCGGGACCAGATCCGTCCCGGCGCCCTCGCCTGCGAGTTCCGGGACCATCTGCGCCTGCGCGGCGCGGGCCCGGCGGAGCCCGAACGCTACAACGCTCTCCAGAAGCTCGCCTATCTCGCGGTCCTGCTGGTGCTGGCACCCGTCATGCTGCTCTCGGGGCTGACCATGTCGCCCGGCGTCACCGCGGCCTATCCAGAGCTGTTCACCCTGTTCGGCGGCCGGCAATCGGCCCGGACGATCCATTTCCTGGCCGCCCTCCTGCTCGTCGGCTTCCTCCTCGTGCATCTCTGGCAGGTGCTCGTGAACCACCCGCTCCGGCTCATGCGGGGCATGATCACCGGGCGCGCCCCGGGCGCGCGGGAGAGGCTGTGATGCACGACATCTCGCGCCGTCGGCTTCTCCTCGGCACGTCCGCCCTCGGGCTCGGCAGCGCGCTCGGCGGCTGCGACCTCATCGCGGACGGGCCGAGCCGGTCCGGCCTCTACGGGCTCAGCGACACCCTGACCTTCGCGACCCAGCGCTTCCTCCTGCGCGACCAGCCGCTGGTGCGGGAGTTCGGCCCGGAGGCGATCTCCCGGGTCTTCCCGACGATCAACACCACCGATCCGGACAATCCCGACTACCGCCGCTCGAAGGCGCAGGGCTTTGCGGACTGGCGTCTGCCGGTGAGCGGCCTCGTCGAGCGTCCCACCACCTTCTCCCTGGCCGAACTGAGGGCGATGCCAGCCCGCACGCAGATCACGCTGCATGCCTGCGAGCAGGGCTGGTCGGCGATCGGGGGCTGGACCGGCGTGCCGCTCTCGCACCTGCTGGCGAGCATCGGTCTGAAGCGCGAGGCCCGCTTCATCGTGATCCGCTCCGTCGACGGCTGGTGGGACAGCTACGATCTGTTCGACGCCCTCCATCCGCAGACGATCCTGGCCTACGGCATGAACGGCTCCGACCTGCCGGTGGCCCACGGCGCGCCAGTCCGCCTTCGGGTCGAGCGCCAACTCGGTTACAAATCGCTCAAGTATCTCGCGAGCATCGAGGCGGTCGCGAGCGTCTCGCGCCTCAGCCAGGGCCGCGGCAGCATGGTCTCCGAACTCGGTTTTTCGTGGTATGCCGGCATCTGAGGGCGGCGCCGGTCCGGGGATGGGATCGGGGCAAGATCAGGATCATCGATAGCGGGCAATGCCGTCGCCCTTGCGTGGATTTTTGCGTCAAAGCAGCCTGGTTTTCACGATATCATTGGATGAGGCCGTCCTCGCATCGAGCGAGTGTGGCTTTTGCCTCTATCGAGCCTGACCTAGACATTGATGCGGGGCCTGCTCGACAAGGCTTGATCGGCGATTGAGCGCGATCAAGGCCGCAAAAAAGTGCTCTCTTCTGATGCCAACGACCCCGACAAGCCCCCCCATCCCTGGCGCCGTAGCCGGCCGGTGGAAGCTCGGCTATGGATCGATCGAGATCTGCGGAGCCGACATGGACGAGACGATCGAGATTCGGGCGGCGGACGGCACCACGGCCCGCATCGCCCTGAAGGGCGCCGAGCCGGTGTCCTGGCGGGTCGAGGACCGCGACTATCTCTGGAACGGCGATCCCGAGCACTGGAACCGGCATGCGCCCTGGCTCTTCCCCGTGGTCGGCGCCTCGGCGGGCGGCGCGGTGCGGGTGGGCGGCGTCCGCTACCCCATGGCGCAGCACGGCTTCGCCCGGGACCTCCCCTTCACGGTGGTGGCGCGCAGCGACGATGCGGTCACCCTGCGGCTGGAGGACGATGCCGCCACCCGGGCGCATTATCCCTTCCCCTTCCAGTTCGAGGTGACCGCGCGGGTCGCGCCGCGGAGCTTGAGCTTCGATCTGACGGTGCGCAATCAAGGGGCCGAGCCCCTGCCCTACGGGCTCGGCTTCCATCCCGCCTTCCCCTGGCCCTTCGCCGGGGGGGAGCGGCGCGCGGGCGGCGGCTACGCCGTGGTCTTCGAGGCGCCCGAGCGGCCCTTCGTGCCCGAGGTCGGCGAGGGCGGCCTGCTGGTGCGCGCGGAGCGGGCCCTGCCGCTCGCGGGCGACCGTCTCGACCTCGATCCCGAATTGTTCACCGAGGCGCTGGTGTTCCTGAACGCCAAGAGCCGCGCCCTGCGCTTCGTCGCGCCGGGCGGCCGGAGCATCGCCATGCGGGTGGAGGATTTTCCCCATCTCGCCGTCTGGACGCGGCCGACGGCGCCGTTCCTCTCCCTCGAGGCCTGGACCGGCCATGCGGACTGGGCCGGCTTCGAGGGGGAGTTGGCCGAGCGCGACTCGCAGCGGCAACTGGCGCCGGGCGAGACCGCCCGGCACGGGATCGCACTCGCGCTCGAGGGCTGAGACGCGCCTCAATCCACCGCGAGGATGACGTCGGAGCTCTTGATGACGGCGTAGGCCTCGCCGCCGACCTTGAGGCCGAGGGCATCGACCGACTCGTTCGTGATCGCCGAGGTCACGGTCTGACCGCCGGCGATCTCGATCTTCACATGGGCCGTGGTGGTGCCCTTCTCGACCGACACGACCTTACCCTTGAGGACGTTGCGCGCGCTGAGCTTCATGAGGGATCTCGCTGAATTCCCTGGAACGCGGCCTCCCTGCCCCACCCGCTCCGGTGGGGCAAGCGGCGCTTGGCTTCCCTCGGCTCAGGAATCGGCGCGGTCGTCGGCCTCCTCCGTCTCGGAGACCAGGCGGCGGCTGCCCCAATCGGTCAGCACCGCGTTCATCGCGTCGAGGACGAAGTGGCGGGCGCTGTCGCGGTCGTACCCCTCCGCCAGAAGGTCGTCGTACTCGGTGAAGGCGTGGCGGGCGAAGGCCGTCAGAGCCAGCCACACCGCCGTCTCCGGCACGGCGCCGCGCAGGCCGGGGCTGCGCATCGCCCGGTCGAGCACGGCTTCCGCCTCGAAGGCTGGCAGCCGCGGCGCGAGCCGTGCCAGGGCAGCGGCGAGGACGGCGCGACGGTCCCCCATCTGCGGCGGAGGCGCGCGTTTCGTCATCCGATGCTCTCCGGGAAACGAAGAAAGGGCGGAGCCTCGCGGCCCCGCCCTCTCCCACACCAAAACCGAACCGCGCTTTAGCGCTTCGAGAACTGGAAGCTGCGGCGGGCCTTCTTGCGGCCGTACTTCTTGCGCTCGACCACGCGCGGGTCGCGGGTGAGGAAGCCCTCGCGCTTGAGCGGCGAACGCAGCTCCGGCTCGTAATAGGTCAGGGCCTTGGACAGGCCGTGGCGCACGGCGCCCGCCTGACCCGAGAGACCGCCGCCCTTCACCGTGACGGTGATGTCGTACTGGTCGACGCGGCCGGCGATCTCCAGCGGCTGGCGCAGGATCATGCGCAGCACGGGACGGGCGAAATAGGTCTCGACCGGGCGGCCGTTGACGACCACGGTGCCGTTGCCGGGCTTAATCCAGACGCGGGCGACCGCGTCCTTGCGCTTGCCGGTGGCGTAGGCGCGGCCCTGGGCGTCCAGCTTCTGGACGTGGACGGGCGCCTCGTTCTCGGAGCCGGACGTCTGGGTGTTCGCCCGATTGAGATCGGCGAGGGACTGAAGGGTCGCCATGATCAAGCGCTCACGTTCTTACGGTTGAGGGAGCCGACGTCGAGCGCCTGCGGCTGCTGGGCCTCGTGGGGATGCGCGGAACCCTTGTAGACGCGCAGGTGGCCGAGGATCTGGCGGAAGAGCGGGCCGCGGGGCAGCATGCGCTCGACAGCCTTCTCGACCACGCGCTCGGGGAACCGGCCCTCGAGAATGAACTTGGCCGAGCGCTCCTTGATGCCGCCCGGATAGCCCGTGTGGTGATAGTAGACCTTCTGGTCGTACTTGCGGCCGGTGAACTTCACCTTGTCCGCATTGATGACGATGACGTGGTCGCCGCAATCGACATGGGGCGTATAGGCGGCCTTGTGCTTGCCGCGCAGGCGCATTGCCACGATCGAGGCGAGGCGGCCCACCACGAGGCCTTCCGCGTCAATCACGACCCACTTCTTGTCGACGTCGGCGGGCTTCAGCGACGTAGTCTTCATGGCCGATTCCCGTGCCGGTGACGTTGGAAACAAGGCGCCGCCGCGTCGGGGAGGACGCAGCGGCGTGTGGAGCGTTCGATACGGAGGTTCGCCGGTCGCGTCAAGGGTGATCCTGCGCGCCGAAATCGAAAAACGAGAGATTCTGGAGCCATTTGACAAATGAGGTATTAGGATACCTCAAGGCTTTGCCGCAGTCCGGCCTGCATGCCGGGGCGGGTGCGGCCGCCGGCACCTCCGGGTCGGGCGGGCGCGAGACCAGAAAAAGCCCGCCGCGGCAAGAGGCCGGGCGGGCTTGAGTTTTGGAGATTCGTCCCGTGCTCGCCGGAACATAAGAATCAACGGACGAGCTTCGGCCCTTAATCCCGCCTGTGTGAAGAAGTCTCGCGCGTCGCGTCGCAGGCCCTCTCCGAACCGGCACGTCGCGCGGTGGGGCGAGGTGGCACGATCCTGCCACCGGGCTCCGTCAACGCAGCCGGCAACGCGGATATCGGGTCACTCCGAGTGCCGGGCCGGATCCGCGCGGCCATGGAATCGGCCCGATTCGCCCGGCTCGCCGATGCTCTTTGGGCTGTCTCTCTCTGTGTCGCGCGCCGCGCGACGCGGGCGCCGGGTCTCCTCCGGCTTCGCCGAGAAGGCGCAGTCGGCCCGGCTGCAGGGCTTTTTCCGAGCGCCGAGGACGGGACAAGTCTCAGGAAAATTCTTGATACAGAAGCAATTTAATTTTGGCGTCCGCGGGCGACGTAGATTTTTTTTGCATCCTCGCTCTTAAAGGGCGGCTGGCGTCCGAGACGCGCTCCGCAGAGGGAAAAGCCCCGCTTCGCGACCTTTCTGGGTCTGGCCGACACGTCGGCCAATCCACTTTAATCCTCACAAATTCGCGTGGCCCGCTGCATTATTTCGCTTGATCCGGCCTCTGGTATACCAAATAATGCATGCCACGGCCGCCCTGTGGTCCACCCAATCCGAGTTGGGACCTTGGCAGCCGAACGATGTGCGGCGAAAGTTCATCACGTAAAGGAGTCAGGCCGGGACACCCGAAGCCTGATCGAGGGAGAGCGCCCATGGCAATGTCTTCTGTCGCCCTAGACAGCCCTGTAAAACCGAATCGATGGTTCCAGATCATCTTCGGCGTCGCCTGCATGGTCGCCGCCGCCAACATCCAATACGCTTGGACGCTGTTCGTTCCCGAGATTCAGAAGACGTTCGGGTGGGACCGCGCCGCGATCCAGGTCGCCTTCACGATCTTCGTCATCGTTCAGACCTGGCTGACGCCGATCGAAGGATATTTCATCGATAAGTACGGCCCGAGCCGCGTCGTCATGTTCGGCGGCTTCATGACGGGTCTTGCCTGGGTGGTGAACTCCTACGCGACCTCGCTGTCGGGCTTCTATCTCGGCTCCGTCGTCGGCGGCATCGGCGTCGGGTGCGTCTACGCGACCTGCATCAACAACGCCCTCAAGTGGTTCCCGGACAAGCGCGGCCTGGCCGTCGGCCTCACGGCGGGTGCCTACGGCGCCGGTTCGGCGCTCACCATCCTCCCGATCGCCAAGATGATCGACGCCGGCAGCTACGCTCAGGCCTTCTTCTACTTCGGCCTGCTCCAGGGCGCCATCATCATGATCGCGTCGCTCTTCCTGCGCGGCCCGCAGAAGGACGAGATCAAGTACTCGAACAAGGTTCTCCAGAGCCGTCGCGACTACACCCTCGGTGAAGCCCTCGCGACTCCGGTCTTCTGGGTCATGCTGCTGATGTTCACCTGCACGGTGACCGGTGGTCTGATGGCCGTCGCTCAGCTCGGCGTCATCGCTCAGGACCTCGGCGTCAAGAACTTCCAGGTGAACCTGTACTTCTTCGCCATGGCCGCCCTGCCCTTCGCCCTGATGCTCGACCGCATCATGAACGGCATCTCGCGTCCGCTCTTCGGCTACGTCTCCGACCGGATCGGCCGTGAGAAGACGATGTTCATCGCCTTCTCCATGGAAGGCATCGGCATCGTTGCGCTCGGCTACTTCGGCTCGAACCCCTGGGCGTTCGTGATCCTCTCCGGCATCGTGTTCCTGGCCTGGGGTGAAGTGTACTCCCTCTTCAGCGCCACCGCCGCGGACACCTTCGGCTCGAAGCACATCGGCAAGATCTACGGCGTCCTCTACTGTGCCAAGGGCTTCGCCGCGCTGTTCGTCCCCGTCGGCAACCTGCTGATGCAGGCCACCGGAACCTGGGCTTCGGTGCTCTACACGGTGGCGATCATGGACCTGATCGCAGCCTTCCTGGCGATCACCGTCCTGCGGCCGATGCTGAAGCAGCACCACGCCGCCAACGAGGCGCGGATGGCAACGGCCCCCACCCTGGCCACCGCCTGATCCTCGCGATCCCACCAAAAAGGAAGGCCCCGCCGGCGACGGCGGGGCCTTCTTCGTTCGAGCGGGCAAGGGGCGGGCCTCAGGGCGGCGGCGCCCACGGCCGGATCGGCGCCGATGGCCCGTCCGCGCGAGGGTGTCGGCCATGTGAGAACGAGGGGGGCGATCATCGATCGCTCCCCATCTGCATCTGGGCCGCAGGTGATGGGATCGGACGGCGCGCTGTCTGGCTCTTGACCGGGTGTCGCGGGCAGTCGCGATCAGCGCGTCCGGGAGGGCGCACGCTCGCCGGGGGGCTCGGCCTCAGCGCATCGGCGTGAATTCGTAGGCCCGCTCACCGTGACTCGCGAGGTCGAGCCCGTCATGCTCGGCTTCCACGTCGACGCGCAGGGGCGTGACGAGGCTGAGCAGCCGCACGAGGCCCACGGTCAGGAGGCCGGACCACGCGGCGGTGACGCCGATGGCCAGGGCCTGGACCGCGAGCTGTCCGAGGACCGTATTCCCTTCGGCCAGACCGATGCCGCCGAGACCGGGCAGGAGGAACACCGCGAGCAGGAGGGAGCCCAGGATGCCGCCGACGCCGTGGACGGCGAAGACGTCGAGCGAGTCGTCGATGACGAGGCGGTGCTTCCCGAACAGGGTCACGAAGAAGCAGACGAGACCGCCCGCCGTGTCGATGGCGAGCGCCGCTGCCGGGGAGACGTAACCCGCAGCCGGCGTGATGGGGGCGAGGTCGGCCACGCAGCCGGTGACGATGCCGATCGAGGTGGGCTTGCGGATCTTCACCCGTTCGGCCGCCGTCCAGGCCATCGCCCCCGCTGCGGCCGAGAGATGCGTGACGAGGATAGCGTTGCCGGCGCCCGCATCGGCCGCCAGCGCGCTGCCGCCGTTGAAGCCGAACCAGCCGACCCAGAGCATGCCCGCGCCCATCATCGTCAGGCCGGGGCTGTGCGGCGGGGTCAGAGTCGTCGGAAATCCGCGGCGTCGGCCCACCAGGATCGCCAGGACGAGGGCCGAGACGCCCGCCGTGGTGTGGACCACGATGCCGCCGGCGAAATCGAGGGCGCCGAGCCCCGCGAGCCAGCCGCCGCCCCAGATCCAGTGCGCCACCGGCACGTAGACGACCAGCAGCCACAAGGCCGAGAACAGGGCCACGAAGGGGAAGGCGACGCGCTCCGGGATCGCCCCGATGATGAGCGCCGGCGTGATCACCGCGAAGGTCATCTGGAACAGCGCGAACACGGTCTCCGGCAGCACCGTGCCGGAGCGGACCGGCTCGAGCCCGGCGAGGAACGCCTTGTTCACCGAGCCGATCAGCGCCCCGTCTCCGTCGAAGACGAGGCTTTAGCCGCAGATCGCCCAGAGCACTGAGGCGAGGCAGCAGATGGAGAAACACTGCATCAGCACGGACAGCAGGTTCCGCGCATGGACGAGGCCGCCCTAGGGTCAAAACCGCATCAAGGTGTTGCGTGGGCTGTAGTTTTATGATTCGAGGCCGCCGTTTGCAGCGCGGAGGCGGCGGTGGCGGATCTGTTCTGGCTCTCGGATGAGCAGTGGGCGGTGATCGAGCCGTTCCTGCCCCGCAATCAGCCCGGACCCGAGCGCAAGGA
>NZ_CAKLBV010000034.1 GCF_920984675.1 Methylobacterium sp. Leaf118
ACGAGGCGCCGGAGGCCGTCCGGCAGGTCGGCGCCGGACAGGCCCTCGGCGATGGCGAGCGCCGCGTCGAGCCCACCCCGGAGGGCGGCGAGATCGCGGGGGCCCGCCCGGCCGAGGCCGAGGCGCGACAGGGCGCGGGCGAGGTCCGGCGCGGCCTTCAGCGCCTCGCGCAGGCGGGCCCGCAGGGCAGTCTCGCCGACCAGGAAGGCGACCGCGTCATGGCGCCGGACGATCTTGGTCAGGTCCGTCAGGGGGCCGGCGAGGTGCTCGGCGAGGAGCCGCGCCCCGCCCGCCGAGACCGTGCGGTCGATCGCGTCGAGAAGGCTCCCCTTGCGCTCGCCTGCCAGGGTGCGGGTCAGTTCGAGATTGGCGCGGGTCGCCGCGTCGATGGCGAGCGTCGCCCCCGAGGCCTCGCGCTGCGGCGCCGAGAGCGGCACCCGGGCGCCGAACTGCGTGCGCTCGATATAGAGCAGGGCCGCCCCCGCCGCCGCGATCTCGGCCCGGCTGAAGGCGCCGAACCCGTCGAGGGTCTTGACCCCGAACTGCGCGCGGATGCGCCGCTCCGCCGAGGCCGGCTCCAGCTCGGCCTGCGCCAGCGGCACCACCGCGGCTTTGGTGTCGCGCCACAGCCGCGCCACCGCGGGGTCGGCGTGGATCGCCTCCGACAGCACGATCTCCCGCGGCTCGTGGCGAGCGATGGCGGCGGCGAGTTCGCCGCCCTCCACCTCGCTGAGCGAGAAGCGCCCGGTCGAGATGTCGATGGCGGCGAGCCCGTAGGCCTCGCGCCCCTCCGCGACCTTGCGGCGACCGATGGCGAGCAGGAGGTTGGCCCGGGTGGGATCGAGCAGCCGGTCTTCGGTGAGGGTTCCGGGGGTGACGAGCCGGGTCACCTCGCGCCGGACCACCGATTTCGGCCCCCGCTTCTTCGCCTCGGCCGGGTCCTCGGTCTGCTGGCAGACCGCGACCCGGTGGCCGAGGGCGATCAGGCGGTGCAGGTAATCGTCGGAGCGCTCGACCGGCACGCCGCACATCGGAATGTCCGCGCCGCCGTGCTTGCCGCGCTTGGTCAGGACGATGCCGAGCGCCCGCGAGGCGATCTCCGCATCCTCGAAGAACAGCTCGTAGAAATCCCCCATCCGGTAGAACAGCAGGCAGTCCGGATTGGCGGCCTTGATCTCGATGTACTGCGCCATCATCGGGGTGGCGCCGGGGATGTCCAAGGGTGAGGCGATGGGCGAGGAGGTCACCGTTTCCGCCTGACTCGCGCGACGTTCGAGGGCTTGGGGGCGTGGAGGGCTGGAGCGCATGGCCGGGAGGCTAGCAGCCTCGCCCGGCGCCGGCACCGGCGGCAAAGGGCGAACACCGTGGACAAGTGCGCGCTCTCCCCAGGCGTCGCAAGCCCAGGCTTCGCAAGCCCAGGCTTCGCAAGCCCCGGCTTCGCAAGCCCCGGCGCCCCGACACGAAAAGACCCGCCCGGGCCGGGGCCGGGCGGGTCCTTCGAAACCCTCACAGCGTGAGAGGTGATCAGTAGCGCGGGCCGTTGGTCGTGTTGCCGAGCTGCTGCTGGTAGCCGGGGCGCTCCGGGTTGCGGGCGTTCGGGTTGCCGTGGCGGAGGGTGTTGTAACGGCGGGCGCGGCGCTCGTACCGGCTGGTCCGGTGATGGTGCCAGCCACGATGGCGGTGCCAGCCGCCGTGACGCACGGTCTCGACCGTGTCGCCGGCGATCACGCCGGGCGCCGGCATGGCCGGGGCGGCCGAGGCCGTGCCGACACCGAGGCCGCAGAACAGCACGCCGGCTGCAAGAGTGAGGGCAATCCGCATCGTTTTCTCGTCCGTCGTTTTCGTTTCGTGCGCCAGCGGCACGTCGAGCCCTCAATCCCGCGTGAGCGCCGCCGTTCCGGAGGGGGCCCCCGAATCCCATAACAAATGTTTGAACGGATCCAGGGGCGCTTCGCCGGATTAGCGCTCTGCCGCGGACGTAGGGCGCGCCCCCGTTGCGCGGGCGCCGGAACCGGGCCACCAGCGGGCATGGTCTCCGCCCCCGGCCCCGCCCCGCTCCCGATCGACGCCGTTCTGCCTGCCCTGCGCCGGTCCCTGGTCGCGGGATCTGCGGCCGTGGTGGTGGCGCCTCCCGGCGCGGGCAAGACCACGCGGGTGCCCCTCGCCCTCCTGGAGGAGCCCTGGCTCGGCGGCGGCAAGATCATCCTCTTGGAGCCGCGCCGGCTCGCCGCGCGCGGCGCCGCGGAGCGGATGGCGGCGACGCTCGGCGAGCGGGTCGGCGACACGGTGGGGCTGCGGGTGCGGCTCGGCTCGAAGGTTTCCGGACGCACCCGCATCGAGGTCGTCACCGAGGGCGTCTTCACCCGGATGATCCTCGACGATCCGGAACTCACCGGCATCGGCGCGGTGCTGTTCGACGAATACCACGAGCGCTCCCTCGACGCCGATCTCGGCCTCGCCTTCGCCCTCGACGCGCAGGGCGCGCTGCGCGAGGACCTGCGCCTGCTCGTCATGTCGGCGACCCTGGACGGCGCCCGGGTGGCGCGCCTGCTCGGGGAGGCTCCGGTCATCGAATCCGAGGGGCGGGCCTACCCGGTCGAGACGCGCCACCTCGACCGGGCCGCCAACGAACGCATCGAGGACGCCATGGCCGGCGCGATCCTGCGGGCGCTCCGGGCCGATCCGGGCTCGCTGCTCGCCTTCCTGCCGGGTCAGGCGGAGATCCGCCGCACCATGGAGCGGCTGGAGGGGCGCCTGCCCGATGACGCCGCACTCGCCCCCCTCTACGGGGCTCTGAGCCAAAGCGAGCAGGACCGGGCCGTGGCCCCGGCGCCGCCGGGGCGGCGCAAGGTGGTGCTCGCCACCGCGATCGCCGAGACCTCCCTGACGATCCAGGGGGTGCGGATCGTGGTCGATTCGGGCCTCGCCCGGGTTCCGGTCTACGAGCCCGGCAACGGCCTGACCCGCCTCGTCACCGCGCGGGCCTCCCGCGCCTCCGTCGACCAGCGCCGGGGCCGGGCCGGGCGGACCGAGCCCGGGGTGTGCTGGCGGCTCTGGCCCGAGGCGGCGACCGCCGCCCTCGAGCCCTTCGCCCGGCCGGAGATCCTCTCGGCCGATCTCGCCGGGTTCGTGCTTGATTGCGCCGCCTGGGGCGTGACCGATCCGGGTGCCCTCGCCTTCCTCGATCCCCCGCCCGCTCCGGCCCTGGCGGAGGCCCGCGCCATGCTCGCCGAACTCGGCGCCCTGGATGCGAACGACCGCCTCACCGCGACGGGCCGGACCCTGCGGGCTCTGCCGCTTCCGCCGCGGCTGGCCCGCATGGTGGCCCGCGCCGCGGAGGCCGGGCAGGCGCGCGCCGCCTCCGACCTCGCCGCCGTGCTGGTGGAACGGGGGCTCGGCGGCGACGCGGTCGACCTCGCCGACCGCCTCGACCGCTTCCGCCGGGATCGCGGGGGTCGGGCCGCCGACATGCGCCGCCTCGCCGAGGGCTGGGCCCGGCAGGCCGAACGCGCCGTCGGCCGGGCTGCGCCCGAGCCCGACCCGGACCTCGCCGAACCCGGCGCCCTGTTGGCCCTGGCCTATCCCGACCGGGTCGCCCGGTCCCGGGGCCGCGAGGGTGCCGTGCTGATGGCCAATGGCCGGGCCGGCCTCCTCGATCCGGCGATCGCCCTCGCCCGCGAGCCCTTCGTCGTCGTGGCCGACCTGACCGGCAGCGCCGCCAATGCGCGCATCCTCGCCGCCGCGGCGATCTCCGCTCAGGCGATCGAGGCGCTGTTTGCCGCGCGCATCGAGACGGTGCGCACCGTCACCTTCGACCCCGCCGCCCGGGCGCTGCGGGCACGGGAGGCCCGCCGCCTCGGCGCCGTGAGCCTCGACGAGCGCACGCTTCCGGTCCCGGCCGACGCGGAGGCCGCGGGGGTTCTGGCCCGGGGCATCGCCGGCCTCGGGCTCGACCGCCTGCCCTGGACCCCGGCGCTGGCGCAGTGGCGCGCCCGCATCCGCTTCCTTCACGCGGCCGGAGGCGAGACGTGGCCCGACCTCTCGGACGCGGCGCTGGCCGGCTCCGTCGAGGCGTGGCTCGCGCCCGCCCTCGTCGGGCGCCCGTCGCTCGCCGCGGTCACCGCCGACGATCTGGCCCAGGCGCTGCACGCGCTGCTGCCCTGGTCGCTGCGCGCCCGCCTCGATCAGGAGGCGCCGAGCCATGTCGAGGTGCCGACCGGCTCGCGCCTCCCCGTCGATTACGAATCGGGCCCGGAGCCGGTCCTGGCGGTGCGGGTGCAGGAACTGTTCGGCCTCGACCGGCATCCGACCCTGGGCGGCGGCCGGGTTCCGCTGGTGCTGCACCTGCTCTCGCCGGCCCAGCGCCCGATCCAGATCACCCGCGACCTGCCGGGCTTCTGGCGCGGGTCCTGGAGCGCCGTGCGCGCCGAGATGCGGGGGCGCTATCCCCGCCATCCCTGGCCCGAGGATCCGCGGGCCGAGGCGCCGACCCGACGGGCGAAGCCGAGAGGGACCTGACCGGAGGCGGAAACCCGGACCGTGATGGCCGGGTCTGGACCGGTCTCGACCCTGCCGGACGAAGGAGTGTGTATCGTGACGAAGCTGTCTGCCTGGGGCCTGCTGGCTCTCCTGTCCTGGCCCGGGGCCGCTGCGGCCCAGGAGCGGCCCCTGACGATTCCCCAGGCCGAGGGCGAGCGTCACGGGAAGGTGTTGGGGCGGGCGCTCGCCTGCGGCGTCGACCGTGTGCGGATCGACGGTGTCCTGCGGACGCAGCGCGCGCGGATGCTGGCGGCGGTCGGGCGGGCGCTCACCGAGGAGCGCTACATCCTCGCCCTCGACGACGCGATGCGGCTGGAGACGAGCCTGCCGGCCCCCTCGCCCGCCGCCTGCGAGCGGGGCGTCGCGGCTTTCGAGCGGCTCGAGACGGCGCAGCCGTGAGGAATGGGACGGGGCGGGCCCGTCCCTCCCCTCCGCCGCATCCTGGCGCAGCCCGTCACGCCGCGTGTGCAGGAAGCGGGACCGGGCGGGCTTCCGCCGCTCAGGCGAAGCGTCCGCCCTTCTGGATCACCTCGATCTTGTAGCCGTCAGGATCGGTGGCGAAGAAGAAGGTCGCCAGCGGCGTGTCGCCGTGCTTGAGTGTCTTGACCGGCGTCACCGGAAAGCCCTCGCGCTCGAACCGGGCATGCTCGGCCTGCGCATCCTCGACCACGAAGGCGATGTGGCCGTAGCCGTCGCCGAGATTGTAGGGCTCCGCGCGGTCCTTGTTGACCGTCAGCTCCAGTTCGAACGGCGAGGCCGGATCGCGCAGGTAGAGCAGGGTGAAGTCCGGAAAGTCGAACCGATCGGCGGGCTCCAGGCCGAAGGCGCGGGCGTAATAATCCCGTGCGCGCGCCTCGTCGCGGACGCGGATCATGCTGTGGACGGGCTTGGCCATCGGGGCTCTCTCGCTAGGAAGGATGGGCGCCCAGATGGCGCAGCCCGGCCCCGGGAAAAGAGGGATTAACCCTTCGTCAACCCTAAGGGGCGCTTGCTGCCCGGATGCTGCCGAGGACCCGACAGGCCGACGCCGAACCGCTCCTCCTTCCCGGGGATGCGCCCCTGCGCGCCGCGGCCGAAGGCTGGCGCCGGGCGCTGGCGCAGGAGCGGCGCATGGCCGCCAACACCGTCGAGGCCTACGAGCGGGACCTTCGCCAGTTCCTCACCTATCTCGACGCCCGCTCGGGCCCGCCGACGATCGCCCGCCTGATCGCCCTCCGGCCCCGCGACCTGCGCGGCTTCATGGCGGCGCGGCGCGCGGATGCCATTTCCGGGCGCTCCCTGATGCGGATGCTCGCCGGCCTGCGCTCTTTCGCCCGCCACCTCGAACGCGAGGGCCACGGCAGCGTCGCCGCGCTCGGCGCGGTGCGTCAGCCCAAGGTCGAGCGGCGTCTGCCGCGCCCGCTGCCGGTGACCGCCGCCCTGGCGATGACCCGGCCGGAGACCCGCGCCGACGAGGCCCGCGCGCCCTGGGTGCTCGCCCGCGACGCGGCGGTGATCGCGCTCCTCTACGGATCGGGTTTGCGCATCTCCGAGGCCCTGGGCCTCGCCGCCCGCGATGCGCCCGTGCCGGGCATCGATGAGGTGCGGGTGACCGGCAAGGGCGGCAAGGTGCGCTCCGTGCCGGTGCTGCCCGCGGTGTCGCAGGCGGTGGCCGACTATCTCGCCCTGTGCCCCCACCCGCTCGATCCGGAGGGGCCGCTCTTCGTCGGCGTGAAGGGCGGACCACTCTCGCCCCGGATCGTGCAATATGCGGTGGCGTCCCTGCGCGGCGCCCTCGGCCTGCCCGAGAGCGCCACGCCGCATGCCCTGCGCCACTCTTTCGCGACGCATCTGCTCGCCCGCCAGGGCGAGTTGCGGGCGATCCAGGAACTGCTTGGCCACGCCTCGCTCTCGACGACGCAGCTCTACACGAAGGTCGATGCCGCCCGCCTGATGAGCGCCTTCGAGGCTGCCCATCCCCGCGCCGGGCGCACCAGACCTTTGCCGGCGACGGGAAACGCGTGAGCGCCGCCCGTTTACCTTGCTCTTGCCGCGATTGAGTGGCGGATTGTGATCAAGCCGGCGGTCAGGCCCGCCCGAGTCGTTCCAGGGAGTAAACGATGCGCGTCAGCGGAATCTGCGTGGCGATCCTGCCCGTCCTCGCCGTCCTCGCCGTCACCGCCGTGGTGAAGACGGTGCTGCTTCCCTTCACCGCCGTCCGCGGCGTGCTCGCCCGCGGGCGCACCGCCCGGGCCTGAGGGCCCCCCGCGTTTCTCTCCGGACGATCCCTGCGATCGCCCGGATGTTCCTCGGCCCGTGATCGCACTCGGTCATCCGCGGGCGTTCGAACCGCGTCCGTGAGGGCGGGGGATCGTCCGATCCGCGTCGTCTTCGGCCGCGACCACGCGGCGGACCGGGACCGAAGGCCGGCCCGGATCATCGCCCTCGCGGGCGGCCCTGGCCGATGACCCGTTCAGACGGACCGCGCGTCGCGCTCCCGCATCAGGCTGCGCTCGTCCGCGCCCGCCGGCCCACGGCGCTGACCGCGAAGGCGACCGCGAGGTTCAGCGCCAGGGCGACCACGCCCGCGTTGAGGTCCTGGATCGGGCCCGGCAGGCCGGGAAACAGCTTCGCCAGCGTATAGCCGCCCACCACCGTGATCGACACGGTGGCGACGCCCGCCAGGATCCCCGCCATGGCGCCCGCTTTGGTTAGCGGGTTGGTGCGCCACAGGCTGAAGAAGAAGGCCGGGAAGAGCTGCGTGACGACCGCGTAGCCGATCAGCAGCAGCTGCACGATGCTCTCGCCGCCATAGAGGGTGAAGCCGACGCAGGCGAGGGCGAGCACGGGCGCGACGGCCTTGGCGAGCCGTCCCGTCGAGGCGTCGGTGGCCCCTGGGGCGAGCGGCCGGTACAGGTTCTGCGCGATCAGCGTCGCGCCCGCGATCAGGATCATCGAGCCCGGCACCAGGGCGGTCAGCACGCCGGTGGCGCCGATCACCCCGACGAACCACGGCGGGAAGGTCTCGAGCGCGATCCGGAACAGCGAGAGATCGACGTCGGGCCCGGTCAGGCCGGGCACCTGCAGCACCGCACTGAACCCGGCGAAGAACACGAACAGCAGCATCAGCTGGTAGAGCGGCAGGAACACCGCGTTGCGCCGGAAGGTGCGGGGGTCGCTCGCCGTGTAGATCGAGGCGAAGATGTGCGGAAACATCCAGCCGCCGAGCGCCGTCAGGATCGTGGTCGAGGCGAACCACGTCGCGCTCTGGCCCCGCTCGGGCAGCGCCAGGAAGCCGGGCTTGGCCTGATCGATCGCCGAAAACATCGGGCCGATGCCGCCGTAATAGTGGTAGGGCAGGTAGATCCCGAGGAAGACCACCACGGCGAGGATGAGGACGTCCTTGACCACCGCGGTCCAGGCCGAGCCGCGAATCCCCGAGACCATGACGTAGACGGTCAGCGTCGCCGCCCCGATCCAGATCGCCCAGGTGGGCGGGATCGCGCCGTAGGAGGCGGTCGAGACGATGATGCCGAGCCCCTTGAGCTGGAGCACCATGTAGGGGACGAGGGCCACGAGCCCGACCACCGCCACGAGGAAGCCGAGCGGCTTGCTGTCGTAGCGGGCGGCGAAATAGTCGGGCTGCGAGAACAGGTTGTGTTTCTTCGCGAACGTCCACGCCGGCGGCAGCAGCCAGTAGGAGATCACGTAGATCAGCGTCAGGTAGCAGAGGATGTAGTAGGTCGGCCCGCCCTTGCCGTAAGCCCAGCCGGAGCCGCCCAGGAAGGTGAAGGTCGTGTAGATCTCGCCCGCCATCAGCAGGAAGACGAGCACGGTGCCGAAGCCGCGCTTGCCGACGCTCCACTGCTCCATGTCCATGTCGTGGCCGGCCCGGGCCCACAGGCCGAGACCGAGCGCCACCACGACCGCCAGCGCGATGATCGGGAGCGCCGCGTTCATGCCTCGTCTCCCGGTTCCCGGTTGGCCGGATCGGTCAGGTAGATGAGGGCCATGATCCCCGAGGTCGCCACCGTGCAGGCCACCAGCCAGGCCAGGAGCAAGGGCATGCCGAGCACCATCGGCTCGACCCGGTTGAGGAAGTAGGGGCCGAGCAGCATGCCGGCCGGCGGCAGCAGGGCGAGCCATCGCAGGTGCTTCACCGCCCGGCCCTCCCCGCCCGCCCGCTCACGGATCGTCCGGCTTCGCCCGTCATCTATGCTCCATCGGCTCGCCCCGTTGGCTCGACGCCCGGAGAAATGGGCGAATTCCATGCCACGGCGAGGGGCGGTGGCCTCGCCTCGCCGCCCACCCGCGCGGGCGTGAGAGCGGAAGGGCCGGATCACGCCGCTTCGGCGCGGCCTTCCAGCAGGCCCGGCAGGGCGCGCAGGTTCAAAGGCTTGGCCAGGAAGCCGTCGAAGCCGGCCTCGTGGGCCGCCCGCGCATCCTCGCGTCCCGTATTGGCGGTGAGCGCCACGAGGTGCAGCCGCGCGCTGCCGGATTCCGCCTCCCGGGCCCGGATGCGCCGCGCGGTTTCCAGGCCGTCGAGGCCGGGCATCCGGATGTCGATCAGGGCGAGGTCGAACGGCCCCTGCGTTTCGGCGATCGCCAGGGCCTCCAGGCCGTCGCGGGCGAGGGTGACGCAGGCCCCGAGCCGCTCCAGGGCGCGGGTCGCGAGAAGCGCGTTGATCGGGTTGTCCTCCGCGAGCAGCACGTGCCGACCCGTCGCCGGTCCCGGAAGAGCGGGCACGGGCGCGGCGGCCTGGGCGGCGGCCCGATCGGCGTCCGGCCGGGCCGTCTCCGCCGGCGCGGTCCGGGGGGCCGGGCTCGGCGTCTGCAGGCGGTCGAACAGGGAGCGGGCGCGCACCGGCTTGATCAAGTAGCTGTCGAAGCCCGCGGCGTTCACGGCACCGAACTCGCGCCGGTCGAACGGCGAGAGCAGGATCAGGCGGCAGCGCACCCCGCAGCGCCCGGCTTCCGCCGCGAGCATCCGCACCGGGGCATCGCCCAGGCAGCGGTCGGCGATGACGGCGTCGAACCGGGCCCCGGACAGGGCCGTGAGCCCCGCCTCCACGCTGTCGACCACGACCGCCGCCGCGCCGGAGCGGGTCAGGCGGCGGGCGAGGTAAGGTGCCTGGAACGGCGAATCCGCCACGATGAGCACTCGGCGGATCCCGGCCCGGGCGACGGAAGGCCCCTCGGCGGCGGGTTCCGGGGCCTCCGCGGCGGGCAGCGGCAGCACCACCCGGAAGGTCGAGCCGCGGCCGAGCTGCGAGCGCGCCTCGATGGTGCCGCCCATGCGCTCGACGAGGCGGCGGGTGATGGCGAGCCCGAGCCCGGTGCCCTCGTGGCGCCGGCTCGCGCTGCTGTCGCCCTGCTCGAACTCCTCGAACAGGATCGGGATGCGCTCCTCTTGCATGCCCGGCCCGGTATCCTGGATCGCGAGGGCGATCCCCTCCCCCGCCCGGGTCAGGCTCACGCCGACGCCGCCGCTCTGCGTGAACTTGACCGCGTTGCCCGCGAGGTTGAGCAGGATCTGGCGCACCCGGTCGGCATCCCCGATCCGCAGGGCCGGCAGGTCGTCGGCAATGTCGAGGGCGATCTCCAGGCCCTTGTCCTGGGCGCGGGGGGCGAGCAGCTCCACCCCGCCCTCGACCAAGAGGGCGATGTCGAAGGGCTCGGCAGCGAGGTCGAGCCGACCGGCCTCGATCCGGGAGAAATCGAGGATCCCGTCCACGAGGGAGAGCAGCGCCTTGCCGCTGGTGCGCAGGGCCTCGACATAGGTCCGCTGTTCCGCGTCCAGCGGTGTGTCGAGCAGCAGGTCGGCCATGCCGAGAATGCCGTTGAGGGGTGTGCGGAACTCGTGGCTGACGGTGGCGAGGAAGCGGGACTTGGCGACGTTGGCGGCCTCGGCCCGGCTCTTGGCCTCGTCGAGGGAGCGGACCGCCTCGACATGCTCGGTCACGTCCTTGCCGGCCCGGAGCCAACTCGGGCCCGACCCCGTCTCGTGGCCGGCGGCGGGCATCTCGATGAACGAGAACCAGCGCGGCACCCCGTCGACGGGCACGATGCGCTCCTCGACCTGACGCACGCCGTCGGGGCGCACCTGCACCGGTCCGCGCTCGGCGACCTCGGGCGTCAGCGTCGAGCCGATCAGGTCGAGGGGCTTCATGCCGAGCAGGGCCGCGAAACCCTCGCTCGCGAAGGTGATCCGCCCCTGGCCGTCGCGCTGCACCACCGCCTGGGTGGTGGCCTCCACGAGCACCCGGTAGCGCTCCTCGCTCTCGGCGACCTGCCAGAGCCGGTCCTGGAGGGCCTCGGAGGCGTCGAAGTCCTCCTCCGCCGTCCCGGGCATCGTCTCGCGCCGGAGGGTCACGGCCAGGAGCGCCACCACGCCGAGCGCGGCGGACAGGCCCAGAATGGTCAGTGCGAGGGTCATCACTCGGCACGGGCTCCGTCGCGGCCGGAGGTCCGGCCTTTCGGGAGGGACCCTGGCAGTCCCGCGTGAAAGGGCGCTTGAGAAAGTGGGTTAGGGGAGTGTGAGGGGGATCGGGCGAATTGTCCGGATCGCTGCCATCCCCGGCCCCGTGGGCGTCCCGCGCTTCACGCCGGCAAACGGATGGTGTAGGCGCGCGCCCTGGCCGGGCGGCGTTTCGCGCGCATCCCGGACCGAGCCGCCGGGAGTGCCACGGATGACCGCCCGCATCGACGCCGCCTTCGCCCGCTGCCGCGCGGAGGGGCGGGCCGCCCTCGTCACCTACGTGATGGCGGGCGACCCCGATCCCGAGACCTCGCTGAAGGTGCTGGAGGCGCTGCCGCGCTCCGGCGCCGACATCGTCGAGTTCGGCCTGCCCTTCACCGACCCCATGGCGGACGGGCCGGCGATCCAGGCGGCGGGCCTGCGGGCCCTCAAGGCGGGCCAGGATCTCAAGGGCACCCTGGCGCTGGTCCGCCGCTTCCGCGAGCGCGACACCGACACGCCCGTGGTGCTGATGGGCTATTACAACCCGATCCACAGCTACGGCGTCGACCGATTTCTCCCGGACGCCCGCGAGGCCGGCATCGACGGCCTCATCGTCGTCGACCTGCCGCCGGAGGAGGACGACGAGCTGTGCCTGCCCGCCCGCGCCCAGGGCCTCGCCTTCATCCGTCTGGCCACGCCCACCACGGACGACCGGCGCCTGCCCGCGGTGCTCGCGAACACCGCGGGCTTCGTCTACTACGTCTCGATCACCGGGGTGACCGGGACGGCGACGCCCGATTTCGGCCGGGTCGCGCAGGCGGTGTCGCGGATCAGCGCGCAGACCGATCTGCCGGTGGTGGTGGGCTTCGGCGTCAGGACGGGCGCGCATGCCGCGGCGGTGGCGCAGGGCGCCGACGGCGTGGTCGTCGGCTCCGCGCTCGTCGACGCCCTGGCCCGCAGCCTCGACGCCGAAGGGCGCGCGGGCGACGGCAGCGTGGAGGCCGTGGCGGGCCTGGTGCGCGAGTTGGCCCAGGGTGTGCGCGGGGTGTCCAAGACGTCGGTGTCCGGGGCGCTCGCCAAGGGCTGACCGGCGCCGGGGTTCCGCGACGGGGCGCCTTGGCTGAGGGGCCCTTGGCAGAGTCAGGGCGGCGTTCCGATATCGGCGTAGTGCGGCTTGAGGAGGAGGACGCCATGGTTGAGGCGATGAACTGGATCTCGGAGGTGGTGCGCCCCAAGATCAAGACGCTCTTCAAGCGTGAGACGCCGGAGAACCTCTGGATCAAATGCCCCGACACGGGCCAGATGGTGTTCCACAAGGAGGTGGAGCAGAACCACTGGGTCATTCCCGGCTCCGAGCACCACCTGAAGATGGGCGCGACCGCGCGCCTCAAGATGATGTTCGACGAGGGCACCTGGATCGACGTGCCGCTGCCCGAGGTCGCCGCCGATCCGCTCAAGTTCCGCGACGAGAAGCGCTACGTCGACCGCCTCAAGGAGGCCCGCGCCAAGACCGGCATGGTCGATGCCTTCAAGATCGGCTTCGGCCGCGTCACCGGCCTGCCGATGACGATCGCGGTGCAGGAATTCTCCTTCATGGCCGGCTCCCTCGGCATGGCCGGCGGCGAAGCCTTCATCCGCGGCGCCGAGACGGCCTTGGAGAAACGCACGCCCTTCGTGCTGTTCGCCGCCTCCGGCGGGGCGCGGATGCAGGAGGGCATCCTCTCCCTGATGCAGATGCCGCGCACCACGGTGGCGGTGCGCCGCCTCAACGCCGCGCGGCTGCCCTACCTCGTCGTGCTGACGAACCCGACCACCGGCGGCGTCACCGCCTCCTACGCCATGCTCGGCGACGTGCATCTGGCCGAGCCGGGGGCGCTGATCTGCTTCGCCGGCCCCCGCGTGATCGAGCAGACGATCCGCGAGAAGCTGCCCGACGGCTTCCAGCGGGCGGAATACCTGCGCGAGCACGGCATGGTCGATCAGGTCGTGCACCGGCACCAGCTGCGGGAGACGATCGGCCGGATCTGCAGCCTGCTCCTGGACGTGCGCCGGGACGCTCCCCCGGTCGCCCCGTCTCCCCTGCCCGACGCGGCCTGAGCGGCGTCTGTCTCGAAAGGTCCGAGCGCGAGATGGAATCCTCCGACGCGCTGATGGCGCGCTTCCTCGCCCTGCATCCGCGGACGATCGACCTGTCGCTCGGGCGCATCCAGCGCCTGCTCGCGGCACTCGGTCATCCCGAGCGGCGCCTGCCGCCCGTGATCCATGTCGCCGGCACCAACGGCAAGGGCTCCACCATCGCCTTCATGCGGGCGATCCTGGAGGCCGGGGGGTTGGCGGCCCACGTCTACACCTCGCCCCATCTCGTACGCTTCCACGAGCGGATCCGCCTCGGCGGGATCGGCGGCGGCCAATACGTGGCCGAGGACCGGCTCGCCGACGCCTTCGCCCGCTGCGAGGCCGCCAATCGGTCCGAGCCGATCACGGTGTTCGAGATCACCACCGCAGCCGCCCTGCTGCTCTATTCCGAATGTCCGGCCGACGTGCTGCTGCTCGAGGTTGGGCTCGGCGGCCGGGTCGATGCCACCAACGTCATCGACCGCCCCGCCTGCGCCGTGGTGACGCCGATCGGGCGCGACCACGCCGAATATCTCGGCGACACCGTCGAGGCGGTGGCGACCGAGAAGGCGGGCATCTTCAAGCGCGGCTGCCCGGCGGTGATCGCCACCCAGGACTACGCCCAGGCCGACGCCGTCTTGTGCCGGGCCGCTGAGCGCGTCGGTGCGCGTCCGCTGCGCGTCGGCGGGCAGGATTTCTCCGTGCACGAGGACAGCGGGCGCCTCGTCTACCAGGACGAGAACGAGCTGTTCGATCTGCCGCGCCCCCGCCTCGCCGGGCGCCACCAGTTCACCAACGCGGCCACCGCCATCGCGGCGCTCCGCGCGGCGGGGTTCGGCGATCTCGGCACCGCCGCCTTCGAGGCGGGCCTGCGCAACGTCGACTGGCCCGGCCGCCTCCAGCGCCTGACCCGCGGGGCCCTGGCCGAGCGGATGCCCAAGGATGCGGAACTCTGGCTCGACGGCGGCCACAACGCCGATGGCGGCCGGATTCTCGCCGCCGCCATGGCCGATCTCAGCGAGCGCAGCGATGTGCCCCTGGTGCTGATCGTCGGGCTCCTCGGCACCAAGGACGCGGAAGGCTTCCTGAAGAACTTCGTCGGATTGGCCCGCGGTCTGGTGGCGGTGCCGATCACCGGTCAGCTGGCGGCGCGGCCGGCCGAGGAGGTGGCGGGCATCGCCCGCGCGGTCGGCTTGCAGGCGGGGACCGCCCCGAGCGTCGAGGCCGCGATGGCGGGCCTCGCCGATACGGTCTTCGAGCGTCCGCCCCGGGTACTGATCTGCGGTTCGCTCTACCTCGCGGGCGCTGTCCTGGAGGCGAACGGGACGATTCCCGTCTGACATTGATCACCGGGGCGGCGAACGCGCAGCGTGTCCCGGGTGTGTCCTCGCAGTTACATCCCGGTCCGCGGAAATGGTCTAGCTTCTGGGCGATCGGGCATTCTGCTGGGGATCACCAATGAAAAAGCTTCTGACATCGCTCGCCGCCTTTACGGCTCTCACCACCGTCGCGTCCGCCGCTGACCTGCCGCGCCGCGCCGCTCCGCCGGTCTTCACGCCGGTTCCCGTGTTCACCTGGACGGGCTTCTACGCCGGTCTGAACGCCGGTTACGGCTTCGGTCTCGAGGATTCCCGCGATCCGACGCTCGTCGCCACCGCCGACCCGCGCATCGTCAACGGTCCGGCTGGCGCGCTGAACGTTGCCGGATTCGCCTTCGACAACGGCGGCCGTAACGACGGCTTCGTTGGCGGTGGTCAGATCGGCTACAACTACCAGTTCACCCCGGGTTCGGGCGTCGTCGTCGGTATCGAGGCGGACGCTCAGTACGCCGACCTCGGTGGCCGCTTCGGCCGCACCGGCACCTGCGGCACCGCCGGCATCGCCTGCGCCTTCACTCCCGGCGCCGCGCTTCAGCCGGGCGTGACGCTCGTCAACCCGACCGGTCTCCAGGGCCTCGACTTCTTCGGCACCGTTCGCGGCCGTATCGGTTACGCCTTCGACCGCGTCCTGTTCTACGGCACCGGCGGCTTCGCCTATGGCAGCTTCGGTGGTGGTCGTGCGGTTGACACCGACGACTTCCGGACCGGCTACGCTGTCGGCGGCGGTGTCGAGTACGCGCTCCCGACCGACTCGTTCCTGAACTTCTTCCGCTCCTCGGCGGTGACGCTCAAGGTCGAAGGTCTGTACGTGAACTTCGACGGCAACAACAGCCGCTACGGCTTCGCCAATGCTGGCGGCACCGTCGTGACCGCTGTCCCGGTGACCGAGTTCGCCACCCGGACCGGCGTGTCCTCGGTGATCTTCAACAACATCGCCCGCCGCGACACCGACTTCGCCGTCGTCCGCGCCGGTCTGAACTACAAGTTCGGCAGCTACTAAGCCGAACCCATAAGGGTCTCGAAACCAGGGAGCCCGGCCGCAAGGCCGGGCTTCTTGTCGTTTGGAGCATCGTCACCCAGCGGGTTTCCGGCGGGTCAGACCCAGACGACGCGGACCGAGATCCGGGCGATTGGTCGGGATTCCGAGATTCGGGACGAGTCGCGCGCACCCCCGCCGCCGCCGCAGTGCCCCGCGCGTCTCCCGCCGTTCCCTGACAGGCATCGGCCAAACCGGGGCCCGCCCATGCAAAAAGCCCGGCCGCGGGGCCGGGCTTCGTCGAGCGGGCGTCTTCGGACCTGACCGGTCCGATCGCCGCGGACTCAGGCGCTCGCCTGGATCCAGCGAGAGAGGTCGCCCTTCGGGGCGGCGCCGACCTTCTGGCTGACCTGCTCGCCGTTCTTGAACAGCAGCAGCGTCGGGATCGAGCGGATGCCGTAGGTCGAGGCAATCCCGGGATTCTCGTCCACGTTCACCTTGGCGATCTTCACCTTGCCCTGCAGGTCGGCCGAGATCTCTTCCAGGGCCGGACCGATCTGGCGACAGGGACCGCACCACTCCGCCCAGAAATCCACCACCACCGGCTCGGCGGACTTCAGCACGTCCTGCTCGAAGCTCGCGTCGGTCACTTTCACCGTCGCCATCTCAACGTCCTTTCGACACGTGTCATTCGGAGCGCCACCCGAAACTCCCGTTCGCGGGAGCCCCGGCCGGGCCAGAGCGGCGCGGCGGGCGTTTCGCGAGCGGCGCCGAGGCACCGGGGAGCGTTGTCGGCGACTCCTGGGCTGAGGCGAGAATTGGCGACGCGCTCCGCAGCGGTCAAGGTGCCTCATCCCCTCTGCGCCGACGGAAACGGACTGACCCGCAACCGTTGCATGGGTGCCCGAGGCCGTTGCATCCGTGTCCCGCCCTTGCGCGGTGGCGTCGCGCCCGGTCCCTTCACCCTCGCCATCCCGGCGCCGCGCCCCATGTGGCGGGCAGACTTCGGGTCAGCGGACAAGGAACCAACGACGTGACGCGCACCCTTCCTCTCCTGCTCGCCACCGTCGCGGCTCTCGGCCTCGACGCGACGGCCTTCGTTCAGGCGCCCGCGGCGCAAGAGGCGACGCAGGAGGCGCGTCCCTCCCGTGTCGAAGGCGAGGCCTTCCAGGCGCCGGCCGCGCCGAGCGCGGGCACGAGCACGGCCGAGCAGGGCCCCCCCAACACCGAGTACAAGCCGCTCCTGCCCAACCAGACCCGCTCGCCGGAGCCGTCCAAGAAAGCGGAGATCGAGACGGCCGTCTTCGCCAAGGGCCTCGACAGCCCGTGGGCGATGGAGTTCCTGCCCGATGGGCGCATGATCGTAACCGAGAAGGCTGGCAAGATCCGGATCGTGGCCAAGGACGGCACCCCCGGGCAGCCGGTCACGGGCGTGCCCAAGGTCGATGCGCGGGGCCAGGGCGGCCTCCTCGACATCGCCCTGAGCCCGGGCTTCCCCTCCGACCGCACGATCTATTTCAGCTATGCCGAGCCGCGCGAGAAGGGCAACGGCACCACGGTGGCCAAGGCCAAGCTCATCGAGAGCGACGGCAAGGCCCGACTCGACGACCTCAAGGTCATCTTTCGCCAGACGCCGGCCTACGAGGGCGACAAGCATTTCGGCTCGCGGCTCGTCTTCGCGGGCGACGGCAAACTGTTCGTCACCGTCGGCGAGCGCTCCGACAAGGGGCCGCGGGTCCAGGCGCAGGACCTCGCGAGTGGGCTCGGCAAGGTCTTCCGCATCGAGACCGACGGCACCGCGCCCAAGGACAACCCGTTCGTTGGCGGCGAGAAGGCGCGTCCCGAGATCTGGTCCTACGGCCACCGCAACGTCCAGGCCGCGACCCTCGACGGCCAGGGCCGGCTCTGGACGGTGGAGCACGGTCCCCGCGGCGGCGACGAGCTGAACCGCCCGCGGCCGGGACTCAACTATGGCTGGCCGGTGGTGACCTACGGCATCGAGTATTCGGGCGAGAAGATCGGCGACGGCCAGACTCAGGCCGGCGGCACGGTGCAGCCGGTCTATTACTGGGACCCGGTGATCGGTCCCTCCGGCATGGCCTTCTACGACAAGGACCTGATTCCGAGCTGGAAGAACCAGTTCCTCATTGGCGGCCTCGTCAGCACCGGCCTCGTCGTGCTCAAGCTCGACGGCGACAAGGTCGTCACCGAGGAGCGCGTGCCCCTGGAGCACCGGGTCCGCGACGTGAGGGTCGGCCCCGACGGGGCGGTCTACGCCCTGACCGAGGATGACGGCCAGATCGTCAAGATCACCCCGAAGAAGGGCAGCTGAGGCAATTCAGGACCGTCCCTCGCCGAGGGACGGTCCGCCCGGCCAGACGAGGGGGCCGTCGAAGCCGAGTTCGTCGCGCAAAGTGCCGCGGGTTACCGCCATGCCCTGGCCATATCGGCCTCTTCCAACTGCCGCACCGCCGGCCCCGAGGTCCAGACCAGCAGCGCCGTGATCCGCCTGCCCGGCCAAACCGCGGCGGCGAGCCGCGCGTAGAGGGCGACCTGGGCGGCCTCGCGCTCCGGGATGGGAGCATCCTCCTCCGGTGGGCGGCCGGTCTTGAAGTCGCAGAGCGTCACGGTGGCCTCGTCCACGACGAGCCGGTCGATGCGACCGGTCACGTCGCGCTCGATCCCGTCCACCGTGAGCCGGCCCGAGAGGGCGACCTCGGCCCGCGCCTCGGCCGAGAACAGCGGCGCCAGCTCCGGCGTCTCGATCAGCCGCATCACCGTGCGCACCAGGTCCTTGCGCTTGCCGGCCTCCAGGGTCGGGGCCCGGGCCCCGGCGAAGCGATCGGCGGCTTCGGCCCGCCGGGCGGGGTCGATCCGCGGCAGGTGCTCCAGCAAAGAATGGATCAGCGCGCCGCGGCGGCGGGCCTCGGCGTCGCCCTGGCGGCGGTTCGGCATGCGCCGACCGTCCGCAGCGCCGAGCGCCCCGGAGGGGCTCAAGGGCGGAGCTACCTCGGTCTCGGGCGCGGCCGGGGCGAACAGCCAGTCCGGCACCATGTCCGGCGCCGGGACGGCAGGAGGCTCGCCGGCGGCGAGCGGGACGACCCCGCCCTCGCGCCAGAGCGTGACCGCGCCGTGCGCCGTCTCGATCCCCTCGCCGGGTCCCAGGCCCCGTTCGAGGCCGATGCGCACCATCTCGCACCACGAGGCCGGCGTCTCCCTCGTGGCGCCGCGATAGGGCGCGATGACGAGATGGTCGGCCGCCCGCGTCATGGCGACGTAGAGGAGTCGGTTGTGCTCCTCGCGCGCCCGCGCCTGGAGCGCTTGGCGAGCCGCCTGGGTCGCGGCACAGTCCTGGGTGCGTCCCCCGGTCCAGACCGGCGGGAGCGGGCCGTCGGCCGGCGCGTCGAGGGCGAGCAGCGGCGGGTCGTTGCGGCCGAGGGGCTCGCAGCCGTCGATGACGACGACGACCGGGGCCTCCAGGCCCTTGGCGCCGTGCACCGTCATCACCCGCACCTCGTCGCGGCCCGATTCGAGGTCGCGCTTGACCGAGAGGCCGGTCCGGCCGCGGCCGGGGCGCGTCACGTAAGCGGCGAGGAAGGCGTCGAGGCAGGGTGCGTCAGCGCCGGTCTCGGCCTCGGCGGCCTGGGCCAGGAACACGTCGATGGCGTCGCCCGCCTCGCCGCCGAGCCGGGCCACCAGCTGCGTGCGCCCGCCATGGGCGCCGAGCAGGGCCGCGTAGAATCCGAACGGGCCGTTCTCGGCGGCGAGGCGAATCCACAGGGCCAGTGCCGCGCGGCCGCGGATCGCGGCCGGATCGCCCGCCGCGGCATGGCGCGACAGCGCGTCCTCGAGCGTCTCCGCGAGCGGGCGGCGGGCCGCGATCCGGGTGAGGTCGTCGTCGGTGAGGCCCACCAACGGGGTCTTGAGGGCGGTGGCGAGGGTGAGGTCGTCGGCGGGAAGCAGCCCCGCGCGGCCGGCCGCGACGAGATCGAGCACGGCGATGTGGCCGGCCACCTCCAGCCGGTCCTGACCGGCCACCGGCACGCTGAGGCTTTTCAGCGCCCGGATCACCTCCTCGAAGGCGGCCGAGCGCTTGCGCACGAGGATCAGCACGTCGCCGGGCCGCCAGATCCGGCCGCAGGCGTCGCCCGTCGTGGTCCAGGCCTTGACCGCGCGGGCGATGCGGCGGGCCACCGTGATCGCCGGCGCGTTCGCCTCCGGGGCGTCGACCGGCGCGGCCCAGGCATCGGGCTCCTCCGTCTCGGCCGGCTCCTCGATGCACCACAGCTCGACCGCGCCCGGCACCCCGCCGCGGGCGGAGGCGTGGACGGTGCCGGTCGCCCGGTCCTCGAAGGAAAGGCCGGCGAAGTGTTCGGGGATCTTGAAGACGGCATCCACCGCCTTGAGCACCGGGGAGGCGGTGCGGAACGAGAGGGTCAGGCCGACATCCGCGAAGCCGATCGCGGCCTCCGCGGCGGCTTTGCCCCAGGCCCGCCGGGTTCGCTCGAATTCGCGCGGGTCGGCCCCCTGGAAGCTGTAGATCGACTGTTTGGGATCGCCCACCGCGAAGCGGGTGCGGCGCAGGCCGCGTGCGCCCTCCCCCACCGCGAACTCGGCGGTGAGGGTGCGCAGGATCTGCCATTGCTGCGGGTTGGTGTCCTGCGCCTCGTCGACCAGAACGTGGTCGACGCCGCGGTCGAGCTTGTACAGCACCCAGGAGGCGCCGACCCGCGAGAGCAGGTCGAGGGTCTTGTGGATCAGGTCGTCGAAGTCGAGGGCGCCCTGGCGGGTCTTCTGGGCCTCGATCCGGCGATGGATCTCGGCGGCCAAGTGGTAGAGCCCCTCGGTGCGGGCGAGCGCCCGGGCGGCGCGCAGGCCGTCGAACAGCGGGATCAGGCGCGCCTGCTCGTCGAGGAGCGCTTGCTTCACCCCCGCGGGCACCGTCTTGGTGCCGAGCGACTTTTCCGCCCGCGGCTCGTCCTTGTCGGTGAAGAAGACCGAGCGGTAGGGGGCGAGCGCCTTGCCGGCGGCCCGCGCCGCGTGGGCCTCCACCAGCGCGTCGGCGAGCCGCTCGTCCGTCGCCTTGCCGGTGCGCAGAGCCTTGGCGGTCTCCCGCCAGTCGCCGAGGCCGCTGCGGTCCAGGATGTCCGCCTCGATGGTGGCGACGCTCGCCCCCTCGGCCAGCGCCAGCGCCCGCGGCAGGCGGGCGAGCGCCGGCCCGAGCGCCCGGTGGTCGGAGAACAGGGCCCGCGTGCGCATGGCGGCGCGGATCGCCTCGCGCAACGTCTCGCCCGCGGCCTCCGCCCCGACCACGGCGAGCGCCCGCGACAGCTCCGTCTCGCCGCCGAGGATCGCGTCGGCGAGCACGTTGTCCGTCTCGATCTCGAACATGTCCCGCGCCTGGTTCTCGTCGAGCACGACGAAGCGGGCCGGGACGTTGGCCTCGAACGGGAACATGTGCAGCAGCCGCTCGCAGAGGGCGTGCAGCGTCTCGATCTTGAGGCCCCCGGGCGTCTCGACGGCGCGGGCGAACAGGCGGCGGGCGCGCCGCAGGGTGGCGCGGGCCGGGCGTTCGCCGGTGAGGTCCGTCAATTCCGCGGCGAGGGCCGCATCGTCCAGCGTCACCCAGCGGCCGAGGCGCTGGAACACGCGGATCGACATGTTGGCGGCGGCCGCCTTGGTGAAGGTGAGGCAGAGGATGCGCCCGGGCGGCGCCCCGTCGAGCAGGAGCCGCAGCACCCGGTCGGTCAGAACCTTGGTCTTGCCCGCACCGGCATTGGCCGAGACCCAGGCCGAGAGGCCGGGGTCGGCCGCCTGGCGCTGGGCGAGCTTCGTCCGCTCGTCGACGATGAAGCCGGTCACGCCGCCTCTCCCTCGCCCGCCAGCGACCATTCGAGGACGCGGGCGAGATGATCGTAGTCGCTGTAGGCGCGCACATATTGCGGGAAGGGGCGCGACGTGTAGGCCGCCTCCCCGGTCAGGTAGCGGGCGAGCAGGCCGCGCAGGCGCGTCACGTGCTCTTCGACGATGGTTTCCACTGGCCGCCCCTCGCCCGGCGGCGGCTTGATCGGGATCGGCCGGAACGGTTCGCGCCCGCCCGAGGCGTGGACGTAGAGGAGGTCCGGCACGGTACGCGCGGTCAGACCCTCGAAGGCGCCGTGCATCAGCATCGCGGCCTCGAGGGTCAGCTGGGGCGAGAAGCCGGCGAAGATCGTGCGGTTGGACGGCGGCGAGCCGGTCTTGAAGTCGACGATGCAGAAGCCGCCATCGGCCCGCCGCTCGATCCGGTCGGCCCGGCCGGTCAGCGTGAAGGTCTCCGCGCCGAGCGGGATCGACCACTTGCCTGAGATCTCGGGATGGATGGCGGCCAGGTCCGACCGGCGGGCGAGCTCCCATTCGAGGAACTCGCTCGCCATGCGCTCGAAGCGGGGGAACCACTCGGCGTAGAGTTCCGGGTACTCGCTCTCGATGCGGGCGAAGACGTTGACCGCGAGATTGGCCAGGCGCTGCTGCGCGAGGGCGGGATCCTCGATGGGGCCGGGATAGGCCTGCGCGAACCGCGCCACGACCTCGTGGACGAGGCTGCCGCGCTCGGCGGCGCCCGGCACCACGGCCACCGGCTCCAGGGCCTCCAGCCCCAGCACGTGCTTGGCGAAGATCGAATAGGGGTCGCGCACCAGCGTCTCGATCTCGGTGACGCTGAGGCGGCGCGGGAACAGGGACGGGTCGGGCCGCGGCGCCGGTCGCGCCAGGCGCGGCGGGGCGGGCTCCCGCCCCCGGTCGAGGGCGGCGGCGAGGCCGCGCAGGCGGCGTCCGCGGGCGAGCACCGCTGCCCAGGGGGCCTCCCCGCCGAAGGCGCGCAGGCGCTGGAGGAAGCGCGACGGCACGGTCGGCGAGCCCTCGCGCTTGGCCGCGCGGGTCAGCACGGCATCCCGGGTGCCGAGCAGCTGCACGAAGTCGTGCGCCGCCTGACCGATCCGGCGCTCGGGCGGGGAGAGACCCACCTGCCCGCGCATCGGCCGGTTGAGGAAGGCGTCGGTGGTCTGGCGCACCGGCCAGACCCCCTCGTCGAGCCCGCCGAGCACGATCCGATCGACGGTGAGGAGCCGCGCTTCCAGCGGCCCGAGGATGCGCAGGCGCGGATGCGCGTCGTCGCGGGCGCAAGATACGGTGCGGTCGCGGGCGAGCGCGGTGAACACGGCCGCGTAGTCGCCGAACCGGCCGGGCAGGTCCTCCTCGGCCGCCGCTTCGAGATCGTCGAACAGGGTGTCCAGGGTGTCGCGGGACGGGTCGTCGATCTCGGGTTCGACGCCGGCGCTCACCCGCTCGCAGGCCTCCCGGTGGAGGGCGGCCAGCGCCACGAGATTGCCGACGGCCGGCTGGCGGTCGCTCCGGAAATCGGCCAGCGCGTCGTCCAGCCGGTCGAGGACGGCGGCGGCCAGCTCCCAGTCGATCGCCTTGAGGCGCCGCTTGGCGCGGGGCGCCCGCTCCGGGGCCGTGCGCTGGTAAGCGAGGGCGGCGCGCATCCCCTCGAAGCTGTTCTTGGGGATCGGGGCCGGTCCGCGCAGGCCGCCGATCTCCAGGGCGGCGCCCGCGCGCACCACCTCGCTGCGGGTGAGCCCGAGCCGGACGAAGGGATGGGCGAGGAGCGCGATGACGCGGGCCGGCGCCGGCTCGGCGGCGAGTTCCGCCACGAGCCGGGCGAAGCGGCCGGCCTGCGAGCGGGCGAGCCCGAGCCCCGCCGAATCCTCGGCTGTGATCCCCCACCGGGCGAGGTCGGCCGAGACCCGGAGGGCGAGCCCCCGGTCGGGGGTCACCAGGGCGGCGGTGGCGCCGGGCGTCTCCAGGGTCTCGCGGAGGGCGAGGGCGGCGATCAGAGCCTCCTCGCGCTCGTCCGCGGCCTCGACCACGGCGAGGCCGGCGAGGCCGTCGCGGGCGAGCGCCTGACGCTCGTTGGCGTCGAACTGTGCCCAGGCGTCGGTGGTCTCGGCCGGGCGCAACGCCTGCGACAGCATTTTCTCCCGCGCGAGGGCGTCCGGGGCCGGCGCGCCGAGCGGTGCGACCGCCTCGCGGGCGATCCCGAGCCCAAGGCCATACCCACCCTTGCCGACCAGCGCCCGCAGGATCGCCTGGGGATGGCCGTGGGCGGCCTCGTCCGGGTTGCCGCCGCCGTCGATGGCCTCCCAGCCCTCCGGGTCGAGATGGAGGTCGAGCCCCGGCAGAACCACGGCGCCGCGGGGCAGCCGCGCCACGGCGGCGATGAGCCGGGCGGTGGCCGGGACCGAGCCGGTCGAGCCCGCCACCACCACGGGATCGCCGGGCCGCTCGCGGGAGAGCCTGTCGGCCTCGGCCAGCACGAGGCGGCGGGCGCGCATCGCCGGATCGGACAGGCCGCGGGAGGCCAGGATGCCCGGCCAGTTCTCGGCGGCGATCCGCAGGAAGTCGAGGGTGAGTCCGAAATAGCGCGAGTGCTCGGCCTCGACCGCGGCGCCGATCTCGTTCCAGGGCAGTCCCTCGACGGTCAGCGCGTCCATCAGGCCTTCGAGATCGGCGGCCAGAGCCACCGCGTCGGCCGGGGAGGACGGCACCAGGAAGGGCACCTCGTCGTCGATCGGCAGCAACTCGCGATCGACGGTCTCGGCCCATTTCTGAACCAGGCGGGCGAGGATCAGGCGCCGCTCCAGGGGCGCGACCGCCGGATGCAGCAATTCCTCCGGCGTCTCCAGGAGCGCGTTGGCCGAGAGGTCGAGTTCGGCCTCGTCGGCCTCGCCGAGGGGGATCATCCGCGGCAGCAGGGCCGCCCCGCCGAGGCGCCCGGCCAGCACGGTCGAGAGCGCCCGCACGGCGCGCTGCGTCGGCAGGTAGAGGGTCACGCCGGCCAGCGCGAAGGGATCGCCTCCGAGGTCGCCGACGAGGCGGCCCGACACGAGGGCGTCGGCGAGCGTCGGCAGGAACGGCGCGCCGGGGGGAATGGTGAAGACGCGGGCGGCGGACATCGCGGTCACTCTACACAAGCTGGGTTTCGACGCGTTCGGCCCGTCCCGGCCCGTCCGCCCGGCCCGTCCGCCCGGTCCGGCGGCGCGGCCCAGGCCTTCCGGGACGCCCTCGCCCGTCAAGCCTCGTCCGGCGCGACCGCGCCGTGTTCGATTTTCGTTCTAGCATTCACCGCGGATTTGTGGAGCGGGGACCGGACCCCGCGACATCGGCGCGGCGGGGATCGCGGCGCCAATGCTGCGCGGCGATCCGAACGCGCCGAATTCCGGGTTTGACTTCAGGGTCATCGGGTTCTCACAACACCGTCTCGACGACGCGTGAACCGCCACAGGTGACGACGATGGGCCTTCAGAAATCGTGCCGGATTTCTCAGCGCATCCGGACCTGGTCGTCATCTATCTCGGCATGCGGGTGGAGGCTTGGCGCGGTCTGAAAACACTTCTCGGCTTCGGGCCGAAAATCGGCCGGGTCGGCGCCGCCCGGCCCGAAGGATTGCTGCATTACGAGAACAACCTCATCTTCGGCCTGCGTCCGCTTCAGGTCGGGATGCGCTGGTACTGGCGCGACATGGACAGCATGGTCGCCTGGGCCAAGTCGGATCCGCACCGGCAATGGTGGCGCGACTTCCTGAAGGATACGGGCGGCGTCGGCATCTGGCACGAGACCTATCACATGCGCGGGGGCATGGAGGCGATCTACAGCGAGACCGGAGCGCCGGTCGGCTTCGCCGCCTTCCTGCCGATGCAGGAGGCGCGGGGCTCCCTGGCCAGCCGGCACCGGAATCACGCGGCGCCGAGCCTCGTCGGCCTTCCCTTGGCAAACGACCCCGATGCGCCGGCCGCCGGCCGGGCGCCCGCCTGAGGCGGGGCGCGCCGCACCAAGCGCGGGCCTTACGCCACCTGGGCGCTCTCGCGCACCCGGGCCTCGGCGGCCGCGACCGCCTCCGGGGTGCCGACATGGAGCCATTGCCCGTCGAGGCGCAGCCCGTGCAGGCGGCCCTGCTTGGCCGCCCGGTCGAACAGGAGGGTCAGGGAGAAGGACCCGTCGGGCGTGTCCTCGAACAAAGCCGGCTTCAGGATCGCCACGCCCGCGTAGATGAAGGGCGCGACCTCGCGCTCGCCGCGCCAGGACAGGCGCCCGTCCGGGTTCATGTCGAAATCGCCGGCCCCCTCGTAGCCGAGGCTCGTCGCCGTCGGGGCGACGAGGAGGAGGATGTCCATCGCGTCCGCATCCCAGGCCTCGATCAGGCGCGGCAGGTTCGGGTGCGGGCCCTCCAGCCAGAACGAGTCGGAATTGAACACGACGAAGGGCTCGGCGCCGAAATGGACCAGCGCCTTCTTGATGCCGCCGCCGGTCTCCAGGAGCGCGTCGCGCTCGTCGGACACGATGAGGGCCGGTCCGCCGGTCCGGTGGGACAGGTGGCCCTCCATCAAGTCGGCGAGCCAGTGGACGTTGACGACCGCGGTCTCGATGCCGCCCTCCGCCGCCCGGTCGAGGGCGTGGTCGATCAGCGCCTTGCCGGCGACCTCGACCAGCGGCTTCGGGACCGTGGCGGTGATCGGCCGCATCCGCTTGCCGAGCCCCGCCGCGAGCACGAAGGCGCGGGTGATTTTCTTGTCGTGGGCGGGCGCGTCGCTCATGGCGCGGTCATCGTCCGGTTTCGGAAGGGGGCGGTCATACCAAATCCGGTTGATCCCTTCGGGATGGCGGATTTGGGCTTGGCTCAAACGCCGCGCGGGCTTGCCTGATCCGGGCTCCGCTTTGACTCAAGCGGAGCCCGGATCAGGCGGGTGGAGCGTCCGTCGCCGGGGGCGCGACGAGGCTCGGCAGATGCGTCGCGTGCCACGCCCTCAGGGGGCCGAGCGCCGGATGGGCGAGGTTGCGGGCGAGGTAGCCCTCGATGCGCGGCAGGTGGGCGAGGTAGCCCGGCTTGCCGTCGCGCCGGTCGAGGCGGGCGAAGATGCCGAGGATCTTGGTGGCGCGCTGCGCCGCCAGCACCGCGTAGGCCCGGGCGAAGGTCTGCATGTCGAAGCCCGGCTCCCGGGCGCGGCGCTCGCGGATGTAGAGCCCGAGCAGGCGCAGCTCGAAATCCGCGCTCGCGTCGACGCGGGCATCCTGCAGCAGCGAGGCGACGTCGTAGGCCGGGTGGCCCATCACCGCGTCCTGGAAGTCGATCACGCCGACCCGCTCCAGCCCCTCGCGCTCGGGCAGCCAGATCAGGTTGGGGGAGTGGTAGTCGCGCAGGCACCAGGTCGGGCGATCGGCCAGGAAGTCCTGGAGCGCGTCCGCCCAGAGCGTCAGGAAGTCCCGGCGTGCCGCGTCCGGGAGGCGGGTGTTGCGGATCGCGGGCGCGTACCATTCGGGCAGCAGCTCCGCCTCGAACAGCAGCGCCTCGAGGTCGTAGGGCGGTAGAACGTGCTCGATCCCGGCGCTCACCGGCACCCGGTCGGGCAGCTCCATGGCATGGAGCTTGGCGAGCAGCCGCACCGCCTCGCTGTAGCGCTCGGGCCGCGGGGCACCGTTCTCGACCACCGGCTCGGCGCCGAGATCCTCCAGGATCAGCAGCCCGGCCTCGAGGTTCTCGCCGAGGATCCGGGGTGCGGAGACGCCGACGGCGCGCAAAGCCCGGTCCATCCCGACGAAGGCGTGGACGCTCTCGGCGAGCTTGACGACCGCGCTGTAGGGCTTGCCGTCCCGAACCGGGGGGCCGTCGGGGCGGGGCGGGGCGATCATCAGCACGGCGGTCTCGCCGGAGGGCTTCACCAGCCGCTCATAGGCCCGGGAGGACGCATCGCCCTGCATCGGCACCCGGTCGGCGTCGTCCCAGCCGGTGCGGGCGATCAGCCCCCGCAGGGCCCGGGCCCGGTCGAGGCGCTCGCGCAGGCCCGGTGTCGCGCCGATGCGCACGAGGCGGGCCCCCTCGCCGTATTCAGGACGCAGGGACAGCTCGACCGAGAGGATCTCGCCGTCGCGCGGGTTCAGCCGCTCCGGCCATTCGACCAGGGTGATCGCGTCCTCGGCGAGTTCGTCGAAGCCGAGTTCGACGAGTTCGTCCGCCCCCCGCAGGCGGTAGAGGTCGGCGTGGATGATCGCGCGGCCCGCGCGGGTCTCGTAGGGCTGCATCAGCGTGAAGGTCGGGCTCGGCACTTCGAGCGCGGGATCGTCGGCGAGTTCGCGGATCAGGGCGCGGGCGAGCGTCGTCTTGCCGGCCCCGAGGCCCCCGGACAGGGCCACGAGGTCGCCGGGCAGGAGGAGGCCGGCGAGGAAGGCGGCCATGTCCTCGGTGGCGCCCTCCTCCGGCAGCAGCACCTCCCAGGGGGCAGGCGGGCTCGCCGAAGGGGGCGGCGCGCTCGGCGACGGGCCGGGCCGCGGGCTCTGCGCCGTGCCGTCCGAATCGTCGCTCAACGCCTCAACCCTCCGCGCGCCGCCGTCCGGTCCGCTCGACCGGCGTCCTTGCCCGATCGTCACCGGGATGTTTAACCGGAATTCTTATCGCGCGCGAAACCTAAACAATTCCTGGCCCTGCCCCGGCGGCGGGCCGATTCCCGCGTGCCGCCTACTCGGCCGCGTCGAGATTGGCGGCGGCCCGCCCCTCCGGCTTCGGCCCGCCCCGTCCCGCCGGGCGGGCTTCGGTCTCCATCGCGACGGGGCCGGGCAGCCTTCCGTCGCCCGGGGGCGGCTCGATGGGGAACAGGCAGGTCACGCGGGTCCCGGCGCCGGGGGCCGAGGCGATCTCGACCCGCCCGCCATGCAGCTCGACGAAGGAGCGCACGATCGAGAGGCCGAGGCCGACGCCGCGGTGCTTGGTGCCCAGCGTGTTGCTCTCGAACCGCTCGAACACCCGGTCGATCACTTCGGGCGGAATGCCGCGGCCCCGGTCGCTCACCGCGAGCACGAGGGTGCCGTCCGCGCGGCGCGCCTCGACCCGCACCTCCTGCCCGGGCTCGGAGAAGCCGACGGCGTTCGACAGCAGGTTGAACAGGATCTGCCGCACCCGCTTGCCGTCGGCGAAGACGCTGCCGATGCCGTCCGGCACGTCGAGGTCGAGATGGATGTCGGATTCCGCCAGCCGGTCCTCGATGCCGCGCACCGCCGCCTCGACGGTGGCGCGCACGTCGATGGTCTCGCGCTGGAGCTCGAGCGAGCCGGCATCGATCGAGGCGAGGTCCAGGATGTCGTTGATGATGACGAGCAGCGCCCCCGACGAGCGCATGATGTGCTCGGAATACTCGCGCTGGCGCTCGTTGAGGGCGCCCACCGTCTCGTCGCCGAGAAGCTGGGTGAAGCCGATGATGTTGGTGAGCGGCGAGCGCAGCTCGTAGGAGACGTGGTGGACGAAGGTGTCGCGCAGCTGCCCGACCCGCTCCAGGGCGTCGTTCTTCTCGGTGAGCGCCCGCTCGACATTGGCGCTCGCAGTCACGTCGATGAAGGTCAGCAGCGTCGCCCCGAGCGGCAGGGGCTGGGCCGAGCAGTCGAGCACCGTGCCGTCGGCCATGTCGAGGCGGCAGGCGAGGCCGCTGCGGGTCTCGGTGAGGCCGGTGACCGCCTGGCGGATCCCGGACCAGGGGCCCTGGTCCGGCGTCAGCGCCCGGCAGGCCGCGATGACCGCGTCGACATGCGGGCGGCCCGCCAGCGTCGCCGGATCGAGCCGCCAGGTCGCCGCGAAGGCCCGGTTGGCGACCGTCAGGCGCCCATCCGCGGCAAACACCGCCACCGGCTCCTTGAGGGCCTCCAGCGTCTCGGCCTGCTCCTTCATTAGCGCGTCGTAGCGCGAGGCGAGCTTCATGCTCTCCGAGACGTCCTGGTAGAGATAGGTCAGGCCGCCCTGCGGGTTGGCGTCGGCGATGACCCGCAGGGTGCGCCCGTCGGGCAGGTACCAGGGTGTGTCGGTGGTCTCGACCGCCCGGTAGGCGGCCAGGATATCGGCCTTCCAGGAGCGGAAATCGGCCTGTTCGGGCAATTTGCGCGCGGCCCGCAGGCGGTCGAGGATCTCGCCGTCCAGCGGCTTGCCGTCGAGGAAGGCCGGATCGAGGTCCCAGAGGCGCTGATAGGCGGCGTTGTGGAAGATCAGGCGCTGGCGCGCGTCGAACATCGCCACGGCGGTCGGCAGCTGGTCGAGGGTGCGCACATTGGCGTCCATCTGCCGCTGCAGGTCGGCGCGCACGCTCTCCAGTTCGGACACGTCGACCGCGATGCCGACCCGGCCCGTCTCGACCGCGGTCTCGGTCACGTCGAGGGTGCGGCGTGCGCCCGCCACCACGGCGGAGAGCCGCAGCGGCGCGGTGCCGGGGCGGGCGCTCCGCCGGGCGATCTGCTCGCGGGCGGCCCGGTCGAGCAGTTCGAGCCCGCCATCGAGGGCCGCCTCGCGGTTCGGTGCCTCGACCGCGGCGGCATAGGCCGCGTTGACGAAGGAGAGGGCCCCCTCCAGTCCGCGATGCCAGACCGGCTGGGGGATCGCGTCGAGGAGGCCGCCGAGCGCCGAGAGGTCGCGCCGCGCCTCCTCCAGGGCGACACGCAGCTCGGTCAGCTCGCGCCGCTCCTCCGTGGTCTCGCGCAGGCGCAGCAGGGCGCGCCCGCTCACCGCACCACCTTGCGCCTCGATGTAGCGCCCGGCGAGGCTGCGCAGGTTCATCCGGAAGCCCGTGCCGCGATCGCGCAGCGCGGCGACGGCGGCATCGAGGAGCCGGGCATCCTGGGCCGTGAGCCAGGACCCGAAGGCGAGCAGCCGGCGAGCCCCGTTCGGGCCGCCGCGCAGATCCGGATGGCGCAGCTCCGGATTGCGGAGGTCCTGGTTGCGAAGTTCCTGGTTGCGAAGTTCCTGGCTCCGGAGTTCCTGCGCCCGCAGATCCTGCGCGAAGCCGGCATCGCCCTCGACCGTCGGCTCGCCGCGCCCGGCCCAGGTGACGATCACCTGCCGCTCGGAATGCAGCAGCATCTCGGCCCGGTCATGGGCGCCGCTGAGGCCCGCCAGCGCGGTCTGAAGCTCGCGCTCCCGGCGCATCCAGCGGGCGCGCTCGCGCATGTGCAGCAGCGACAGGATGGTCGCGAAGATCGTCAGCCCGATCAGGACGGCCAGTCCGGCAGCGTTGTGCGTGTGCATCGGCCCCAGCATCGATCCCGCACCGCTGGACGGGGTGCCCTGCGCCGCGGCCGCCACCGGCCCCACGGCCCCGAGGGCGCCGGCACGCGCGAGGGCGCGCACCGCCCGTTCCAGACCCATGTCTCCGTCCCCAACCCACGTGCCCGGACGAAGCCGGGTGAACGCCGCCGTCCGGGCAATAGCCCCCCGGCACGCTCGGCTGAGGCCGAGGCGCGGGAGCACCCGTTCGTCGATTACGGGACACTCTAACGCGGGCGCGATTCCGGCTGGAAGCGCCTTTCTGACTCCGAGGGGGCCCCGGCCGCATTCGGGCGGCGCGGGGCGCAGAAAAGCCACAGTGCCGACCGGGCCGGCCGCTCCGTCGCGCCGGCGCGAACGAAGAGAGCCCGGCCAGCGGCCGGGCTCTCAAGACGCTCAGAAGACTCGCCGTCCGGATGCGGACGCGCGTCTCAGTAGCGGTAATGCTCCGGCTTGAACGGGCCGCTCTCCGGCACGCCGATATAGGCGGCCTGATCGGGGCGGAGCTTGGACAGCTTCACGCCGATCTTTTCCAAGTGCAGGGCCGCGACCTTTTCGTCGAGGGTCTTGGGCAGCGTGTAGACCTGCCGCTCGTACTTGCCCGGGTTGGTCCAGAGCTCGATCTGGGCGAGCGTCTGGTTGGTGAAGGAGGCCGACATCACGAAGGACGGATGGCCCGTCGCGTTGCCGAGATTCACGAGGCGGCCCTCCGAGAGGAGGATGATGCGATGGCCGTCGGCGAACTCGATCTCATCGACCTGCGGCTTGATGTTCTGCCACTTGAGATTCTTCAGGCCGGCGACCTGGATCTCGTTGTCGAAGTGGCCGATGTTGCACACGATGGCGCGGTCCTTCATCGCCCGCATGTGCTCGATCGTGATGATGTCCTTGTTGCCGGTCGCCGTCACGAAGATGTCGGCACGCGGCGCGGCGTCTTCCATCGTCACGACCTCGTAGCCCTCCATCGCGGCCTGGAGCGCGCAGATCGGGTCGATCTCCGAGACCATGACGCGGCAGCCGGCATTGCGCAGCGAGGCGGCGGAGCCCTTGCCCACGTCGCCGAAGCCCGCAACCATGGCGACCTTGCCGGCCATCATGACGTCGGTGCCGCGGCGGATGCCGTCGACCAGCGATTCCTTGCAGCCGTAGAGGTTGTCGAACTTCGACTTGGTGACCGAGTCGTTCACGTTGATCGCCGGGAAGAGCAGCTTGCCCTCGCGCGCGAGGTTGTAGAGTCGGTGCACGCCGGTGGTGGTCTCCTCGGAGACGCCCTTGATCGCGTCGGCCAGACCGGCGAACCAGCCCTTCGGCTTCTCGGCGAGCTTCTTCTTCAGGAGCGCGAAGAAGATCTCCTCCTCCTCGGATTCCGGCTTGTCGAGGAAGGCGGTGTCGCCGTTCTCGGCGCGCAGACCCAGATGGACGAACATCGTGGCGTCGCCGCCGTCGTCGAGGATCATGTTCGGCATGGAGCCGTCATGCCAGTCGAACAGCTTGGAGGTGTAGTCCCAGTACTCGGTCAGGGTCTCGCCCTTCACGGCGAAGACCGGGATGCCGGCGGCGGCGATGGCGGCGGCGGCGTGGTCCTGGGTCGAGTAGATGTTGCAGGAGACCCAGCGAATGTCGGCGCCGAGCGCCTTCAGGGTCTCGATCAGCACCGCGGTCTGGATCGTCATGTGCAGCGAGCCGGCGATCTTGGCGCCCTTGAGCGGCTGGCTCGCGCCGTATTCGGCGCGGGTCGCCATCAGGCCCGGCATCTCGGTCTCGGCGATCGAGATCTCCTTGCGGCCGTAATCGGCCAGCCCGATGTCGCGGACGATGTAATCCTGGGCAGCTGCCATCTCGTATCCCTCTCCAGACGGGGCCGCCATGCGCGGGCGGCCCGAGGCCTCGGCCGGGGAGCCCGGCCGCTTCGGCCGTCCCTGTAGCAGGGCCTGCGCTGGGGAGCAATCAAGACATAAAGATGTCTTTATGCGTTTTGAGCGGTTCTCAGGAACGGATTGGGATTGCGGCGTCGTCAGCGCCCGGCGGCGACCCGGGTGCGGCGCGCGGTCCGTCCCGGTCCGGCGGCCTGGGCGCGCCGCATGCAGGTGCCGTAGATCTCCCGGCCGATGGCGTGAAGGCCGAGATTCTGCGGGTCGGGGGCGTGCAGCACTCGGGCGGTGGCCTCGTCGCGGCAGGCCTTGTCCTGCGGGCTCGTGATCGGCGGCTGCTCGAAGGCCTGGGCAGCGCTCAGGGTGAGGAATGCGGGCACGGCGACGACAATGGCGACGGCGAAGCGAATCATGGCGGCCTCCTCGGAGCGGGGCGGCCCCTCGGTCGCCTTCCCGCTGACCGCTGGGCTAATCCCCGATTCTTTCAGGCCGATTGCGTGCTCTGTTGCGCGGGTCGTCCGAGCCCGACGCCGCGATCCAGGCCCCCTCGGATCGCCCGTTTCGGGCCTGGACCCGGGATGCTTTGGCGGACGCGGCCGGCCGTCAGATCAGGCCGAGGGAGACCAGTTCGCGCCGCAGGCTCTCGGGCATCTCGGCGAGATCGCCGGCACTCGCCCGGTCGAGATCGGCCGGGGCGTCGCCCGGCTCCAGATAGCGCCAGCCCTGGAAGGGCCGGCAGGGTCGGGGCGCCACCGCGGTGACGGCGGGGTCGAGGACGAGGCGGCAGCGATCGATGCCGTCGCTGCCGGTGAAGGCCTCGATGGCCAGGATCGGCTGACGGCAGGCGAGCGCGCCCTTCAGCACCCAGTAGATCGAGCCCTGGCCGGCGATGGCCGCGGCGCGCTTGGGCACCATCCGGGTCACGTGGAACGGGTTCGGGTCGGCGCCGAGGCGAAGCGCCTCGTCCCGATGGCGGGCGATGCGCGCCTCCAGCTCCGCGATCGAGGCGGGGCCGACGCAGAGTTTCAGGAGATGGAGGGCCATGGCCGCTGCCAATAACGCATCCGCCGCGATCCTTAGATCGCGGCGGATGGCTCCGTCTTTCCGTCCCGGATGGCGTCGTCGCGCCCGTCAGGCGAACAGCGCGATCTTCTCCTCGATGCTGAGGCGGTCGAGGTCGGGGAAGGCCGCCGCGAGGTCGTCGGGGGCGCGGGTCTGGGTCCGGGGCTCCGTCGCCAGCCGGGCGAACTGAACCTCCGCCGCCTCGACGGGCTCGCTCCCATCGACGCGGGCGTCGGTGTCCGGGTCGGCGAGCGCGACGGCGGTTTCGGCGTCGTGGGTCTCGGCGACGTCCGTTTCAGCGACGTCCGTTTCAGCGTCCTGGGCTTCGGCGGCAAAAGTCTCGGCGGTGTCGGTCTCGGCGGTGTCGGTCTCGGCATCGAAGAACACGTCGGCAGGCGCCTCCGTCGTCTCGGCGGCGGCCTCGGCGGTTGCGAAATCGAGATCGAGGTCGCGCAGTGGCTGCGCCGACGGGGTCTCGTCCTCCATCGCTCCCGCGATCACGCTGGCCTCTTCGGCCTCGAATGGTGCGAGCGCCTCGAGCGCGGTCTCCGGCGCTTCAAGGGCCGCAGCCGGGCTTTCGTCGTCCATCGGGACGAAGGGGGCGGCCGTGAAAGCCGGGCTCTCGGGCAGGAAGGCGATGTCGTCGTGCAGCGGCACCGCCGCCAGCGAGGGGCGGGTCTGCGGCGGCGGCGGGGCCGGATTCTCCATGTCGAGGAAGCGGTCGACGTCGCTCTGGTCGAGGGCCGCGTCGAGGACCGGGGCGGATTCCTTGCGGACCCGGCCGTCTCCGTCGAGGGGCGGCACCGCGTCGTCCGCGCCGCCCCAGATGCCGATCATCGAGGCGATCCGGTCTTCCAGGTAGCGCAGCGTGTGCACGATGCGGCTCGTGCGCTGCGCCGTCAGGTCCTGGAACGAGCAGGCGGTGTAGATCTGGGTCGCGTGCCGGTCGAGCGCGTCGCAGATCTCGCCGTCGGCACCGGTCTCGCGCAGGGTCCAGGCGGCCTCCTGCACCTCCTCGGCCGCGCCGAGGATGTCCGAGGTGGCCCGCTCGGTGGCCCGCACGATGGAATCGAGCGCCTCGGAGGCGACGGTGAGACGGCTCTCGCCCTGATCGGGGGCCGACAGGGCGGCCACCTCCGCCCGGGTGCGGGCGATGGCGTCGGCCATGTCCATCAGGTCGCCGCGGAAGCGCACCACGTCGTCGCCGCCGCGCTCGCCGGTCACCGCCGACTCGATCCGCTGGATCGCGCCGAGCAGCATGTCGGTGTCGGCGTTGCGGTTGCGCCGGGCGTATTCGGTCAGGAACCAGCGGCCCCGCTCGGTCTCCCGGACGGCGGCCTCGATCTGGTCGTACTGAGACGCGTCCTGCGGCGTCAGGGAACGGGAACTCGACATGACACCCCGCAAGGACCCGACGCCCGAATCGGGGGCCGTGACGTTTGACGGACCGGGGGAAATTGACAGAAACGCTTTAACGGCGGCTTACGCTGTCCCGGTTCGCGGGGTCCCGTGATGCATCGTTGCGGGAGCGGTGCGCGATGCACGCAAGCGCCTGCTCGAGCGGCCCGGCAAGATTCCCTATGGCCGAGTCACCCTGGCCGATCCGGCGGCGAGCGTTTCGTGAACGAGATCAGGACGGACGTTCCTTCGCGCTGCCATTCCGGCGCGCCCGACCCTGCCCGCCTCGGCCTTCTCTACGCAGTCGTCTTCGTCGAGATCGGCGTGGCGATGCCGTTCATGCCAGTCTGGCTCGGCACGCTCGCGCTCGAGCCCAGCGTCATCGGGCTGCTGCTGGCGCTGCCGATCGCCACCAAGATCGTGGCGACGCGCCCGCTGACCGGCCTGATCGACCGCGGCGTGCGCCCGCGCACCCTGCTGGCCGCGGGCAGCCTCGCGCTCGCCGCGAGCTACGCGCTGATGCCGGCCGCCGCCGCGGTCGCGGTGCCCTGGCTCGGGCTCCTCATCGTGCTCAACGCCGCCGCCCAGGCCCCCCTGGTTCCCAGCATCGACTACCTGACCCTCGCCGCCGCGCGCCGGGCGCCGACGCGCATCGACTATGCCCGCATCCGCCTGTGCGGCTCGATCGCGTTCCTGCTGGCCAATCTCGCGGGCGGCACCCTGATCGGGGTGCTGGGCGGCCAGGTGGCGGTGCCGCTGCTGCTGACCGGACTCGCGCTTCTGGCGGCGCTCGTCGCGCTCCGGGCCGGGGAGCGGGCGGCCCCGGCCGAGATCCGTCCGCCCGGCGCGGCCCCCCGGGGACCCGCTCCGCCGCTTCCCCCGGTGCTGCGCCGGGCCATCGCCGCGGCGGCTTTGATCCAGGCGAGCCACGCGGCGATCTACGCCTTCGGCAGCCTGAACTGGGCGGCCCACGGCGTGTCCGCGCCCTGGATCGGCGCGCTTTGGGCGATCGGCGTCGCCGCCGAGATCGTTCTGTTCGCGGGCCTCGCCCGCCTCCCCGCCCGCTGGCGCACGCCGTTCCGGCTGCTGGCGCTCGGCGGGGTCGCCGCCGTGATCCGGGCGCTGGGCTTGAGCGTGGCGGAGGGCGATCTCACCCTTCTGGTGCCGCTCCAGGGGCTGCACGCCCTTACCTTCGGAGCGACCCATCTCGGCGCCATGGCGGCGGTGTCGGGCTTCGCGCCGGAGGGGGCGCGGGGCCGGGCGCAGGGCACCGTCGGGGCCTCCACCGCCCTGGTCTCGGCGCTGGCGACGTTGGCCTGCGGGACCGTGTACGGGGCCTTCGGGGGGGCGGCGACCTTCCTGATGATGGCGCCGCTGGCGCTGGCCGGGCTCGGCCTCGTCGCCCTCGCCCGCCGGACCGTGCCCGTCCGGCCCTGAGGCGGGGGGCCTCGACGCGAAACCCCGCCCGGGAGGGCGGGGTCGCGTGCGGTGGGTCCGGACTACGTCGTCTTCGATTCGTGTTCAGGACACTTCCTTGATCCCAACGACTCGCGGAACCCGCCACCTCTCCGAACCCCTCTGCCGCATCGGCCGGTTTCCGGGCGCCGGGATCCGGCGCTCGGGCCGATGCGGGAGGCGATCAGGCGGCGCGCACGGTCGCGAGGAAGCGCTGCACCTCGGCCGAGAGGTGCTCGGACTGGCGCGACAGCTCCGAGGCGGACGAGAGCACATGGCCCGCGGCGGTACCGGTCTCCTCGGAGGCCTGGGCCACGCCCGCGAGGTTGCTCGTCACGTCGGCGGTGCCCGCGGAGGCCTGGGACACGTTGCGCACGATCTCCTGCGTCGCCGCCCCCTGCTCCTCCACCGCCGCCGCGATGCTGGTGGCCACGCTGTTGATCTCCCTGATCCGGCTCGTGATCGCCCCGATGGCCACGACCGCCTGTTCCGTCACGCCCTGGATCTCGCCGATCTGTCCGCTGATCTCCTCGGTCGCCCGGGCGGTCTGCCCGGCGAGTTCCTTCACCTCGGTGGCGACCACCGCGAAGCCCCGGCCGGCCTCGCCGGCGCGGGCCGCCTCGATCGTCGCGTTCAGCGCCAGCAGGTTGGTCTGGGAGGCGATGTTGGAGATCAGGCCGACCATGTCGCCGATCCGCGCCGAGGTGGTGCGCAGCGCCTGGACCAGCTGGGCCGTCTGGTCCGCCTCGCCGACCGCCGTCTGGGCGAGCCCCGCCGAGCCCTGCACCTGGCGACCGATCTCTTGGACGGAGGCGCCGAGTTCCTCGGCGGCCGCCGCGACGGTGCCGACGTTGGACGCGGCTTCCTCGGCTGCGGCGGCCACGGTGGTGGACTGGGACGCCGTCTCGGCCGCGGTCGCGGTCATCTGCTGGGCGGTGGCCTGCAGCTCGGTGGCCGAGGCCGAGACACGGCCGACGATGCTGCCCACCGCCGATTCGAAGCCGTCGGCGAGTTCGATCATGGTGCGCTTGCGTTCGGCCAGGGCGGCTTCGTCGGCGCGCCGCTTCACCTCGGCCTCCTCGGCGGCCTTGCGGGCCACCATCGTCTTGATGCCTTCGACGGCCTGGCCGACCGCGCCGATCTCGTCGCCGCGGGCGGCTTCCTTGATCTCGGCCTCGATCTCCCCGCGGGCCATCCGCTGCAGGACCTCCACCAGGGCGCCGAGCGGGCGGGTGATCGAGAACACCACAATCGCGCCGGCCAGCGCCATCGCGGCCAGAAGCCCGGCCGCGGCGACGGCGATCAGGGTGAGGGTTCCGCGGGACGCCGCCTCGCTCGCCCGAGTCTTCGACGCCGCGAGTTCCTGGCCCTGCACCACGGCGCGGGCGTGGGTCCACTCGTTCAGCTTCATTCGGGCCGGAACGGCGAACTCGCGGGCATACTGCGAGGCTTCGTCGCGCTGGTTGCTCATCGAGAGTTCGCTGACTCGGTCGAGGATCGCGAAGAAGCTCTCGATATCTTTGCGTACGGTCTCGTTCGCGCTGCGCCGCTCGTCGGTGTCCGACAGCGTCACGAGCTTGTTGATCGCGTCCCGCGCCTCGACCATGGCGGCCTGCTGGCGTGCCCGTAAGCGGGCCTTGTTCTTCGGGTCCGTGTCGAGAAGCAGCTGGCGGTCCATGAGCGCGGTCTCGGTCAGGCCGCCGCGCAGATGCATCAGCGCTTCGAGGCGCGCCGCCTGGACGTCCGCGATCGTGGCCGCCTGCCCCGCCAGCCCATCCATCACCGAGCGGGCATAGAGGATCAAGCCAGCACTAATCGCGATCGTCATGACGAACGGAATGGCGATCTTGAAGATCAACCTCATGTTGTTCAGGCGTAGCATGGTCGTTCCCGGAGTTGGCGTTGTGCTCCCAGGCCAGATCAGCAGAACGGGCTTAATATTCGATTGAAAAAATAACATTTCTTGGGTTTCCATCGATGCGCGTGGGGGCGAGGACGGAGCCGGGCGGGCGGGACGACCGGCCCACGGTCGCGCGGGGCCGTCCCCCCCCGTTTGGCGCCGCCTCCCGCGATGCGGTATAGGCAGGCCTCGAGGGGTCTGGCCCGTCCCCCTGGGACGACAGCGGGAGCGGCATTCGTGCGGATCGAGAACGGTTCTGGCACGCTCGACGCCGCGGGCGCCGACCTCGACGGCGAGCGCATCACCTTGCGCGGGCGCTGGACCGCGGATCAGGGCCCGGCGGTGGAGAGCGCCTCGGCGCGCATCGCCGCCCACGGGCGCGATCGGCCGGTGCTGGTCGATCTGAGCGGCGTCGTGCGCCTCGACACCCTGGGCGCCTGGGTGCTGGAGCGGACCCGGGCCGAGATCGAGGGGGCGGGCTCGCGCCTCGCCTATGCGGGCGCCCGGCCCGAGCACCGTATCCTGCTGGGCGAGATGGGCCTGCGCGAGGCCGAGCCGAAGGTGCCGGACACCCGCGCCCTCGCGGTGCGCGGGCTCGACGGGCTCGGCCGCCGCGTCGCCCGGGGCGGCGCGGAGGTGCTGGCCGGCATCGCCTTCCTCGGCGAGGTCATGGCCGCGGCCGGCCGCGTCGCGCGGCGCCCAAAGACCTTCCGCACCGCCGCCCTGGTCAACCAGCTCGAACAGGTCGCCTATCGCGGCGTGCCGATCATCGTGCTGATCTCGTTCCTCGTCGGCGGCATCGTCGCGCAGCAGGGCATCTTCCAGCTCCAGCGGTTCGGCGCGCAGAGCTTCGTCGTCAACCTGATCGGCCTTCTGATCCTGCGCGAACTCGGGGTGCTGCTCACCTCGATCATGGTGGCGGGCCGCTCGGGCTCGGCCTTCACGGCCGAGATCGGCTCGATGCGGATGCGCGAGGAAGTCGATGCGCTGCGGGTCATGGGTCTCGACCCCATCGAGATCCTGATCCTGCCGCGCATCCTCGCGCTCGTGATCGGCCTGCCGATCCTGGCCTTCCTGGGCTCCCTTGCCGCGCTTGCCGGCGGCGGGCTTACCGCGGCGATCTACGGCGGCATGACGGTGGACGCCTTCCTGGCCCGGCTCCAGGCGGCGGTGTCGTTCCACCACTTCGCGGTCGGCCTCATCAAGGCGCCGTTCATGGCGCTCACCATCGGCATCATCGCGACGATCGAGGGGTTCGCGGTCCAGGGCTCGGCGGAATCGCTCGGCCGCCACGTCACCGCCTCAGTCGTCAAGTCAATCTTCATGGTGATCGTGCTGGATGGCCTCTTCGCGGTCTTCTTCGCCGCGATCAATTTTTGACCAGCGCGCGGGCAATCGGCTTGGCAGGCGAGCATCCATCCCCCTCGGGCCCGGACGCGATCATCCGCGTGCGCGACCTCGTCGTGACCTTCGGCGAGCGCGCCGTGATGAAGGGGCTCGACCTCGACATCCGCCGCGGCGAGATCCTGGGATTCGTCGGTCCTTCGGGACAGGGCAAGTCGGTGCTCACCCGCACCATCCTTGGCCTTGTCCCGAAGCGCTCCGGCACGATCGAGATTTTTGGCGAGGACGTGGATGCGATCAGCCTCGCCCGCCGCCGCCAGCTTGAGCAGCGCTGGGGCGTCCTGTTCCAGCAGGGGGCGCTGTTCTCCGGGCTCACCGTCAAGCAGAACATCCAGATGCCGATGCGCGAGCATCTGAAGCTCTCCGAGCGGCTGCTCGACGAGTTCGCGCGCCTCAAGATCGAGATGGTCGGCCTCAAGCCCGATGCCGCCGACAAATACCCCTCCGAGCTGTCGGGCGGCATGATCAAGCGCGCGGCCCTCGCCCGCTCCCTGGCGCTCGATCCCGAGATCCTGTTCCTCGACGAGCCAACCTCGGGGCTCGACCCGATCGGCGCGGGCGAGTTCGACGACCTCGTCTCGACCCTGAAGCGGACACTCGGGCTCACCGTCTTCATGGTCACTCACGATCTCGACAGCCTCTACACCGCCTGCGACCGCATCGCCGCCCTCGGCGACGGCCGGATCATCGCGCAGGGCACGATCCAGGAGATGCTGGCGAGCGACCATCCCTGGCTGCGCTCCTACTTCCACGGAAAGCGGGCCCGCGCCCTGTCGCCCGGCGGGGCGCCGGCGCCGGCGCCGGCCTATGCCCATGCCTGAGACCGCAGCGCTCGCACCCCTCGGCGGTGCATTCCACGGATCGCCGATCGCTCCCGCGCCGCGGGTCGTTGCGTGGCAGCGGATGCCCGGCCGACGCGCGGGATCGGCGCCGCACGGAATCGGCCCACGTGCGGTGGCGCACTGCTTGAGCCCTCCGGATCGAGGAGAGAGCTAGACCGATGGAGACCCGCGCAAACTACGTGCTGATCGGCGCCTTCACCATCGGCGTCGTCCTGTCCGCGTTCGGCTTCGTGCTGTGGCTCCAGGGGGGCTCGCGCGGGCAGGCGACCCAGGCCATCCGGATCGTGTTCTCCGGCTCGGTCGGCGGCCTCGCCAAGGGTTCCACGGTGTCGTTCAACGGCATCAAGGTGGGTGAGGCTCTCGACGTGCGCCTGCTGCCGCAGGATCCCCGCCGGGTCGTCGCGGTGGTTCAGGTCGATCCGACGACGCCGCTGCGCGCCGACACCCGGGCGCGCCTCGATTCCGCGATGCTGACCGGCGTGTCGCAGATCGCGCTCTCGGGCGGCAGCGCCGACGCGCCCCCGCTCAAGCCCGGCTCCGGCGACCAGATGCCGACGATCTTCGCGGATTCGAGCGACATCCAGGACATGATGGCGGCGGCCAAGCAGATCGCGCAGCGCGCCGACGACGTGCTCCAGCGCCTCGACAAGGTGGTGGCCGGCAACGAGGGCGCGATCACCCGCACGCTCGCCAATGTCGAGGCCTTCTCGAAGACGCTGGCCGAGGCCGGACCCTCCATCGCCGGCCTCGTCAAGGCGGTGGACGGGCAGCGCCTCAACCGGGTGATCGAGAATGCCGACACCTTCTCGACCTCGCTCGCCAAGGCGGGCCCGGACATCGAGGCCGGCCTGCACGACGCCCGCCAACTCGCGGCCAAGCTCAGCGCCTCGGCCGACCGGATCGACGGCGTGCTCAAGGGCGCCGAGGGCTTCCTCGGCTCGGCCTCGGGCCAGCAGGGCGCGGGCGCCTTCGCCGAGATCCGCGAGGCCGCGGTCTCGGTCCGTGATGCCGGCCGCGCCTTCCGCACCCTGTCGGAGAATCTCGACAAGCGTACCGCCAATATCTCGACGAGCTTCAACCGCCTGTCGGGCACGAGCCGCCGCGAGGTCGAGGCTCTGGCGAGCGACGGACAGCGTACACTCAACACTTTGAGCCGTGCCGCCAAAAGCCTGGAGCGCGACCCGTCGCAGGTGATCTTCGGTGGCAAGCCGTCGTTGCCGGAATACAACGGCGGTCGCTGAGCTGCGTCCCACGCGTCGATGTGCCGGGACGCACTGCGCGGTTCGAGCGTTGCCGTAAGCTTCGGCGTGGTAGGAGGGCCGAGCGCGCCACGAACCCCCGCCCGTCCTGCACCTCTGGAGAGGCGCGAACGGGTCGGCGTCGCGCGAGGGGACACCCCCAGCCTCCCGCCCAGCGAACGGACGGTGCCCGAGCGGATGACGCGACTTTTCTCTCCCGCCCTTTCCGGCCGCGGTCTCCCCAAAGCCGTCGCGATCCCCTGTCTCCTGGCGCTGACCGCCCTGGGCGGATGCGGCGGCGGTGCGACGCCTCTCACCTTCGACCTCGCCGCCCTGCCGCCTCAGGGGCGCCCGGTCGTCTCGGCGCGCTCGGTCGTCGTCCTGGAGCCGGTCGGCCTGCAGCCGATGGAGGCGGATCGCATCATCGTGCGCGAGCGCGGCGGCTCCCTGTCTTTCCTCGGCGGCGGCCAATGGGCCGATCGCCTGCCCCGCCTCGTGCAGACCCGCATCATCCAGAGCCTGGAGAATACCGGGCGCCTGCGCTCGGTCTCCCGCCCCGGCGACAAGGTGCCGGCCGATTTCCAACTCGTGAGCGAGATCCGCGCGTTCGACATCGATTCCGCCTCCGGCGAGGCGGTGGTGGATCTCTCGGCCAAGCTGATCGCCGACGGCACCGGCCGGGTCGCCAACGCCCGCATCTTCACCGCCCGGGTGCCGATCCAGAAGGTCGACGCCCAGAACGCGGCGGTCGGCCTCGACACCGCCCTCGGCCAGGTGCTCGCCGATCTCGTGCGCTGGGTGAATTCCGGACGATAGAAGGTTGGTCCCGGATCTCGGATCCGGGCCGGCTTTTTTGCTTTCAGGCCGATGCTCGGGGTCCCGGGCCCGTCAGAACGACAGCTTCATCCCCGCCACGAAGGTCCGTGGCGCCCCCGCGTAGATCGAGCCCACCGTCGAGGCCAGCACGCCGCGCCCGTTCAGGACGCCCGTGTCCCGATTGAGGGAATTGGCGAGGGGGTTGGCGGAGGACACGTAGGTGGTGTCCAGCACGTTGCGGACCTCGCCATAGACGTCGATGCGCTTGGCGTAGCCCTCCGGCAGCAGCGCCGTGTAATGGATGTTGAGGTTCAGGATCGCGAAGCCTGGTACCTTCAGCAGGTTGGAATTGTCAGCGTAGTAGCCGCCCTGCGCCACCACCTCGGCGAAGCCGCCGAGCCCGGCGCGCGGACCGGCCGGCACGTCGTAGCCGAGACGGGCGAGCAGCTGGTGGTCGGGCACGCCGGGGATGCGGTGGCCGGCCCGGTCGAAGAGCGCGGTGGTCGTGGGCGTGCTCAGCCGCTCGACATAGTCCGTGTAGACCTGATCGTCGAAGGTGTAGGCGAGCACGCCGCGCCAGCCGGGGGCGAAGGCCCAATTCGCCGCCACCTCGATGCCGCGATGCTCCGAGGCCGGGGCGTTGAAGGTGTAGTTGAGGAGCCCGGCGCCGGGCGATTGCGTGACGAACTCGTTGCGGAAGAACTCGTAGAAGCCGGTGAGGCTGAGCCGCAGCCCCTCGACGGGCAGCCAGTCGGCGCCGAGGTCGAAGCCCAGATTCTCCTGCGTTGTCAGCCCGGTGTTGTTGCCGGGCGCGCCCTCCGCCGTCACGAACAGGGATGAGAACGAGGGCGTCGCGTAACCCGTCGCGACCCGGCCGCGCAGGGCCCAGGCCGGATCGGGCCGGTAGACCAGGGCGAAGTCCGGCGCGACGTTGAGGAAGCTGCGGTCGGCCCGGGCCAGCGAGGCCGGCGAGGCCGGAAAGGTGCGGTTGCGCCCGGTGATCGCGCTGTGCTCGGCGGACAAGCCGGCCACGGCGGTCCATTCGGGCGACAGTTCCACCTCCAGCCGCCCCCGTCCGCCGAGGTTCGATTGCAGGGCGTCCTGAAGGGCGAGGAGCGGGCCGAGCCGGGCGCCGCCGAAGGGCGTGAGGGTGAAGGTCGAGGCGGTGACGTCGACGGCGCTGTAGGCGAGCGCCACGGAGGCGGTCGCGGGCAGGCCGAACACCTCGCCCCGCCGGGTCAGGTCGGTGAGGAAATTGTACGAGGGCAGGCTGCCGCGGCCCGACGACGTGAAGAACGGCTGGTCGTAGTTGCGCTCGTCGAAGCCGACCTGGACCCGCCACGTGGTCTGCGCGTCGATGTCGTGCTCCCAGCGGCCCGCCACGATGGTGCGTCGGTCGGTGCGGCGGAAGCCCGCCTGCGCGGCGGTGGCCGGGATGCCGCCGAGGGTGAAGGTCGCGCAGCCGGGCGCCGCGGTGGCCGCCGTGTCGCAGCCGCGCTGGTAGGGGTTGATGCGGAACTGATCCAGCGAAGAGCGGCCCGGGATGTTGGCGTCGAGCGCGTTGTTGATGACCTTCAACGTGAAGCGGTTGTCCGGCGACGGCGTGTAGCTCGCCAGCAGGTTGACCGTCTGGGTGTCGTAAGCGGCATGCTGCTGGTAGCCGTTGCTGCGCACGTCGCTGGCGAACAGGCTGATCTCGAACGGGCCGCTCGCGCCGCCGACGGTGACGGTGTTGCTGAGGTAGCCGTTGCTGCCGACGTCGATGCCGATCTCGTAGCCGTTGATCTCGCGCCCCGTCCGCGTGCGGAAGGCCAGCGCCCCGCCGGTGGCGTAGTTGCCGAACAGGGCCGATTGCGGCCCGCGGAACACGTCGATGCGGGAATAGGCGCGGGGATCGACGACGTCGAAGCGCGAGGCGCCGTCGGCCTGCGTGACCGGGAAGCCATCCTCCAGCACGACCATATTGCGGGTCACGCCGGTGGAGCGGGCGTTGTTGCCGCGGATCGAGATGACGACGTCGCGGGCGCCGTTGCCCTGGCGCACGGTGACGCCGGGGCTGTCGAGCAGGACCGAGCCGATGCTGGTGGCCGGGCGGTTGGCGATCGCCTCCCGGCCGACGGCGGTGACGATCTGCCCGACCGGGTGCTCGATCGCCAGGACGGCGGCGCCGGGCGGTGCGGCGACGCCGAAGGGCTGTTCGCCTTGCGACGGCCGCCCGGACGCCGCGCCTCCGCCTCGGCTGCCCCTCCCCTCGCCCTCGACGGAGAGCTCTTCCAGGGTCACGGCCTCGTTCGCCGCGGGGGCGGCGAGCGCTGCGAGAGGTTGGGCGATCAGCAGGCAGGCGGTGGCGCTCAGGCGCAAGCGGGCGGGCATGGCGGGCTCGTCGGAAGGAAAGAAGGGGCGGCGGCGGAGCGGCCGGGCGAGGCGCGCGGGCGGGGGCGCCCGCGGCGGAATCAGGTCTGCGCGGCCGGATGCAGGGGGCGGTGGCGGATCAGGGCCCGCGCGCTGAGATCGAGGCCGATCAAGGCGAGGATCGCGAGGCCGGTCAGCGGGAACAGGGCGCCGAGGCCGAGCACCAGACCGGTGACGCCGGCCATCACCCGACGGTCGCGCGGCAGCGGCGGCACGCCGAGGCGACCGGAGGGGCGTCGCTTCCACCACATCACGCCGGCGCTGACCGCGAGCAGGATCGTGGCGAGGCAGAAAGCCAGCATGGCGAACTGGTTCGCCCGGCCCCAGACCTCGCCCTTGTGCAGGCCGATCCCGAACTGGATCGCCTGCCCCACCGGGCCGATGTCCGAGAAGTGCACGTCGACGAGGGGCCGGCCCGTATACTGGTCGAGGGAGACCATGCGCTGCCCTGTGACGGTGCGGGGATAGGCGGAGGCCGCGTAGACGCCGGCCTCGCCCACCGGAAGCGCCAGCTCGAACCCCGCCGGCATCCCCATCGCCTTCAGGTTCGCCACCGCCCGGTCGAGGCCGATGGCGGGCGCGGGGCTGGGCGTGGAGCGGGGGACCGGCGCGTCCTGCATCGTCCAGCCGGGCTCGTTGAGCACGGCCCGCATCGGCAGCGTGGAGACCGGGCGGTCGGCCCAGAGCTGGCGCGGCTGGCCGAGCCCGGCGGCGTTCGACCAGGCCCGCATTTCCTGCCCCCACCAGCCCGACCAGGGCAGGCCGGTGAGCGCGAGGAAGAGCAGGCCCGACCCGGCGAAGAGCCCGGTCACAGCGTGCAGGTCGCGCCACCAGACCCGGCGGCGGGGCGTCTCCCGCACCGAGAGGAGGCCGCCCGTCCGGCTGCGCGGCCACCAGAGATAGGCGCCGGTCACCACGAGGATGACGGCAAAGCCCGCGACGATCTCGACGACGAGATTCGCCGCCGGCCCGAACAGGGTGAGGCTGTGCAGCCGCCGCACCACACCGAAAAATTCCTCCGCCGCCGGCACCACGTCGAGCACGTCGCCCCGATAGGGATCGAGGAAGACGAGGGTCCGGTTCTCGTCCACGCGCATCGTGACGAGGGCCGAGCCGGTCGCCCGGGCCGGCTCGATATAGGAGAGCGGCGCGCCCTCGGGCACCGCCTGCATCGCGTTGAAGACGAGGCGGTCGGGTCCGAACGAACCGCCGGAGGACGGCGCCACGACGGTGCGGTGGGCGAAGACGGTCCCGTCGATCTCGGCCTTGAACAGGTAGAGCGCCCCCGTCGCCGAGAGCAGGATCAGGAAGGGCAGGCAGAGGAGGCCGGCATAGAAGTGCCAGCGCCAGACGGCGCGGTAGACGGCCTCGCGCAGCAGCACGGGCGCACGCGCGGTCACCGCGGCGGCGCCCTGGGGCGGAGATGGCATGGGGAAACGGTCCGGGCCTGAGGGATCGGGAAGGGATCGCTCAGGCGGCGGGCGGACCTCGCGGGCTCGTCCCCTGGTCGGGCGGGGCGCGGGCGCGGGCGGCGGGGTCCGGCCGCCAGGTCACGGAGGTCACCACGAGTGGCCACGCCAGCGCGGCGAAGGGGGTCTCGGGGGGCGGGCCGGCCTGGATCCCCTGCACCTGGGTGCAACAGGCGTGATGCCGGCAGCCGGTGCCCTCGTCGGGCGCCTCGGCCGCCGCGTGCTGGGTGCAGATCTCGCTGCCGGCCGAGACCGGCATCACGGGGGCGAGGGCGCCGAGGAAGGCGTGCAGGACGAGCGCGTAGAGCGCGATCACCCCGATGATCGCGCGGCCGTACACCGATCGTGGCGGGCGTTCGCGCATGATCCCTATAGTGGCCCCTCGGGGAACGCCCGCCGCGCCGCTTTGCGTGACGCGTCCGGTCGTTCCGTCGCGTCCTCTTTGGGGCCGGCGGGTCGGGCGGTCAACGTGTCGGGTGGGGCCACGCCTGCGCCGATGCCTCGGGCGGGCCAAGGGCGGGCCAAGGGTAGGCCAAGGGTAGGCCAAGGGCGGCCTTGCGCTGCCTCGGCGCTCAGGCCTCGGTGCGCTTGAGGAAGAGGGCCGCGCGCTTGCTCGCGCTGCCCTCGGCATCTGGATTGCGCACTTCCCGCAATCGCGCCGCGTGCCCGTCCACGAACAGGAGGAGGACCGTCAATACCAGTAGAACTTTCGAGGCCATGGCCCCCGAACCCTCACGCTTCATCGGCGTGGGTCTACCCGCTGGATGCAGGCCCACGGATGCGCTGGCGCACACAGCCCGGCGCCGGATGCATCGGAACGCGCCCGATATGCGGAGAAAGGCGGACGGTTATGCCGTCAGGGCATGGCCCAATGCAGGACGACGCGCAGGCCGCCGAGGTCCGAGCGGCCGAGGCGCATCTCGGCGCCCGTCGCCTCGACGAGGTCGCGGGCGATGGCGATGCCGAAGCCGGTGCCGGGCCGGCTCTCGTCCCAGCGCCGGCCGCGGGCGATGCCGGCGATGGCCCCCTCGCTCATGCCGGGTCCGTCATCCTCCACCACGAGGCAGGCCGCCTCCCCCTCGGCGCCGCCCGAGACGACGATGCGGCGGTGGGCCCATTTGCGGGCATTGTCGAGGAGGTTGCCGAGGATCTCGGTCAGGTCGCCTTCGTCGCCGGGGAAGGCGAGGGAGGCGGGAAGCGCGATCTCCCAGCGCAGGGCCTCCCCGTCCGGCAGGCGGCGGAGGGCCCCGACGATCCGCTCGGCCACCGGCGCGGCCGGGCAGGCGCGCCGCCGCAGGCCGCCCGAGACGGCCCGCGCCCGCGCCAGCGTCCGCT